>NZ_JBAGLP010000110.1:0-345233 GCF_036689775.1 Isoptericola haloaureus | reverse complement strand
GTCGGCACGGCGTCGACGACGATCGGCTCCGTCGACGGCTCCGAGGTGGGCTCCGTCGACGGCTCCGAGGTGGGCTCCGTCGACGGCTCCGTCGACGGCTCCGAGGTGGGCTCCGTCGACGGCTCCGTCGACGGCTCCGTGATGGGCTCCGTCGACGGCTCCGTCGACGGCTCCGTGATGGGCTCCGTCGACGGCTCCGTGATGGGCTCGCTCGACATAACTGACACCGGGGCGTCGTCGTCGGCAGCGGCCGGGACGGTACCGAGCACCGTCCCGGCCAGCAGGACGGACAGCGCGGTCGCACCGGTCACGACCCGCCGCGCACGGAACCCTCGCGCAGCTCGGGGCTGCGACTCCTTCAACACATGATCTCCTCTGACGTTCGGCAGACGGCAAAGCCGACAGGAGGAGATTAGCGAAATAAGGTCACAAAATGAAGCATTCGGCGGAGACCGGACCGGGACTCCTCCCTGCCGTCGACCGAGACGTGGCAAGTGCCTGAACAGCACCGTAACCAATGATGGCAGGGCAATCCGCCCGCCGTCGACGGGCACGACGAAGCGCCCGCCCCGGACGGACCGGGACGGGCGCTTCGGGTCGGCCCTGGGGCCGGACGTCAGAGGGAGGCTCAGCTCTCCGGCATCGGGATGACGTCGGGGTTCTCCTCGAGCCAGGCCTCGACACCGGCAGCCGGGTCGTCCGGGTTCTCGTTCACGACGAGGTCCTCGAGCGTGCCGAACTGCGTGTCGTCGAGCTGGATACCACCGATGATCTCGGCGGCCTCCGGGTACTCGTCGGCGAAGCCGCTGGTGCCCAGGAAGTGCAGACCCTCGGCCTCACCGAGCGCACCCTCCGGGTCCTCGAGCGTCTTGACCGGGTAGGCGGCGTTCGCCCAGAACGGCTGCCACAGCGTGACGAGGATGTCCTCCTCGTCCTCGGTGGCCTGCTCCAGCTCGGTGAGCATCGCCGTGGTGGAGGAGGTCTGCAGCTCGTAGCCCGCCTCGTCCAGGCCGTAGGTCGGGATGACCGAGTCCTGCACGGCCGCCGTCAGACCGGCGCCCGGCTCGATGCCCACGATGGTGCCGTCGAACAGGTCGACGTTGTCGGCCAGCTCGGCGATCGAGTCGACCTCGGTGTACTCCGGCACCGCCATGGTGAGCTTGGCGTTGTCGTAGTACGTGCCGATGTCGTCGATCGAGTCGCCGTACTCCTCCATGTACTGCGCGTGCGTGACCTCGGGCCACGCGGACGGGTACATGTCGACGTCGCCCTCGGCGAGAGCGGTGTACAGCAGGCCGGCCTCCTGGACGTCCTGGTGCTCGACCGTGTAGCCGGCCTCGGTGAGCAGGTTGTCCGCGAGGTAGGCCATGCTCAGACCGTCGGTCCAGGCCGGGAGGTAGCCGAGCGTGATGGTGCCCATGTCGCCGTCGGCCATCTCCTCGGTCGACTCGTCGGTGCCCTCGGCACCGGCGTCGTCCGAGCCGCCGTCGTCCGTGCTGCACGCGGCCAGGGTGAGGCCGAGCGCCGCGGCGGAGACGAGGGCCAGGCCCTGGCGGCGGCGAAGGTGCTTGCGATGAGTGCTCATGTGATGAGTTCCTTCCGTGTCGGGGGACGGTGCCCCGTGGTGGGACGGGTCCCGGGACAGTTGGTTCCGGACAGGTCGTGCCCTGCCCGGCAGGACGGTGGGTAGGTGCCGGCGGCGCCTCAGACCGAGGCCACCGCTGCGCGGCCGGAGTCGCCCTTGCGGCTCTTGAGGACCGCGAGGAGCGAGCGGCCCGTCGGCTGGCCGATGGCGCCGGTGGTGCGGTCGAGGAAGATGGCCAGGATGACCACCGCGAGACCGCCCTCGACACCCTGCGGGACGTCGAGCGTGGAGATCGACTGAACGACCTCCCCGCCGAGACCGCCCGCGCCGACGATGCCGGCGACGACCGCCATCGACAGGGCCAGCATGATGACCTGGTTGACGCCGGCCATGATGGTCGGCAGGCCCAGCGGGAGCTGGATGCCCTGCAGGATCTGCCACGGCGTGCCGCCGAAGGCCTCGCCGGCCTCGACGGTCTCGCCGTCGACCTGACGGATGCCCAGCTCGGTGAGGCGGACGCCGGGCGGCAGCGCGAACACGATGGTCGCGCAGACACCGGGGACGACGCCGATACCGAAGAAGATGACCACCGGGACCAGGTAGACGAAGGCGGGCATCGTCTGCATGAAGTCCAGGATGGGGCGGACGAAGGCGCTGACCGCGTCGTTCCGGGCGGCGAGGATGCCGACAGGTACCGCGACGATCACCGCGACGACGGTGGCGACCAGCACCAGGCTGAGGGTCTCCATCGCGGGTTCCCACATCTCCATGCTGATGATCAGCAGCGTGCCGATCAGCGTGAAGACGGCGAAGCCCCACGACCGCACCAGGAGCGCGAGCAGCGTGAACAGCGCGGCCAGGACGAGCGGCGGCGGCAGCAGCAGCAGGTCCGTGATGCCGTCGATGAGGAACGACATCACGGCGGTGATGCCGTCCAGCAGCCACTCGAGGTTGTCGTTGATCCAGTCGATCCCGCTGTCGACGGCCTCACCGACCGGCACCTTGGGGATCAGAGTGTCGTCAGAGGTGGACATCGGGACCATCACTTCGCTCCTGCCGGGTCGAGAACGGGCTCACCGTCGGCAGGGCCCTCGCCCTGGCCGTCCGCGGCCACGTCGGGGCTGTCCGTCGGGGGGCCGGACAGCGCGCTGAGCAGGGTCACCCGCGGGATGACACCTTCCAGGCGCCCCGACTCCCCGACGACGGCGATCGGAGCCTTGCTCTCGGCCGCGTGGTGGAACAGCTCGGCCAGCGCCGCGTCGGGCGACACCCGCGGCACGGGCACGTCGCTGATCGGCAGCTTCTCGACACCGCGCCGCACCGCGTCGGCGACGTCGCTCTCGAGGACGGCGCCGGCGACCGTGCGGTCGCGCCCGACGACGAGCAGCGAGGACGTCTGGTGCTCGCGCATGAGCTTGTGGGCGGCCTTGGGACCCGAGTCCGGGCCCACCACGGCCACCGGGCGCTCCATGACGGCACCGGCGGTCAGCACGCGGGAGCGGTCGACGTCGGCCACGAACTGGGCGACGTAGTCGTTGGCCGGCTCGTTGAGGATCTCCTCGGAGGTGCCGACCTGCACCACGCGACCGTCGCGCATCATGGCGATGCGGTCACCGAGACGCATCGCCTCGTTGAGGTCGTGGGTGATGAACAGGATGGTCTTGCCGAGCTCGGACTGCAGCTCCAGGAGCTGGTCCTGCATCTCCTTGCGGATCAGCGGGTCGAGAGCGCTGAACGCCTCGTCCATCAGCATGACGTCGGTGCCGGCGGCGAGCGCTCGGGCCAGCCCGACGCGCTGGCGCATACCGCCCGAGAGCTGGTCCGGCATGTAGCCGCCCCAGCCGCCCAGGCCCACCATGCCGAGGGCTTCCTCGGCGCGAGCCTCGCGCTCGGCCTTGTTCACGCCGCGCAGCTGCATGGGGTAGGCGGCGTTCTCCCCGACGGTGCGGTGCGGCAGCAGCGCGAAGTGCTGGAACACCATGGACACCTTGGTCCGGCGCACCTCGCGCAGGGCGTTCGCGGACAGGTGGGTGACGTCCTGCCCGTCGATGGTGATGACGCCGTCGGTCGGCTCGAGCAGACCGTTGACCATGCGGATCAACGTCGACTTACCGGATCCGGACAGACCCATGACGACGAAGATCTCGCCGGGCTGGACGTCGAAGGTGGCATCGATGACCGCAGCCGTCAGCCCCTCCTTGCGGAGCTCGGCGCGGTCGGCGCCGTCCTGCAGCATGCGGACGCCGCGTTGCGGGCGGCGCCCGAAGATCTTTGTCAGGCCACTTGCCTCGATGGCTGGCACAATTCTCCCTGGTCAGGGGGCAGAAACTGGTCGTCGGACTCGGCTCAGGCCTGGCCCGTGCGGGCTGCGACCACCCGCCTCGACAGCCTGTCGGCCGCGAGTCGACACTCACGCACTACTTCTCACCATAGGCGATAGGCACATGTGGTCCACCGACCATCCCCGCGCCGACCGATGATCTTTATCACGATGTGTACCTTTTTGTTATCGACATGTGATCTGGCGGGGCGCAGCGAAGACAATTCGGAAACATGAGTGGTCTTTGACCCGTGAGGATGCTCACGAGAACGAAACATGACGCGTCTCCGCAGGCAGCCGGCCGGGCCTAGGGTGGCGCTGTGCCCCGCGACCGTCTCCACCTCGGCCTCATGCTCGCCCTGACCTTCTCCACCGGGGCCGCCGACGCCGTCGGCTTCCTCGGCCTCGACCGGGTCTTCACCGGCAACATGACCGGCAACGTCGTCATCCTCGGCATGGGACTCGCCGGCGCCGACGACCTGCCGGTGGTCGGCCCGCTGCTGGCGTTCGTCACCTTCCTCGCCGGTGCCGCCGTCGGCGGGCTCGTGCTCCGCGCCGACGACGTCGGGTGGACCGGACGGACCACAGCGTGCTTCGGTGCGGTCGGTCTCGTCCTCGTCGCCCTCACCGTGCTGCTGGGCGTCCACGACACCGACATGCCCCCCGGGGTCCAGCTCACCGTCACCGGCCTGCTGGCCGGCGCGATGGGCCTCCAGGCGGCCGCCGCCCGTCACCTGGCGGTCAAGGAGATCACCACGGTGGTGGTCACCAGCGCGATCACCGGACTGGCCATGGACTCGCGGCTGGTCGGCGGTCACGGTCGGCACGTCGGCCGCCGCGTCGCGGCGATCCTCCTGCTCGGGGCCGGGGCCGGCGTCGGCGCGGCACTGCTGCAGATCCACCTGGCCTGGGGCGTCGCCCTCAGCGCGGCCGTCGCGCTGACCGTGACCGCCGTCGGCCACCTCCGCGGACGGGAGACCGCATGACCTTCACCCCAGCGCCCGCACCGACCACCCGCCCCGACCTGCAGGGCTCGTTCGGCATGGCCGCCTCCACCCACTGGTCGGCCACCGGCAGTGCGCAGTCGGTGCTGGAGCGCGGCGGCAACGCGTTCGACGCCGCCTGCGCCGCGGCGTTCGTGCTGCACGTCGTCGAGCCGCACCTCAACGGCCCGGGCGGCGACCTGGTCGGCCTGTTCGCGACCGCCGACGCACCGGGCCGGCCCCAGGTGCTCAGGGGCCAGGGACCGGCGCCGGCCGCGGCCACGATCGCGCACTACCGCGACACCGAGTGCCTCGACCTGGTGCCCGGTTCCGGTGCCCTGGCCGCCGCCGTGCCGGCCGCCGTCGACGCATGGCTCGTCCTGCTGCGCGACCACGGGACCTGGACCGTGCGCGACGTGCTGACCTACGCCGTCGGGTACGCCCGCGACGGGCACCCGGTGCTGCCGGCCGTCGCCGCGACGATCGGACGCGTGGCCGACCTCTTCACCGAGCACTGGCCGACGTCCGCCGCGCGGTGGATGCCGCACGGCCGGCCGCCACGGCCCGGCGAGACGGTGACCAACCCCGCCTACGCCGCCGTGCTGGACCGGCTCGGCGACGCCGCCGACGCCGCACCCTCGCGCGCCGCCGGGGTGGAGGCCGCTCGCGCCGCCTGGCGAGAGATCGTCGGGCCCGCCGTGGAGGAGTTCGTCGCCACGCCGCACCGGCACTCGGACGGCCGCGACCACGCGGGCGTGCTGACCGCCGCCGACCTGGCCGGCACGGGCGCGGGCTTCGAGGAGCCGGCGACGGTGTCGTTCCGGGGCCGCACGGTCGTCAAGCCCGGTGCGTGGACCCAGGGCCCCGTGCTGCTGCAGTCCCTGCGCCTCCTCGACGGGTTCGAGGACGACCGGCTGGACGTGGCCACCGAGCTCGGCGCCCACACCGTGCTCGAGACGCTCAAGCTCGCGCTCGCCGACCGGGACGTCTGGTACGGCGACACCGACGTGCCGCTCGACCACCTCCTGTCCACGGAGTACGCCGCGCAGCGCCGGGACCTGATCGGGGACAGGGCCTCGCACGAGCTGCGGCCCGGCAGCGTGCCCGGGCGCACCACTCCCCCGCTGCCCCCGCTGCGCACGACCGGGGCCGCGTCGTCGGGCACCGGGGAGCCCACCGTCCAGGTGAACGGCACGACGCGGGGCGACACGTGCCACGTGGACGTCGTCGACCGGTGGGGCAACATGGTCAGCGTGACGCCGTCCGGCGGGTGGCTGCAGTCCTCGCCGGAGATCCCCGCACTGGGGTTCTGCCTCGGCACGCGTCTGCAGATGACCTGGTTGGACGAGACCTCCCCGTCCCGGCTGGCGCCCGGGGTCCGTCCCCGGACCACGCTCTCCCCCACGCTCGTGCTCGACGGCGGCCGGCCCGTCATGGCCTGCGGCACGCCCGGCGGCGACCAGCAGGACCAGTGGCAGCTGCCCTTCCTGCTGCGCACGCTGGTCGGCGGGTACACCCCGCAGCAGGCGATCGACGCGCCGACCCTGCACACGACGTCGATGGTCGACTCCTTCTGGCCGCGCACGTGGACACCCGGCGGCGCCGTCGTGGAGTCGCGGCTCGGCACCGAGGTGATCGACGCCCTGGCCCGGCGCGGCCACGTGCTGACCGAGGCCGGGCCCTGGTCGCTCGGACGCCTGTCGGCGGTGACCCGGGACCCGGCGACCGGTCGGCTCGGGGCCGCGGCCAACCCGCGCGGGGCGCAGGGGTACGCGGCCGGGCGGTAGCCGCGTGCGGCGGACGTGGCCTGCCAAGAGCGCGTAGGATGTCGGGGTTTCGGAGCGTGGACGCAACAGCTGTCCGCGCAGGTCGCACACGGATCGGCACCACGTGAAGTACTCGGCACGACAGGGGCGCGTCACCGCGTCCCACCACATCTCGGAGCTGCACGGCCTGCGCGGCCTCGCCCTGGTCCTCGTGGTCGTCTTTCACCTCTTCGGCAACGGCCGTGTCTCCGGCGGCGTCGACGTGTTCCTGCTGGTCTCCGGTTTTCTGTTGACGCGATCGCTCGTCCGGCGAGCCGACGGTCCGGGGATCTCTCTAGCCGCCCACTACGCGCGCACCGCCTGGCGCCTGGTCCCGCCGGCGGCGCTCGTGCTCGCGGTCACGGCGCTGCTGACCGTCGCCCTGCTGCCCGTCTCGCGGTGGGTCGAGGTCGGTCGGGAGACCGTTGCGTCCGCACTATACGTCGAGAACTGGGCCCTGATCGCCTATCAGCTCGAGTACGGTGCAGCGGGCCCCACGGCCAGTCCGCTGCAGCACTTCTGGTCCCTGTCCGTCCAGGGCCAGTTCTTCGCCCTCTGGCCGGTCGTCGTCGTAGTGCTGGCCTGGCTGGCCCGCCGTGCGGGGCGGACGGTGACGACCGTGGTGCTGCCCGTGCTCGCCGTGGCCACCGCTGCGTCGTTCGCCTACGCCGTCCACCTCACCGCGACCGCCCAGCCGATCGCCTACTTCAGCTCCCTCACCCGCTTCTGGGAGCTCGGCCTCGGTGCGCTCCTCGCCCTCGTCCTGCCCCTCCTCCGGCTGCCGGACGGACTGCGTGCCACGGCCGCGTGGCTCGGCGTCGGACTGGTCGTCAGCACAGGGTTCCTCCTGGACGGCGCACGCCTGTTCCCCGGACCGTGGACCCTGTGGCCGGTCGTGGGCGGACTCCTGGTCCTCGTGGGCGCGGGGACGGCCTCCACGTGGGGTCCGCGACGTGCGCTCGAGGCCCGCCCGCTGCGCTTCGCCGCGGACATCTCCTACCCCCTGTACCTGTGGCACTGGCCGCTGCTGGTGTTCTACCTGCAGGTCCGCGGGGAGGAACGGCTCACGTGGTCGGGCGCGACGCTCGTCCTCGCGGTGTCCGTGGTGCTCGCCTGGGTCACCCGTCTGGTGCTGAACCGTCCGGCGGTCGACCTGTCCGCACGGCGCAGCGCTCGACCGGCGCTCCTGACCGCCGCCACACTCACCGTGCTCGTCGCCGTCGCGAGCGGTGCGGGGGTGGCGACCGTCCAGAGGCACCAGGACGCCGAGCTCCGACTGCTCGCCCAGAGCTCGCCCGACCATCCCGGCGCCGCCGCGCTCGCGGGCACCGCCGGCCGGGGCCAGGGTCCCACCGACGCGGAGTTCCGCCCCACCACCGACGTCGCGGCCCAGGACCTTCCACCGAGCCTCGCGGACGGCGACTGCATCCAACAGTTCGGCGACGGCCCCGGCTACGACGAGCTGCTCGTGTGCGACTCGGTCACGCCGCCACGTCCCGGCCGCCACGTGGTGATCGCGGGCGCCTCTCACTCCTACCAGTGGGAGCCGGCGCTCCAGCTGCTCGCCGAGCAGCACGGTTGGCGTCTGTCGGTGCTCGGCAAGAGCGGGTGCCGCCTCGTCGTCCTCGACGAGGACTCCGACTGCGCCCGCTGGGCCCAGGAGGCGCTGCAATGGATCGAGGACGAGCAGCCGGACGCGGTCGTCGTCGTCGGCACGTTCACGCCCGACGAGGTCGGCGAGACGGAGCAGGTCCTCGACCCCCAGATCTCGGCATGGCAGCGGCTGGCGGCCGCCGAGGTCCCGGTCGTGGCGATCCGGGACAATCCCCGCTTCGACGGCCGGGTCCCCGACTGCGTCCAGGACGAGGGCCAGTTGGCCTGCACGGTGGCGCGGTCGGAGGTTCTCGCGCGACGGTCACCGCTGGAGACCCACGCCGACGTGCCGCCCAACGTCCACCCGGTCGACCTGAGCGGCGTCGTCTGCACGGATGACGAGTGCCCACCGGTGGTCGGAAACGTCCTCGTCTACCGGGACGATGACCACTTCACCGCCACCTACGTCCGCACCCTGACCCCGTACCTTGGTGAGGCGCTCCGCGGAGCGGTCCCGCGGCTGTTCTGAGGCGCAGTCCCGGGCGGACTGCCATCATGAGGTGTGATTCTGACCGTGAGCACCGTCAAGGCCCCCGTACGGGCGCTCGAGGACTTCGTCGAGCGCAACCTCGCGTCCGGCGCGGACCATCTCGTGATCTTCCTCGACGCGCCCGACGCCGACGCCGAGACCTTCCTGGCAGCCCACCCCCACGTGACCCACGTCGTCACGGACGCCAGCTACTGGCGTGGCAGCCGTCCGGGCAACCTCAACGCACGCCAGACGATCAACGCCAACCTCCTGCGCACCGCTCTCGTCCCGCTGCCGTGGGCCGCATGGTTGTTCCACATCGACGCCGACGAGTGCCTCGAGATCGACCGGGACCACCTCGAGCGCCTCGAGGACTCCGTGCAGGCCGTCCGCCTGGACACTTCCGAGGAGGTGAGCAGCGACGACGTGCGCCGGCGCGGGTGGTTCAAACGCCGGCCCACGTCCGACGAACTCGACCTGCTCACCGCGCTGGGCATCATCGCGCGGCCCGCCCTCAGCCAGTACTTCAACGGTCATGTCGAGGGCAAGGTCGGGGTTCGTCCGAGTCTCGACTGCTGGATCGGGATCCACCACGCCAAGCACGACGTCGGTGAGCAGGTGCCCACCGCCGCGGGGACGGACTTCCGGGTGCTGCACCACGAGGGCGTCTCGCGGGAGGAGTTCGTGACCGGTCACCTCGAGACCCGGCCGTCGAGCCCGGCGAAGATCCAGGGTCGACGCAGCACGGTCCTCGGCGCGGTCCGCGCTCTTCGCGCGACGGACCTCGACACCGACCGCCGTCGGGAGCTGCTGGCCGAGATCTACGACCGCTCTGTAGCCGATCCCGTCGATGCCCTGGACGAGCTCGGGCTCCTGGTGCGGCCGGACCCCGCCAGGCATGCGTACGCACCCCGGACGATCGACCGCACGCAGCGGCGTGGACTCACCGAGATGATCGACGCCCTGCGTGAGCAGCCGCTCGGGTCCTTCCACCCGAACTCAGGACTCGCAGCCCCGATCGACGCACTCGACGGTGCCTACGCCTTCCTGCGTTCCGCCGGGGCCGAGACCACCGAGGCGGTCGGAGCCGTCCTCGACCGATCCCGCCGGAGGTCGAATCGGCGGGATCAGTAGTGCCAGGACTCCGGGATCTCGTCACCGAACCGCTGCCGTGTGAACTCGTACACCGGTCGGAGCCGGTCGCGGACCTTCGCGGAGTCCGGCATGTCGAGCTGGCGGCCGACGTGCGACGTGTGGCCGAGGTCCCAGGGCCACTCCTCGGCTGCTCCGATGTGGCGGGCCACCCGGCGCAGGTTGTCCGCCGTGAACAAGGTCTCGTAGAACAGGTAGAGCACGTCGTCGCCGAACGTCTCGTCCAGCAGCTGGACGGTCGTCGCGTAGTCCGACCTCACGAAGGACTTGTTCGTGTCGATGTCGCGATCGAAGCGGTCCGCGATGTCGAGCCGCCGGCGGCGGTACGGCGTCCGACGGTGACTCATCCGGACGGCGGACCAGTAGCGTTCCAGAGGATCACGCATGATGAAGATGACCTTGGGCTGCAACGTCTTGCGCACGACCTCGTACGTCTCGCGCGTGAGGCCCGCGTAGGCGGGCGTGATCTCGCCGACGACGTCGGCACCCAGGCTGTCGAGGTAGGCCCGATAGCGCTCGGGGCCCTGGAACGCGAGCTCGATGATGTCGAGCAGGCCAGGAACGTCTTCCAGCTGCTTCTGCTGGTCGATCTTGCGCCGGAGCTCTCGCACGTAGTCCACGCCGAAAGAACGGTCGAAACGCGTGGGGAACGCTGAATCGAAGTAGTGCAGCTCCTTGCGCGGGGGGAGGCCGACACCTGGGTGGAGCCCCAGCTGGTCGTGCAACCAGGTGGTGCCGGCCTTCTGGGCACCGACGCAGAGGAAGTACTGACGATCCATGGCGTGCATGCTATCAATGGGTGAGGGGCGGCCTACCCACCCTTCGAACAGAGCGACGCCGCCCCCGGCGGTGCAGCCGGGAGCGGCGTCGTGCTGTACGTCAGGAGGTGTGCGGCAGGCCGCCGATCATGCCGGCCGCTACCGTCCGGTTGGTCGACTCGTCCACGAGGATGAACGACCCGGTCTGCGGGTTCTGCTGGTACGGGTCGACGAACAGCGGCTGCGTCACCCGGAGCTGGATGCGGCCGATCTCGTTGAGCTTGATCTCTGTCGCCTCCTCGTCGCGGTGCAGCGTGTTGACGTCCACGCGGTAGTTGATGTCCTTCACCATCGCGCGCGCCCAGCGGGTGGTGTGCTTGATGGCGTACTTCTTGCCCTTGACGAGCGAGGACTCGGAGTCCATCCAGCAGATCTGCGCGTCGATGTTCTGCAGCGCGGCCGGGGTGTTGTTCGGCCGCGCGATCATGTCGCCGCGCGAGATGTCGATCTCGTCCGCGAGCCGCACCGTGACGGCCATCGGGGGGTAGGCCTCCCCGACGGGACCGTCGGCCGTGTCGATGGCCTCGATCGTCGTCTCGAGACCGGCCGGCAGCGCCACGACCTTGTCGCCCGGCTTCATGACGCCGGAGGCGACCGTGCCCGCGTAGCCGCGGTAGTCCCGGGAGTCGTGCGACTGCGGGCGGATCACGTACTGGACCGGGAACCGGACGTCCATGAGGTTGCGGTCCGAGGCCACGTGCAGGCGCTCCAGGTGGCTGAGCAGCGCGGGGCCGTCGTACCACGGGGTGTTCTCCGACCGGTTGACGACGTTGTCGCCCTCCAGCGCGGAGATCGGGATGAACGTCAGGTCCGGGACACGCAGGCGTGAGGCGAACTCCGTGAAGTCGGAGCGGATCTGCTCGAAGACCTCCTCGGAGTAGTCCACGAGGTCCATCTTGTTCACGCAGACCACGATGTGCGGCACACCGAGCAGCGTCGCCAGGAAGGTGTGGCGGCGGGACTGCTCGATGACACCCTTGCGCGCGTCGACGAGGATCAGCGCGACGTCCGCGGTCGAGGCGCCGGTGACCATGTTCCGGGTGTACTGGATGTGCCCCGGGGTGTCGGCGATGATGAACTTGCGCTTCGGCGTCGCGAAGTAGCGGTAGGCGACGTCGATCGTGATGCCCTGCTCGCGCTCGGCGCGCAGGCCGTCGGTCAGCAGCGAGAGATCGGTGTAGTCGTTGCCGCGGTCCTTGGAGACGCTCTCCACCGAGTCGAGCTGGTCCTCGAAGATCGTCTTCGAGTCGAACAGCAGCCGGCCGATGAGGGTCGACTTGCCGTCGTCGACGGAGCCGGCCGTCGCGAAGCGCAGCAGGTCGATGGAGCCGTCGGTCAGAGCCTCGGCGGTGGTGTGCTCGGTCGTGGTCATGGCTTAGAAGTAGCCCTCTCGCTTGCGGTCCTCCATCGCTGCCTCGCTCACCTTGTCGTCGCCGCGGGTGGCGCCGCGCTCGGTGACGCGCACGGCCGCGACCTCCTCGACGATGGCCTCGAGCGTGGTCGCCTTGGACTCGACGGCGGCCGTCAGGTTCGCGTCGCCGACCGTGCGGTAGCGCACGGACCGGATCTCGGAGGTCTCCCCCTCCTTGAGGGGGGTGAACTCGTTGACGGCGAACAGCATGCCGTCGCGATCCACGACCTCGCGCTCCTGGGCCAGGTACAGGTCCGGGATGTCGATCTGCTCGGCCGCGATGTAGGACCAGATGTCCAGCTCGGTCCAGTTGGACAGCGGGAACACCCGGATCGACTCGCCCTGGTGGACCCGGCCGTTGTACAGGCTCCAGATCTCCGGGCGCTGGTTCTTGGGGTCCCACTGGCCGAAGTCGTCGCGGAAGGAGAACACGCGCTCCTTGGCGCGGGCCTTCTCCTCGTCGCGCCGGCCACCACCGAATGCCGCGTCGAAGCCGTGCTTCTCGACGGCCTCCAGCAGCACCGGGGTCTGGATGCGGTTGCGCGAGCCGTTCGGCTCCTCCTGCACGAGGCCGCGGTCGATGGCGTCCTGCACCGAGGCGACGACGAGCTGGATGCCGAGGTTCTCGACCCAGCGGTCACGGCAGTCGAGCACGGTCTGGAAGTTCAGGCCGGTGTCGACGTGCATGATCGGGAACGGGATGCGCGCCGGGGCGAAGGCCTTCGCCGCCATGTGCAGCATCACGATGGAGTCCTTGCCGCCGGAGAAGAGCAGCACGGGACGCTGCATCTCCGCCGCCACCTCCCGGATGACGTGGATGCTCTCCGCTTCGAGGCTGCGGAGCTGGCTCAGGACGTGAGACGTCACGACTGGGCACCTTCCTTGATCGCCACACCGACCTCCTGCAGCGCCGCACGCAGGTGCGCGGCCAGGGCCGGGTGGCAGACGAACAGATCGGGGAGCCAGGGATCCTGGCGGTTGTACTCGAGGGGCGTCGCGTCCAGCCGCGTGCAGACGTGGCCGGCTGCGATCGCGACACCGACGGGTGCCGCCGAGTCCCACTCGTATTGTCCACCACCGTGGACGTAGGCATCGACCGTTCCGTCGACCGTGGAGACCACCTTGACGCCGGCCGACCCCATCGGGACCAGCTCGACGTCGTCGCGGCGGGAGAGCTCGGCGACGAACTCCGGCGGACGCGAGCGGCTGGCGGCGATCCGGAGCGGCCGCTCCCCCGCGAGAACGGCTCGGACGGCGTCGTCGAGATCGGCGGCCGAGGACGGCTCCTCGGTCGTGTGCACGACCCCGCGAGCGGGGAGGGCGACGGCGGCGGCCGCGAGACCGCCGGCGCCGACGGTGGCGTCGCTGTGCCCGCGGACCCACAACGCCACGTGCACGGCGAAGTCGTCACGCCAGCCGGTGGTGCCGTCGACCCGTTCGGCGAACTCGCGTGTCCCGTCGAGCGGGTCGATGATCCAGACGCGGTCGGCGTCCAGTCTGGCGGCACCGTCCTTCGCCTCCTCCGACAGCACGGCGTCGTCCGGTCGGGCGTGCGTCAGCGCCGCCGCCAACCAGGCCTGGGCGGCCGCGTCGCCCGATCTCTTCAGCTCGCGGGGGTCGAACTCCCCCCCGGCGGCGTCGACGTCGGCACGCAGCGCGAGCAGCACCTGCCCGGCACCGTCGGCGAGTGCGGCGGCGAGCTCGCCGTCGGCGAGGGAAGGTGCAGGGTGCGCCGGTGATGGCGTGGTCATCGAGCTCCTCGTGTCTCGGGGCTTGGCACGCGACGAGCCAAGGACTCGGCAGAGGCTACCATTGCGGCCATGCCTGGTACCGCCCCGCTCCGGCGAACGGGACGCGCATGGCCGAGGCCTCCGGCAGCGGACCACGACGTCATGACCTGCACCCGGCGCGCACGCCGTCTCGGTGTGCCGACCCCGTGACGAACGTCGGTCCTCGCGCTCGTCACGGCATTGTCGATCGGGTCGGGCTCAATCGCCCGGCGCCGCACCGCGCCGGTCCGCCGCGCCGCCGATCGGAGCGGCCACCGGGCTGCTGGCCGGAGCGCGGTTCGAGCCCCGGCGCGTGGGAGGCTCGCCCAGCGGGTGCCACGCACCCATCGACGCCCCAGCACCTGGCGCCGACCGCGACGACGAAGGACGACACCGAAGCACCATGAACATCCCGGACACGACCCACGTGCTGAGCCCCGACGAGCTCGACCTGCTTGAGCTGCACCTCGGAGGTGGCACCGACACCTTCGGCATCTCGGGCGGCGCTCCCGAGGGGTCCGTGACGCTGACGGACGCCGAGAACACCCCGCTCGCCGTCCTCGAGGGGGGTCGGGCGACGGCCGTCAAGCCGTTCGCCCGCGCGGCCGGGCCGCACTGGGACCCCGCGCTACGACGTCCCGCCGACACCGTGGCCCACGAGATCCGACGGGAGGTCGGCCCCGAGGCCGACGTCCTCGCCGTCGTGGTGGACGAGCCCGCGACCCACGACGAGCTGACTGCCCTCGAGACCCTCGTCGCCGACCACGCCGCCGTGATCGTGCTGGTGCCGGCCTCCCGTCGCGCTCCGACACCCGGCGATCTCGGTGCTCCCGGCCTCACCCGCGTCGGCGCCGTGGTGCGCGACGCCGTCGCGGAACGCACGTCGGTACCGGTCCTCTGCGTGGTCGTGCCCTGGGCGCACGACGCCGGTCTGCGATGGGACGACGTCGCCGTCCGGCACGGCGCCGACCACGTCGTGCGGCTGGCCGACCACCGGCGGGCGACGACCTCCGAGCGCCTGGCCCGGCTGGGTTCGTTGTGGTCGGACGAGGTCGCCGCGCTGTACCCGCCCCCGGTCGCGCGCGACGTCGTCGACGCCACGCGCGGCGCCCGCCGGCAGGGCACCGTCGTGTTCTTCACCGGGCTGTCCGGATCCGGGAAGTCCACGGTCGCGCAGGCGCTGGCGGCCGAGCTGGACGACGAGGGCCGGCACACCACACTCCTCGACGGCGACGCCGTGCGGCAGCACCTGTCCAAGGGCCTCGGTTTCGACAAGGCGTCCCGCGAGCTCAACGTCGAGCGCATCGGCTACGTCGCGTCTCTCGTCGCCTACCACGGCGGCGTCGCCGTGGCGGCGCCGATCGCACCGTTCGCGTCCGGACGCGCCCGCGTCCGGGAGCTGGCCGAGGCGGCGGGACGGTTCGTCCTCGTCCACGTCTCCACCCCGCTCGAGGTGTGCGAGGCCCGGGACCGCAAGGGTCTCTACGCCAAGGCGCGAGCGGGCGAGATCCCCGACTTCACGGGCATCTCCTCCCCGTACGAGGTGCCGACGGACGCCGACCTCGTGATCGACACCTCTGTGACGTCGGTCGAGGACGCCGTCGCCCGGGTTCGCGTCGAGCTCGACCGGGAGTGACGGCAACAGGGCCGTCACCGGCGACCGGGTCGCCGGACCGCCCGCGCGGGGCCGGGCGCACGGCACGGCGACGGCGCGCCAGGCCGCCGTCGTCAGGGCTGGTTCTTCCGGCGGCCGCGGCCACCGCCACGGCGGCCCCTGCCGTTGCCCCGCCCCTTGCCCTTGTTGACCTGGCGCTGCGCCCGCACGTAGTCGCGGTAGGCCGTGGTGACCTCTTCGGTCGGGCCGTCCATGACCAGCTGCCCCTTGTGCAGCCAGAGCACCCGGGTGCACATCGCCTCGATGGTCGACACCGAGTGGCTGACCAGGAAGACGGTGCCGGCGTCCTCACGGATCTCGTCGATCCTCGCCTTGCTGCGCGCCTTGAACGTCGCGTCACCGGTCGCGAGCGCCTCGTCGATCATCAGGATGTCGGGCGCCGCCGCGGACGAGATCGCGAACCGCAGGCGCGCCGCCATCCCGGAGGAGTACGTCTTCATCGGGAGGTAGACGAAGTCACCGATGTCGGCGAACTCGACGATCTCGTCGAACCGCTCTTCGACCTCGGCCTCGGTCAGACCGAGCGCCAGGCCGCCGATCATGATGTTGCGCTCGCCCGACAGCTGGGGCATCAGAGCCGCGTTCACGCCGAGCAGCGCGGGCTCCCCGGCGACGTGGACGGAACCGGACTTGGGAGGAATGAGTCCGGCGACCGCCCGCAGCAGCGTGCTCTTGCCCGACCCGTTCACACCGACGATGCCGATGGATTCCCCGTGGTGCGCCACGAACGAGACACCGCGGACGGCGTGCACCTCCGTGTACGCACCGACGTGGTCGCCGCCCGCCGTGACGAGCCGCCGGAAGAAGCCCGGCTTCGTGTCCTCGACGTCCGTGGTCTTCGCCCCGCTCGCCCTCGCCTTCTGGCGGCCCCTGCTACCGATCACGCGGTAGACCACGTGCAGGTCGTCGACGACGAGGCACGGGTCGCCGATGTCGGCGACCGGCGGACCGCCGGCGAGGTCCTCCGGGTCGAGCTCGACGTCGAGGTCGACGTCGAAGTGCAGATCCGACTCAGTCACGCCCGTACCGCTCCTCTCCGCGCCAGAACACGATGAACCCGAGGACGAACGTCAGGACGGCCCAGCCCGCACCCAGCGCCCACATCGTCGGGTCGGGGGGGAACGCCTCCTCCTCCGTGAGGATCGAGCGTCCGAGGTACAGGTAGACCGCCACGGGCTGGTACTCGAGAACGGGGCCCAGCACCGACTGCCAGGCGCCCGGCAGGTTGTCGACGTAGTGCGTCACCGGGAAGATGACGCCGGAACCGTACATGACGAACCGCATGACGAAGCTAATGACGTTGTCGAGGTCCGGCGTGATCGCCACCACGCGCGCGACGATGAACGCAATCCCGGTGTTGAAGATCCACATCAGGGCGACCGCGCAGGGCAGCAGCAGCCACTGCCACGTCACCGGGATGACGGGATACTGGGGCAGAAGACCGGACAGCAGCACGATGCCGCACATCGCCACGAGGGCGGGCAGGAGCGTGGCGAGCTGGGACAGGACTGTCGAGATGGGCAGAACCGCCCGGGGGAAATGCAGGGAGCGGATGAGGTTGGTCTTGCCCGCGATGGACTTCGAGCCGCCCGAGACGGACTGCTGGACGAACCGGAAGAGGAACACCCCGATGACGATGAACGCGACCGCGTTCTCCACGCCACGGCTCGTGTCGAGCAGCAGCCCGAAGATGATGACGTAGACCGTGGCGTTCAGGATCGGGTTGAGGAGCGCCCAGACCTGACCGAGGTAGTTGTTCTGGTTGTTCGCGTAGGCCTTCGAGGTCGCCAGCACGTGGATGAACGCCCTGCGACGGATTAGGTCGCGGACGTACCTGGTCAGCTTGGGTCGCACGCCCATGGCGGTCAGGTCGTACTCCGCCGCCAGCGCACGACGTTGACTGGAGGTGAGCGGTGGGACGACCGGCGCGGGAGGACGGACAACCTGCTCCGGATGTGCGTCCACCTGTTCAGTCTCCCCGGTCACGTTGTCCGTGGTCACGATCTGGTGGAACCTCGTTCGTCGTTCTGTCGTCGGCGTGCGCCGACTCGATGACCGATCCTACGTGAGAAACTTCGGCCCGTGGCGCACACCTCCCGCTCAGCCGGATCCCGTCCCGGGACCGACGAGACCGCCGGCGGTCTCGTCGAGTCCCCGCTGCAGCTGCTGTGCGCCGTCGAGGCTTTCGCTGCCGGACTCGTCGGGCCGCGGTTGCGCCTGCGGGTGCGGTCCGACGTCCCGTCCCTCGGCACGGCGCTGGCTCAGCTCGACCGCCTGGGACTGCCCGACGGGATCGAGCCCGAGCTGGTCCCGGGGCGCGCCGGCCTCACCGCGCGTGAACCCCTCCAGCTCACCGGCGACGCCAACTCGGGGATCGTGCAGGCGTGGACGCTGACCCACGGTTTCCGACGGCTGGTCGTCGTGGACGACGGCCTCGACACCCTGGAGCTGGCCCGGGTCCTCACCACGCCGGGGCAGGCCGTGGTCAGGCTGCGCGGGTCGGACGGGCGGGTGCGCCGGCTCCTCGGACGTGCCGTGGGCCACCGGCTCCGCCGGGCGGCGCGTGCCGGACGCGTGACGATCTTCACGGCGATGCCGTTGCCCGCCGACCACCGCAGGGCGCTGGCCGACCTCGGTGTCGACCTGCGCACGAACATCTTCAGCTGGCTGCGGTCCCTCCCCGCGCCCGAGGCACCGCCCGAGCCCGTCGTGCTCGTGGGCTCGGCACTCGTGGCTGACGGGCTGGTGCACCCGGGCCTCTACGTCGACTGGGTGCGGGAGCTGGCGGCCCTCGGACCGGTGCGCTACCTCCCGCACCGCCGTCAGCGGGGCGACGTGCTGGCCGTCCTGGCGGACGTCCCCGGGGTCGTCGTCGACGCGCCCGGCGCACCGGTCGAGCTCCGTCTGCGCGGCCTTGTCGCCGGACAGTGCGTCACGATGCTGCCCTCCACCACCGCTGTCCTGCTGACTCGCATCCTATCGCCGCGCGGCGTCCGGGTCCGGCCGCGCGGCGTGCCGGCGAACTGGTGGACCCCGGCGGCCGGACCACAGCTGCGGACCCATCTGGACCAGGTCGTCGACCTCGCGGAGAGGGTGCGACGGGCCGACGGCTGACGACCCGCCCGGTGGCGACGGGGGCGACGACGGCGGCGCCACCCGTGAGAAACTCACCGCGTGCCCGCCGAACCCCCGACCGACCGTCCGTTGCACGTCCTCGCGGTCGCCGACAGCGACTCCTACCTCAAGTGGGCCTGCGCGACGCTCCGGACGATGGACGATGCCAGCGACGTCCGGACGTCGGCCGTGATCGTCCGCAACCCCCTCGCCCCGACCCCGGAGCAGGTCGACGCCGCCGTCGCCGGCACCGACGTGCCGCCGCCCCGCGTCGTCGGGCCAGGCCGGCTACGTCGGCTCGCAGACACCTGGCGACCCGACGTCGTCCTCGTCGCGGCGACCGGGCCGGTGGCGGAGATGGTGGCCCGGGCCGTCGCGGGGGGCGGCGCGCGACGACGCGAAGGCGGTCGTCCCGCCCTGGTGACCGGCCTGCCCGGCGTCGCGCTGCCGGCGACAGCCACGGGCACGGGATGGCGTCGTTGGTGCGACGCCTTCGTGGTCCACGGCCGTCGGGAGGTCGAGGCCTACCGCAGCGCCTTCGAAGCGCACGGCACGGCCCCGGCGGTCGTGCTCTCCCGGCTGCCCTTCCTCGGGGGGGCCGCGCCGGGGGCCGACCGGGAGATCCACCGGGTCGTCTTCGCACCGCAGGCACTCGTCCCGGCGGACCGGGAGGACCGGGTCCGGCTCCTGAGGGGGCTGGCGGCTCTTACCGACCAGGGGTTCGAGACCGTGGTCAAGCTGCGCGCCCGCGCCGGTGAGCGTCAGACCCACAACGAGCGCTACCCGCTGGACGCGCTGTGGGACGCCGTGCACGACGATCTCGGGCGGCCCCACGACGCGATCCGCTTCGTCGACGGGCCCATGGCCCGCTGGCTGACCCCTGGCACCGCGTTGGCGACCGTCAGCTCGACGGCTGCACTCGAGGCCATGGCCCGGGGCCTGCCGACCGTTCTCGTCGACGACTTCGGGGTGTCCGACCGGCTCCTCAACGAGCCCTTCGTCGGCAGCGGGTGCCTGGTTTCGCTGGCGGACCTGCCCGTGCTGCTTCGAACGGGGGGCCCGACCCCGGACCCGGGGTGGACGGAGGACAACTACCTGCACGCCGAGGCCTCGGCGCTGCCGACGACGGTCCGGAACCTCGCTCGACGGCGTCGCGCCGGGCAGCTCCGGCCCGTCGGCCGCGTCCGGCCCCTGTCGTGGCCGCGGCACGCGTGGACCACGGTCCGCTCGACGCTACCGACGACGCTCTCCCGACGGCTGGTCCGCCGAGTCCGCTGAACCCTGGGGGAGCCCGCTTCACGCCCGGTGGTCGGCTGCTGCCCTCCTCGTCACGCCCCGCAGGAAGCCGGCGCCCCAGCACAGGTGCATCGTGGCGAGGACGGCGGGCAGCCGGACCCCGGCGCGCCAGGACAGCCGTGGCCGACGCGTGGCCGCGTGGGCGGCTGCCGACACCTCGCCCAGGACGTAGCCGGTGACCACGCCCGCACCGACCAGGGTCCACACCGGCGCCCCGATCGCCAGCCCCACGAGGAGCGACACGACCGCGGCACCGAGGGCGAGGACGACCAACGGAGGCGCGAGGTAGCGCGGGCTCGCCGTCGCCGGGTGTCGTCGCACGATCTCACGCCGCCACATCCCGGTGCGCCAGAACTGCTTCGCGACCGCACGCAGCGTCCTCCGGGGCCGGTACTCCACCTCGAGAGCCGGGTCGAACCACAGCAGCGAGCCCGCGCGCCGCATCCGGAGGCACATCTCCCAGTCCTCGCCCCGGATCATGCCTTCGTCGAACCCTCCGACCGCGAGGACCGCGTCCCGCCGGAAGGCCCCGAGGTAGACGGTCTCGGAGGGGCCGGCGGAACCACCGACGTGGAAGGACGCGCCGCCGATCCCTGCCGGGTGACTCATCGCGCGGGCCACGGCCATCTGTGTCGGTGCGTCGCCCACGGGACGCATGATCCCTCCGGCCCCGTCGGCACCGGCGTCGAGCATCACGCGCACAGCGCGCCGGACGTAGGTGGGCTCGAAGACCGTGTGCCCGTCGATGCGGACCACGACCTCGACGTCCGGCGAGGTGGTGGCCATCGCTCGGTTGAGCCCCTCGGAACGCGAACCCGTCGGGTTGTCGACGACGACGACCCGCGGGTCCGTGGCGGCCAGGCGGTCCGCGATCGGCCGCGTGCGATCGTGCGACGGTCCGACGGCGACCACCAGGTGGAGCTGGCCGGGGTAGTCCTGCGCGAGGATCGAACGGACGGCGGACTCGAGGTAGAGCTCTTCGTCCCGGACGGTGGCGACCACCGCCACGGCCGGTACTCCGGCCTCGGTCACGCCCTGCACCCCGCTGTCCGGTCTGGTCGCGCGGTCGCCCATCAGCCGTCGATGCGGCGCAACCGCGACATCGGCGAGAACTCGCCGGGCATGACGCGCTTGCGGCCGTCGCCGAGCGCCTCCTCCAGGATGCGGATGTCGCGCACCAGGTTCTCCAGGCCCTTCGGCTCGAGCGAGGAGGCGTGGTCGGACCCCCACATCGCACGGTCGAGCGTGATGTGGCGCTCGACCGCGACAGCGCCCAGCGCCACGGCGGCGAGAGAGATCTGCAGACCCGTCTCGTGACCGGAGTAGCCGACCGGGACGCCGTAGCGCTCGCGCAAGGTCGTGATCGTCCGCAGGTTCGCCTCCTCCGCGGGGAGCGGGTACGTCGAGGTCGCGTGCAGGATCACCAGGCCGTCGGTACCGAGGATCTCGACCGCAGCGTCGATCTGCTCGAGCGTCGACATCCCGGTGGAGAGGATGACCGGCTTGCCGGTCTCCCGAAGCGCACGCAGGAGGTCGGTGTCGGTGACCGACGCGGACGCCACCTTGTAGGTCGGCGCGTCGAACCGCTCGAGGAACTCGACGGAGGGGACGTCCCACGGCGAGGCGAACCAGTGCAGGCCCCGGGACTTGGCGTACGCGTCGATCTCCGCGTACTCGTCCTGCTCGAACTCGACCTTGTACTTGTACTCGAGGTAGGTCATCTCGCCCCAGGGGGTCTGGCGGATCTTGTCCCGCTGGTCCTTGGGGGTGCTGATCTCCGGGGTGCGCTTCTGGAACTTCACGGCCTGCGCACCGGCATCCGCGGCGACGTCGATGAGCTGCTTGGCGATCTCGACGTCGCCGTTGTGGTTGATGCCGATCTCGCCGATCACGTAGACCGGCTTGTCCGGACCGACCTCGTGCTCGCCGATCATCACCGGTGCGGGCTGGGCGGTCGCGCTCATGTGTCTGGTCCTTCCGAAGGGATCGGGCTGCGGAGGCGTCCCGGAGGTGGTCACGCCTGGTCGGCGACCTGCTCGGAGGTCTCCGGTCCCGCCGCCCGTGGGCTGTGCTGCCCAGCGAGTATACGGTCACAGATCTCCCGGACCGCGCCGTGCCCACCGGCCCTGTCCAGG
Organism: Isoptericola haloaureus; assembly: GCF_036689775.1. Classification (NCBI taxonomy): domain Bacteria; kingdom Bacillati; phylum Actinomycetota; class Actinomycetes; order Micrococcales; family Promicromonosporaceae; genus Isoptericola; species Isoptericola haloaureus. Next base: position 323,048 of record NZ_JBAGLP010000110.1, on the reverse strand, counting down.
ACGAGGCGCGCCGCGGCCAGCACCTCCGGTCGCGCGTCGGCGACGGCCACGGGGAGCCCGACGACGGACATCGCCCCGAGATCGTTCACGTCGTTGCCCACGTAGGCGACACGGGCGGGGTCGACCCCCTCGGACTCCAGCCAGTCCCGCAGGGCGATCTCCTTGTCGCCGATCCCCTGCAGCACCTCGACCCCGAGCTTGCGGCCGCGCGCCGAGACGACGGGGTTGACCTCCGTGGACAGGATGACGACCCGCGTCCCTGCGCGCCGGAGCAACGACACCCCCATGCCGTCGTCGCGCCCCACGCGGACGGACTCCTGACCGTCCTGGGTGACGATGACGTGGTCGTCCGTGTGCACCCCGTCGAAGTCGGTGACGAGCACGTCGACGTCCGTCAGGGCGCCCGACACGACGGACTCGTCCCGCATCGACGCCAGCACACGGGCGAGCCGGAGGTCGTGGGGCTCGTCGATCTCGATCGCCCATCGCGGATCCACCGCCTGGATCCCGACCACCCCGAAGAAGCGCACCTCTCGCTCGAGGAACCCCTCGGTCCGCATCACGTAGAAGGCCCCGGTCTCGCGGAAGTGCGGAGCACGATCCTGCCGGCGGGGGCGGTGCCCCGTGTCGTGGCCCACCGGTGACGCGAGCCCGTCGTCCAGCCGCCACTGGAAGTCGTGGCTCGCGGACGCGGCGACGACGACGTCCTCCTGTCCCGACCGGACCCTGCGCACGGCGGCGTCCAGGTCCGCGGGGTCGACGAACGGCGACGTCGCCTGCATCAGGACCGTCACGGAGGGCAGGCCGTCGGCCGCGTCCTCCGCGCCGAGGACGGAGAGCGCGTGCAGCACAGCGGACTCGGACGACGCCGCGCCACCGGCGAGGTCGGCGGGCCGGTCGACCACCGTCGCGCCGTGCCGCCGGGCCTCCCGGGCGATCTCCGGGTGGTCCGTGGACACCAGCACCTGCCGGACCGAGGGGGTGGCGAGCGCGGCGCGCACGGCCCGGGCGACCAACGACGCCCCACCGACGTCCTGGAGGTTCTTCAGGGGGACGCCGACGGACCCGCCTCGGGCGGGGATGACGACGACAGCGGGCGCTGCAGCAGACATGGGAACTGGCTCATCTCGGGCGATCGGCACGGACGCCCACCAGGCTAGACTCTCCAGCACGCGGCAGATGCCCCTGGCCGGGGACGCGCCTCCCCCCGCGGCTCGTGGACGTGCCCCGAAGGGGCCGGTGCCTGTGCCATACTCGCCCTGTGCATCAGATCTCCAGCGACCCGAACGCGACCCCGAACGCGACGTCCGAGACGGCATCGAAGCGCCGGATCGTCTTCGTCGCCGGTTCCGGCCGGAGCGGAACCAGCACCCTGTCCGGCATCCTCAAGGAGCTCGGCATGCGGGTGCCGGTGCCGGAGGTCACCCCGGACGAGACCAACCCGAAGGGTTTCGGCGAGTCCCAGTGGGTCGTCGACCTCCACAACCGTCTGCTGCGCCAGGCGAACGTGCAGGTCTCGGACGCCCGTCCGCAGGCATGGTTCGAGGCCGGCCGTCTGGCGACGAACGACAACCTCCGCCACGAGATCTCGACGTGGCTCGACCGTCAGTTCGGCGACGCCGACGAGCTCGTCGTGAAGGACCCGCGGCTGTCGTGGTTCCTCGGGCTGTGGCGCGTCGCAGCGATGCGCAGCGGCACCGAGGCGACGTTCGCGACGATGCTGCGTCCGCCGACCGAGGTCATCGGGTCGAAGGCCAAGTACTACGGCCGTCGTGGAACCGTCGACGGGATCGCCGCGTGGGTCAACATGATGCTCCACACCGAGCGGGCCACCCGCGGGTCGAAGCGGGTGTTCGTCCGCTACCACGACCTCCTCGACGACTGGACTGTCCCCGTCAACGGTCTCGGTGAGATCTTCGACATCCAAGCGGTCAAGACGGCGACGCCGTCTTCCATCCTGCGGGTGCACGAGTTCGTCGACCCGAACCTGCGTCGTGTCCAGATCACCTGGGACAGTCTGTCCGTGCCGCGCCAGCTCCAGGCCCTGGCGCAGGACACCTGGGAGCAGCTCAACAAGCTGGCGGACCCCGACGGCGACAACGAGAAGACCCACGCGGAGTTGGACGTGCTGCTCGACGAGTACACGGCCTTCTACGAGGACTCGGAGGCGATCGCAGCCTCCACCGCGCTCGCCAGCCTGAACCAGGGTCGACGCGAGGGCCGGCGCGGTGCCCGCAAGCGTGGCGGTGTCCCCCGCTACCGACGGGTCGCCAACCGGATCCCGCACAGCCTCCGGGCCAAGATCCCGGCCTCTGCCCGCCGCCGCGTCGGCGGCGTGGTCCGGAAGGTCGCCGGAGGCAGCCGGTGACCGACGAGCGGCTCGCGCCGAGCATCCCCACCCTCGAGGGCCACTCCGACTACGACGTCCGCTGGGCCTGGGAGTCCGGCCCTCTCGAGGAGGGCATGACGGCCGTCCTCCGCGTCAAGGACGAGGCGCAGTCCCTGCCCTTCGTGCTGCCCCCGCTGTTCGAGGCGACCCAGCGTGTCGTCGTCGTGGACAACCAGTCGACGGACGGCACGCCCGAGGTGGCCCGTACGACGGCCGAGCGCTGCGGGGCCGCGGACAGGCTGTTCGTCACCGAGTACCCGTTCGCGGTCAGCCGGGCCGGCAGCGAGCACCTCGCCACGCCGCCACGCTCGGTCCACAGCCTCACCCACTTCTACAACTGGTCGTTCTCGCACGTGACGACCCGGTACTCGATGAAGTGGGACGGGGACATGGTCCTCACCCGCGAGGGCGCCGCGACGATCGCGGACCTCTCCTGGCAGCTCCGGTCCGTCGAGGCCGTCGTCGCCATGCCGCGGCACAGCCTCTACGTCGAGGACGACCGCGTCGCCTATCTCGACCTGGGCCTGGTCAACGCCGAGCCGTGGATCTACCCGATGGGGTCGAAGTACCAGTTCACCAAGGCCTTCGAGTGGGAGTGGCGCGCCGTCTCGCGCGACGCCCACCGCATCCGTCTGCCCGAGGGTCTCTGCGTCGAGCTCAAGCATCTCGACTCCGACGAGTTCGCCCACTGGACAGCGCCCGAGGACTTCGCGAACAGCAGCAGGACCGCGCGCAAGCGGCACGAGTGGAACCTCTTCCACGCACTCCGCGAGGGACGGTGGCAGGAGCTGGACGTGGTCGAACGGATCGAGGCGCCCGAGGGCACCCACGTCATCGACTACGTCTGCGACACCTGGCTCCCGCGCGCTCCGCGACCGCTGCAACGCCGCGGCGGGTCGGCCCCCTGACCCCGGTCCGATGTCCCCAGGAGTTCCCCGCAGATCATCGACGGAGGGTTGACCCCGCGTGACCACCGACAGCCCGGCACCCCCCGACGACGAGGTCGGCCCGACGACGCCCGGTGACTGGCCGTCCTTCGCACATCTCGAGCAGAGGACCATCGTCCTTCCCGGTCGGAACGTGGTGTTCGCGCCGATCCCGAAGAGTGGGTCGACGTCGATCCTGTGGCTGCTCGCAGAGCTGGCCGGCTACCGGACCGAGCGCTTCGAGCGCTCGATCAGCCGCGAGGTCTCGGCCGTCATGACCATCCACGACATGAGCCGGTGGGCCGACAAGTACGTCTGGGCATCGTACTCCGAGCAGGAACGGTCCGAGATGGCCGTCTCGGAGGAGTGGCTGCGGTTCACCACCGTGCGCCATCCCGCGGAGCGCCTCTGGTCCGCGTGGCAGTCCAAGGTGCTGTTACGCGAACCGGGTTTCGTGGAGAGGTTCGGCGAGGCGGAGTGGTTCCCGGAGAGCCCGTCCCGGCCCATGGACGTCGTCGCCGACTTCCGCGCCTTCGTGCGCGCCCTGGCCGACCCGGCCGATCGCCCCGTGGACGTCCACTGGGCGCCGCAGACCACGATCCTCGCCGACGGCCCTGCGGTGAACTTCGTGGGGAGGGCCGAGCGCCCTGGCCTGACGACACGTCGCCTGCGTGAGCACGTCGGCGGTCGGAAGTGGTCGGCACTGCGACACGAGAACAGGAGCCTGCTCCCGTTCTCGCCGTCCCTGTACGACGAGGAGACGGCGGAGATCGTCGCGACGCTCTTCGCCGAGGACTTCGAGACCTTCGGCTACCGGCCGGTCGAGGCGGGCCGGGGTGATCTCGGCGGCTGGGTCGGCAACGCCCGGCCGTACCTCGCGGCGATCTCCGAGATCGCCGACCGCCACGAACGGATCGCGGTCCTGCACCGCAGCGCTCACCGTCGGCGCCGATCGTCCGAGGGCGACTCACCCACCGAGAGCGACTCACCCACCGAGAGCGACTCACCCACCGAGAGCGACTCACCCACCGAGGGCGACTCACCCACCGAGAGCGACTCCGCGGCCGAGGGTTCGCCGCTCCGCGGGCCGGAGCCCACCGACGTCACGTCGCCGACCGAGCCCGCGCCGGACGCAGGCGACGGCACGCCCGACACCGTGACGGACCCCGCGGACGGCAGCACCACAGCGGCGGACCCGCGCTGAGGAGCACGATGTCACGGACACCCCGCGTGTCGGTCGTCATTCCGGGCAAGGACGTCGCCGGCACCGTCACCGACACCCTGACGAGCCTCACGCGGCAGTTCGACGACCCCGGAGACCTCGAGGTCGTCGTCGTCGACGACGGCTCCACCGACACGACCAGCGACGTCGTGGAGTCGTTCTCACCACGCTTCCCGGACCTGTCGCTGGTCGTCAACCCTGCGCCCGTCGGACTGGCCAGCGCCCGGAACCAAGGCCTCGCCGCGGCTCGCGGCCGCTACGTCGCCTACCTCGACGCCGACGACTGGCTCGCTCCGGGCCACCTTCCGCACCTGGCCGACGCCATGGACACGCTGCGCGTCGACTTCGTGCGGACCGACCACACGACGGTCGAGGGGCGCCGACGCTCCCTGGTCCGCGCGCCCCAGTCCATCCGCGGCGTCCCGCTGCTGCCCCGCAGCTCGGTGCTCCCGGCGACCGAACGGACCCAGGTCGACTACCCCTACGCCTGGGCGGGGCTCTTCGACCGGGCGCTGGCGGAGGACGGCCTGCTGACGTTCCCCGACGGTCTGTTCACGGCGGAGGACCGGCCGTGGATCTGGCGGCTGTACCTGCACGCGCGCTCGTACGCGACCGTCGACTCCCCCGGCATCCTCTACCGTCGGGGCCTGCCGGGTTCCCTGACGCAGACCTACGACGCGCGTCAGCTCGACGTCGTCCCCGCCCTGCACCAGGCCTTCGACGTCGTCGAAGCCGACGAGGAGGCCGAGGTCCTGCTGACCAAGCTGGCCCGCACGACGATCGCCCTGACCGCGCACCACCTCCGCCGCAGCCTGCGGATGGCACCCGCCAGCCGCCGTCGGCTGCGCCACGGTGCCCGGTCGCTGCTCGCGCGGATCCCCGCGGACGTGCTCGCCTTCGAGACGGCCCGGATCCATCCGGGCCGGGCCTGGGCCCTGCACGGGCTGCTCCCCCACCCCGACCCTCGCGCGCGCTACCGGCCGCCCCCCTCGGTGCTGGCGGCGGCACGTGTCCCGACCCGCCCGACCTCCGCGCCGATCAGGTCGGAGGTGGCCTCGTGACGACGATCGTGGTCGCCTCCACCCTGTATGGGGCCATGACCGCGGCCGCAGCGCTGGAGGACGAGCAGGCCCCGCGGTCACGGGACACGGTCCTGGTCGTGGTCAACAACGCCGCCGCGCCGGAGCTCACGCCCGCGCTGGACGAGATCGACGCCGCAGCACCGGTGCTGGCGCGGTTCGACCGGGTGTTCAGGCTCGGACCTCTGCTCGCGCCGGCGCACCCGTCCACGTGGGACCCGTCCGACGACGACCTCCCCGTGCTGCGACGTCTGCTCCAGCGCGCCTGGGGCCTGGACGACACCCCGCCCCGCCTGCTCCTCGAGTCGGTCGGCACGCTGCCGTCCCGCACGCTGGCGCGCGTCTTCCACGACGCCGCGGTCGTGGTCTACTCCGATGGCCTCATGAGCTACGGGGCGACGCGCACGGCGGTCCCGCTCGAGATCGCCCAACGCATCGAAGCCGTCCGCTACCTCGATCTCGTCCCCGGTCTCGCGCCGTTGCTGCTGTCCGAGCACGGAGTGCCGTCGCACCCGATCGACGTGGCCACGTTCCGGTCCGTGATCGACGAGGTCGCCGACCGGACGGATCCGCCGGCGACGTCGGGCAACGGTCGTTCCGCCGTCCTCGTGGGCCAGTACCTCGCCACGCTGGGCATCCTGTCGCGGGACGAGGAGACCGCGCTGCACGTGTCCATGGTGCGGGCGGCTGCGGACCGCGGTGCCACGCGCGTCCGCTTCAAGCCGCACCCGTCGGCGCTTCCCTCCGACCTCGGGCCGGTGCGAGCCGCAGCACGGGAGGCCGGGGTCACGATGGAAGTCATCGACGACGCGTCGCCGGTCGAGGCGATCCTGCGCCACGACCCGCCGACCCTCGTCGTCGGCTGCTACTCGACCTCGTTGGTCGCCACGGAACGTCTGCTGGGCGTGGAGGCGGTCACGGTCGGGACCGCGACGGTGCTGTCCCGCCTGCGGCCGTACGCCGACAGCAACCGCATCCCGCTGACGATCGTCGACGGGGCGCACGCCGATCCGTCCTACGACGCCGACCGCCTCCGTGCACTCGTCGCCTCCGTGGTGTACGCCATGCACCCCGAGCGGCTCCCCTGGCTGCGGAGCACGGCCGAGGAGTTCCTGGAAACAGCGGACGGCGACACGCTCGACAGGTACTTCGCCGGGGCATCGCTCGACGCCCTGGGCCTGCCGGGCGAGACGCCACGTCGGCTGCGCTCCGCGCTCCGTCGGTCCGCGTCTCGAGTACTCCGCAGCCCGATGACCGGTCTGCTCGTGCGGCTGGCCGACCGCTCGCCTCGCCAACTGATCGAGGGCCGCCTCCGCGGACGAGGTCTGCGGCGCTTCTGACGACGTCGCCGTCCTGTGGTGTTCGGCATCCGACGTGCATACTGGTCATGTGAGTTGGACCACCGTCGCACTGCGGGCAGCCGCCCGATCCGGGCTGGCGCTGCTCCTCGCCTCGACCGCGGTGCTCGCGACCGGTATCGCGCCGGCAGGAGCCGCATCGGATCCTCCCGACCACTTCGTCCTGCGGGGGACCGGCTTCGGCCATGGTGTCGGCATGCCGCAGTACGGGGCCTACGAGATGGCGCGTCAGGGAAATCACACCTCCCGCATCCTCAAGCACTACTACAGCGGGACGAGATCCTGGTACCGCAGCACGCCCAAGAATGTGTCGGTCCAGGTCTACGGCCCCGACCCCTACGGATACGGTGCCTACGGCGACAGCAGCGCCCGCACGCAGGTCACCGTCTCCGGTGGGGGCTGGCGGTTGCGGTCGGGTTCCGGGGAGACGCTCGCCAAGGGCTGGGGCACGACGACGCTGACCGTCGTCCCGCGCGGGGGAGCCATCGCCGTCCAGGTCGACGGGCGGGAGTACCGGGGAACGCCGCTGCGCCTGCAGTGGACCGGCACGCGGTACTACAAGTTCCGGTCCGACCGGCGTGCGGTGGTCGAGATCGACGGCGCCCAGGGCACGTACCGCCACGGCCGTTTGACGCTGTCGTCACGGTCCGGCATCAGCAACATCGTCAACGATCTCCTGCTCAACTCGGAGTACCTCAACGGGATCGCGGAGATGCCCTCCGCCTGGGGAGCCGACGGCGGCGCGAAAGCCCTCCGCGCGCAGGTCATCACGGCTCGCTCCTACTCCGGGATCAAGGCGTCGTCCCCGCGGCAGTTCGCCTGCCGCTGCGATCTCGTCGACGACGTCCGCGACCAGAACTTCACCGGTTGGCTCCACGAGAACGCCGGACCCGACGGCCGGTACGGGGACCTCTGGGTTCGCGAGGTGGCCGCGACGACCCGTTCGGCGACCGAGGGCCGCGTCCTGACCTACGACGGTGAGCCCGTGGTGGCCCACTACTTCTCCTCGAGCGGTGGTCGGACCGCGAACTCCGAAGACGTCTGGACCACGGCGCTCCCCTACGAGCGTTCGGTCGACGACCCGTACAGCCGGGCCGCACCCGGCAACTCCTTCAAGGACTGGAAGCGCACGCTGACCCAGGAGGGCGCGCGGAAGCTCTTCGGCCTGACCGACGTGGTCACGCTCCGCACCGAGGCGCGCTGGCCGAGCGGTCAGATCCGGGCGCTCCGCGCCACGGCGAGCGACGGGACGTCACACGCGATCTGGGGCAAGGCCGACCGCATCCGTCATCGTGTCGGAGCACACACCACGACCGGCAGCATGCCCTCGTCCTGGGTGCGCTGGATCCGTCCCGTCGCCTGAGCGGCCACGGTCAGTCCGGCGTGGAGCGCAGCACGCGGGACTCGGACGGCAGCAGCACAGGGATCCCGTCACGCACGGGGTAGGCGAGCGGGCGGTCCGGGTCGGTCGAGCGCAGCTCTGGGGCCCCGTCGGGTCCCACAGCATCCAGCAGCTCGGCACCGGTGACCGGGCAGCGCAGCACGCTGCGCACCCACGGGTCCATCGGGGGGGTCGGGTCGCTCACAGGTCCTCCTCGTGCACGAGGGACAGCACGTCGTCGCGCAGCTTGGTCATGATGTCGTGGTCGGCGGCCTCGACGTTGAGGCGCAGCAGGGGTTCGGTGTTGGACGCGCGCAGGTTGAACCACCACTTGGGGTGCTGGTCGTCCCAGTGCGTGACGGTCAGGCCGTCGAGGGTGTCCACGACCGCCTCGGGGTAGGCGCGTTCGTAGGTGGTGCGCACGCGCTCCACGGTCGCGCCGGGGTCGGTGACGGTCGAGTTGATCTCGCCCGAGGCGCTGTACGGCGTGTACATGTCGGACAGCGCGCTGGCAGGGTGGGGCTGGCCGCCGAGCGCGGCCAGCACGTGCAGCGCCGCGAGCATGCCGGTGTCGGCGAACCAGAAGTCGCGGAAGTAGTAGTGCGCCGAGTGCTCCCCGCCGAAGACGGCCTCGTGCTCGGCCATGGTCTGCTTGATGAAGGAGTGGCCCACGCGGGTGTGCACCACGGTTGCGGACTCACCGAGCAGGTCGGTCACCGCCCGGGAGGTGATGAGGTTCGCGATGACCGTCGCGGACCGGCCGGCGGCCCGCTCGCGGGCGATCTCGCGCATCCCCACCAGCGCGGTGATCGCCGACGGGGACACCGCCGCGCCGGTCTCGTCGACCACGAAGCAGCGGTCGGCGTCGCCGTCGAAGGCGAGCCCCAGGCCGGCGCCGTGGGAGACCACCGCGCGCTGCAGGTCGCGCAGGTTCTCCGGCTCCAGGGGGTTGGCCTCGTGGTGCGGGAAGGTGCCGTCCAGCTCGAAGTACAGCGGCACGACCTCGACGGGCACGGCCGGCAGTCCCGCCGCCTCGCCCAGCACCGCCGGGACCGTCAGCCCGGCCATGCCGTTGCCGGCGTCCACCACGACCTTCAGCGGCCGGATCCCCGACAGGTCCACCAGGGAGCGCAGGAACCCCGCGTAGTCGCCCAGCACGTTCTGCTCGACCACGTGGCCCGGCGTGGCGGCCACGTCCGGCTCGGAACCGTCCAGGAGCTCCTGGGCCCGGTCGCGCACCTGCGCCAGGCCCGTGTCCTGGCCCACCGGCCGCGCCCCGGCCCGGCACAGCTTCAGCCCGTTGTACTCCGCCGGGTTGTGCGAGGCGGTGAACATCACCCCCGGCGCCTGCAGGCTGCCCGAGGCGAAGTACAACCCGTCGGTCGAGCACAGCCCGACGTCGACCACGTCCACGCCCCGGCTCGTCAGACCCGCCGCGAGCTCCCGCGCCAGCGCCGGACCCGAGTCCCGCATGTCCCGGCCGACCACCACCCGCGACGCCCCCTCGGGCAGCGCCACGACCTCCGCGAACGCCACGCCCAGCGCCCACGCCACCCGTGGGGACAGCTCTGCCGGGACGACTCCCCTCACGTCGTAGGCCTTGACGATGGCGGACAGGTCACGAGAAGTCACCCAGCCAGCCTACGGTGCCGAACCATCCGATGGACGGAACACGCGGGATATTCTCGTCCGGTGCTCTCCACCGCCGTGTTCCACGACCCGCTGCCGCTGACCAACGCCGTTCAGCGCTACGACTGGGGTGCGCGAGACGCAATACCGCACCTGCTCGGCATCGAGCCGGACGGCGGGCCCTATGCCGAGCTCTGGCTTGGCGCGCACGCCAGCAATCCTTCGGTCACGACTGCTCACGACGTGGAGATCCCGCTCGACGCGCTGCTGCGGGAGGTACCCGTCCAGATGCTCGGGCACCGCGTCGCCGAACAGTTCGGCCCCCACCTGCCGTTTCTGCTCAAGGTCCTGGCCGCGGACCGCGCGCTGTCCCTGCAGGTCCACCCGTCGGCGAGACAGGCCCGCGAGGGTTTCGCCCGGGAGTCGAAGACGGGCCTCGCGGCAGACTCCCCGCAACGCTCGTTCCGAGACGACCAGCACAAGCCCGAGATGCTCGTGGCGCTCACCCAGTTCGAGGGCCTCGCGGGGTTCCGTTCGCCCCGCACGATCCTCGAGATTCTGGACGGCCTCAAGGGTGACCTGGTCGAGGCGGTGCGCAGCACACTGCAGCGCGACCGGTCCCACGAGGGCATGCGGAGCGCGTTCGACGTCCTCGTGTCGGCGCGAGGAGACAGCGGGTGTGCGGCCGACATCGCGACGACGCTCGACGCCGTGCGCGAGCGTCTGGCCGATGGATCACCGTACGCCCGCGCGGACCAGGCGGTCGTCGACCTCTCCGACCAGCATCCCGGCGACCCCGGGGCGATCGCCTCCCTGATGCTCAACCGTGTCTCGCTCGAGCCGGGCGACGCCCTGTTCGTCCCGTCCGGTGAGGTGCACGCGTACCTCTCCGGTCTCGGCATCGAGATCATGGCCAGCTCGGACAACGTGCTGCGCGCGGGCCTGACCACCAAGCGTGTCGACGAGAACAACCTCGCCGCCATCGCTTCGTTCGCGCCGCGCCGACCTGCGACGCCGGAGATCACCACGGCAGGCAGCCGGGGCCAGGTGTCGACGTACCGGGTGCCTGTCACCGAGTTCGCCCTGACCATGGCCGACGTCGACCCGTCCGAGCCCGTCGCGCTGGCACCGACCGGTCCGCGTGTCGTGCTCTGCCTCGACGGTCACGTCGAACTGGCGGCCGACCGGTCGGACGTCGGTCCTGTCACCCTGTCCCGGGGCGGGTCCGTCTTCGTGCCCCACGACGCCGGCAGCCTCGCGGTCGCCGGGTCGGGGCACGTCGTCTGCGCGTGGGTGCCCTGACCGGGCCTCAGACGCCCGCGGCGGGCCCGCCGTCGGACTCGGCGCGCAGCACGCGGAGGTGCCCGCGGCGCGCCGTCTCGGTGACGCTGGCGGGTTCGGCCGGTGCCGGACGCTGCGTCACCCGCCCCGCGCGCCCCGCCTCGCGGACCGCCTCGGCGAGCGCCGACAGGTCGTCCTTGGACGGGGGCGGCGTCTCGAACTCCGGCTGCAGCCGCACGACCTCCCAGCCACGCGGCGCCGTGAGGCGCTCCGCGTGCTGGGCGCACAGGTCGTAGCTGTGCGGTTCGGCGCGCTGCGCCAGCGGCCCCAGCACCGCGGTCGAGTCCGCGTACACGTAGGTGAGGGTTGCCACCGCCGCCTGCGTGCATGCCGTCCGCGAGCACTGCCTGACCGATCTCACGCAGGGAGAATACGCGCCGCGCGGGGACCTGGGCTCCAGGCGCGCCGGGACTGGATACCCTCGGATCGTGAACGACGCCGCACCGCACCACGGCCTCCGTCGCCGCGACCGTCGTGGGCGGGGCCTGCGCGGCCCTCTCGTGCCCCCGGGCCTGCCGGGACACCGCACGCGCGCCGAGCGGTTCGACGACACCGTGCTGGCGGCGGTCGAGTCGATCGAGCGTCGGTGGCCGGCGGTGGGCCGGGCGGAGTTCGGCGTCGAGGACGTGCCCCCGTCGGACCCCGCGCCGTGGGAGTCGAGGGGCGTCCCGCTGGGGCGGCTCTTCCCGGCCGAGGCCGGTCAGCCGGCCCGCGTCGTCGTCTACCGCCGACCGGTGGAGACCCGCGCCGTCGACCCGGAGGACCTCGCCGACCTGGTCCACGAGGTCGTGGTGGAGCAGGTCGCGCACCTGCTGGCCCGCACACCGGAGGAGATCGACCCGCGGTTCGGCGACCGCTGAGCCTCCGGGCCGTCAGGGCGCGTCGACGCGGCGGACCTCCTCGACGCCGTCCGTCTCGGCGGCCGACGTGGGGTCCAGGGTGGCCACGAGCGTCCCGTCCGTACCGGTCCCGTCGGAGGCCGTGAGCCGGACCGACCAGAGCACCCGCGCCGCGGCGCCGCCCGCGCCGTCCGTGGCCGGGTCGACGAACACCGCCGTCGCAGCGCCGACGTCGGCGGCCGGGACCTCGACGGTCCCCCCGACCGGGACGTCGACCTGCTGCTCCCCCGCGACGCCACCGTCCGTGTCGACGCCCCGCAGCCGCACCGCCACGGTCCCGTCGAGGTCCGCGTCCTCCGAGCGGTCCGCCGGCACGGCGGCCAGCACGACCGTGGCCTCCTCGGCCACCGCCGGCAGGGCCACCTGGCCGGCACCGGCCGGCTCGTCCGCCAGGACCTGGCCGGCGTTCCAGGCGAGGTCGTACGGGGTGCCGTCCACCACGGAGTCCTCGGGCTGCTCCCCCGGCAGCGCGAAGCGGGCCGCGCCGACCACGGGCACGTCGGCGTCGACGACGACCGTGTAGGTGCCGGGGTCGAGACCGCCCAGGGGCACCGTGGTCACGGCGCCCGCACCCAGGTCGACGACGTCCGCGCCGCGCAGCGTCACCCGGCCCTGCGGACCGTAGACGCTGACCCGGGCCGTCCCGGACCGGTCGTCGGGTGCGAGCAGCCACAGCTCCGCGGCCTGGTCCTCGAGGGGCGCCTCACCGCGGCCGACGACACCGCTGAACGCCACGGTCCGCGACGGCGGCGCCCCCGGTTCGAGCAGGTCCGTGCCCGCCGGGACGAGCCCGTCGATCCCCTGGGTCTGCCAGGAGGCGGTGACGCGGGCGCCGGCGGCGCTGACGCGCACCGCGAGACGACGCTGCTCCGGCGCCAAGGAGTCGAGACGCAGCACCTCCTGCTCACCGGGCGCCACGGTGAACGCGCCCCGTCCGCCGATGGACACCGGGCCGTTCGGCCCGTGCACCGCGAGGCCGACCGTCGCCGGGGACTCGCTGGGGTTCTGGACCGTCAGCACGGCGGTACGCCCGACCTGGCTGCCGCCGCCGACCAGCCAGTGCTCGGTGGCCGGGGCGCGGCACGACGCGGCCGCCAGCCCTCGCAGGTCGCCGGCGGCCGTGCTGGACGCGAGGGCACCGGCGAGGCGCAGCGCCGACCCGGCGCGGGGGTCGGCGAGCAGGACCCGGGTCCCGGAGACCTCCCGGGTCAGCACGTCGAGGTCCGGCCCCGTCGTCAGGCCGGTGCCCCGGCTGCCGTCCAGCCGCGCGAGCACGGGGTCGCCGGCCGCTCCGCCCACGACCGCGGCCGCGGCGGTGCGCGTCTCGACGGGTGCCGCACCGAACTGGTCGTCACCGACGTCCGAGCCCTCGGGCAGACGGGCCGGTCGCGGGCAGACGTAGGTCGAGGTCGGCGGGTCGACCTCGACCTGGCGCGTGGTCGCGGCGACCGCCGTCGACTCGGGGGCGGTGAACCGTTGCGCCCACTGCTCCCCGACGGCCGCCGTGGCGACGAGCGCCGCGGCGACGGCGGTGCCGGACGTCACGAGGGCGATCCGGCGCACGGTCCGGCGGGCCCTCATCGGTGCCTCCGTCGCGACAGCGGCAGCGCCAGCAGCACGTAGACGACGAGCACGAGCCCCGTCAACGCGAACCACGGCGGGCGCGACGGCGCGGCGTACTCGACGTGCACGTCGCCGGCCTGGGCCCCGAGCCGGAACGCCTGCCGTCCGTCCAGGGCGGTGGCGGGGAGCCGACGGCCGTCGAGCGTCGCGCGCCAGCCCGCTCCCTCGCTCTCGGCCAGCACCAGCAGCCGGTCCTGCTCGCCGGTGCCGACGGTGTCGTCCACGGTGCGGCCGTCGCCGGAGAGGGTGCGCACCGCCGCACCCGTCTGCCCGTCGTCGGGTGCCCGGCGCAGGACCGTCGCCCAGGCGGGCGCCGGCCCGTCGGGGTCGACCCGCCACAGCAGCACCGAGCTCTCGGTGACCCGGGTCAGGCCGGGGACCAGGTCGAGGGTGGTGACGAGCTCGGTGTCACCGTCGGCCGGCATCTGGACGGCGCCGACCCCGAGAGCGGTGAGCCGGGTGGTCAGGTCGGGGCTGCGCCCGGCCGCCACCTGGGCGGTGAGCTCGTCGAGGGCGGCGACGTCGGCCCGCGCGCCGCCGGGCGCGAGGCCTGCCTCGCGCGCGCGGACCACGGTGGAGGAGTCGAGCACGCTCGACCCGTCGCGACGCAGCAGCGTGTACTCGACCACGCCGTCGACCCGGTCGAGCTGGAGCACGCGGGCGGCCTGGGGTGCGGACTGGAGCTGACGGCCGACGGCGGGCACCACCGCGGTGTCGTCGACCCGCAGGTCACCGACGGCGTGGCCGCGCCCGTCGGCGTACCACCAGGCACCGAGTCCGAGCACCGGCACGAGCAGAGCGACGGCGGCCAGCGCCCCGGCCGCCACGCGCAGCACGCGTCGGGTGCCGGGCGCCGGGACCGCGGCCAGTGCCGCGACCCCGAGCCCGAGGAGCAGCACCGACAGGCCCGGCGCGGGCCAGCCGTGGACGGGTCCACCGGCGCTGTCGGCCGCCACCACCGTGCCCTCGGCCACGAGCGCCAGGACCAGACCGAGGGCGGCCAGGCCGACGCCGAGCCGCGCGGCGAGGGGGCGCCGGCCCAGGACGAGACCGGCGACCGCGAGGACCGTCAGCGCGGCCCCGAGGATCCACGGACCGGCGTCGAGCACGGGGCCCGTCGGCAGGTCCAGGCCGGCCAGCCACGGCTGCGGCGTGGTCGCGTGGCCGAGCAGCAGGGTGATGCCGTCGACGTCCGCTCCCCCGACGGGAGCCCCGGGGGTGGCCAGCAGGGGTCGCCACCCTCCCGCGGTCCAGGTCGCGGCGGCGTGCCACCAGTACGGCAGCGCGACGACGACGGCGGGGCCGAGCACGACCAGCACCCGACGCCAGTGCCGAGGGACGACGGCGAGCCCGACCGCCCCGGCCAGGAGGGCGACGGCCGCGAGCGCGGGGGCGGCGGCGACCACGAGTGCCAGCAGCAGGCCCGCGGTCGCGGCCGCACCCAGGGAGCCGCGGGAGCCACGGGGACCGACCGTGGGCCCGACGTCGTCGCGCGCCTGGTGGCCGACGGCCCGCAGCGCGGCGAGCAGCAGCCAGGGCAGGGCGAGGTGGGCCACGACGGCGCCCAGCCGGCCCGTGGTCAGGGACTCCAGGAACCCGGGCCAGGCCGTCCACACCAGGGCCGCGGCCAGGCGGGCCCAGACCGACCGGGACACGGCGCCGGCGCCGAACCAGGCACCGACCGCGGCCAGCGGCAGGGCGGCCAGGACGAGTGCGTTCACCGCCGTCTGCGCCGCGCCCCCGGCCAGCGCGGTCAGGACCGTCAGCACGCCGAGCCACGGGTCCGCGGGCGCGCCGGTGCCGAGCCCGTCGTGGACCCATCCGGAGGCGGCCGCGTCGGCCACCTCGGCGAACGAGGCGGGGGCGGGCAGGAGCGCGCCCCCGACCACGCGCCCGCCGTCGGCGAGAACTCCCTGCCAGGGGCCGAAGGTCACCAGGGCGAGCAGGACGGTGGCCGTCAGCACGACGGCGAGGCCGGCGCGGCGCCGGCGGGCCAGAGCGTGCAGCTCGGCGCGCTCGAGATCGGTCAGGGACCGGCGTGAGCGGTGGGTCTCGGCCCGCGTGAGCCGGGCGTCGCGACGTCGGGCGGCGACGTCGCGCCAGCCCGCCTGCAGGGGGCGCAGGACGCGCCGCGGCATCGCGCGGGTGCGCGCGGCCCGCCGTCGGCCGCGGACGAGCGGCACCACCCGCAGCACCGTGACCACGGGGGCGACGAGCTCGTCGCGCGCCTCGGCCGGACGCGTCAGCGCCAACCGGTAGGCCGCGGCGACGGGCGCCCACACGATCAGGGCGACCAGCGCCAGCGGCAGCAGGGGCAGCGGGACGGTGACGAGCCGGGCGTAGAGCTGGCTGCGCCGGCGGGCGTAGGCGGAGGCGTCCCGGCTGCCGCGGGTGCGGTGGCTCCGGGGCCCGCGCAGTCCGCGCAGGGAGGCCTGCGCGTGGTGGACGACGGCGTCGGGCACGACGACGACGCGATGTCCGGCCAGCCGGGCGCGCCGGCACAGGTCGAGGCTGTCGCCGAACCGGCCCAGCTCGGGGTCGGTGCCGTCGAGCTCGCTCCACACGGACCGCCGCACCAGCGCGCCGGCCAGCCCGACGGCCAGCACGTCCTCGCGGGCGTCGTGCTGGCCCTGGTCGATCTCCGAGTCGTCGATGCCCGTCATCCGCCGCCCGAGCGGCGAGACGGTGTACCCGACCTCGACGAGCAGCCCGGGACGGTCGGGGTCGGGGGTGAGGGGGTTCCCGTCCTCGTCGAGGGGCCAGCGGCGCTGCTTGCAGCCCGCGACCGCCACCGCCGCGGAGTGCTCCACGGCCCGCAGCAGCGCGGCGAGCGCGTCCGGCGCCGGTGCGGAGTCGTCGTGCAGGATCCACAGCCAGGTCGTGTCCTCGAGCCCCAGCGTGGTCAGGGCGTGGTCGACGGCCTCGCCGAGGGTGCGGGACCCGGCGGCGCCGACGAAATGCCGGTCCCCGAGTCGCAGGTCGGGGTGCTGGCCGGTGGAGGGGGCGGCGTCGACGTCGACGACGACCACGTCCTGCGGGGCGCGGACCTGGGCGGCGACGGCGTCGAGGGTGTCCGGCAGGAACGGCGTCCGTCCGCGGGTGACGACCACGGCCGCCACGGTCACGGACTGCCGCGCGGGCACACCCGTGACCGGGTCCGGGGCCACGTCGTGGACGTCAGCCCCGTCCGGCGTCCGGGTCAGGTGCGGTGCAGTCATCCTGAGCGCCATGATGCGGCGCCCGGACGCCCTCGGCGGGGATTTGGCTCAGACGGCGCGCCGCTTGAGCTTTCGCCGTTCCCGCTCGGACAACCCTCCCCAGATCCCGAAACGCTCGTCGTTCTCGAGCGCGTAGTCGAGGCATTCCGACCGGACCTCGCAGGAGGCGCAGACCTTCTTGGCCTCGCGCGTGGACCCGCCCTTCTCCGGGAAGAAGGCTTCCGGGTCGGTCTGGGCGCACAGGGCGCGCTCCTGCCACCCCAACAGGGTCTCGTCCTCGGCGACGATCTCCTGGCCGAAGAGCGGAAGGACCGGAGCGACCCGGTCCGGTTCCTGACGGACGTCAGACGGGAAGGCCCCCTGGTCCCCGTCGAGCAAATTCCACATGGCGTGCCCCTCCATGCCGTTCTCGAGGAAACTGCATACCTGGAATTACACGCGTGTCACGACGGGGCGTCAAGCCGAAATGTGCTAGGCAGCACAATTCCACGACCTGTTCACCCGTGTCTGAGGCAACGTTGAGGTACCTCTGAGGTTGCTGGGCGCCTCGTAGGGTGACGGGGTGAGCACCCCACCCACCACCGTGACCGGCCTCCTCGCCCGACTCGCCGCGCTCGGCGGACGCCCCGCCCTGACGTGGTATGGCGACGACGGCGAACGGATCGAGCTGTCCGGCGCCGTCCTCGACAACTGGGTCGCCAAGACCGTGAACCTCCTCGCCGAGGAGTTCGACGCCGAGCCCGGCAGCACCGTCGTCGTCGACCTGCCCGTCGGGTGGCGCCAGCTCGTCTGGGCGCTGGCCGCCGCACGGTGCGGGGCCGGGGTCGTCCTGCTGGACCCGACGACGGACGCGCCCGGGCACGCGGGGGCGGACGTGGTGGTGACCTCCCGCCCGCTCCGGTGGCCGGA
This sequence comes from Isoptericola haloaureus, assembly GCF_036689775.1. Lineage (NCBI taxonomy): Bacteria > Bacillati > Actinomycetota > Actinomycetes > Micrococcales > Promicromonosporaceae > Isoptericola > Isoptericola haloaureus. Next base: position 305,074 of record NZ_JBAGLP010000110.1, on the reverse strand, counting down.
CGTCGACGAGATCGTCGCCGTCGCGCTGCCCGCGCTGGCCCGCCGGTTCGACGGCGAGCTGCCCGACGGCGCGATCGACGCGGCGGCGGCGGTGATGACCTACGGCGACGTCATCGGCCTCGACCCGGCCCCCGGTGCCGCGACACCGCTGACCCTCCTGACGGGGGACGGTGATCCGTCGGCGTCGACGGACGCGGACGCGGCGGGTCGTGTCCTGGTCCGGGGCACGGGCACGGTGGCGCAGGTCCTGTCCGCGTGCGTCGCCGTGTGGTCCGCCGGCGGGTCGGTGGTGCTCACCTCCGTCGCGACAGCGGCCGCCCTGGACGCCGACCCGGCGCGCCGCGAGCGGCTCGTGGCCACGGAGCAGATCACGCGGCCCTGACCCGGCCGACACCGGGCAGCGCTCACCTCCGGCCGAGGGCGCGGTAGGTCCAGCCGGCGTTGAGCCACGTGTCGCGGTCCAGGGCGTTGCGCCCGTCGAGGACGTGGGGGGCGGCGACCAGGGTCGCGGCCCATTGCGGGTCGAGGTCCTTGTAGTGCTGCCACTCGGTCAGCACCAGGACGGCGTCGGCTCCGGTCAGCGCGGTCTCCAGGTCGGGCTCGTAACGCAGCGCGGGGGCCTTGCGGCGGGCGTTGTCGATGGCCTGCGGATCGTGGACCACCACGTCCGCGCCGGCCTCGCCGAGGCGTGCCGCCACGTCTAGTGCGGGTGAGTCGCGCACGTCGTCGCTGTTCGGCTTGAACGCCGCCCCCAGCACCGTCACCCGCTTGTCGGTGACCTCACCGTCCAGGACCTGACCGGTCAGCTCGACCATCCGGTGCCGACGCCGGGTGTTGATCTCGTCGACCTCCCCCAGGAACGCCACCGCCTCGCCCGCGCCGAGCTCGTCGGCGCGGGCCATGAACGCCCGGATGTCCTTGGGCAGACACCCACCCCCGAACCCGAGACCGGCGTTGAGGAACTTGCGCCCGATGCGCTCGTCGAACCCGATCGCGTCGGCCAGCCGGGTCACATCACCCCCGGCGACCTCGCACAGCTCGGCCATCGCGTTGATGAACGAGATCTTCGTGGCCAGGAACGAGTTCGCCGCGACCTTGACCAGCTCCGCGGTCGCGTAGTCCGTGACCACCTGCGCGATCCCCTCGGAAAGCGGGGTCGCGTACACCTCGTCCAGCACCCCGGCCGCACGCACCCCGGCCTGCCCCTCCGGGACGCCGTACACGATCCGGTCCGGATGCAGGGTGTCCTTGACGGCGAAGCCCTCGCGCAAGAACTCCGGGTTCCACACCAGCGTCGCGCCCGCGGCCTCGACCTGGGCGGCCAGCCGCGCCGCGGTCCCCACCGGCACCGTGGACTTGCCCACCACCACATCACCCGGGCTCAGGTGCGGCACCAGACCCGCCACCGCCAGCTCCACGTACGTCAGGTCCGCCGCATAGCCGTCCGCACGCTGCGGCGTGCCCACGCACACGAAGTGCACCCGAGCATCCTCCACCGCCGCCGTCTCGGTCGTCACCGACAGCCGGCCCGAAGCCCCCACCTGCGCCAACAGCTCGTCGAACCCCGGCTCGAAGAACGGCGCCCGACCCGAGGCCAACGACTCCACCCGCGCCTCGTCCACGTCCACACCCACGACCTGGTGTCCCAGCGAGGCCATCGAGGCCGCGTGCACCGCGCCCAGATACCCCAGCCCCACCACGGAGATCCGCATGAACGCGAGTCTAGGTCGCGGCTCGCCCGCGGAGCGGGCGTCCCGATGGCCACCCGGTGAACACTCGTCGGCCATCCCACGCAGGTCCGACATTCCCGGTGTGGGACCCATGACCGGGTCGCCGATGCGCGTGCTTCGGGCGACACATACCGTCTCTCTCGTGACACCCGCCACACGTGCAGGCCGGCGGACCGCCGTGACCGTCCTGGTCGGCCTGCTGTCGTTCTCGCTGGTCGCCGTCCCCGGGGCACAGGCCGTCCCCGCGTCCCCGGGCGCGGTCGCCGCCGACTCCTCCGACGACGCCGGAGCACCCGGCGCAGCGCACGACAGGTCGGCGGAACCGGTCGAGGCCACGACCGAGACGACCGGGTTCTCCCCGGCAGCGCCGGCTGCCGGCGGTTCGCCGGCCTCGCCACGAGCGCAGGACGCCCCGCGGGCGCGGGACTCCGCCGGGCCGCCGGACCGGCCGGAGCACGCCGGCGTCCCGCTCGAGGCGACCTCGGACGTCACGGGGTTCGGCGTCGTGGGCGTCACCTGGTCGAGCCCGGTCGCGCACGACGCCCTCGTGGTCGAGGTGCGTACCTCCGACGACGCCGGTGCCGCGCCGGACGACGACGGCGCGTGGAGCGCCTGGGAGCGGGTCGACGTCGAACCGTCGCCGCGCGGGGACCTGGACGGGACCGAACCCGTGGTCGTCGGGGAGGTCGCCCGGGTACAGGCCCGCGTCTCGGGCCCGTCCGCCGGCGCGGTCCGCGACCTGGGGCTCACCGTCATCGACCCCGGCACATCCCCGGCCGACGACGACGTCCCCGTGCCCTCCGAGGAGACCTCGCCCTCGGGACGGGCCGTGGCCGCGGCTCCCGTCCCGGACCGTCCCACGATCGCCTCGCGCGCCGCCTGGGGTGCGGACGAGTCGATCATGACCTGGACGCCGCGCCAGGGCGACGTCGGCGGGGCCGCGATCCACCACACGGCCGGCACGAACTCCTACAGCGAGAGCCAGGTGCCCGGGATCCTCCGCGGCATCTACTCGTACCACGCCCAGACCCGCGGGTGGGGCGACATCGGCTACAACTTCCTCGTCGACAAGTTCGGCCGCATCTGGGAGGGCCGGGCCGGCGGTGTCACCCGGGAGACCGTCGGGGCCCACGCCCGCGGGTACAACAGCGGCTCCACCGGTGTCAGCGTGCTGGGTAACTACGAGACCGCCACCGTCTCGAACGCGGCCGTGAGCGCCGTCGTCCGCCTCGTCGCCTGGAAGCTCGCTCTGCACGGCGTGGCCGCGGACGACTCGATCTCCATCGCCGGCACGCCTCTCGCCGCCGTGTTCGGCCACCGTGACGTCGGCTCGACGGCGTGCCCCGGCCGGACCCTGTACGACCGGTTGGGCGAGATCCGGCGGCGTGCCCGAGCCCTGCAGGATGTGGCCGCCCGGCCGGACCTGAAGGACGGCACATTCGTCGCACGCCCCGACGGCACCGTCGCCATGGTCGAAAGAGGACGAAAGCACGTCGCCTGGTGCGGTGTCGTCCGTGCCTTCGGTGGCCGGTGCGCGGACGCCGTCGCGGTCTCTTGGAGGGAGTGGAACGCACTCGAGCCCGGCAAGAGGTTGCGGAAGACGGTCGAGACCCACGACGGACGAGTCTTCCGGCTCGTCGACGGCAAGAAGAAGGAGACCTTCGACGAGGCGGCGCTCGCTGAGAGCGGGCTGGGGACCAAGCGGACGCGCCTCCACGCGAGCGCCGTCGAGGACGTGCCGTACGGCTGGCCGATCGTCAGGCCAGGCGTCGTGGTCGTCAACCGGGCCACTGGCAATCATCGACTCGTCGTGACGGGCTCTCGCCACGGCTACGTCAACCGATGGCTGCACGAGAACTCCATGGTCGGTCAGCTGGACCACGGTGGGCTAGACCGTGGCAGCGTGCGTCGGATGCCTGGCGCAGCCAGGACGACCGGCGTGGTCCAGCGCCGCAACGGCCGCAGCTTCGTCCTGACGCAGCGTGGACTGCTGCGGATCGACCGGACGGGCGATCTGCACGGCTCGGCCACGACCCAGCACTGGGGCTACGCGCTGATGCAGTCCGTCCCCCGACTCCGGGGCGCCCCGGAGCTGGTGGCCCTCCGCAAGAAGGGCAGCGGCCAGATCTACGTCCTGGAGGACGGGCTGCGCCGCCCCGTCTCCAAGCAGCGACTCACAGAGCTGAACGGCGGGCAAAAACCGCGTGTCCACGTCATCCTCGGCGTGACGCAGCGACAGTTCCCCATCGGTCCGTCGCTGTAACTCTCACAGGACCTCTACGGGAGCGGCCCGTCGGGATCGCAGGGACGACGCCAACGGCATCTATGCTCGCCTATCGTGAAGCATCCGCCACCCCGACACCTCGCGCCGCCTCCCGGCCCGTCGCTGCCGGCGCACGCGCGGGCGCTGCCTCGCACCTCGATGCTGCGGATCGTCGGTCTCGTCACGACGGCGGTCCTCGTGTTCGTCGGTTTCGGCGTCGCGACCGCCGCCGTCAACCTGACCGGCAACATCGACGCCGTCGACGCCGAGGAGGCGCTCGGGACGGACCGTCCCGAGAAGGTCGCACCGGAGGACCCGTCGGCTGGTGAGCCCCTGAACATCCTCATCCTGGGGTCCGACTCCCGCGACGGCAGCAACAGCGAGGCAGTCGACGACGGGACCGAGGGCGCTCGGTCCGACACCACGGTCGTCATGCACCTCGCCGCAGACAGGTCCCGCGTGGAGCTCATGTCGATCCCCCGCGACACGACGTCCGACATCCCGGCCTGCCCCACGTCGAGCGGCCGGGAGACGCCGCCCCTGTACGGCGTGAAGTTCAACGCGGCCTTCGCTCAGGGAGTCTCCTACGGCGGGGACGTCGAGTCCGGGGCGCTCTGCACGATGAAGACCGTCGAGTCCATGACCGACGTCCGGCTCGACGGCTTCGTCGTCGTCGACTTCTCCGGTTTCGAGGGGATGATCGACGCGCTGAACGGCGTCGATCTGTGCATCCCGAACGACATCTACGCCCCCAAGGCGGGCGGCCTACGTCTGGATTCCGGGGTACAGACGCTCGACGGGTCCACGGCCCTGCAGTATGCCCGCGCCCGCACCGGTGAGGGTCTGGGGGACGGATCGGACATCGGGCGGATCGGTCGTCAGCAGGAGCTGATGGCAGCCCTGGCCAGGACGGTGCTGTCGCAGAACCTGCTGACCAACTCCCCGCAGCTGCTCCAGTTCCTCGACGCCGTCACGGGATCGCTCACGATGAGCAGCAATCTCGCGTCGATCCAGGGACTCGCCGGTCTCGCGTACAGCGCCCGCGACGTCCGCCCTGACACGATCGCCTTCATGACTGTCCCCTGGCAGTACGACCCGTCGAACCGCAACAACGTGGTCCTCGTCGACGAGGCGCAGCAGGTCTTCGACAACCTTCGCAACGACGTCCCGTTGAGCGACGTGTTCGACCCCGCGCCGGCGTCGGACGACGACACGTCGACGGGGAACCCAGGCGCCGATGGCGGCAGGACCTCCGACGAGCCCGACGCGTCGACCGACGAGGAGACCGGTCCTGCGGAGTCGGGCTCGGAGGCCGACGAGCCCCCGGACACCAACCCGTCGCCCACCGAGACCCGGGACCCGCGCGAGGAAGCCTTCACCGGGGCCGACGTGACCGCGGTGTGCGGGTGATCGCATGACGGACGAACGACGCATCCCCCCGAGCTTCACCCCGGCCGGAGGCCGCAGCGCCCGCCCGGCCGCGACGAACGACGCCATCTCGGTCGGCGGCTCCGACCGCACACCGCGCCCCACGGGCCGGGTCGGCCGACGGGACGACGCGGTGCCGATGGAGAGCCGCGAGCCCCGCGTCCGCCGGCAGTCCTCCCGGGAGATCCCCGTGACGCCCCCGCGTCGCTCCGCCGCGCCTCAGCGCCAGCCGCGCGCCTATCCGCCCGGCGGTACCGAGCGGTCCGCCCGGCCCGCGTCGCACCCCCCGGCAGGGCGGCAGCAGGCGGCCGCGCCCCAACAGGGGACCGCCCGTGCAGCCGCTCCGCCCCCGCGCCGCACTCCCCCGCCCTCGGGCCCGCCCGCCGGCTCCCGGACCGCCGGGGGCGACGACGGCTTCCGCGTGCGCAAGGGCCGCGTCGCGGTGCTGGTGCTCGCCATGGTGCTCGTGCTGCTGCTCGCCTGGCCGATCGGGCTGGTGGTCTGGGCCAACGGCAAGATCCAGCACACCGAGGCCCTGTCCGACGCCTCCGGGACGCCGGGCACGACCTACCTGCTCGCGGGGTCCGACGCGCGCGGGTCCGGCGGTGTCGCCGACGGCACCGCGGGCGCCCGCACGGACACGATCATGGTGCTGCACGCACCGCGCAGCGGGCCGACCGCCCTGATCTCGATCCCGCGCGACACCTATGCGGAGATCCCCGGGGAGGGCGCCAGCAAGATCAACGCGGCCTACGCCTGGGGCGGGCCGCCGCTGCTGGTGGAGACGGTCGAGGGCCTGACCGGGATGACCGTCGACCACTACGCGGAGGTCGGGTTCGGCAGCCTCGAGGAGATCGTCGACGCGGTCGGCGGCGTCGAGCTCTGCTACGACCGGACGGTCCAGGACGAGAAGAGCGAGCTCGACTGGGAGGCGGGCTGCCACGTGTCCGACGGCCAGACGGCCCTCGCGTTCTCCCGCATGCGGTACTCGGACCCGCAGGGGGACATCGGACGTGCCGAGCGGCAGCGCCAGGTGATCGCCGCCGTCGCCGGGAAGGTGGTCCAGCCCAGCGTGCTGCTCAACCCGATCGACCAGGTCCAGCTCGTGGAGGCCGGCACCGACGCCCTGCTCGTCGACGAGGACACCGGCATGCTCGACCTGGGCCGGCTGGCGCTGGCGTTCCGCGACGCGACGGGGCCCGAGGGCGTGACCGGCACCCCGCCGATCGCCGACCCCGGCTACAACCCCGGCAACGGTGTCGGTTCCACGGTGCTGCTCTCGGACGACGCCGACCAGTTCTGGTCCGACGTCCTCTCCGGCGACCTCGAGCCCGGCAGCACGGTCGGCGGCCTCTGACCCGCAGGGCGCGCAGCGCCCGTGAGCGCGACCGCGCCCCGGGGGCCCGCCACCCGACCGCTCAGCGACCGGAACGCGAAGCGCGCAGCCGCGCGCCCTTCTCCTGAGCCACCTCGCGCAGCCCCTCCTGGAACTCCACCATCCGCTCGCGCAGCGCGAGGGACGCGGCGTCGGTGCCGGCACCGAGGATCTGGGCGGCCAGCAGCCCTGCGTTGCGGGCTCCGCCGATGGAGACGGTCGCGACCGGCACCCCGGCGGGCATCTGCACGATCGACAGCAGCGAGTCCATGCCGTCCAGGTGCTTGAGCGGCACCGGGACCCCGATGACGGGCAGCGGCGTGACGGCGGCGAGCATGCCGGGCAGGTGCGCGGCGCCGCCGGCGCCGGCGACGATGACCCGCACGCCCCGGTCGGCGGCCCGCCGGCCGTAGTCGATCATCTCGGTCGGCATGCGGTGGGCGGACACGACGTCGACCTCGCAGTCCACGCCGAGCTCGGCCAGCGCGTCGGCGGCGGCCTCCATGACGGGCCAGTCGGAGTCCGACCCCATGACGATGCCGACGGCGGGTGCGGTGTCGCTCATCAGTTCTCCTGCTCCTCGGAGGTCTCGCCGCGCAGCAGCGCCGCGGCGGCGCGGGCACGGCGGCGCACCTCGTCCAGGTCGTCGCCGCAGACGTTGACGTGGCCCAGCTTGCGGCCCGGGCGGATGCCCTTGCCGTACAGGTTGACGTGCGCGTCCGGGAACCGCTCGCCGACGGCCGGCAGCGCGTCGGTGAGCCGCTCGAGGGACGAGCCGAGCACGTTGGCCATGACCGTCCAGCCGGCCACCGGCTCGGTCGAGCCGAGCGGGAGGTCCAGGACGGCCCGCAGGTGCTGCTCGAACTGGCTGGTGACGGCACCGTCGATCGTCCAGTGCCCCGAGTTGTGCGGACGCATCGCCAGCTCGTTGACCAGGACGTGCGGGGCGCCGTCGGGCCCTGCCGCCTGGAACATCTCGACGGCGAAGACCCCGGTGACGTCCAGACCTTCGGCGATCCGCACCGCGACGTCGCGTGCCTCGCGGGCGAGGTCGGCCGACAGGTCCGGGGCCGGGGCGACGACCTCGGCGCAGACGCCGTCGCGCTGGATCGACTCGACCACGGGCCACGTGCGCACCTCGCCCGAGGGCCGGCGCGCGACGAGCACGGCGAGCTCGCGGGTGAACGGCACCTTGTCCTCGACGAGCAGCTCGGGGCCGCCGTCGCGGTGCGCGGCGATCCAGTCGTCCGCCGCGTCGGCCGCGCCGACGACCCGGACGCCCTTGCCGTCGTACCCGCCGCGGGCGGTCTTGACGACCGCCTCGCCGTCCGCCGTGTCGGCGAGGAAGGCCGCCAGCGCGGTGCGCGCCGCCGCGGGCTCGCTCGGCAGGGCGGCCCAGCGCGGGCAGGGCACGCCGAGGTCGGTGAGCCGACGCCGCATGACGATCTTGTCCTGCGCGTGCACGAGGGCCTCGGGGCCCGGGCGGACCGGGGTGCCGTGGTCGATGAGGTCGGCGAGCAGCGCGTTCGGGACGTGCTCGTGCTCGAAGGTGAGCACGTCGGCACCGGGCCGGCCGTCGGCCGGGGCGATGAGGTCGCGGATCGCCGCGTCGTCGGACGCCGCGCCCACCGGGGCGTCGACGACGACCTGCGCGGCCGAGGTCGTGGGGTCCTCGACCAGGACGCGCAGGTGCACGCCGAGCTCGGCGGCCGGGGGCGCCATCATGCGCGCCAGCTGGCCGCCGCCGACGACGGCGACGACGGGGGGTGCGGGGTGCGGGGCGGCGGAAGTCACGGACGACGAGGATACCGTCCCGCGCCGGGCGATAGGCTGACGGCCATGTCCCCGTCGGCCCCCGCCCCCGCCTCCGTCGGGCGACCCGTGTGGCCGGTCCGGCTCGTGGCCGCGCTGTGGCGGCGCCGGCTCGAGCTGCTGCGCTTCGGCACCGTCGGAGGCGTGGCGTTCGTCGTCGACTTCACGCTGTTCAACCTCATGACGCACGGGCCGGTGGACGTCCTGGCCCACAAGCCGGTGACGGTCAACATCATCGCCACCGGCGTCGCCACCCTGGTCTCCTGGGTGGGCAACCGGTACTGGACGTTCGCCACGCGCCGCACCCGGCACCGGGTGCGGGAGCTCCTGGAGTACGGGGCCGTGAACGTCGGCGGCATGGCGATCTCCTCGCTCTGCCTGGCCGTCTCCCGCTACCTGCTGGACCTGGACTCGGTGCTCGCCGACAACACCGCCAAGGTGGTCGGCCTGGTCCTGGGGATGGTGTTCCGCTACGTCCTGTACCGCACGGTGGTGTTCCGCGGCGACGGCTGACGTCAGTCCTCGTGGTGGTGCAACCAGCCGCGGCGCCGTCCGCGCGACGAGATCGTGGTCCCCGGCGGCAGCACGACCCGCGGGTCGAGGGTGCGTGGCACGCCGGAGAGGAAGATCCGGAAGACCGGTGGCCGCCGCTGCGCCAGCTCCAGGCGTCCGCCGTCGGCCGCCACGAGGTCACGGGCCAGCGCGAGGCCGAGACCGGTGCTGCCCCCCGTGGAGGCTCCCCGCTCGAAGATCCGCGGGGCGATCTCGTCGTCGACGCCCGGCCCCTGGTCGGTGACCTCGAGGGCGACGGCGTTCTTCGGCCCCGAGGGCTTCGACCGGATGGTGGTCGTCCCGTCGCCGTACTTCAGCGAGTTCTCCAGCAGGGTGGCGATCACCTGGGCCAGGGCTCCCGGCGTGGCGAGCACCCGGTGGTCCTCGGCGACGTCGAGCACGAGCTCGCGGCCCGCCCCCGCGAAGGTGTCGGCCCACTCCTCGTGCTGCTGGCGGACCACGTCCAGCAGGACCACGGCCTCGGTCGTACCGCCCTGCGAGCGGCGCGAGGTGGCCAGCAGGTCGTCGACGACGGTGACGAGCCGTTCCACCTGCTCCAGCGACACCCGTGCCTCGTCCACGACCTCCTCGTCGGTGGAGGTCAGCATGATCTCCTCCAGCCGCATCGACAGCGCCGTCAGCGGGGTGCGCAGCTGGTGGGACGCGTCCTGGGTGAACTGGCGCTCGGCGGCCAGCCGGCCCGCCAGGCGGTCCCCGGACCGGGCCAGCTCGGCGGCGACGAGGTCGATCTCCTCCACGCCGGAGGGGTCCAGGCTGGGCCGGACCTGGCCCGAGCCGAGCTGTTCGGCCGACGCCGCCAGGTACACCAGGGGCGCGGAGAGCCGGTTCGCCTGCCACACGGCCATCGCGACCCCGGCACCGATGGCCACGACCCCGGCCACGACGACGAGGGCGACGATCTGGGCGGCCTGGATGTAGGCGCCCCGGGCGGACACCTCGAAGGAGATCCAGGCGCGCCCGCTCTCGGTCTGCCGCGCCTTGACGACGACCGGGTCGGCCATCTCCTCGCCGTAGGTGAGCTGCTCGCCGCTGGGCAGGCTGACGGTCACGCGGGCCGGCAGGTCGCCCTCGCGTCCCTCGGCGGCGCGCTGCAGCTGGTCGTCGGTGGGCCGTTCACCCCGTTCGACCGCCCGCGACACCGTCAGGGTGAAGGCGTCGAGCCGGTCGGAGATCCGCTGCTCGGCACCGGCGACGACGTAGCGCGCGCCGAAGATGCCCAGCGGGACGCCGAGCAGGATCACCGCGACCGCGACCGCCGAGATCGTCGCCTGCAGGACGCGACGACGCACGGTGCCTCAGGCCTGCTGACCGAGCTCGAAGCGGAAGCCGAGACCTCGCACGGTCGAGATGTAGCGCGGCGCGTTCGCGTCGTCGCCGAGCTTCCGCCGCAGCCAGGACACGTGCATGTCCAGCGTCTTGGTCGAGCCGACCGGGTCCGAGCCCCACACGTCCCGCATGAGCGTGTCGCGCACGACGACGGAGCCCGCGTTGCCCACGAGCACCTTGAGCAGGTCGAACTCCTTGGTGGTCAGGTGCAGCTCGCGGTCGCCCTGGAAGGCACGGTGCGCGGAGACGTCGACGCGCACGTCCTGCGCCCGCATCTCCTCGTCCTCGGTCGCCTCGCCGTGCGTGCGCCGCAGCAGCGCCCGCACCCGTGCGAGCAGCTCGGCCAGCCGGAACGGCTTGGTGACGTAGTCGTCGGCGCCGGCGTCGAGCCCGACCACGAGGTCGACCTCGTCCGCGCGCGCGGTCAGCACCAGGATCGGCGTGGACAGGCCGCGGCCGCGGATCTCCCGGGCGACGTCGAGCCCGTCGACGTCCGGCAGGCCGAGGTCGAGGACCACGATGTCCGCGTCCCCGGCGTGATCGATCGCTCCTTGACCTGTTCCTTGCACGACGACGTCGTAACCCTCACGAGAAAGGGCCCGCGCCAAAGGCTCGGCAATTGCCGGGTCGTCCTCGGCCAGCAGTACGTGGGTCATTCCCTCATGCTAGCGGCAATACCCCTGCGCACGGCACGTCGGACACGACGGTGAGATCGCCCTCGGGTGGCATGTCGCGATCCGTCGCACTTCCGACCCGAGGGGGACGCCCCGACGTCCCGCACCTGCCTAGGGTAGCGAGCATGGGCTGGTCAGGACGGGTGAACCGGTGGTTCGAGCACCATCGGTTCCTCGTCGACGCCGTCGGCGCCGCGGTCCTCGCCCTCGTCGTGCTGCTGACGGCCACCGACCTGTCGGGGAGCGACCGCGGTCCCGCCGTCGTCGCCTGGTCCGTGGCCCTGGTCGTCCCCCTCGCCTGGCGACGCACGCACCCGGTCGCCTCCGTCGTCGCGGTCTACGCGATCGCGCTGGCCCACCTCGTCTCCGGGCTGCCGCTGCTGCTGCCCGGGGACCTCGCGGTGCTCGCCGCGCTGTGGGCGGTCACGGTCTACGGGCCCCGGTGGGCCCACGTCACGGCGATCGTCTCCGCCGTCGCCGGCTGCTTCCTCCTCGGTCCGGTGCTGGTCCTGCAGGGCGCCTGGTTCTCCGGGCTCGCGGACACCCTCGGGATCAGCCTGTTCTGCTCGACCGTCGCGCTGGCCGTGTGGGCGCTGGCGCTGGTCCGCCGCTACCGGCGGGTCACCGTCGAGGCGCTGCGGGACCGCGCCGGACGGCTCGAGGTCGAGCGCGACCAGCAGGCCCGGATCGCCACCGCCGCCGAACGTGCCCGCATCGCCCGCGAGATGCACGACATCGTGGCCCACTCGCTCTCGATCGTGGTCGCCCAGGCCGACGGCGGCCGCTACGCGGCCTCGTCCGACCCGCAGGCCGCCGTGCGCGCCCTCGACGTCGTGTCGGAGACGGGGCGCGCCGCGCTGGCGGACATGCGCCGCCTGCTCGGCGTCCTGCGCGACGACGACGGTCACGTGGTCCGGGCGCCGGCCCTGTCGGGCGCCGGGCCGGCACCGGGCGAGGGCGGGCCCGCGACACGGTCCGGGGCCACCGCACCGCCGTCGTCCCCGGCGCCGCTGGCCCCGCAGCCGGACGACGCCGAGCTCGACGGCCTCGTGGCGCAGTCCCGCGAGGCCGGGATGCGGGTGTCGCTGGTGCGTGTCGGGACGCCGCGCCGGCTCCCGCCGGGAGCCGGGCTCACCCTGCACCGGGTGACTCAGGAGGCCCTGAGCAACGTCCGCAAGCACGCCGGTCCGCAGCCGCGCGTGACGGTGGTGCTGCGCTGGGAGGCGGAGGCGGTGACCGTCGAGGTGTCCGACGACGGCCGGGGGGCGGCGGCCCTGCCCGGCACGGACGGCTACGGGCTGCTGGGCATGCGCGAGCGCGCCGCCGTGTTCGGCGGCTCGGTCACCGCCGGTCCCCGACCGGGCGGAGGGTGGCGGGTACGGTTCACGATGCCGGTCCCCGCCTCGACCGCGGGGACGTCCGACGAACCCGAGGAGCAGGCATGACGGCACCGATCCGGGTCGCCCTCGTCGACGACCAGCAGCTCGTGCGCGCCGGGCTGCGCATGGTCATCGACTCCCAGGACGACCTGACCGTCGTCGTCGAGGCCGCCGACGGCGCGCAGGCGCTGCGGCTGCTGGCCGACCACCGCGTCGACGTGGTGCTCATGGACGTGCGCATGCCCACCATGGACGGGCTCACGGCCACCGCCCGGCTCACGGCGTCCCCGGACGCGCCGACGGTGGTCGTGCTGACGACCTTCGACCTCGACGAGTACGTCCTGGAGGCGATCCGCGCGGGGGCGTCGGGCTTCCTGCTCAAGGACACCCCGCCCGAGGAGCTGCTCGCCGCGGTCCGGACGGTGCAGCGCGGCGACGCCGTCATCGCGCCGTCGTCCACCCGCCGGCTGCTGGAGCACCTCGTCACCGCGCTGCCGGCGTCGTCCGCCCCCGCCCAGCACGCGGCCCTGGCGGCCCTGACCGAGCGCGAGCGCGAGGTGCTGGTCCTCATGGCGCGCGGGCGGTCGAACACCGAGATCGCGGCCGACCTGTTCGTCGCCGAGGCGACCGTCAAGACGCACGTCGGGCGGGTGCTGGCCAAGCTGGGCGCCCGGGACCGCGTCCAGGCGGTGGTGACCGCCTACGAGACCGGGCTGGTGCGGCCCGGCGCCTGAGCGGCGCCGCGCCGGGCCGGCTGCCTCTACCCTGGGTGCCGTGTCCCGCCAGTCCCCCGTCGAGCGCGGCTCCTCCGTGACGGAGGAGCCGTCGACCGAGCAGACCCGGCAGACCCCGCGGGCCGAGCAGACAGAGACGGCAGAGCAGGCCGAGCCGGCCGAGCCGGCCGAGGAGCGCTGGGAACGGCGGTTCGCCTGGCCGGTGATCGTCGCGGCCCTGGCCTCCGTGCCCGCCGTCTGGCTGACCCTGCTCTCCGAGCCCTACGCGACGGTCGGCACCGTCGGCAGCCTGCTCACCGGTGCCGTGCTGCTCGCGGAGACGGTCGTGCTGTTCGCGGTCTCCGGCGACAAGCGGCGGTGGGTGTGGCAGCACCGGTGGCTGGTCGTGGTGACGCTGGCCATCGTGGTCTCGGCGGTGCTGGCCGTCGGCCCGACCCAGCTCCTGCGGCTGGTGCGGGCGGTCGGTGCGCTGCGCCTGCTGCGCGCGCGCCACATCGTCCGGGCCGGCCGGCGGGTCATGGACCACTCCCGGCTGGACAAGAGGTGGGAGCGGGTCCTGACCGGGGTGATCATCGCCGTCGTGGCCGCCTTCGTGGCCGTGGTCCTGGCCGACCCGACGTCGCAGAGCCGCGTCCTGCTGGAGAGCCTCGTCGGCGGTCCGACGTACGTGTGGCTCGTCCTGCTCGCCGGCCTGCTGCTGTCGGCGGCGGTCTTCGTGCTGGTGCGGGCCCGCCTGCGCGACGACGGCTGACCACCCCGCAGAATGGACCGATGGCGACCACTCCCCTGAAGCCCGAGACCGTCGAGCTGCTCCGCCGTCCGAACCCGGCCGTCATGGCCACAGTGACGCCCTCCGGGGCACCCGTGTCGGTGGCCACCTGGTACCTCTGGGACGACGACTCGCAGCGCGTCCTGCTCAACCTCGACGCCGGCCGCGCCCGCCTGCGGCACCTCGAGCACGACCCGCGGGTCTCGCTGACGGTGCTGGACGCGAGCTGGTACCACCACGTGAGCCTGCGCGGCGAGGTCGAGCTCGTCGACGACCCGGACCTGGCCGACATCGACCGCCTCGCCCGGCACTACACCGGCAAGCCGTACGCCGTCCGTGACAACCCCCGGGTGAGCGCCTGGATGACGGTCACCTCGTCCCATCTCTGGCCGCCGCGCTGAGCCGAGGCCCTCCGGTCCCCCGCCGCGTCCGGGGGAACCCGGAGGGCGCACGGGGTCCAGGTCATCCCTGAGGATGACCTGGACGCCCGCCGGGACCAGCCTCCGGGCCGACGACGCCGCGGCCGGCGCTCCGTAGCGTCGGTGCTGTCATCGCGCTCCCCGCCGGGAGCCGCCAGCACCAGACATGCGGAGAGCATCCCGTGGACACCACCGTGTACGTCCCGATCGACGACGGCGCCCCCGGCGCCGTGGCCACCAGCGACCAGACCCCTGCGGTACGCGCCCGGGCCCTGACGAAGACCTACGGCACCGGCCAGGCGCAGGTCCGCGCCCTGGACGGCGTCGACGTGGACTTCGCGGCCGGCCGGTTCACGGCGATCATGGGGCCCTCCGGGTCGGGCAAGTCCACGCTCATGCACCTGCTGGCCGGCCTCGACAGCGCCACGAGCGGGCAGGCGTTCCTCGGCTCCACCGACGTGACCGCCCTGGGCGACAAGGACCTGACGAGGCTGCGCCGCGACCGCGTCGGGTTCGTCTTCCAGCAGTTCAACCTGCTGCCGATGTTCACCGCCGAGCAGAACATCACTCTGCCCGTCGAGCTCGCCGGCGGGAGCGTGGACCGTGCCTGGTTCGACACGCTGGTGACCACGCTCGGGCTGTCCGAGCGCCTCACCCACCGCCCGAGCGAGCTGTCCGGCGGCCAGCAGCAGCGCGTCGCCGTCGCCCGTGCGCTCATCGCCCAGCCGGAGGTCGTCTTCGCCGACGAGCCCACCGGCAACCTGGACTCCCGCGCCGGGGTGGAGGTCCTGAGCTTCCTGCGCCGGTCCGTGCGCGAGCTGGGCCGCACGATCATCATGGTCACCCACGACCCGACGGCCGCCGCGTACGCGGACCGGGTGGTCCTCATCGCCGACGGCCGCATCGCCGGGGAGATCTCCGACCCGACCCCGGAGGCCGTGCTCGCCGGGCTGGACGCGCTGCGCTCCCTCGAGGCCCCGGTGACCGGGACCCCGTCCGACGACGGCACGCGGGCGGGTGCCTGATGCTGCGGATCACGCTGGCGCAGATGCGCCGCAGCGCGGGCCGGCTCGCCGCCGCCGGCATCGCGATCGTCATCGGCACGGCGTTCGTGGCCGCCACGCTGCTGGCCTCGGGCGTCATCACGCGCACGACCTACGACTCCATCGCCGCGCAGTACGGCGACGCCGACCTGGTCGTGGGCGCCACGACGGACGACCCGCTCGACGTCGACGCGCTGGCCGCGACCGACGGCGTCGCGGCCGTGGCGCCCGTGACGTCCACCTACGCCGAGCTGACCGACGGGGCCCGCTCGGTCTACCAGAGCGTCGTCCCCACCGCCGACGAGCGGCTCATGCCCCTCGAGGTGACCGAGGGCGCGATGCCGTCCGCCGCCGACGAGATCGCCCTGCCCGCCGACGTCGCCGACCGGCTCGGCGTCGGCGTCGGTGACACGGTCGACGTCCAGCGCGACGTGACCGGACAGGACGGATCCTGGGAGCAGGTCGCCGAGTCCCCGACCGTCGTCGGGCTGCTGGACGACCCGTACGGGGCGTACGCGCAGACCGGGGGTGCCGCCGTCGTCGACCCCGCGACGTACACGACGTGGCAGACCGAGGCCCGGGGCGAACCGGTCGCCGTGACCGAGGCCGCCGTCGTCGTGGCGGACGGCACGGACGTGGCGGCGACGCAGGCCGCGCTCGCCGAGACCGTCGGCGGCTCCACGAGCACGGACGCCCCCCGGTGGGTGGTCACCACCGACGAGCGGGCGGCCGAGTCCGCCGCCGAGCTCACCGGCGGCCAGGACCTGATGTTCCTCGTGTTCGTGCTGACGTTCGCGGCGATCGCCCTCGTGGTCGCCGGGCTGGTCATCGCCAACACGTTCCAGGTGCTGGTGGCCCAGCGGGCCCGCACCCTGGCCCTGCTGCGCTGCGTGGGGGCGGACAAGGCGCAGGTCGGACGCGGCGTGCTCACCGAGGCCGCGATCCTCGGCCTGGCCGCCTCGGTGGCCGGCGTGCTGCTCGGCACGGTGCTCGGGCAGACGGCCCTGTGGGTGGCCCACGCCCTGGACGTCCCCGTGCCGCTGCCGGACACCGTCACGCTCACCTGGCAGGTCGTGGTGGTCCCGGTGCTGGTCGGCACCCTGGTCACCGTCGGTGCCGCACTGGTCCCCGCCCGGGTCGCGACCCGGGTGGCACCGCTGGCCGCGCTGCGTCCGGCCGACTCCCCTACGATGGCGCGTCGGGCCGGGAAGGTCCGTCTGGTGCTGTCGCTGCTGGCCACCGTCGTCGGCTTCGGGCTGCTCGGCGCGGGCGCCGCGCTGGGCACGGCCTGGCAGGAGCCGACGCTCGGCCTGCTGGCCGGGATCGCCGGCGGTGCGCTGTCGTTCGTCGGCGTGGCCGTCGGGGCCGTCTTCTGGCTGCCGAAGGTCGCCGCGGCGGCCGGGCGGCTGGTCGGGGCCTCGGGTCCGACGGCGCGGCTCGCGGCCGCGAACACGCTGCGCAACCCGCGGCGCACGGCGACCACGAGCACGGCGCTGCTCATCGGCGTGACCCTCGTGGCGATGATGACCACGGGGGCCGCGAGCGCCCGGACGTCGCTGACGGCGGCGCTGGACGAACAGTTCCCGGTGGACGTGGTGGTCACGTCGGCGGAGTACGGCGCCGGCGGAGAGCAGGCGGCGCTGGCGGACGAGCTGCGGGCCGACGTGGCCACCGTGAACGGCGTCGGTGCGACCACCGACGTCTCGGAGATCCTGGTGCAGGCGACGTCCGGCGCCGGGTCGGTCGCGAACTGGCTGCCGCTCACCGCCGTCGACCCGGCAGCCGGCGCGGAGGCGTTGAACTCCCCGGACGTCCTGGCGGGCCTCGAGCCGGGCACGGTGCTCGTCGGTCACGACCAGGCGCAGGACCTGGGGCTGGGCTCCGGGGACTCCGTCGAGCTGACGGACACCGACGGCGCGACGGAGCTCTCGGTGGCGGTCGGTGCTTCCGGCTCCACGAGCTACCTGACGACCGAAGACCTGGCGGCGCTGTCCCCGGACGCGCCGGTGACGGGGATGTACCTGGCGCTGGACGACGACGTGGACGCCGCGTCCGCCGTCGGCGCGATCCAGGACGTCGTGGCGGACTCGGGCGAGTCGGCCCAGGTCACCGGCGTCGCGTCCCAGCGCGCCCTGTTCGACCAGGTGATCGACACGATGCTGGGCATCGTCGTCGGGCTGCTCGCGGTGGCCGTGGTCATCGCCCTGATCGGGGTGGCGAACACGCTGTCGCTGTCGGTCATCGAGCGGCGCCGCGAGTCCGCGACGCTGCGCGCGATCGGGCTGTCGAAGGCCCAGCTGCGCGGCATGCTCGCGATCGAGGGTCTGCTCATCGCCGGTGTCGGCGCGGTGCTCGGCGTCGTGCTGGGCCTGGTCTACGGGTGGGCCGGCGCCGCGGCGGCGCTCGGGATCATGGGGGACGTGGCGCTCGCGGTCCCGTGGCTCGAGGTGGGCCTGGTGCTGCTGGTGGCGCTCCTGGCCGGCCTGGTCGCCTCGGTGGCGCCCGCCCGCACGGCGCTGAAGGCGCCCCCGGTGGAGGCGCTCGCCACCGAGTAGCCCGAGCAGCCCGAGCAGCCCGAGGAGCCCGAGCGCTCCAGCCCGGCCGCGAGATCGACGTTCCCGGGCCGAGATCGACGGACGGTGCGTCGATCTCGCGGTCGTGCACAGGCTGTGGACGACGGCGGCGCGCGGTCGCCCGAGGGCGGGACGCTGGCGACATGCCCGTCAGCCTCACCCTGCACCCCGACGAGGACGTCGAGCTGCCCGACGACGTCCGGCTCGGTGACCTGCGCGCCCCGCTGGCCGACCTCGTGCGCCGCCCGGAGCTGTTGCGTGCCGACCTGCTCGCCGACGACCGCCCCGTGGGTGACGACGCCCGGGTCGGCTCCCGCCCCCTGCTGCCGGGCACGGTGCTGCGCCCCGCACGGTCCGGCGAAGGCGCCCTGGGCAGACCCGCCGGCGGCGGCCCCGCGGACGCCGCGGCGGACGCCGCGGCGGACGTCGCGGCCCTGCGCAGCCCGTGGTGCGTGGCGGCGACGACCGGGCTCGCCGCGGGTGAGCCCCGGCCCCTGGCTCCCGGCGCACCCCTGACCCTCGCGCAGGGCAGGCACCGGGTCCGCGTGACCGCCGGTGCGCGCGGAGGCGTCCGGGTCCGACTGCTGTCGCCCGCGCCACCGAGGGACGGCACCGCACCGGGACGGGCCCGTCCGTGGTGGCCCGGTCTGCCGTGGCCCGGCCGAGGGCGGCCCGCCACGCTGGGGCATCCCGGCGGCCGCCGCCGTCGGCGTCCCGGGTGGTGGTCACGCCGCTGGCCGTCCCACCTCGAGCTCGACCTCGCCGGTGTCCGGTACGCGCTGCACCGGTCCGGCGACGTCGAGGTCTGGCTCGCCCCGGAGGCGGCACCGACGGACACCGCACCGACCGTCGGGCCGGCGATGCTCGCGACGGGACTGGTGCCCGTGCTCGGTTCGGTCGTGCTCGCGGTGACCCTGCGCCAGCCCCTGTACGCGCTGTTCTCGCTGGTCGCGGTCGTCGCGCTGGTGCCGCAGGTCGTCGCGGCCGTGCGTCGTCGCCGGCGGGTCCCGCAAGCGGTCGGCCCGGACGTCCCGGAGATCGTCGGCGCCGCTCCGGGCCGCACCGCCGCACGGATCGCCGCGGCGCACCAGGCCTCCGACGGTGCCTGGCGCCGGGCCGCGCGGGCGCTCGCCGAGCGCGCCACCGCCGGCACCCCGGCACCGCCGCTCGTGCCGGGCACGATGCTGCCCGACGCCGCGCTGTGCCTGCGCGGGCCGGCCGCGTCGGTCCGGTCCGTGGCACGCTCCGTCGTGGTCGACCTGGCGACCACGGGCGCCGCGGTGCGCGCCGTGGGCACGGGCCGCGGCGCCTGGCGCTGGTGCCGGTGGCTCGCCGCGGACCCCGAGCCGGCCGCGGACGGCACGCCGGGCGTGCTGGTCGCCGATGCCCCGACCGCCGACGACCTCGCAACGGCGGACCGGACGGCGCGCCACGGGGGCGTGGTCGTGCTCTGCCTGCCCGACGACGGCCCCGGCGGTCCGGTGCCCGCCCCGGCCTGGTGCCGCACCACCTGGACGATCGGCCCGGACGGCCGTGTCCTGCGCACCGCCCCCGACGGCACCGACTCCCTCGCCCCTGCGACCGGGGTGACCATCGGGTGGGCGGAGCGCACCGCGCGGCGGCTGGCGGGTCTGCGCCACCTGCGCCGCCCCGCGACCGGGCCGTCCGCGCAGGCGGCGACCGCACCGGAGAGCGACGGCACCGACCCCACCGACCCGCGGCTGCCGTCCTCGGTCGCGCTGGCCGACCTCGTGGACCTCGACGACCCCGCCGACCGCTGGGCACGCGCCGACACCTGGCGCGTCCCGCTGGGCCGCGACGCCGCGGGCCGCACCGTCGACCTCGATCTCGACGCCGACGGGCCCCACCTGCTCGTGGCCGGCACCACCGGGGCCGGCAAGTCGGAGCTGCTGCAGTCCCTCGTGCTCGGGCTGGCCGCCACCCGCTCCCCCGCCGACCTCGCCGTCGCGCTCGTCGACTTCAAGGGTGGTGCCTCGTTCGGCCGCTGCGCCGAGCTTCCCCACGTCGTCGGGCAGGTCACCGACCTCGAGGCCGGGCTCGCCGGCCGCGCCCTGGCCGGGCTGCGGGCCGAGCTGCACCGCCGCGAGCGCGTGCTCGCCGACCACGGCGTCGCCGCCTCGCACGATCTCCCGCGCGGAGCCCTGCCCCGGCTGCTGGTGGTCATCGACGAGTTCCGGGCCCTGGCCGACGACCTGCCCGACTTCCTGCCCGGTCTGCTCCGCATCGCCGCCCAGGGCCGCTCGCTCGGGGTCCACCTCGTCCTGGCGACCCAGCGCCCGGCCGGTGCCGTCGGCGCCGACCTGCGCGCCAACGTCTCGGCACGACTCGCGCTGCGGGTCGTCGACCCCGCCGACTCGCGCGACGTCGTCGAGCACCCGGGCGCCGCGGCGATCCGGGTCGGCGACCCCGGCCGCGCCGTGCTGCGCATCGGTTCCGCACCGCCGGTCGCGCTCCAGTGCGCCCACGCGGGAGCACCGGGCGGGGAGTCGACCCCGGCGGTGCGGCGGGTCCCCGGCACGCACCCGACGTCGCCGGCCGGAACCGCTGCCGCTCCGACGGCACCCGGTGGGCCCGAGGACGCCGACACCGTCGCCGCGGCCGTCACGGTCCTGCGCGAGGCGGCCGCGGCGGGCGGCCACCGCCCCGGCCCGGCACCGTGGCTCCCCGCCCTGCCGGCCCAGGTCACCGTCGCCGACCTGCCCCCGGACGCCCCAGCCGGGCCCGACCAGCTGCCCCTGGCGCTGGCCGACGATCCCGACCGCCAGCGCCGGACGGCCGCCTGCTGGCGTCCGGCCGACGGCCACCTCGCCGTCCTGGGCCCCGCCCGGTCCGGACGCACCACCGCCCTGGTCACCCTGGCCCGGGCGGCGCTGGAGCGCGGCCGCGCGGTGCACGTGCTCGCCCCCGCCGCCGCGCAGCACCGCTTCGCCCCTCTCGCCGGCCGTCCCGGGTTCGGCACGCTCGCCGGCGCCGACGACCCGCGCCGGGCGCGCCGCCTGCTGCAGCTCCTCGCCGCACCCGTGCCGACCGGTGCGGACGGTGGCCCGGCCCCCCTCGTCCTGGTCGACGACGTCGCGGCCCTGCGCGCCTCCCTCGCCGGGACCGACCCCTGGGACCCGCTCGTCACGGCGCTCTCCGCGGGCCGTGCGGCGTTCGCGGTCACGGCCGACGGCGCCACCGCGGGCGGGGTGGCCGCGCGCGTGGGACCGCGGCTGGTGCTGCTCGGCACCGACCAGCACACCGACGTCATGCTCGGTGCGCCCGCGCCCTTCGCCGGGACGGGCGGCCCGCCGGGACGTGCCGTCTGGCTCACCCACGAGGTCCCGCTGGCCTGTCAGGTGCTGTCGCCGGAGCCGGTCGCTCCGTGGCACGACGCGCGGGTCGGCGCCACGCCGGTCGCCGACGCGCCCGTGCGGGTGCTGCCGCTCCCCGCGGACGTGACCCCGGCGCACCTCGGCCGAGCCGCAACCGACCCGAGCCCGCACGGCACCACCGCACCCGGAGACGGGACCGCGGTGACGGTCGGGCTCGGCGGGGACGGCGCAGCCCCGGTCTCCCTCGACGTCGGCGAGGGCGCCCTGGTCGTCGGACCGCACGGCTCGGGCCGCACCATCACGCTGCGGACCGTCACCCGGGCCCTCGCCCGGCGCGGTCGGCTCGCCGCGGTCGTCTCCCGCGACCGGACCCTGCGCGAGGACGCCGGGACCGCACCCACGGCGGGTCTGTCCTCGGCGGCGGTACGGGGGCTCGTCGAGTCCCTGTCGCCCGGGTCGGGCACCGTCGTCGTCGACGACCTGGACGCCGTGGCGCAGTCGTGCCCGCTGGAGGCCGAACGACTCGCCGCGCTCCAGCAGGAGGGGCTGCGCGTGGTGGCCTCGGCGACCACCCAGGGGGCGCTGATGGCCCACCGGGGGGTGCTCGCCGAGCTGCGCGGGCGGCGCACCGGGGTGGTGCTGGCGCCGGGCGAGCGGGGCGCGGACGAGGTGCTCGGGACGCCGGTCGCCGACGTCGCGGACCCCGGTCCGCCGCGACCGGGGCGCGGCGCGCTGGTCCGGTCCGGGGAGGCGGTCTGCGTCCAGGTGGCCCGGCCTGTCGCGGCCGGGACGGGCTCAGCCGAGCGTGTGCTCGACGACGCCGCGCGTCATGAGGCAGACCAGGACGCCGGCGGCCAGCGCGAGCACCAGCACCCCGCCGAGCGTCACCACCAGGGACCCGCTGGTCAGCAGCGCGATGGCGATCAGCCCCTGGAAGATCTGCCAGCCGGCGACGGGCGACCGGCCGCCCCGGCGGCCCTGCCACAGGGCGCGCGCGGACCAGCCCAGGAGCCAGGCGAGGGCGAGGAAGAAGGCGGCCGTGAAGAGGCTGACGCCGAGGCTCTCCGCCTGGCCCACGACGAGGTCGACGATCATCGCGCCGGCGAAGACCACCATCGCCACGACCTCGAGCCCGACGCCCGCCACGACGGCGAGCAGAGCCCGGGGCATCCCGGCCGGGGACGGGGTGGCGTCGGCCGGGCCCGAGGGGGCGTCAGAGGTGGGCATCGTCGTGATGATACGGCTGACCTGCCCCGTTGTGCAGTGTGATGAAACCCTCAGGGTTCACGCGGCAGAAATCTCGGTGTAACCCCTTGTGCGGCGCTTCACGAGGTGTGAGTCTTGATGGCAGATTCCGAACCCCCCTGGACGACACCGGACCCGGACGGGCAGCCGTCGGCATGCGCCGGGTCGAGCGCCCGAGGCCGGGGACGAGCACTGAGGAGATGACATGGACTGGCGGCACCAGGCGGCCTGCCTCGACGAGGACCCCGAACTCTTCTTCCCGATCGGCAACACCGGCCCCGCGCTCATGCAGATCGAGGAGGCCAAGGCGGTCTGCCGTCGCTGCGACGTCGTCGACACCTGCCTCAAGTGGGCCATGGAGTCCGGTCAGGACGCCGGCGTCTGGGGCGGGATGAGCGAGGACGAGCGTCGCGCGCTCAAGCGTCGCACCGCTCGCGCGCGCCGCGCCGGCTGACCCCTCGCGACACGTCGCGCCACGCCCCCCTCGCTCCGGAGCGAGGGGGGCGTTCGCGTGCGGCGACGACCGCCGGTCAGCGGTGGGAGTCCTCGCGCAGCTCCACCGCGAGCACGACCTCCGTGCCGCCGCCCTCGCGGGGGCGCCAGTCGATCGTGCCGCGCAGCTCGTTCGTCACGAGCGTCTTGACGATCTGCGAGCCGAGCCCGCTCCGCGACGCCCGCCCGAGCTGCTCGATCCCGTCCCGCATGCCGACGCCGTCGTCCGCCACGACCACACGGAGCCCCGCGGCCTCGCGCTGCACGTCGATCCACACGGTCCCGGACTCGCGGTCGGGGAACGCGTGCTCGACGGCGTTCGTCACGAGCTCGGTGAGCACCAGCGCCAGCGGCGTGGCGTCCGGCGCGGGGATCATCCCGAAGGACCCCTGCTGCTCCGTGCGCACCGAGGTGTGGGTCGAGGCCACGTCCGCGGCGAGACGCAGCGCCCGCTTGAGCATGTCGTCGAGCCCGACCTGCTCGTCCAGCGTCTGCGACAGCGACTCGTGCACCAGCGAGATCGTGGCGACGCGCCGCATCGCCTCCTCCAGCGCGGCCCGCGCCTCCGGGACGTCCATGCGGCGGGCCTGCAGCCGCAGCAGGGCGGCCACCGTGGCCAGGTTGTTCTTCACCCGGTGGTGGATCTCGCGGATCGTGGCGTCCTTGGTCATCAGCTCGCGCTCGCGCCGACGCAGCTCGGAGACGTCGCGGCACAGCAGGACGGCGCCGATGCGCTGACCGTGGTCGGTCAGCGGCAGGGCGCGCAACGACAGCGCCACACGGCCGGCCTCGATGTCGGTGCGCCAGGGCGCGCGACCCATGACGACCAGCGGCATGGACTCGTCGACGGTGTTCTGCTGCTCGACGATCCCGGCGGTGACCTCGACGAGCGACTGGCCGACCAGCGGACCGATGACACCGAGCCGGTGGAAGCACGACAGCGCGTTGGGGCTGGCGTAGAGCACCTCGCCCTCGGAGTTCAGCCGGATGAGGCCGTCCCCGACGCGCGGCGCGCCCCGCCGCGGCCCCGTCGCGGCGTTGGGCGACGGGTACTCCCCGCGCCCGATCATCGCGAGCAGGTCGTCGGCCGACTCGACGTAGTTGAGCTCGAGGCGGCTGGGCGTCCGCCCGGACCCGAGGTTGGTCTGCCGGGCGACGACGGCGATCGCGCGGCCCTCGTGGACGACGGGCACGGCCTCCTCCCGGACGGCGTACGCGCCGAACCACCGGGGCTCGCGGGACCGCTGGGCGCGCGCCTCGGCCATCGCCGCGGTGAGCTGCGGCGTCTGCCCGTCGGGTGCGAAGGACCCCACGACGTCGTCGTAGTGCACGGTGGCACCGGTGCTGGGCCGGCACTGCGCCACCGCGACGAAGCGGCCGTCGCGGGTCGGCAGCCAGAGCACGAGGTCGGCGAAGGCGAGGTCGGAGACGATCTGCCAGTCGCCGACGAGGAGGTGGAGCCACTCGCCGTCCCCCTCGTGCAGGTCGGCGTGCTCGGCGATCAGGTCACTCATGGCGGACACGCCCACCAGCCTACGGGCCCGCACGGTGCCCGACGGCGCCGGTAGGGTGTGGACGTGCACCTGACGGTGGAGCTGACCTACCCGGCGGACACGGCTTCCGTGGCCGCCATGCTCAGCGACCCGGAGTTCCTGCGCTGGCGGGCCCGCGACCCGGGTGCGGCCGCCGCGACCGTGGTGGACCAGTCCGGCTCGCCGCACGCGGGGTTCACCGTGGCCCTGCGCCGGACCCTGCCCACCGACGTCATCCCCGTCCACCTGCGGCACGTGGTGGGCGACCAGCTGGAGATCCGCCAGGCGGAGGCGTGGGAACCCCCGACCGAGGGGCGCTACACGGGCACCGTGGTCGTCGAGATCACCGGCGCCCCGGTCCGTCTCACCGGCACCCTGCTCCTGGTCCCGACGGACGACGGCGGGACCCGGCAGGTCGTCGACGGCGTCGTGCACGCCTCGGTCCCCCTGTTCGCCGCGGCCGTCGAGGAGGCCGCCGCCGCAGCCGTCCGCCGCGCCCTGGAGGCGGAGGCGCAGGCCGGCCGTGACTGGCTGGCCCGGTCCTGACGGCCCCGCAGCCGCCCCGCCGACCCTTCCGCGCATCCGGACCCGCACGACGTCGCATCACGGTTTGATAACGGGAGCGCTCCCACACCACTGCTGACCTGCGACGACATCTGCAGGCAACATCACCGTCCGACAACTATCCCCGGGACGGCTTGACGCGGGCCCGTCCGCAGCGGAAGCATCGTGCTTGGTCATGGAAGCGCTACCATCCAACGATGTGGTTGCGCTCCCACAGCGCCGACACCGATCGAACCAGACAAGGGAGTCACCGTGCTCAGCAGCACCCGCCCGCGCCGGAATCGCCGCCTCGCCGCGGCCACCGCCGGCATCGCGTCCCTCGGCCTCCTCCTCGGCGCCTGCTCCGGCGACGCCGACGAGCCCGCCGGTGAGGAGACCGCCGCCGAAGAGGACGGTGGCGCGTCGACCGACGAGGAGATCACCCTCACGGTCGCCACCTTCAACAACTTCGGCTACACCGACGAGCTGCTCGCGCAGTACGAGGACGAGCACCCGAACGTCACCGTCGAGCACACGACCGCGGCGCAGGCCGAGGACGCCCGCACCAACCTGTCCACCAAGCTCGCCGCCGGCGGCGAAGGCCTGGCCGACATCGAGGCCGTCGAGGTCGACTGGCTGTCCGAGTTCATGCAGTACCCGGACCTGTTCGCCGAGATGCCGGCCATCGACGGCCGCTGGGTCGACTGGAAGGTCGAGCAGGCCACCACGCCGGACGGCAAGCTCATCGGCTACGGCACCGACATCGGTCCCGAGGCGATCTGCTACCGCTCCGACCTGCTCGAGGCCGCCGGCCTGCCGTCGGAGCGCGAGGAGGTCGCCGAGTGGATCGGCGGCGACAGCGCCACCTGGGAGAGCTACTTCGACGCCGGCAAGGAGTACGTCGACGCCAGCGGCAACGCCTGGTTCGACGGGGCGGTCGCCACCTACCAGGGCATGATCAACCAGGTCGAGGCCGCCTACGAGGACCCGGAGACCGGCGAGCCCAAGGACCTCGCCTCCAACACCGAGGTCAAGGACCTCTACGACCAGGTCATCACCGCCGCGGTCGACGACAACCTGTCGGCGGGTCTGGAGCAGTGGGGCGACGACTGGTCGGCCGGCTTCCAGAACGACGCCTTCGCCACGATGCTCTGCCCGTCCTGGATGACCGGGCCGATCGAGCAGAACGCGGGTGGCGTCGAGGGCTGGGACATCGCCGACGTCTTCCCGGGCGGCGGCGGCAACTGGGGTGGTTCCTTCCTGACCGTCCCGGCCTCCGGCGACAACGTCGAGGCCGCCCAGGAGCTCGCCGACTGGCTGACCTCCCCCGAGGTCCAGACGCAGGCCTTCGTCGAGGCCGGCACCTTCCCGTCGCAGATCGAGGCCCAGGAGTCCGACGAGGTGCAGTCCTTCGTCAACGACTTCATGAGCGAGGCACCCGCCGGTGCGATCTTCTCCTCGCGGGCGCAGGCCATCGACGGCGCCGTCTACAAGGGGCCGCACTACTTCTCCATCCACCAGGAGGTCCAGAACGGCATCAACCGTGTCGACCTCAACGGTGAGGACCCCGAGGAGTCCTGGGAGACCTCGGTCTCCTCGGTGAACGAGCTGGGTCTCTGACACCACCCGCGCGAGGGTGAGCGGTCACCGCACCCCACCCTTCGATCACCACCGTGTCGGGCCGGTCGCCGTCCCCCGGCGACCGGCCCGACACGCGCCCGCAGCACGTACCGGAGACGTACAGGAAGCAGCTCATGGCCCTCTTGTCCCCCACCAAGCCCGCGCAGCCGCGCGACGGCTCCGACGACCGTCCGCCGCGACGGCTCGGGTTCTCCCAACGACTCGGACGCCTCGACGTCAAGGTCTCGCCGTACCTGTACATCTCCCCGTTCTTCCTGCTCTTCGCCGTCGTCGGCCTGTTCCCCCTCGCCTACACCGCCGTGGTGTCGGTGTACGAGTGGAACCTGCTCGGCGGGCAGGGCGAGTTCGTCGGCATGCAGAACTACGTCGACGTCCTGCAGCAGCCGACCTTCTGGAAGTCGGTCGGGAACACCTTCTCGATCTTCCTGTTCTCCTCGGTCCCGCAGGTGATCATGGCGATCACCATCGCCGCCCTGCTGGACCAGAACCTGCGCGCGGCCACCTTCTGGCGCATGGGCGTGCTGGTGCCGTTCATCGTGGCCCCGGTCGCCATCTCGATGATCTTCGGCCGCCTCTTCGCCGACCAGTACGGGTTCATCAACGAGCTGCTCGGACTCGTCGGGGTCGACCCGATCGCCTGGCACGGCGACCGGATCGCCAGCCACGTCGCCATCGCCACGATGGTCAACTACCGGTGGACCGGCTACAACACCCTCATCTTCCTGGCGGCCATGCAGGCCGTCCCGCGCGACCTCTACGAGGCGGCCGTCATCGACGGCGCCGGCCGGGTGCGGCAGTTCTTCTCGGTCACCGTCCCGCAGATCCGCGCGACCGTCATCTTCGTGGTCATCACCTCCACCGTCGGCGGCATGCAGATCTTCGACGAGGTCCGCATGTACGACGCCGGCGGCCTCGGCGGCCCGAACCGCGACTGGATGACCACCGTCGTCTACCTCTACGACGTCGCGTGGGGCAACCAGAAGAACTTCGGCCGCGCCGCCGCGGTCGCCTGGCTGCTGTTCCTCATCATCGTCGCCGTCGGCATGGTCAACTTCCTCATGACCCAGCGGATCGCCACCGCCGGGCCGAAGGGCGCCAAGATCAGCCGCCGGCACACCAAGCGGCTGATGGCCGAGGCCCGCGCCGCCGCGGCCCGGGGCGAGACCCCGACGACGTCGGCCCCGCCGGGCGGCACCCCCGGCCCACAGCCCGGGTCGCCGCCACCACCCCCGGTGGACCCGCCCCCGCAGCCGTCCGCCGACTCGCCCACCACGAACTCCGGGGAGGACGTCCGATGAGCTCCGTCGCCGTCACCGCACAGACCGCCGGGGCAGGCGCCGCGCGAGCCGCCGCCAAGCGCCGCCAGCGCAAGGTGCCGCTCGGCGGGTCGGCCCGCCGGGCCGGACGCCTGACCTACTTCCTGCTCGGCGCCGTCCTGCTGATCTCGATCTTCCCGCTGTACTACACGCTCCTGCTCGGGTCCTCCGACCCGGTCGCGATCGCGCAGAACCCGATCCCGCAGTGGCTGCCCGACGCCAGCCTCTTCTCGCAGTTCGCCACGGTCATCACCGACTCGAACATCAACTTCTGGAAGGCGCTGTGGAACTCCACGCTGATCGGCGTCTTCTCGTCGCTGTCGGTGGTGTTCTTCTCGACGCTCGCCGGGTACTCCTTCGCCAAGCTG
Source organism: Isoptericola haloaureus (assembly GCF_036689775.1). Taxonomy (NCBI): domain Bacteria; kingdom Bacillati; phylum Actinomycetota; class Actinomycetes; order Micrococcales; family Promicromonosporaceae; genus Isoptericola; species Isoptericola haloaureus. The sequence goes on along the minus strand of NZ_JBAGLP010000110.1, from coordinate 276,504 downwards.
AACTTCCGGGGACGGGGCCCGCTGCTCGTCTTCGTCATCGCCACGATGGCGGTGCCGGTCCAGCTCGGCATCATCCCGCTGTACATCCTCATGAGCGAGATCGGCTGGTACGGCCAGGTCCAGGCGGTCATCGTGCCCGGCCTGGTCACCGCGTTCGGCGTGTTCTGGATGACCCAGTACCTCTCGGAGGCGCTGCCGTACGAGCTCATCGAAGCCGCCCGCGTCGACGGGGCGTCGATGTTCCGGACCTTCTGGTCGGTCGCGATGCCGGCGGCGCTGCCGGCGGCGGCGATGCTCGGGCTCTTCCAGTTCGTGCAGCAGTGGACCAACTACTTCTGGCCGTCGATCATCCTCACCTCGGACAACCCGACGCTGCCGCTGGTGGTGCAGTCGCTGCGCGACAACTACTTCGTCGACTACTCGCTGGTGATGGGTGGCGTGTTCCTCGTGACGCTGCCGCTGCTGATCATGTTCTTCTTCGTCGGCCGCCAGCTCGTCGCCGGGATCATGGCGGGTGCGGTGAAGGGCTGACGCGCGACCGACCGATCCTCCGCGGGGCCCGGACCGTCGCGTCCGGGCCCCTCCACCTCACAGGGAAGAACTGCTGACATGACTCTGATCGCACCGGGCGCGGGAGCCCGGACCGCAGCCCCCGGGACGACCGTCCCCTTCACCCCGTCCTCCCCGCTCACGGAGCCGACGGCCAACGCCCGCGGCCGCGTCGCGTTCCCCGAGGGCTTCCTGTGGGGAGCGGCCACCGCCGCCTACCAGATCGAGGGCGCCGGGGCCGAGGGCGGCCGGGGCGACTCCATCTGGGACGTCTTCTGCCGGGTCCCCGGTGCGGTCGTCCACGGTGACGACGGCATGGTCGCCTGCGACCACTACCACCGGTACCGCGAGGACGTCGCGCTGATGTCCCGGCTGAACCTGGGCGCCTACCGGTTCTCGAGCTCCTGGGCCCGGGTGATGCCGGACGGTCGCACCCCGAACCCGGAGGGGCTCGACTTCTACTCCCGCCTCGTCGACGAGCTGCTGGGCGCCGGCATCACCCCCTGGCTCACGCTGTACCACTGGGACCTGCCGCAGGCTCTCGAGGAGGCCGGCGGCTGGCCGGCCCGGGACACGGCCTACCGGTTCGCGGACTACGCCGCCACCATGCACGAGGCCCTGGGCGACCGGGTGAAGATCTGGGCGACGCTCAACGAGCCGTACTGCTCGGCGTTCCTCGGCTACACGGCCGGGGTGCACGCCCCCGGCCGGACGTCCCCCGAGCTCGGCCTCGCCGCAGCGCACCACCTCATGCTCGGGCACGGCCTGGCCGTGGAGGCGCTGCGGGACCGTGAACCCGAGGCGACGCTGGGGCTGACGCTCAACTTCACCGTCTCCGACCCCGTCGACCCGACGGACCCGGCCGACGTGGACGCCGCGCGCCGTGACGACGCCGTGTTCAACCGGATCTTCCTCGACCCGATCTTCCGGGGCGCCTACCCGCAGGACCTCCTGGAGGACGTCGCCCACCTGGGCCTGGCCGACCACGTCCGCCCCGGCGACCTGGAGATCATCTCCACGCCGATCGACGTGCTCGGCGTGAACTACTACAACGGCGGTGCCGTCTCCGCGACGCCGCAGGCCGGGACCCGTCCCGACGGCACCGCGAGCCCCGAGGGCACCGCCGGTCCCGACGGCGAACGCACCCCGGACGCGTCCGGGCCGGTGCGCGAGACCCGCTCGCCGAACCCGGTGCCGGACGGCGTGCACCCGCACAGCCGCGGCCTGCCCCTGACCGACATGGGCTGGGAGGTGCAGCCGGAGGGGCTGACGCGCTTGCTGACGCGGCTGCAGCAGGACTACGCGGGGCCGCGCGGCACGGCGCTGGTCGTCACCGAGAACGGCGCGGCCTACCCCGACGTCGTCGAGGCGGACGGCAGCGTCGACGACCAGGACCGGCTCGAGTTCATCGACCGGCACCTGCGCGCCGTCAAGGACGCGATCGACGCCGGTGCTGACGTCCGCGGCTACTTCGCGTGGTCGCTGATGGACAACTTCGAGTGGGCGCTCGGCTACACGAAGCGGTTCGGCCTCACCCGGGTCGACTACGAGACCCAGGAGCGTATCGTGAAGGCTTCGGGCCGCTGGTACGCCGAGGTCGCCCGCGACAACGCCGTCCCGGCACAGGATTGAGCGGAAGGTAATCTCCGACCGTGGTCACGAAGCACATCGCACCGACCCTCGACGACGTCGCGCGCACCGCCGGCGTCTCGCGCTCGACGGCATCGCGGGCGATCAACGGTGGCGACCGGGTCTCGCCGGAGGCGCAGCAAGCCGTGGACTCCGCCATCGTGCGCCTCGGGTACGCGCCCAACCGGGCGGCCCGGTCGCTCGTGACCCGACGGACGGACTCCATCGCGCTGGTGGTCCCGGAGCCGGACGCGAGGATCCTCACCGACCCGTTCCTCGCCGGCGTCGTGCGCGGAGTCAGCGAGGGGTTGGGGGGCACGGACCTGCAGCTCGTCCTGCTGCTGGCCCGCCAGGGCGAGCGCCCCGGGCACATCGCCCGGTACCTGACCAGCGGGCACGTGGACGGCGTCATCGTCGCCTCGCACCACAAGGACGACAACCTCGAGCCCGAGCTGCGGTCCGGCTCGCTGCCCGCGATCTTCGTCGGGCGTCCGTTCGACGCCGCCGGCCTGCACTACGTGGACGTCGACAACCGGGCCGGCGCCCGGGTCGCCACGCAGCGGCTCATCGACCGGGGGTGCCGGTCGATCGCGACCCTGACCGGGCCGCGGGACATGACCGCCACCCTCGACCGTTTCGACGGGTGGCGGCAGACGCTGACCCGGGCGGACCTGCCCACGGACGCCGTCGCCGACGGCGACTTCACGGTCGAGGGCGGGGCCGCCGCGATGGAGCAGATCCTGGCAGAGCACCCCGACGTCGACGGCGTCTTCGCCGCGTCGGACCTCATGGCCACCGGCGCGCTGCAGGTGCTGCAGGCACACGGCAAGCGGGTGCCCGAGGACGTCGCCGTGGTCGGTTTCGACGCCCTCGGGGCGGAGCGGACCACGCCGCGGCTGACCACCGTGCTGCAACCCGTGGTGGAGATGGTCGCGGCGGCGACGTCGTCCCTGCTCGACATGCTGGCCGGCGAGGACGTCCACCCCGAGCCGCGCATCTTCATCCCGCGTCTGGTCGAGGGTGACTCGGCCTGAGGCGGAGGTGCAGCGCAGGGTGAGGGCCGCAGCGCAGCAAGGCACCCGCCCGCAGCACAACCGCAGCCTCAGGCCGACAGGCTCTGCCTGACGACCCAGTCGTCGATCGTCCGCCACTGGTCGAACAGCCAGGTCTCGCGCGCGTCCTGGGCGGTCGGCACGGCACCGGCCGGGTGCAGCCAGGCGCGCATGGTGATGGTCTTGTCCATGGGCAGCTCGCGCCACACGTCCCGGACGGTCACGAGCCGCTCGAGCCCGGTGTGCGCGACCACCAGGACGGCGGCGTCGGGAGATCCCTCCATCGCGGCGTCAAAGCCGCCCACGTGCGGTGCCATCACCTCGGTCATGTCCTCGGCCTGGCGCGCCAGCGTCTCGTGCCCGGCCCGGCGCAGCGCCTCGATGCGCTCCGCGCGGCGACGCGGCGTGATGTTCCCGCCCTCGGGGAAGAGCACGAGGGCGTCGTCGACGGTCAGCCCGGCGGCGATCCGGTGCACCGTCTCGCGCGCACCCGGCCGACCCGTGGGACGCCGTGACGCCGGCGTCACGAAGGCCGAGGGCAGCCGGTTCAGCAGCACGTCGATCGCCGGGTCCCACTGCATCGTGTCCTTGAGCACGATCGCCGGCGCACGCCCCGACAACCCCAGCAACCGGTCGACGATGATGAACGAGTCGCCCGGCCCCGCGTGCCGGCTCAGCACCACCACCGGCGCGTCCGGCAGCGTCCCCGGCGACGGCAGGTCGAGCTGGATCCGCAGTCGCAGGGTCCAGCGCACCTGCCAGAAGAACAGCGCCAGCATCCCGCGGGCCAGCCGCACGTGCGCCCGGCGGTACCACGGCCGGTCGGTGAACAGACCGCACCCCGCGGCGAGCCAGAGGCCGAACATCGCGAGCAGCGCCGTCGCGTCCCACACGACGTAGAACGCCGCCATCCAGAGCAACCGCAGCGCGCGCAGCCCGCCGGGGACGACCCAGGTCAGCACGCCGCCGACGACGATCGCGAACATCAGCGTGGTCGGGACCATGAGGACGGCGAGCGCGACGACCAGCGGGGCGAGGACGACCCGGCGGGCCCACCGCGGTGGCAGCACGTCACGCCTCGCCGGCGAGGTAGGTCCGGGTCCGGTCGTAGGACCGCTCGATCCGGTGCCGGGTGACGTCCAGCCGCTTGTAGGCCCGGACCTTCTCGTCGCCGGGCAGCGATCCGCCCGAGGGCAGCACGTGCACGGTGACGTCCGCGGGCACGTCGGCGAGCTCGCGGTGGAACCGGTGCCGCCGGGAGATCTCGAAGGCGACCTTCGCCACGTCGGAGGGGCTGCGCGGGGCGGTCAGCGGTTCCTCGATCCGTCCCACCTGCAGCACGTAGACGGTGGTGGCTCCGCGACGGACCGCCTCCCCCAGGGGGATGGAGTTCACCAGGCCACCGTCGACGAAGTGCTCGCCGTCCACGACCGTGGGCGGCATCGCCCCCGGCACGGACGCCGAGGCCAGCACGGCCTCGACGAGCGGACCGGAGTCGAACCAGTGCTCCGACGCCCGTTCGATGCTGGCGGCGGCCACGACGAGCGGCACCTCGAGGTCCGCGAAGGTGCGGTGCTCCCCCACGGCCTCCTCGATGAGCGCGCGCAGCTTCGCCGGGTCGTACACGTGGACCCGCGAGCGGGCCAGGTGACGGACCTGCCGGTACCAGGGCTCGGCGTAGACGGCCGCCGCCGTCGGTGACGCCCAGGCCTCCAGCAGCCGGTCGACGACGGAGAGGGTCGGGTCGGCGGCGACCGCCGCGCCGTTGATGGCCCCGACGGACGTCCCGACGATCAGGTCCGGGTGGACGTCCGCCTCGAAGAGGGCCTGCAGCATCCCGACCTGCACCGCACCCCGGACACCACCGCCACCCAGCACGAACGCAGTCGTCACGCTGCCATGCTGCCACGGGTGCCGGCGCGGTGCGGCTCGTCCGCCGCCGTCTCAGGCGCGCAGGTGCCCGTACCGGTGCTTCGTCCGGCTGACGGCCTGCTCGCGCAGGAACGGCAGCAGCTCCCGGCGCCCCGCCGCCACCACGGGCTGGTCGAGCACGGTCGTCTCGCCGACGCGCTCGACCGCGGCGGCACGCAGTCCGGGTGCCTGACCGATCACACGGATCCGCCCGGTGATCCGGCCCGCCGTGACGGCGTCGGCGAAGTCCTCGTGCGACATCGGGGCCTCGTGCGGCACGCCCCAGCCGGCGTCGGACTCGGGCACGACGACGGTGCGGACCCCGGCCCGACGGGCACCGGCCAGCACGCGGCGCACCTCGACGGGCAGGGCGCCGTCACCGACGCGGACCGTGACCTCGGGCACGGGGCGGTAGCGGAAGCTGTTCTCCTCGACGGCCAGGCCGGTCGGGTCGTGCACGACGCCGAACTCGGTGTCCCACGCGACGGCGTCGGAGTCCTCGGCCCACGCGAGCCAGCCCTCGGGGTCGGCGGTGCGCGACGGCACGTCGGCGCCGTCGCTCCAGCGGCCGAGCTGGGCCACGTAGTTCGGTCCGCCCGCCTTGGCGCCGGGACCGACGACCGAGCCCTTCCAACCGCCGAACGACTGCCGCTGCACGATGGCACCGGTGATGTGCCGGTTGACGTAGGCGTTGCCGACCTCGACGCGGTCGAGCCACGTCGCGATCTCGTCGGCGTCGAGGGAGTGGATCCCGCCGGTCAGGCCGTAGGAGACGGCGTTCTGCAGCTCGATCGCCTCCTCCAGCGTCGCGGCGCGCAGGATGCCGAGCACCGGGCCGAAGACCTCGGTGAGGTGGAAGAACGACCCGGGTGCCACGCCGTCGCGCAGCCCGGGCGACCACAGCCGGTCCGGGTCGATCCCCGCGGCGTCGGCGACGTCGTCCAGGCGCCGGGGCTCGACGAGCCAGCGCTCCCCCGGCTCCAGCGACGTCAGCGCCCGGTGCAGCTTGCCGGTGGCCGGTTCGGTCAGCGGACCCATGACCGTCGACAGCGAGGTGGCGGGGCCGACGGCGAGCGACCGGACGGCGTCGACGAGCTGGCGGCGGAACCGCTCGCCCGTCACGGTCTTCTCGTCACCGACCGAGCCGACGAGGATCACCAGCGACGACGCCGAGCACTTCTGCCCGGCGTGCCCGAAGGCGCTGCGCACCACGTCGGCCACCGCGAGGTCGAGGTCGGCCGACGGCGTGACGACCAGGGCGTTCTTGCCCGAGGTCTCGGCGAGGACGGGTCGCTCCGGGTTCCACCGGGAGAACATCTGGGCGGTCTCCAGCGCGCCGGTCAGCACCACGCGGGACACGGCCGGGTGGGTGACCAGGTGCTTGCCGGCCTCGCCGTCGGGCACGCGCAGGAGCTGCACGGCGTCGCGGGCGACGTCGGCGGGCAGCCCGATCTCCGGGGCGACGGCCTCGAGGGCGGCCTGCACGGCCTCGACCGCGAGCTCGTAGCAGCGGGGCGTGGGCGGTGCCGGCTTGGCGAGCACGGTCGAACCGGCCGCGAGCGCCGCGAGCACGCCGCCGATCGGGATGGCCACCGGGAAGTTCCACGGCGGGGTGACGAGGGTGACGCCCTCGGGGGCGAAGTCGGCGCCGTCGACGGTGTCGAGCGCCTCGGCGGCCGCCGCGTAGTAGGCGGCGAAGTCGATGGCCTCGGTGACCTCGGGGTCGGTCTCGGCGACGGTCTTGCCGGGCTCGTGCACGGCGGCGGCGACGAGGTCGCCGCGGCGCAGCTCGAGCTGCCGGGCGGCCTCGCGCAGGACCCGGGCGCGACCGGCGGCCGGGACGGCGGCCCACTGCTCGCGGACCTCGACGGCACGGGCGACGACGGCGTCGATCTGCCCGGTGTCGGTGGTCTCGGGGGTCCGCACGGGCACGAACCCGCTGTCGGGCCCGACGAGGCGGGCGGCCCACTCGCGGTGCGCGGCGACGGCCGGGTCGGTGTCCGTGGCGTTGTGGAACCCGGTCGGCGACCCGGGCCGGGCGGCGTCGTGCGCGGTCGCCGCCGGGCGGGACGCAGGGACGTCGAACCGCGAGACGCGTCGCGGGACGACGGCGTCCGGGTCGTCGCGCAGGCCGTCGGCGACGGAGGCACGGAACGCGACCTCCTGGCGCTCCATCGGGGTGCCGCGCACACCGGGCTCGGCCGACGGCGGGGCGAAGGCGGCGTGCACGAAGTTCTGCTCGGCGGAGTTCTCCTCGAGGCGGCGCACGAGGTAGGAGATGGCGACGTCGAAGTCCTCGTCGCGCACGGCAGGCGTGTAGAGGACGACCTCGCCGTGCTGGTCGGGTGCGCCCCGGGAGACCTCGGCACGTACCAGCCGGGCCTCGATCGGTGCCATGCCCTGCAGCATCTCGATGTCGAGCCCGGCGCTGACGGCGCGCGCCCGGCCGAGCAGGATCGCGAGCGCCACGTCGAACAGGTTGTGCGAGGCCACACCGAGGCGGACGGCGGCGGTGCGCGCGGGGGTCAGGTGACGGTCGAGGATGCGCACGTAGTTGGCGTCGACCTCGGCCTTGGTGCCGTAGGGGGCGGGCGTCCAGTCGTGCAGCTCGGCCTCGACGTGCTCCATGGCGAGGTTGGCACCCTTGACCAGGCGCACCTTGACCGGCGCTCCGCCGTCGGCGACCCGCTGCTGCGCCCAGGCGGTGAGCTCGTCGAGGGCACCGAGCGCGTCGGGGAGGTAGGCCTGCAGCACGATGCCCGCGGACAGGTCGCGCAGCTCGGGGTGCTCGAGGACGTCGCGGAAGACGGCGGTGGTCAGCGCGAGGTCCTTGTACTCCTCCATGTCGAGGTTGACGAACACGCCGTGGTCGAGCGCGGCGCGGTACAGCGGCAGGAGGTGCTCGACCACGCGGTCGCGGGAACCCTCCAGGTCCCAGGTGACCAGCTGGGCGGCCACGGAGGAGACCTTGACCGAGACGTAGTCCACGTCGGGGCGCTCCACCAGCGCGATGGTGCGCTCGAGCCGCGCGGCCGCCTCCTCGTCGCCGAGCACGGCCTCCCCCAGCAGGTTCACGTTGAGGGTGTAGCCCTCGGCGCGGGTGCGGGCGAGGTGCTTGCCCAGGCCGCGCCCGGCGTCGGCGACGAGGTGGCCGACGAGCTGACGCAGCCGCACCCGGGCGGCCGGCACGACGACGGAGGGCAGCACGGGCGCCACGGCGGCGCCGACGCGGAACAGGGTCCGGTCGACGGGCGAGAGGAACGAGGCGGCGCCGGCGTCGCGGCCGAGGCCGGCGAGCGCCTTGGCGGCGACGTGGACGTCCTGGGGCCGGGCGACGTCGTCGACGAAGCCGACGGCGAGGTCGAGGCCGGCCGGGTCGGCGACCAGCGCGCCGAGCCGCTCGGCGGTGGCGCGGGTGCGACGGTCGGAGCGGGTGGCGACGCCGTCGGACCGCCCGGCCGCCTCGATCCAGGAGTGGGCGAGGGCGACGGCGTCCTCGACCAGGTCCGCGGGGCTCACGGTCGCGTCGCGGCGGGTCCCGGGGTCGCCGGTGCCGCGGTCGGTGGCATGGGTGCTCATGTCTCCAGGGTGCGCCCGACGGCGGGGTCCCGTCTTGTACAGAACCGGGCGTGCGGGACGCCGTTTGCGACAACTCGACAGGACCCGCGGCACGGTCGGGACCGCCCGGCGACCGCGGGGTACGGTACCGGGACGGCCCCGACCGGGCCGGTGACCACCGCAAGGGCACCGACCGGAGCCCCGCCGACGATGCCTCCGAGGAGGAACCCCTGTGACGACGATGTCGACCCGCCCGGCCCCGGCGGGCGAGGCCTCGGCCCTGGAGACGGCGCAGTCCCAGCTCGCGACCGCCGTCGCGCACCTGGGCTACGACGACGGCCTGCACCAGATGCTGGCCACGCCGCGCCGCGAGATCCAGGTCGCGGTCCCGCTGCACCGCGACGACGGGTCCCGGGTGCTCTTCCAGGGCTATCGGGTCCAGCACAACGTCTCGCGGGGTCCCGGCAAGGGCGGGCTGCGGTTCCACCCCAGCGTGCACATCGACGAGGTGCGGGCGCTGGCGATGTGGATGACCTGGAAGTGCGGCATCGTCGACCTGCCGTTCGGGGGCGCGAAGGGCGGCGTCGGCATCGACCCCGCCGACTACACCCCGGGCGAGCTGGAGCGGGTGACGCGTCGGTACACCTCCGAGATCATGCCGCTGATCGGCCCGGACACCGACATCATGGCGCCCGACATGGGCACCGACGACCGCACGATGGCGTGGGTCATGGACACCTACTCGGTCAACCGCGGCTACACGATCCCGGCGGTGGTCACGGGCAAGCCGCTCGCCGTGGGCGGGTCGCTGGGCCGCGGCACGGCCACGAGCGCCGGGATCGTGCACGTCACCGCCGCCGCGCTCAAGGAGGCGGACGCGCAGATGAGCGACGTGTCCGTCGCGATCCAGGGCTTCGGCAAGGTCGGTGGCAACGCCGCGACGATCTTCGCCGAGCGCGGGGCGCGGGTGGTCGCCGTCAGCGACCAGTACGGCGGGATCCGGGCGGACGACGGGCTCGACCTGGACCGGCTGGCCGACCACGTGGCCGAGACGGGCAGCGTGGCCGGGTTCGCCGACGCCGACCCGATCTCGAACGCCGAGCTGATCGCCCTGGACGTGGACGTGCTGGTGCCCGCCGCCGTCGAGGGCGTGCTCACCGCCGAGTCGTCGCGCACGGTGCGGGCACGGTGGGTGGTCGAGGGCGCGAACGGGCCGACCACCACGGCGGGCGACGCCGTGCTGGCCGAGCGCGGGGTCACGGTGGTGCCCGACGTGCTGGCCAACGCCGGCGGCGTCGTCGTCTCCTACTTCGAGTGGGTGCAGGCGAACCAGACGTACTGGTGGTCGGCGCAGGAGATCGCCGAGAAGCTCGCGCGGCGCATGGCCTCGGCCTACGCGGACGTCTCCGCTCTGGCCCGGCGCGACGGCGTCTCGCTCCGGGACGCCGCGACGATCATCGGCGTCCGCCGGACCGCCGAGGCGCACGAGATCCGCGGGCTCTACCCCTGAGCACGCCGGACCCGACCACGACGGCGGCGCTCATCGCCCGGCTGCGAGCGGCGGGGTGCGTCTTCGCCGAGGACGAGGCCGCGGCGCTGCTGCGGGCCGCCCCGGTGGGCTCGGCGCGGCTGGAGGAGCTGGTCGCGCGGCGCGCGGCCGGCGAACCTCTGGAGCACGTGCTCGGCCGGGTCGAGCTGGCCGGGCGGTCCTGGGCGGTGGGTCCCGGGGTGTTCGTGCCGCGCCGTCGCAGCGAGGCGCTGGTGCGCCTCGCGCTGGACCGCGTCGCGCCGCGGCCCGACGCGACCGTCGTCGACCTGTGCTGCGGCTGCGGCGTCGTCGGCGGGGCGGTGCTGGCGGGCCGGTCGGCGGCCGGGACATCGGCGACGCTGCACGCCGTGGACGTCGACCCGGTGGCGGCCGCGTACGCGCGCCGCAACCTGGAGCCGCTGGGCGGGGTCGCCCTGGTCGGCGACCTGTTCGCCCCGCTCCCGCACGACCTGCACGGCCGGGTCGACCTGCTGCTGTGCCACGCGCCCTACGTCCCGACGGACGCGGTCGCCACGATGCCGCCGGAGGCCCGCGAGCACGAGCCGCGACGCGCGCTCGACGGCGGCGACGACGGCCTCGACGTGCTGCGCCGGGTGCTCGCAGACGCTCCGGCGTGGCTGGCTCCGGACGGTGCGCTGCTGTTCGAGATCGCCGAGCACCAGTGGGCCGGGGCGCGCCGTGCGGTCGAGCAGGCCGGCCTCGCCGCCCGGAGGGTCCGGGACGAGGCCCTCGACGCGACGGTCGTGGTGGCGAGCCGCTAGGACCGGGTCCGGCGCCGCAGCAGGCTGATCACGACCGGGCCGACGGCGGCCACGGCGGCGGCGACCCCGGCGGCGACCGCCACGACGGAGTCCGTCAGCGGGCCCTCGGTGCGGCCGACCGCGATCCAGGCGAGACCCCAGCCCATGGCCAGACCGACCGGGACCACGACGGCGGGGCGGGCGGCGCCGTACCTCGCCATGGCCAGGGCGAGCACGGCGGCGACGGCGGCCAGGACCGCGCCCCACCCGCTGGCACCCAGGCCCAGCTCGCCGACGTCGGCGGCGGTGAGGGCGGCGGTGGTGTTGGCGAGCGTCGCCACGGACACCCAGCCCAGGTAGAGGCCGACCGTGACGTCGGTGACGACGGCGTCGAGCACGCGCGGTGCGGGGGTGCGGACCAGGCGGACGAGCACGAGGGACAGCACCGCGACGAGGACGGCGATCACAGCGACGCTGGCCCACAGCCAGCCGGCCTGCACGACGCCGATCCACGCGGCGTTGAGGAGCATCGAGGCGAGGATCCACCAGGACACGGACCGCAGCCGGGCGTCGGCCCCGCGCCCGGGCAGCGCCTGGACGACGGCGAAGAGGACGAGCCCGGTGTAGATGACCGACCAGATGGAGAACGCCGGGTTGTCGGGGGCCACCACGGTCGCCTCGGCGGACAGGGCGCCGCCGGCGGCGTCCTGGATCGGCTGGCCTCCGAACGCCCCGGAGCCGACGGCGGCACCGAGGATCGCCAGGAGGGCGCCGACGGCGACCACGACCTGCCGGACGCGGTCGCGGGCGGTGGCCTGCTGGGGTGTCGTGTCGTAGGTCGTCATGCCCCCAGCATGCCAAACCTCAGCATGCTGAGCATCTTGAGCGGGCCGAGCGTCGCGCCCGGCGCGCGGTCACGCCGAGCGCGGCAGGCGCTCCACCCACGCGGCCAGCTCCACGCGCGGGCCGGTGAAGAACGGCACCTCCTCGCGCACGTGGAGCCGCGCCTCGGTCGCCCGCAGGTCCCGCATCAGGTCGACGATCCGGTCGAGCGCGTCCGCCTCGAACGGCAGCAGCCACTCGTAGTCGCTCAGCGCGAACGTGCTCATCGTGTTGGCCCGCACGTCCTTGTACCCGGCGGCCGCGATGCCGTGGTCGCGCAGCATGGTGCGGCGCTCGTCGTCGGGCAGCAGGTACCACTCGTAGGACCGCACGAACGGGTACACGCACAGGTAGTCGCGCGGCGCCTCGCCGGCGAGGAAAGCCGGCACGTGCCCCTTGTTGAACTCCGCCGCCCGGTGCAGGGCCACGACCGACCACACCGGGGTCAGGACCCGGCCGAGCCGCGAGGCCCGCAGCCGCTGGTAGGCGCCCTGCACCGCCTCCACCGAGGGGCCGTGCACCCAGACCATGAGGTCGGCGTCGGCGCGGAGACCGGCGACGTCGTACACGCCGCGCACCACCACGTCACCGTCGGGGCGGGACGGGTCGCGGTCCGCGTCGGCAGCGCCGTCCCACAGGGCGTCCGCGGCCGCGGCGGCGAGCGCCGACCGCGCGTCGGCGTCGGCGGGGACCTCGCCGGACAGCGAGAACACCGAGATCATCGCGTAGCGGATCGAGGAGTTGATCGCGGCGGTGTCGACGGCCTCGCCCGTGTCGGCGTGGATGTGCTGGTCGCTCACAGGTGTTCCTCCAGGGTCCTTCGGTCGCTCAGCGGGTGACGTCGCGGGAGCACAGCGCCGGGACGCCGCTCGGCTCGCCGTCACGACGCAGGCAGCAGTCGACCTCGCACACGGACCGGAACGGGGGCAGGGTCCCGACGGTCGCCTGGTCGACGTCCTCGCCGCGGGCGAGGGCCGCCCGCTCCAGCAGCAGGTCCACCAGCCCGGCCACGAAGGCGGGCCGGGTGCCCACGGTGCCGGCGCGCACAGCCGTCATCCCGAGCTCGGTCGCGGTCTCCATGGCCTCGGTGTCCAGGTCGTAGGCGACCTCCATGTGGTCGGAGATGAACCCGATCGGCGCCATGACGACGTCGCGCAGCCCCTCGCCGGCCCGCTCCGTGAGCAGGTCGTTGACGTCGGGCTCCAGCCAGGGCTGGGTCGGCGGGCCGGAGCGCGAGCAGTACGACAGCTCCCACGGCACCTCGTGCCCGCGCGCCTCGGCGACCCGCTCGGCGATGACCGCCGCGACGTCGAGGTGCTGGGCGGAGTAGGTGGCCTGCGAGATGCGCGAGGCGGCCTCCATCGTGTCGGGGATGGAGTGCGTGACGAACACCAGCGTCGCGTCCGCGGGCGACCCGCCCTTCTCCTCCAGCGCGGCGTAGCCGTCGAGCACGGCCTCGACGTTGGCCTGCACGAACCCCGGGTGGTTGAAGTACGAACGCACCTTGTCGAACTGGACGCCCGTCGAGCCGTGCTCGTCGAGCTGGCCGCGCTGCTGCAGCGTCACGGCCAGGTCCTCGCGGTACTGGCGGCAGCCGGAGTAGCTGGAGTAGGCGGAGGTCACGAGCGCGACGGCGCGCTCGGCCCCCAGGTTCTCGAGCTCGGTGACGGCGTCGTCGGTGTACGGCTCCCAGTTGCGGTTGCCCCACACGACCGGCAGCTCGATGCCGCGCTGGGCGAGCTCGGCCTCGATCGCGGCCTTGAGGGCGAGGTTCTGGCCGTTGATCGGGCTCTTGCCGCCGAACGCGTAGTAGTGCTCGCCGACCTCCTCGAGGCGGGAGTCGGGGATGCCCTTGCCGGCGGTCACGTTGCGGAGGAACGGGACCACGTCCTCCGGCTTGTTCGGACCGCCGAAGGAGAAGAGCAGCAGCGCGTCGTACGGGGTGACGTCAGAGGTCGGCCGGTGGGTCGTCGACATGGACCCATCATCCACCGACCACCGGTGTGCGGGCACCGGATCGGGCCCGGGGACCGCGTGAGATGGAACCGACACGGCGTCACCTTCGACGTCGCGCCGAAGTGCGGTGGCGCGGGTACTCTCGACGGACCCGGTCCGGACCGTGAGCGAGGAGGCCCTGTGACGAGCACGCGCACCGCTCCCGCACCGGGCCGGACGGCGCGGCCCCGGCCGCCCGCCGAGGTCGGCCAGGTGCGCACGACGGCGCAGGCCGAGGAGCTCGCCGCCCGCCTGCAGCACCCCGACCGCGCCTGGCCCGTCGTGGTCGTCTCCACCCCGCGCGACCGCGGCCGTCCGTACGTCGACCCGGACCGCGTGCTGGACGACGTGCGCGGCCTGGCCGAGGTCGTCGTGATCCACACCGGCGACCCGTCGTGGGCCTTCTCCCACGGGATGCCGGACGCCACCCAGGTCTACGGGGGCGCCTCGCGGGTCTACCCCGTCGGCGTCGGGTGGGTGCACGACGTCGCCCGGTCGCCGCTGTGGATCGCCTACGACGACGCCGAGGGCACGCGGGTGCACGACCGGCTCGTGCAGGACGCCCTGGCCGCCGCCACCCGCGCGGGGCTGGTCGGCCTGGACCTGCTGCCCCCGACGCCGGCCACGACGACGGGCACGGTGCTGGGCCTGGTGGGCACCCGGGCGCTGGTGCAGACCGCCGACGGCACGACGGCGCAGGTCGCCCAGGAGCTGACGCTGCCGATCGTGCCGATCGACCGCCTCCTGGCCCCGGGGATGCGCGTCCACGGCGTGCTGGACGTCGACACGCGCCGCCTGGACGTCCGGGACATGCTGCCCGACGCCCTCGAGCAGACGTCCCGGGTGCTGTCGGGCTACCCGGCCGGAGCGGTCGTGCCGGCCCAGGTGCACCGCGTGGACGCCGACGAGGTCACGGTCGCCCTCGCCCCGGCGGTCACCGTGCGCGTGCGGCGCGAGCACGCGAGCCGGGGCGACGACGACCTGCGCGACCTGTTCACCGTGGGCGAGGTGGTCGCGGCCCGGATGCAGGCCGCCCGCCCGGTCCCGGGCCCCGAGGGCGGCCACCGCCACCCGTCCCTGCGGCTCGACGACGTGGACGACGCCGGCGGCGTGCGGCCCGCGATCAACCTGCTCGACGGCGGCCCGCCCTGGCTCCCGGCTCCCGCCGTCGTCCCGGACGACGAGCTCTCGGCCGACTCGGCGCCGTCGGGCCCGGCACCCACCCCGGCCCTGCTGGACCGGCACCGTCCGTCGTCCGCCCCCACGCCCGCCCCGCAGCGGCCGGCACCGGCCGAGAGGACGAGCCCGGGCCCCAAGCCGGGCCCCGGACCGCGCCGGGCGGTGCCGCCCCCGGGGCGCACCCCGGCCCCGGCGCCCGAGGCGTCGGAACCGCCGGACGCCGCGCCGGACCCGTCGACGGACCGCAAGACGCTGGTCAACCAGCTCGAGCTGTCCGTCCACGAGCAGCGCGCCCGGGCCGACCTCGCCGAACGGGAGGCGATCGAGCTGCGCGCCTCCGTCAAGGCCCTGGAGGTGGAGGTGGCCGGGCTGCGCGACCTCGCCCGCGAGCAGCGTGACCACCTGGACCGGCTCTACCGGGACGTCGAGCGGTACAAGGCCAGGATCCGGTCCGCGCGCAAGCAGCGTGGCGGCGACCCGGCACCGGCGCCGACCTCCGACCGACTGTTCACGGACCCGGTCGACCAGCTCCGCCACGACGTCTACGGCACGTGGGCCCAGGTGGTCGGCGCCACCGAGAAGGCCGACTACCCGCTGCCCGACTTCGCGGTCGGCCCGCAGTTCTGCGACTCGCTGGCCACGACCGGCCGCGGCCTCGAGGAGAAGGTGCACCGCGCGATCGTCATGGTGCTCGTCGGCCGGGCCCAGGACATCGCCGGCTACGAGCTGCACCGCCTGCGCCAGGGCGACGGCGGCGGCGACCCGTACCGGGTGCGCGAGTCGGACGGCGCCCAGGCCATGCGCCTGTCGCTGCAGGTCAGCGCACCGCAGGCGCGACGGCTGCACTACTGGGTGCTGCCCGGGGGCGGCGTCGAGCTGTCCCGCGTCGTGCTGCACGACGACGTCGAGCCGTGACCCGGCCGTTCACCGAGAGCGAACGCGGCAGATCTGGCACTCGTGGACCGAGAGTGCTAATTCTGGGGGTGTAGCCAGGTGACGCCGGACGGACCGGCGCACCCGTCGCGGGCCGAGGCCGCGGGCGCGGCCTCGTCGAGGAGGTGATGCGCGATGGCTACGTACTGGGACCCGTTCCAGGAGATGGACCGACTCTTCGGTTCGATCCCTCTCACCACGCGGAACGCCTCGGCGATGCCGATGGACCTGTTCCGCGAGGACGACCACTTCGTCCTGGCCGCCGACCTTCCCGGGATCGACCCCGGGAGCATCGACGTCTCGGTCGAGGACCGCACCCTGACCGTCCGGGCCGAGCGGACCGCACGCTCCGCCGAGGGTCAGTGGCTGCTGCGCGAGCGCCCGGCGGGCACCGTCGCACGGCAGATCACGCTCGGGCGCGGGCTGGCGCTCGACCACATCACGGCGGCCTACGCCGACGGCGTGCTCACGCTGACGATCCCCGTGGCCGAGGAGGCCAAGCCGCGCCGGATCGAGGTGGAGCACAGCTCGCACCCGCACACGATCGAGGCCGGCGGCTGATCGCCCGTCCGGGACCACGGCACGGCCGGTGCCGGAGCATGCTCCCCGGCACCGGCCGTGCCGCGCGCCGCCGCCGCGGCGTCAGCCCCGCCGGCGCCCCGCGAGCAGCAGGTTCGTCGCCGACGCCGCGACCTCCGCCAGACGCGTCGCCGTCCGGGGGATCAGCTCGTCGAGGCCGATCGGTCCCGGGGCGATGGAGAAGGCCGCGGTGATGCCGGCCGCACGGGTCTGCTCCGCCGGCAGCAGCACCTGCCCGGCCACGACGACCACGGGCGGCCGGGCCGGGGACGCGGCGGCCAGGCGCGCCACGCCGTCGGCCACCTTGCCGCGCACGGACTGCGAGTCGAACGAGCCCTCGCCGGTGAGGACGAGGGCGGCGTCCGCGAGCACGGCGGGCAGCCCGACCGCCTCGGCCACGAGCAGCGCCCCCGGCTCCAGCTCGGCGCCGAGGACGGCGGCGAGACCGGCCGGCACTCCCCCGGCGGCCCCGGCGCCGGGCAGCTCGTGCACACGGACGCTGGTCTCGCGCTCGAGCAGGTTGGCCCACCGGGTCAGCGCCTCGTCGAGGAACGCGACCTCTCCCGGACCGGCGCCCTTCTGCGGGGAGAAGACCGCGGCCGCCCCGAGCTCGCCGAGCAAGGGGTTGGTGACGTCCACGGCCAGGCGCCAGCGCACCTCGCGCGCTCGGGGGTGCAACCCCGACAGGTCGATCGAGGTGACGCGGGCCAACCCCTCGCCGCCGTCGGGGACCACCTGGCCGTCGGCGTCGAGCATCCGGGCGCCGAGCCCGGAGAGGATGCCCGCACCGCCGTCCGTCGAGGCCGATCCGCCGAGGCAGACGAGCACCTCGCTCACCCCGGCGTCCAGCACGGCCGCGGCGACGTCACCGGTCCCGCGCGTGCCCGCGTGCAGGGGCTGCAGCGGCTCGTCGCTCACGCCCGGCAGTCCGCTGGCCTCCGCCAGCTCGACGACCCCGGCACCGCCGTCGGGCGACACGGTCCAGCGGGCGGTGGTGGGGCGGCCGATGGCGTCGACGGTCTCGACGGTGTGCACCGCCGACTGCCAGGACGCGACGAGGGCGTCCAGCGTGCCCTCCCCGCCGTCGGCCATCGCGAGCGACGTGACGCGGGCGTCCGGTGCGGCCGCCAGAACACCCTCCCGCAGGGCGGCGGCGACCTCGGTCGCGTCCAGGCTGCCCTTGAACGAGTCGGGGACGAGGACGACGTGCGGCGGCTCGGCGGTCGGGGACGGGGCGGCGGTCGGCGTCGATGTCACGCGCCGAGGATATCGGCCCCGGTCAATCGTGCGGGGCCCAGTCCGGGATCTCGGCCTGGGCCGCACGCAGCTTGGTCAGCAGGCGCACGAGCTCGGCCTGCTCGTCGTCGTCGAGAGCACGGCCCACGTACTGGCCCATCGCGCGCACGTGCCGGCGTCCGACCTGTCGCTGCAGCCGGCTCCCGGCGTCGGTGAGCCCCACCAGCGTGCCGCGCGCGTCGTCCGGTGCCGGTGCCCGGGTCACCAGACCCCGGTCCTCCAGCCGCTCGACCATCCGCGACAGCGACGACTGGGCCAGCAGCACGTTCTCGTTGAGGTCGCGCAGGCGCATCCTGCCGCCTTCCGCGCGGGACAGCGTGAACAGCACGTCGTACTCACGGATGGACAGCTCGACCCAGACGTCGTCGGCCTGGAACCGGCGCATCAGCGTGACCTGGGCGCGGAACAACGCCTCCCAGGTCGTCGCGGCGCGTCGCGCCGACCCGGGAACCGGCTGCGTGGTCATCGTGTCCGCCTTCCTGTCCCGGCACCGGCGCCGGGGCCTCTCGTCACCGACCCAGTCTGCGCTCACGACGCGAGAAGTCGCGCAGCGCACGCAGGAAATCCACCCGGCGGAAGTCGGGCCAGTAGGCCTCGCAGAACGACAGCTCGCTGTGCGCGCTCTGCCACATGAGGAACCCACCCACCCGCAGCTCGCCGGAGGTGCGGATCACCAGCTCGGGATCGGGCTGGCCCTTGGTGTACAGGTGGGCGGCGATGTCCTCGACGTCGAGCCGCTCCGCCAGCTCGGTCAGCGTGGTGCCGCGCGCCTCCTCGGCGCGCAGGTAGGACCGCACGGCGTCGGCGATCTCGTGCCGCCCCCCGTACCCGACGGCGACGTTGACGTGCAGCCCCTCGACGTCCGCGGTCGCGGCCGCGGCCTCGCGCAGCGTGCCCACCAGACGCTCGGGGAGCAGGTCCAGCCGGCCCACGATCCGCAGGCGCCACCGCCCCGACTCGGCCAGGTCGCGCACGGCGTCGGAGATGATGTCGAGCAGGTCGGCCAGCTCGTCGTCGGAGCGGGCGAGGTTGTCCGTGGACAGCATCCACAGGGTGACGACCTCGATGCCGAGCTCCTCGGCCCAGCCCAGGAACTCGGTGATCTTGTCTGCGCCGCGACGGTGCCCGGTGGCGGCGGTCTCGCCGAACGACTTGGCCCAGCGGCGGTTGCCGTCGAGGATGACCCCGACGTGCCGAGGCATCTGCGCGGACGGCAGCGAGGCCGCGAGCCGACGCTCGTACAGGCTGTACAGCGGATGGGGCAGGCGCACGCAGGTCCTCACGGGTGCTCGGGCGGACGAATCGGGTCAACGGTACCGCCGCCCGACGTCGACGAACGCCCCGGACCGGCCCCGACGGGGCAGGGGGCGCGGAGTTGTCGCACGATCTTCACAGACTCCCGGCCGGATCCTGGCGCCGGTACCTTACGCTGGCGTAACCTACGGAACCGTAGGTTGTCGGCCCAGCAAGGAGGACACGTGACCGGAACCGCGCCGCACGAACGGCGGCACGTCGCCGTCCCCGACGCTGCCGACGTCGGCTCGGCGGCCAAGGACGCCGCCCGCGACGCCGCTCACGGCGCGCGCGAGACCGTCTCCGGCGTCGTGCAGACCGTCGCGGTGGGCGCCACCGCACAGGCCCGGCGGCTCAAGCCGAAGCTGCGCGGGTGGATCCACGCCGTGACCACGCCGCTCGCCCTGGCCGCCAGCATCGTGCTCGTCGTCCTGGCCGAACCCGTGGCCGGCAAGGTCGCGGCCGCGATCTTCGGCCTCAGCGCCCTGATGCTGTTCGGCACGAGCGCCGTGTACCACCGCGGCACCTGGTCGCCGCGGGTCGAGGCCGTGCTGCGCCGGATGGACCACGCCAACATCTTCCTCATCATCGCGGGCACCTACACCCCGCTGGCCGTCGCGCTCCTGGACCAGCGCTCGGCGACGATCCTGCTCACCATCGTGTGGAGCGGCGCCGTCGCCGGTCTCCTCGCACGCGTGCTGTGGATGAACGCGCCGCGCTGGCTGTACGTGCCGGTCTACGTCGCCCTCGGATGGGTCGCGGTGGCCTATCTCGGCCAGTTCGGCGCCACGGGCGGACCCGCCGTGGTCTGGCTCGTCGCCGGCGGCGGCCTGGCCTACACCCTCGGCGCGGTCGTCTACGGCACCAAGTACCCCGACCCCTCGCCGCGCTGGTTCGGCTTCCACGAGATCTTCCACGTGCTGACGGTGATCGGTTTCGCCTGCCACACCGTGGCGATCTACCTGGCCTCGCTGGCCGCCTGATCCCGGCGGCGGCGTCAGGGACGCCCGGGCGGCCGTGCGGGACGGTGGGGAGACGGGCCCTCGGCGGGTCGTCGATCGCGAAGTGCAGGTCGCGCAGCGACCGTGAACGCGACCCTGCCGAGGGCCCGTCTCCCCACCGTCCGTCCGCGACCGAGCGCTCAGGCCTCGCGGGGGACGACGGTGTACCGCCGGTTCACCAGGGAGGGGTTGGCCTCACGGGCCTTCGTCAGCTCCTCGGCGTCGAGGTCGACCGTGCGGTACTGCGGCTTGTCGTCCATCTCGAGGCCGACGACGCCGTCCGGCCCCACGAGCGTGGAGCGGCCCGTGACGCCCTTGCCCGCCATGCCGACGCCGATGGTCACGACCGTGTTCTCGATCGCGCGGGCGGTGAGCAGGGTGCGCCAGTGCTCGGCCTTCAGCGGGCCGGCCACCCAGGCGGCGGGCACCACGAGCACGTCCGCCCCGGCGTCGACCACGCGCCGCGCCGACTCCGGGAACCGCAGGTCGTAGCAGGTGATGACGCCGAACGTCAGGTCGCCGACGCGGATCGTGAGCGGCTCGGCGTCCACGGGCCCCGCCTGCAGCCGGTCGGACTCCCGGGTGCCGAAGGCGTCGTACAGGTGCACCTTGCGGTAGACGCCGACCAGCTCGCCGGCACCGTCGACCGCGACCACGGCGTTGACGCCCTTGCGGGGCCCGTCGTCGGGCCCGGGGTCGTCACCGGGCAGCGTGACGCCGGCGATCGCGGCGACGCCGGTGGCCGCCGCCTGCTCGCGCAGCAGGCTCACGAACGGGCCGTCGAGGTCCTCGGCGTGCTCGATCCCGACACCCGAGCGGTGGTAGCCGGAGGCGTACTCCGGCAGGACCAGCAGGTCCGCCGAGAGTTTCGCGGCCTGGGCGAACGCGTCGACGACGAGATACCGGTTGGCCTCGTGGTCGTCGGCGATCGTGACCTGGGCGACCGTGACGCGCGCCGTCATCGCGGCTCCCGACCGTCGTCGGGAGACCCAGCGTCCGGCGTGCCGGCGACCTGCTGCCCCTCCTCGGCGGGCCCGTCGGCCGGCGGGCCCGGAGCGACGTCGGGCGAGGTCGGCGTGGCCCCGGAGGGCCCGCCGTCGCCGGTCGCGTCGCGCCGGACGCCGATGCTGCGCCGCTCCGGGATCTCGATGCCGTGCTCGCGCGCGTAGTTGTCGGCCTTGCGCAGGTGGCGGCTGAGCGACAGGAACAGCAGGACGGCGGCGACGGCGATCGCGAAGGTCGCGAGGAAGCCCTCCAGACCCGGGGTGACCTCCCAGTCCTCCAGCACCCGCGCCGTCGGGCTGGGCGACGGGGCCGGTGCGACGTCCGCCGCGACCCGCGCGAGCAGCGCCGTCGGCATCAGGACCCCGTCCGCACGCCGGCGAAGAGGTCGTCCTCCGGCGTGCTGACCGGCACGCGGGAGTCCGCGAGCTCGAACTCCTCGGTGGACCACACGTCCGCCTCGATGTCGCGGGGGACGGCGAAGAAGAACCCGTCGGGGTCGATCTGCGAGGCGTGCGCGGTCAGCGCGGCGTCGCGACGGGCGAAGTACGGGGCCACCTCGATGCGCGTGGTCACCTCCCGCTCCGGGATCTCGCGCGCGGCCCGGGACTCGATCCAGTCGCCGAACGGCGACTCCAGCCCGGCGCCCTCCATCGCCTCGTGCACGGCGCGCAGCCGGTCCAGGGAGAAGCCGTGGTTGTAGTAGAGCTTCGAGGGCGTCCAGGCGTCCGCGCCGCCGTCGACGACGTACCGGCTCGCGTCACCGGCCGCGTGGTAGGCCTCGAACGCCACCTCGTGGCACTTGATGTGGTCCGGGTGGGGATAGCCGCCCGTGGGGTCGTAGGTCGTCATGACGTGCGGGCGGAACTCGCGGACGAGCTCCACCAGCGGCGCCGAGGCCTCCTCCAGCGGCACGAGGGCGAAGCAGCCCTCCGGGAGCGGCGGCTTCGGGTCGCCCTCGGGCAGGCCGGAGTCGACGAACCCCAGCCAGTGCTGACGCACGCCCAGCGCCTCGGCGGCGGCCGCCATCTCCAGGCGTCGCACGGCCAGGCGGCCCTCGACCGTCTCAAACTCGTGCCCCGCCGGCACCTCGAACGACGGGTTGAGCACGTCGCCGCGCTCGCCGCCGGTGCACGTGACGATCAGCACCTCCACGCCCTCGGCGGCATAGCGGGCCGTGGTGGCGGCCCCCTTGCTCGACTCGTCGTCGGGGTGTGCGTGCACGGCCATCAGGCGCAGTGGCTCGCCGGTCAAGAGTCCTCCCAGGGTGGTGCGGGATGTCCGCAGTCGTCAGGGACAATGGTGTCATGAGCCAGACGCAGCATCCCGCCGCCCCCGCCGACCGGTACGGCACCGCCGGACCCGCCGGCGGCTCGGCCCGCCGGGGCGGGCCGTTGGGACGGGGCGCGAAGGCGGCGATCGCGGCGGCACTGACGGCGGCGGTCGCCGGCACGGCCTGGTTCGCGACGCTGCGGCAGGCCGACGACCCGGTCGCCCACGACATGGTGTCGTTCGACGTCCTCGGCCCCGAGGAGATCGAGGTCACGTTCCAGGTGCACATGCCGGTGGGGACGACGGCGACGTGCACGATCGAGGCGCTGGCGCCCAGCTATGCCCAGGTCGGCACGCTGGACGTCCCGGTCGGCCCGGCGCAGACCCGGACCAGCGCCTACGAGGTCACGGTCGGCACCTCCCAGGAGGCGACGTCGGCCGTCGTCGCCGGGTGCACCCCGACCGCGCCGTGACGCCCCTGACGCCCCCGGGGGGACTGCCGCGCGGACGCCGGCGTCCGGTATCCTGACCTATTCACACGTAGTCCAGCACGAGCCGACGCGCGTGCCGACGCCCGTCGGCCGGACGAACGCGCGGCGCGCGCCGGGCACCGACGAGCACCAGAAAGGAGAGTCCACGTGACCGAGAGCAACGTCACCTGGCTCACCCAGGAAGCTCACGACCGGTTGACGGCGGAGCTGGAACACCTCTCCGGACCTGCCCGGACCGCTATCGCCGAGCGTATCGCCGCCGCCCGTGACGAGGGCGACCTCAAGGAGAACGGCGGGTACCACGCCGCGCGCGAGGAGCAGGCGAAGAACGAGGCCCGGATCCGCGAGCTCACCGAGAAGCTGCGGCACGTCGCCGTCGGCCGTCCGGCCGACGACGGCACCGTCGAGGCCGGCATGGTCGTGACCGCGGAGGTCGCCGGGGACGAGATGACGTTCCTGCTCGGCTCCCGCGAGATCGCCGGCACCACCGACCTGGACGTGTACTCCCCCACCTCGCCCCTCGGCGCCGCGATCGACGGCAAGAAGGTCGGCGACGAGGTGAGCTACACCGCCCCCAACGGGCGGGACATCCCGGTCAAGGTCACGTCCGCCAAGCCGTTCTCCGGCTGAGGCGCCCGCGAACGGCGGGTGGCGACGGCGCCGCAGGGCCCCGTCGCCACCGCCCGCGGAACCTCTCACCGTATCCACACATGTCCGCCCGGCGCAGCCCGGACCAGCGCAGTCGCGCGCTGACCTCCGGTTCGACCGCCGTGGTCCCGACGGACGGGCGTGAGATTTTGCCGGTGATGTGTCTATGGTTGAGTACGGTATGACGATCCCAGAGACAGGTCCGAACGCCCCCACGACCGCCGACTCGGTGTCAGGGGCGCCCGATGCAACCCTCACGATCCGTCGACCGGATGTCTCCGACGGCGCCGCCATGTGGCGCGTCGCCCGCGACTCCGGCTCGCTCGATCTCAACTCCTCGTACGCCTATCTGCTGCTGGCCGACCACTTCGCCGACACGTGCCGGATCGCCCTCATGGGCGACGACGTCGTCGGTTTCGTGACCGGCTACCGGCTGCCGGCGGACCCGACCCGCTACTTCCTGTGGCAGGTCGCCGTCGACGAGCGCGCCCGGGGCCACCGCCTCGCCGGCCGACTCATCGACGCCGTGATCGACGACCAGCCGGAGGTGAGCTCCCTGGTGACCACCGTGACCGAGGACAACACGTCCTCCCGCCGCGTCTTCCAGCGGTGGGCCGAGCAGCGCGGAGCGACCCTCGACGAGGTCACCGGGTTCGAGGCGCACCACTTCCCGGACGGCCACGAGGCCGAGCCCCTGCTGGTGATCGACGGCATCCGCTAAGACGCAAGACCTCGGACTGCGCCGGTTCGGCGCGCAGGTGACGACGCAGTCCTTCCCTTTCTTTCTCCGCACCGGCGCGCACCATCGAAGGAGTGTCCTCCGTGACAACCCTGTCCGCACCGACCCCCGACGCGTCCTCCCACGACGACCCCACGGGTTTCTCTGCCCTCGAGTCCGAGGTCCGCAGCTACTCCCGTGCCTGGCCTGTGGTGTTCGACCGCGCGACCGGCGCGACGGTCTTTGCCGAAGACGGCACGGCCTACCTGGACTTCTTCGCGGGCGCCGGCTCGCTCAACTACGGGCACAACAACCCCGTACTGAAGAAGGTCCTGATCGACTACCTCGCCGACGACCGCATGGTCCACTCGCTGGACATGTTCACGACCGCACGTCGCGAGTTCCTCGAGACCTTCCGCTCGCACATCCTCGAGCCGCGCGGTCTGGACCACAAGGTCATCTTCCCCGGCCCGGGTGGCGCCAACTCCGTCGAGGCGGCCCTGAAGCTGGCCCGCAAGGTGACCGGCCGCGAGTCCATCATCAACTTCACCAACGCGTTCCACGGCATGACGCTGGGCGCGCTGTCGGTGACGGGCAACTCCATGAAGCGCGGCGGCGCGGGCATCCCGCTGGTCCACGCGACGCCGATGCCCTACGACGACTACCTCGCCGGCGCCGAGGACGACTTCGCCTACCTGGAGCGTCTGCTCCAGGACGCCGGCAGCGGTCTGAACGAGCCGGCGGCGATCATCGTCGAGTCGGTGCAGGGCGAGGGCGGCATCAACGCGGCCCGCGCCGAGTGGCTGCGCGCGCTGTCCGACCTGTGCAAGCGCCACGAGATCCTGCTCATCCTGGACGACATCCAGATGGGCTGCGGCCGCACCGGCGGGTTCTTCTCCTTCGAGGAGGCCGGGATCTACCCGGACATGATCTGCCTGTCGAAGTCGATCTCCGGCTACGGCCTGCCGCTGGCCATCACGCTGGTGCGCCCCGAGCTCGACATCTTCGAGCCCGGCGAGCACAACGGCACGTTCCGCGGCTTCGCCCCGGCCTTCGCCACGGCGTCCGAGGCCATCCGCACCTACTGGTCGGACGACACCCTCGAGAAGGAGACCCTGGCCAAGGGCGCCATCATCGAGGGCTTCTTCAACGAGATCGTGGCGCGCTACCCGAAGCTCGACCTGGTCAGCAAGGGTCGGGGCCTGGCCCGCGGTCTGCAGTTCCCCGACGGCGAGACGGCCGACAAGGTGACCACCGGCGCGTTCGAGCGTCACATGCTCGTGGAGACCTCCGGTCCCGAGGACGAGGTCGTCAAGCTGCTGCCGCCGCTGACCATCACCGAGGACGAGCTGCGTCAGGGTCTGGCGATCCTGGACGAGGCCATCACGGCCGCTCTGGGTTCCTGAGCCGCTCGACGGCACGCTGACCCGACCACCGACCCATACCTCGAGGAGGCTCCATGCTCGTTCGCACGCTCGACGAGATCACCGACACCGACGCCGACATCAAGACCGAGAACTGGCGTTCCAAGCGCATCATCCTCGCCAAGGAGGGTGTCGGCTTCTCCGTCCACGAGACCACGCTGTACGCGGGGACCGACAACTACTTCTGGTACGCGAACCACTACGAGGCCGTGTTCATCACCTCGGGCGAGGGTGAGATCGAGGACCTCGCCACGGGTGAGGTGCACGAGCTCAAGCCGGGCACGCTGTACCTGCTCAACGACCACGACAAGCACAAGGTGCGGCCGAAGACCGACATCACGTGCGTGTGCGTGTTCAACCCGCCGGTCACCGGCCGCGAGGTCCACGACGAGAACGGCGTGTACCCGCTGATCACCGAGCCGGAGTCCCAGCCCGCCGCCGGCTGAGCTCCGCACGACGAGATCGACCCTCGTGGTTCGAGATCGACTCATGGTGAGTCGATCTCGAACCACGAGGGTCGATCTCGTTGCGGGGTGTCCGAAGCCGTCAGGTGACCTGGTAGCCGTCCCGCCGCAGCCGGTCCAGCACCGCCGCGCAGTGCTCGGGACCGGTGGTCTCGAGCTGCAGGGTCACCAGCACCTCGGAGACCTCCAGCGTGGTGTCGGTGCGCCGGTGGTCGACGCGCACGATGTTCCCCTCGGCGGCGGCCACCGTGTCCAGCAGCGAGGCCAGCGCCCCCGGCTCGTCGGACAGCCGCACCGAGATCTGCAGGTAGCGGCCGGCCGCCACGAGACCGTGCTGGACCACGCGCTGCAGCAGCAGCGGGTCGATGTTCCCGCCGGAGAGCACCGGCACCACGGTGCCGGTGAAGGCGCCCGGGGACGCGGACACGGCCGCGACGGCGGCCGCGGCGGCCGGCTCGACGACGAGCTTGCCGCGCTCGGCCACGAGCAGGAGCGCCCGCGACATCTCCGCCTCGGTGACCGTCCGGACCTCGACCCCCAGGCGGTGCAGCACCTCGAAGGGCACGTCGCCCGGCATGCCCACGGCGATGCCGTCGGCCATCGTCGACTCCAGGTCTCCGGCGATCGGACGTCCGGCCGCCAGGGAGGCCGGGTAGGCCGCAGCCGAGGCGGCCTGCACGCCGACGACCTTCACGTGGGGCGCGACCTCGGCCAGCACGGTGGCGATCCCGGCCACGAGGCCGCCGCCGCCGAGCGGCACGACGACGGTGCCGACGTCGGGCACCTGCTCCAGGATCTCCAGGGCCACGGTGCCCTGGCCGGCGACGACGTCGGGGTGGTCGAAGGGGTGGATGAGGACCTTGCCGGTGCGGGCGGCCTCCGCGCGGGCCGCGGACAGCGCCTCGTCGACGCTGTTGCCGAGCTGGCGCACCTCGGCGCCGTAGCCGCGGGTCGCCTCGAGCTTGGGGACGGAGGCGCCGACGGGCATGTAGACAACGGCCGGGATGCCCAGCTTCTCGGCCGCGAGCGCGACGCCCTGGGCGTGGTTGCCGGCCGAGGCCGCGACCACGCCGGCGCGCTGCTCCTCGGGGGTGAGCCGGCTGAGTCGGGTGTAGGCGCCGCGGATCTTGAAGGATCCGGCGCGTTGCAGGTTCTCGCACTTGAGGACGACGTCGGCGCCGGCGAGCTGGGTCAGCGCCCGGAAGGGATGCACCGGGGTACGGGTCACGACCCCGTGGAGCAGCTCGGCGGCTGCCTCGACGTCGGCGAGGGTCACTCGGTCCAGGGGTGTCGGTGAGTTCACGTGCCCCAGTATGCGACGCGGAGGCCCCGGTCCACGATGTCCTCGGTCACGTCGACGGGCCGCGGCGACCCGTGGCGCCGGAACCGCCCGGGTCGACGGGGCCGTCCTGCGGTGCGTCGTCCTCGCGGCCGCCGCGGTTCGACCACAGCAGCGTCCCGGGCAGGTCGGCGAAGGCCTGCTTGCGCAGCAGCGGGACGTGGTCGGCGGTGCCGAGCTCGGGGAACTTGTCGTGGCCGTGCAGGTACTGCACGACCGTGTTGAGCACGGCGGCGAGCGGCACCGCGAACAGCGCACCGATGAGCCCGGCCGCGAGGCTGCCGGCGGCGACGACGAGCACGACCGCGACCGGGTGCAGGGAGACCGCGTGACCCATGAGCAGGGGCTGCAGGATGTGGCTCTCGAGCTGCTGCACGAGCAGCACGATGCCCAGCATGATCAGCGCGGCCACCCAGCCCTGGGCCACGAGCACGACGGCGGTGGCGATCGCCCCGGTGACGATGGCTCCGAGGATGGGCACGAACGAGCCCACGAAGACCAGGATGCCGATCGGCAGCGCGAGGGACGGCACGAAGAACGCCGCGCCGATCCCGATGCCGACGCCGTCGACCAGGGCGACGAGGATCTGGGTGCGCACGTAGGAGGAGAGCGTGACCATGCCGCGGCGTCCGGCCTGGTGCACCTTCTCGCGCGCGGGCAGCGGGAGCAGGTTGACCACCCAGGTCCAGATGTTCCGGCCGTCCTGGAGGAAGAAGATCGTGCAGAAGATCGCGATGATGATGCCCACCAGGACGTGGCCCACGGTGCTCGCGGCGCCGAGCGCCCCGGTGATGAGGTTCGAGCTCTGGCTGGCCACCAGGTCCTGCAGCTGGTTCGTGTAGTTCGAGAGCTGCTGGGCGTCGAGGCCGAGCGGGCCCTCCGACAACCAGTCGACGAACTCCTGGAACCCCTGGACCGCCTGGTCCCACAGGTCCTGGAACCCGGCGACGATCTGGGAGCCGGCCAGCGTGACCAGGCCCGCGACGAAGACGATCAGGGCGACCAGCGACAGCGCCGTCGCCGCACCACGCGGGACACCGGCGTTCTCGAGCATCCGCCGCATCGGCCGGAGCAGGATCGTCACGAGCAGGGCCACGGCGACCGGCACGGCGATCGTCTTCAGCTGGCCGAGCAACCAGACGACCCCGGCGACCCCCGCGGCGATCAGCAGCAGCCTCCAGGACCACGCGGCCGCGGCACGCACGCTGGCGGGGACGGCGTCGCCGTCTCGACTCTCGGGTCCTGCCGGGCTGGTCACGGCCCCACCCTAGGCCGGTCATGACCGGAATGCCCGACGATCGCGCGCGGGGAACGGTCAGTCGTCCGGGAGCACGCTGCGCCGTTGCGGGTGGGGCGTCTCGCCCCGTTCGAGCATCGCCACGAAGCGTGCGGCGTGGCGTGCCCGGGTCTCCTCGCGCCGCGCCGTGGACAGGCGGTGCAGGATGGTCGAGCGGTTCTGCGCGCTCAGCCGCTCCCACGCCACGGCGGCCCGCGGGCTGGCGGCCAGCGCGTCGGCCAGCACGGCGGGGACCTCGATCGTGACGGCTCCCCCGTAGGCGGCGTCCCACCGGCCGTCCTGGTGCGCGCGGTCGATCTCGGCCTGCCCGCGGGGGCGCATGCGGCCCTCGGCGACGAGCCGGTCGGCGATCTCGCGGTTGCGCACCGACCAGGCGCTGCGCCGTCGGCGCGGGCAGTAGCGCTGCAGGGAGGTGTCCTCGTCGCGACGGCGGCTCTGGGCGTCGATCCAGCCGCTGCACAGGGCCTCCTCGAGCGCCAGGTCGCGGGTCAGGCCGGTGGGCCCCCGCCGGCCCTTGCGGGCGAGCACGACCCAGACGCCGTCGGTCGCCGTGTCCTCGTGGTCGTCCAACCAGGCGCGCCACGCGGACGCGTCCGACAGGATCAAGGGGTCGGTGGGCTCCGTCGCCATGGTCAGCAGGCTATCGGGGCGCCCGGCGTCCCGGGCGTCCGGCGGGTGCGCCGAGGGCCCGTCACGGGCAGACTTGCCTCGTCCCTCACCGCCGTCCCCGGGAGACGTCACATGTCGTCGGTCGCCCTGTGGGGAGTCATCGTCGCCGGGGTGGTGGTGCTGACCCCGCTCGCGGACCGCGTCCGCGTCCCCCTGCCGGTGCTGCTGACGCTGTTCGGCATCGCGCTGCCGCTGTTCCCGGCCGTGCCCGCCCTGCGCCTCTCCCCCGAGATCATCCTGCCGGTGGTGCTGCCACCGCTGCTGTTCGCCGCCACGCAGCGCTCGACGGTGCGGGAGTTCCGCAGCCAGTCGCGGCCCATCCTGCTGACCGCCGTCGGGCTGACCATCGCCTCGGCGGGACTGGTCGCCGTCGTCGCGCACGCCGCGGGCGCACCGTGGGCGGTCGCCTGGGTGCTCGGGGCGATCGTGGCCCCGCCCGACCCGGTGGCGGCGACGGCCGTGGCCCGCCGGCTGCGGCTGCCCGGCCGGGTCGTCACCGTGCTCGAGGGCGAGGGGATGTTCAACGACGCCACCGCGCTGGTGATCTACCACGTGGCCGTCGCCGCGGTGGTGGCCGGGTCGGTCACGGCCGGGGAGGTCGGGCTCGACCTGCTGCTCGCCGTCGTCGTCGGGGTCGCCGTGGGCCTGGCCGCGGGCTGGCTGGGCCACGTGGTGCTCGGGCGGCTGCACGTGCCCGCCGCGGAGACCACCGTGACGATCGCCCTGCCGTTCGCCGCCTACCTGCTGGCCGAGGAGTGGCTCGGCTCCGGCGTGCTGGCGGTGCTCACCCTCGGCCTCGTGCTGCGGTCGGTGTCGCACGCGTCGGTGACGTCCGGCGGCTGGCTGCTCGGCCGGGCGGTGTGGGAGTACGCGGACTACCTGATCACCGGGGTCGTGTTCGTGCTCATCGGCTTCGAGCTGACGTCGGTGCTGGACGGCAGCCCGGTGGAGCGGACCGCGCTCCCGCTGGCGCTCGGCGTCGTCGCGGTGCTCGTCGCGCTCCGGTTCGTCTGGATGTTCCCGGCGCTGTGGTGGCTGGGACGCGGGATGGCCTCGCGCGCCCGCCAGCAGGGCGCACCGCCCGAGGTGGCGGGCATCGGGGCGTTCACCCGGCGGGAGACGACCGTCGTCTCGTGGGCCGGGATGCGCGGCGTCGTCTCCGTCGCCTCGGCGCTCGCCCTGCCGCACGTGGTCGCCTCCGGGGACGACTTCCCGCTGCGCGACACCGTCGTGTTCGTCGGGCTGATGGTGGTGCTGGCGACCTTGGTACTGCAGGGGCTGACGCTCGCACCGGTGGTGCGGTGGCTGGGCGTCGGGCGGGCCGGCGACGGGACCGCCGAGATCGCCCGGCTGCGCGAGGAGGCGACGGTGGCGGCGCTGGAGGCCGTGCGGGTCCGGACCGACGTCCCGGTCCCGGTCCGCGAGGCCGTCGCCCAGCAGTACGAGGGGTACCTCACCGCCCAGCGGGCGCTGTCGCGGGCCCGGGCCCAAGGGGACGGCGACGACCGCTACGACGAGCAGGTCGACGCACTGCTGCGCGACGCCGTCGAGATCGAGCGGGACGTGTGCGTCCGGGCGCGCAACGAGGGGCTCGTCAGTCCCGAGGTCGCCGACGAGGTGCTCGCCGACGTCGAGGCCCGCGCGGTACGCGACCTCGACTGACCCGGGCGCTCGGCCCGGCCGAGGAACACCACCGGCCCGCGCCGCGTTGGCACCCTCGGACGGAGAGACCCGTCCCAGTCAGGAGGAACGATGATCTTCGAGAACCTGTTCGGCGGCGGCAAGACGACGATGGTCGCGCCGGAGGACGCCCTGCCGGGCCGGGAGGGGCCGGTGCTGCCCGCTCCCCGTCCGCACACCGTGCTCGGCACCTCGATCGTCGGCCCCTGGGAGCCCGGCACCCGCGTGCTGTACCTCGCCATGGGCTGCTTCTGGGGCGCCGAGGAGATCTACTGGCAGGTCCCCGGGGTCGTGAGCACCGCCGTCGGCTACATGGGCGGCACGACGCCGAACCCCACCTACGAGGAGGTCTGCACCGCGCGGACCGGGCACACCGAGACAGCGATGGTCGCCTACGACCCGGCGCAGGTGTCCGAGGAGGAGCTGCTGCGGATCTTCTGGGAGCGGCACGACCCGACCCAGGGCTTCCGCCAGGGCAACGACGTCGGCACCCAGTACCGCTCCGGCATCTACTGGACGACGCCGGAGCAGGCCGAGGCCGCGCGGTCCACGGCCGAGCGCTACGGCGAGGTGCTGGCCGCGAAGGGCTACGACCCGATCACCACCGAGCTGCGCCCGGCCGCCGAGGCGGGCCCGTTCTTCTACGCGGAGGACTACCACCAGCAGTACCTGTCCGACGCGAAGAACCCGCACGGCTACCGCTGCCACGCCACGACCGGCGTGCCGTTCCCCGCGGCCGCCTGAGCGACCGCGACGGCGACCCCACCGGGACGACGACGGCCCGTCCCTCGACCGTTCGGCGAGGGGCGGGCCGCGTCGTGCCAGGTGTCAGCTCGCGACGGTGAACCGCCGACGGCGGTGCGTCGGGTTCTCCAGCTCGTCGACCAGCGCGGTCGCGAAGTCGGCGCCCGAGATGAACGAGCTGCCCTCGTCGTCGGCCAGGAGCACGTCACCGCCGGTGCGGTACGTGCCGGTCTTCTCGCCGGGGGCGTAGGAGCCGAAGACGGCCGGCGGGCTGAGGTAGAACCAGTCGAGGCCCTCGGGGGCGTCCTGCAGGTCGGCGAGGATGTCGGTGAACTCCAGCGCCTCGGCCTTGAACGCGTCCGGGAAGTCGGGGCCGTCGACGACGCGCGGGCCGTCCTCGCTGACCTTCAGGGACCCGGCGCCGCCGACGACGGCGAGGCGCACCCCGTGCGCCGCGGCGCGGTCCGCGAGCCGGGCGTAGGCGGGGCGGACCTGGCCGGCCATGTCGCCGCGCGGGGAGACGGTCGCGACGACGACGTCGGCCCCCTGCGCGGCGCTGTCCACGGTCGCCTCGTCCAGGACGGAGCCGGTGGTGTACCGCACGCCGTCGACGGGCTCGGTGGGCTCGGACCGGCTCAGCGAGGTGACCTCGTGACCGCGCTGGGCGGCCTCGCGGACGATGTGCTCCCCGGCGTAGCCGGTGCCCCCGATGACGGTGATGCGTGCCATGACTCTCTCGCTCTCTGCTGGCATGTCACTCTCCAATGGAGAGTAGGTTTCCATCGGAGACTCTAGGACGTAGGATCGTGGTCCGCAAGGAGGATGCACCGTGACCGAGATCCCGTTCGACCCGTACCTCAAGGCCTGCCCGAGCCGCACGGTCCTCGACCGTGTCGCCGACCGGTGGACCGTCCTCGTCGTCGGCGCGCTGGCCGACGGCCCGCAGCGCTTCTCCGCGTTGGCGCAGCGCGTCGACGGCGTCTCGCAGAAGATGCTCACCCAGACGCTGCGCGGCCTCGAGCGGGACGGCCTCGTGCAGCGCACCGTGCACGCCGAGGTCCCGCCGCGCGTCGAGTACGCGCTCACCGCCGCCGGTCACGACGTGCTCGGCCCCCTGCAGGCCCTCGAACGCTGGACACTGGACCACTCCGCCGACGTGCTCGCCGCCC
The DNA here is from genome assembly GCF_036689775.1 of Isoptericola haloaureus. Lineage (NCBI taxonomy): Bacteria > Bacillati > Actinomycetota > Actinomycetes > Micrococcales > Promicromonosporaceae > Isoptericola > Isoptericola haloaureus. The sequence continues at coordinate 243,441 of NZ_JBAGLP010000110.1, read as the reverse complement.
GCGAGGCCTACGACGCCGTCCACCCGGTGACCGCCTGAGCCCTGCGCATGTCGGTCCCGACTGCGACGATCGACCTGTGTTGCTCACCGAGCTGGTCCGGACGCACGCCGCGGTCGCCGCGACGCGGTCCCGCCTGAGCAAGCGCGAGCTGCTGGCCGAGGCGCTGCGGGAGGCCGCTCCGCCGTCGGCGCGCCCGCCCGAGGGCGACGACGGCGACGAGATCGAGATCGTCGCCGCCTTCCTGTCCGGTCGCCCCCGGCAGCGCCGCACCGGCCTCGGGTGGCGCACACTGTCCGACCTGCCGCCTGCGGCGGACGCCGCCACGCTGACCCCGGTCGCGGTCGACGCCGCCCTGTCCGCGATGCAGGCGCTCGAGGGCACGGGCTCCCACACGGCGCGCACGCAGGCCTTCACCGAGCTGTTCTCCCTGGCCACGGCCGACGAACAACGGTTCCTGGCCGCCCTGCTGCGCGGCGAGCTGCGTCAAGGCGCCCTGGACTCGCTCCTGCTCGACGCCATCGCCGCGGCGGCCGACGTCCCGACGAAGGCCGTGCGCCGCGCGGCCATGTTCAGCGCGCTGTCCGGCCCGATCGCGCGGGCCGCGTTGACCGGCGGGACGCCGGCGCTGGAGGCCTTCACCCTGCGTGTCGGCCGCCCGGTGCGCCCCATGCTGGCCTCGTCCGCACCCGACGTCGACGCCGCCGTCGAACGGTTCGCCGACACGTCCGTCGCGGCGGACGTGAAGCTCGACGGCATCCGTGTCCAGGTGCACGTGGCCGGTGACGACGTCGCCGTGTTCACCCGGTCGCTCGACGACATCACCGACCGCCTCCCCGAGGTCGTGGCGCTGGCCCGCTCCCTGGAGGTGGACGCCGCCGTGCTCGACGGCGAGGCCCTCGCCCTCGACGACGCCGGACGGCCCCGGCCCTTCCAGGAGACGGCGTCGCGCACCGGCACCCACGAGGCGGACCCGGGCACGAGCCTGCCGCTGACCGTGAGGTTCTTCGACCTGCTGCACCTCGACGGCACCGACCTCGTCGACGCCCCGGCCCGCGACCGCCTGGCCGCGCTCGACCGGGCGGTGCCGCCGGACGCCGTCGTCCCCCGGCTGGTCGACGCCGACGCCGGGGCGCTGCAGGAGTTCTTCGACGAGGTCGTGGGCGCCGGCCACGAGGGGCTGGTCTTCAAGGACCTCGAGGCCCCGTACGCCGCCGGCAAGCGCGGGGCCGCCTGGGTCAAGGTCAAGCCGCGGCACACCCTGGATCTGGTGGTGCTCGCCGTCGAGCAGGGGTCGGGTCGCCGCCAAGGCTGGCTGTCGAACATCCACCTCGGCGCGCGAGACCCCGCCGGCGACGGGTTCGTCATGCTCGGCAAGACCTTCAAGGGCATGACCGACGAGATGCTCGCCTGGCAGACGCAGCGGTTCACCGAGCTCGCCGAGGGCCCGACCGACGGCTACGTGGTGCGGGTGCGCCCCGAGCAGGTCGTCGAGATCGCCTTCGACGGCGTCCAGCGCTCCAACCGCTACCCCGGCGGTGTCGCGCTCCGGTTCGCCCGGGTGGTGCGGTACCGCGACGACAAGACCGCCGCCGAGGCCGACACGATCGACGCCGTGCGCTCCCTGCGCTGACCCTCCGGGGTCACGGTGGTCGTCCTCCGGCTTGCGGTGGCACGACGTCCGTCCGCACGATGCTGCCCATGGACCTGGCCGAGTACCTCGCCGCACACGAGGATTCTCGAGCGCTCTTCGACGAGCTGCGCCGGGTGATCCTCAAGCTGGGGCCGGTCACCGAGCGTGCGTCCGTGAGCCAGGTGGCCTTTCGGGACCGCCGCACCTTTGCGCTCGCCTGGGCTCCCGGACAGTACCTGGGAGAGCGCGCAGCGCCGCTCGTGCTCTCCGTGGTCCTCCCGTGGCGCGACGCCGACCCGCGGTGGAAGGAGATCGTCGGGCCTCGGTCCGGGGGCTTCCTGCATCATCTCGAGCTGCACGGGACGAGCGAGATCGATGATCAGGTCAAGACCTGGATCGCGGCGGCGTACGCCGCCGCCCGTTCGTGACCACGGCTCGGCCTGCCCGCATGCACTTGTCGCGACGAGACGACGTGACCGGGCGGTCGGCGCTCAGCGCCGCTTGCCCCGCCCCTTGGACCCGCCGGCACGGCCGCGGCGGGCGCCCGCCGCTCCCCCGCGTCCGCCCGCGGTCCCGGCCTTCTTCGCGGCAGCGCCGGACGCCTTCTTGGCGCCCGCCGCCTTGGTGGAGGCCCTCGCCGACTCCCCCGCCCGGCCGCGGGAGCTGTTCGCGGTACGACCGCGCACGATGCCGACCATCTCCTCGACGAGCTCGCCGGTCTCCTCGGACAGCCCGTCGCGCAGCCAGACCAGCCCGACCGGAGCCTCCGGACCGTCGTCGAGCACCCGGTGCACGACGTCCTTGCGCCGGTGCAGCCGTGCCAGGGACATCGGGACGACGACGACCCCGCTGCCGGTGGCGGCCCAGGCGATCGCCTCCGCGGTCGTGGCCGGGGCCGGGGTCACCAGCGTCCCGGTGCCGTCGTCGTACGCCTCCGGCGCCAGGCCGGGACGGGGCACGTCACCGGTGAACAGCACGTCGTCGCCCGGCACCCACAGCACGTCGTCGTCGAGGTCCGCGGGCGTGACGTGCTCGGACTCCTCGGTCGCCGCGAGCAAGTGGTCCCGGGAGACGACGACCATCGGCAGCTCGTCGTACAGCGCGATGGCGTGGAACTCCTCCTTGTCGACGGGCAGCCGGGCGATCGCCGCATCCAGGGCCCGTTCGCGCAGCGCGGTCGTGGCGTCGGCCGACTCCACCGGGACGAGGTCCAGCGGCACCCGGGGCAGACGCTGCTCCCACGTGCGGGCCCACTTGCCGGGCGTCGCGCCCGGGACGAACCCCAGGCGGAACCGGGGGGCTTCGTCCGCGGGCAGATCGCCGTCGTCGGGCCCCACGGGCCGGGTGTCCTCGCTCACGTGGCCAGGTTACGGTGCGGCGGCACGCGGCCCGCCCGACTACCCTGGGCGCATGGCCGGAACACCCTTCTCCCAGCAGGTCCTCAAGCCGACGAACGCCGCGAAGCGGCTCGGTGTCTACCTGCCCGCCACGCCGGCGGAGTTCCAGGAGAAGGGCCTCACCCGCGCCGAGCTGGAACAGCTCGAGCAGAACCCGCCGGAGTGGCTCGAGGAGCTGCGCCGCAACGGTCCCCACCCGCGTCCGGTGGTGGCCGGCCGGCTCGGCATCTCGATCGGCGGGCTGGCGCGCGGCGGCATCACCGAGCCGCTGACCACGGAGCAGATCGACGAGCTGCGCGAGGACCCCCCGGCGTGGCTGGTCCGCGAGCGCGAGACGGCCGCCGCGGTGCGCGCCGAGGAGGAGCGGATCGCGGCCGAGCGGAAGCCCGAGGACTGATCAGCGCGGCAGATCCTCGTCGGATCGGCACTTCGGACTGCCGCACCGACGACGGACTGCCGACGTGATCACTCGCCGGAGGCCACGCGGTCCGTGTGCCCGAGGGCCATGTCCGGCGCGACGGCGTCCCGTACGGCCTTCTTCAGGGGCGGGATCTCGGGGAACCCGCCCTCGGCCTTGCGGTCCCACAGCAGCACCGGCTCCTCGCCGGGCGACCGCACCAGCTCCACGCGGAACACCCCGCCCGTCCCCGGCACGAGCGCGACCTCGCCGAGCCGGGTGCGGAACGTCTGCAGCAGCTCCTGGGCGACCCACGCCGCCCGCATCAGCCAGCGGCACTGGGTGCAGTAGGTGATGGACACACGGGCCTCGGACGACGTGGCTTCGGTCATGCGCCCAGACTACGGTCGTGCCGTGACACCCCCCGCCGCCCTGCCGCCCACCGTGACCGCCGTGCTCGACCGGCTCGTGCCCTGGCCCGACGACGGCACCCGCGCCGACGGTCCGGTCGCCGTCGACGCCACCGACCGGCTGCTGCTGGCCGAGGCCGCCGATCGCCTCGCCGCGACGGGTCCGGGCGACGTCGTCGTCCTCGGCGACCGGTTCGGGGCGCTCACGCTCGGCGCGCTCGCCCTCGGCGCGCCGGACGTGCGCACGCACACCGACGCCCTCGGCGCCGAGCTCGCGCTGCGCCACCACCTCGACCAGGACCCCGACGACCTGCGACGTCGCGTGACGATCGTCGACGCGCTCGAGCCGGCACTGCTCGACGGCGCCCGGCTGGTGCTGCTGCAGCTGCCCAAGTCGCTGGCCGAGCTCACCGAGATCGCCGAGGCCGTCGCCCGGCACGCGGCCGACGACGTCACGCTCCTGGCCGGTGGCCGCATCAAGCACATGACCCGTGCCATGAACGACGTGCTCGCCGACCGCTTCACCGCGGTCCGCGCCACGCTGGCGCGCAGCAAGTCCCGGGCCCTGGTGGCGTCGGGCCCGCGACCGGAGATCCGCGACGCCGCGCCCCTGTACCCGGTCCGCGAGCTCCTGACCGACCCGGAGCTGCTGGCGGCGGCGACCCCGACCGACGGCGGCGCTCCCCCGCCCCGTCTCGACGTCGTCGCGCACGGCGGAGCGTTCGCCGGAGCGGCCCTCGACCACGGCACCCGGTTCCTGCTGAGCACCGCCGGTCGCTGGCCCGCCGCCGAGCGGGTGCACGACGCCGTCGACCTCGGGTGCGGCACCGGGCTGCTGTCCGTGGTGCTGGCCCGCCGCTACCCGCAGGCGAGCGTGGTGGCCACCGACCGCTCGGCGGCGGCGGTGGCGTCCACCCGGGCGACGCTGGCGGCGAACGGCGTCTCCGCCGTCGTGCAGCGCGACGACGCCGGGGCCGGCCTCGCCGACGAGAGCGCCGACGTGGTGCTGCTCAACCCGCCCTTCCACGACCGTGCCGCCGTCAGCACGGACGCCGCGCACCGCATGTTCGCCGCGGCCGGGCGGATCCTGCGTCCCGGCGGGGAGCTGTGGTGCGTGTACAACACGCGGCTGCGCTACCGCGGGTCGCTCGCCCGTGCCGTCGGACCCACGGACCACGTCGCCCAGGACCCCCGCTTCACGGTCACCCGCTCCCGCAAGGGGTAGTGCTCCCCCGGACGCTGAATGCAGCGGACGCGGGTAGGGCTGCACGGCGGGGTCGTCACCCCCGCAGTGGAGGTCGCGCAGCGACCGTGAACGCGACCCTGCGGTGCAGCCCTCCCCGCGTCCGCGATGCTCACTTCACGTCGACGACGTCCACGACGAACACCAGGGTCGCCCCGCCGGGGATACCGGCCTGCGGCACGCCGCGCTGGCCGTAGCCGTGCTCGGACGGGATGGACAGCAGCACGCGGTCGCCGACGTTGCGGCCGACGAGCCCCTTGTCCCAGCCGCCGATGACGGCGCCGACGCCGATCGGGAAGTCGATGGTCTGGCCGCGGTCCCAGGAGTTGTCGAACATCTGGCCGCCCCAGGTCTGGCCGTAGTAGTTGACGACGATGGTGCGGCCGGCGTCCACGACGGGGCCGGAGCCCTCCTCGAGCACCTGGACCTGCAGGCCCGACGGGGCGTCGCCCTCGGGGAAGGTGATCTCGGGCTTGTCGCCGAAGGAGCCGGTGGCGGTGGGCAGCGTGGTCATGGTGGTACCTCACGGTCGGGGACGGGGGGCCGACGGCGGTGCGCCGGTCGGCGATACCTCGTCAGCCTACGACGACCCGCCCAGGGCCGCGGCCTTGGCCTCCAGCACCCCGCGCTCGCGGTCGTTGCCGCACAGCCGCGCCGCGAGCTCCAGCTCGGTGCGGGCCTCGTCCCGGCGTCCGAGGCGGGACAGCAGCTCGCCCCGGACGCTGGGCAGCAGGTAGGTCCCGGTGAGCACCTCGCGGGCGGCGAGGTCGTCGACGATCTCCAGCGCGGCGGCCGGACCGGACGCCATCGACACCGCGACGGCCCGGTTCAGCTCCACGACGGGCGACGGTGCGACGCGGCCGAGCGCCTCGTACAGCACGACGATCTGCTCCCAGTCGGTGTCGTCGACCGACCGCGCGACGTCGTGCTGCTCGGCGATCGCGGCCTGCAGACCGTACGGCCCCAGCCCGCGTCCGACGGCGGTGGCCCGCGCCAGCGCGGCGCGTCCACGCCGGATCGCCCCGACGTCCCAGCGGCGGCGGTCCTGGTCGGCGAGCAGCACGGGCTCTCCGTCCGGGCCGGTGCGGGCCGGGAACCGGGCCGCGGTCAGTTCCAGCAGCGCGAGCAGACCGGCGACCTCGGGCTCTCCGGGCACGAGCCGGTCCAGCACCCGGGCCAGCCGGACGGCCTCCCGGGCGAGGTCGGCGCGGATCCAGTCCGTGCCGCCCGACGCCGTCGACCCCTCGGTGAAGATCAGGTACACCACGGTGAGCACGGACCCCAGCCGCTCGGGCCGGTCGGCAGCGGGCGGCACCTCGAACGGGACCCGGGCCGCGGCGAGCGTCTTCTTGGCCCGGGTGATGCGCGCCTGGACCGTCGTGCGCGGGAGCAGGAAGGCCCGCGCGATCTCGTCGCTGGTCAGCCCACCGACCACCCGCAGCGTGAGCGCCACCCGCGCCTCCGTGGACAGCACCGGGTGGCAGGCGGTGAAGATCAGGGCGAGCCGGTCGTCCTCGATCCGGTCCGGGTCCCACAGCAGGTCAGGTTCACCGGTGTCCGACGGCGGCGCCCCTGCGTGCGCCTCGCCCTCGCCGAGGTCGTGGCCCAGGGCGGCGTACCGCTCGTCGCGTCCCGCACGACGCCGGAACGCGTCGATGGCCCGCCGCCGCGCGGTGGTGAGCAACCAGGCGGTCGGGTCGCGCGGCTCCCCGTCGCGCGGCCAGGCCACGAGGGCCTCGGCCAGCGCCTCCTGGGCGACGTCCTCGGCCAGGGCGACGTCCCCGGTGTACCGGGCGAGCGCACCGACGACCCGCGCGGCGTCGATGCGCCAGGTGGCCTCCACGGCGCGGCGGGCGGCATCAGGGCCGTCCGTGCCCCGGGCGCCGCCGCCCGCGGTCGGGGTGCCGCCGTCGGGCACCCCGGCCGGGCCGGTCACTCCGTCCCGAGCTGCTTGCGCCACTCCTTCTCCTTCTGGATCCACTCGTCGTCGGCCGGGAAGTCCTCCTCGCCGTGCACGCGACGGATCTCGAGCTTGGTGCCCGGACCGCTGAGCGGCGCTCGCTTGGCCCACTCGATCGCCTCCGCCCGGGAGGCGACGTCGAGGATCCAGAAGCCGTTGAACAGCTCCTTCGTCTCCCCGTACGGCCCGTCCGTCACGACCGGGGTGTCGGAGGAGAAGTCGACGACGGCGCCCTCCGAGGCGTCCGAGAGGCCCTCGCCGGCGGTCAGGACCCCCGCGTCCATCATCGACTCGTTGTAGCGGCCCATGGCGGCGATCACCTCGGAGAAGTCCGTCTCCTCGTACTGCGCCTGGCCCTCGTCGGTACCCCGCATGATCAGCATGTACTTGGTCATGTCCCTCATCTCCTGTGATGTCCGGGCCTCCGTGTGAGACCTTCTCACCCTCAGGTCGAACGGGACAGCCGGGGATCGACACGAGCCGCGAGATCGGCACGCCGGATCTGCCAGATGTGATGCCGTCGCAGGTCGTGGCGCCGCACGGACGCGGACGGACCCCGGGTGACGGGGCGCGGACCAGGTGACGCCACGTCACAACTGTGTGAATCTTCTCGCCCCACCGTGGCGGGAAGTGGCGCGCGGACCCGCCCGCAACGCACTCTGGGTCCATGACGCTCGATGCACAGGCACCACCGCGCACGGACGGACGCAGCACGTTCCCCGCGATCGCGGAGTACGCGTTCCTGTCCGACTGCGAGACGAACGCCCTCGTCGCCCCGAGCGGCGCGATCGAGTGGATGTGCGTCCCACGTCCGGACTCCCCGAGCGTCTTCTCCTCGCTCCTGGACCGCGGAGCGGGCCACTTCCGCATCGGCCCCCACGGGGTCCGCGTTCCCGTCGCACGGCGGTACATCCCCGGCACCCTCATCCTCGAGACCACCTGGCAGACCTCGACCGGATGGCTCGTGGTCCGCGACGCGATGGTCATGGGGCCCTGGCACAACCTGGACGAGCGGTCGCAGACGCACCGGCGCACGCCGACGGACCACGACGCCGAGCACGTCCTGCTGCGCACCGTGAAGTGCGTCTCCGGGAAGGTCGACCTCGAGGTCGTGTGCTCGCCGATGTCCGACTACGCCCGGTACGAGCCCGACTGGGAGTACCTCGACGAGGGGTACTCGTCGGTGATCGCCCGCACCGGGGACGCCAACCCCGACCTGCGGCTCAGCTCCTCGCTGCGCTTCGGTCTCGAGGGCCGGCGCGCCCAGGCCCGCACCCGCATGGAGGAGGGCGACACCCACTTCGTCGCCATGGCCTGGTCCCCGCTGCCGACTCCCGGTTCCTTCGCCGAGGCCGCCGAGAAGATGTGGCGCACCGAGCAGTTCTGGCGCGACTGGATCACGCAGGGCTTCTTCCCCGACCACCCGTGGCGCATCTACCTGCAGCGGTCCGCCCTGACCCTCAAGGGCCTGACGTACGCCCCGTCCGGCGCGCTGCTCGCCGCGGCGACGACGTCGCTGCCGGAGACGCCCGGCGGGGAGCGCAACTGGGACTACCGGTACGCCTGGATCCGCGACTCCACGTTCGCGCTGTGGGGCCTGTACACCCTCGGGCTGGACCGCGAGGCGAACGACTTCTTCGCGTTCATCCAGGACGCCTGCCAGGACAACAAGCAGCTGCAGATCATGTACGGCGTCGACGGCGAGGAGGAGCTGCACGAGTCCGAGCTGAGCCACCTCACGGGCTACGAGGGTGCCCAGCCGGTCCGCGTCGGCAACGCCGCCTACAACCAGAGCCAGCACGACGTCTGGGGCGCGGTCCTCGACTCGGTCTACCTGCACACCCGCAACCGGGAGCAGCTTCCCGAGGCGCTGTGGCCTGTCCTGAAGCGTCAGGTCGAGGAGGCCGCCAAGCACTGGCACCTGCCCGACCGCGGGATCTGGGAGGTGCGCGGCGACCCGCAGCACTTCACCTCGTCCAAGCTCATGTGCTGGGTGGCGCTCGACCGGGGCGCCCGGCTGGCGCGGCTGTACGACGAGCCGGACTTCGCCGAGCAGTGGCAGAAGCTCGCCGACGAGATCCACGCCGACATCTGCTCCAAGGGCGTCGACGAGCGCGGGGTGTTCACCCAGCGGTACGGCGACGACTCCCTGGACGCCTCGCTGCTGCTGGTGCCGCTGCTGCGGTTCCTGCCGCCGGACGACGAGCGGGTGCGGGCCACGGTGCTCGCCATCGCCGAGGAGCTCACCGAGGACGGTCTGGTGCTGCGCTACCGCACCGAGGAGACCGACGACGGGCTGGCCGGCGAGGAGGGCACGTTCACGATCTGCTCGTTCTGGCTCGTCTCGGCGCTGTGCGAGATCGGAGAGGTGGAGCGGGCCCGGACGCTGTGCGAGCGGCTGCTGTCCTTCGGGTCGTCGCTGAACCTGTACGCCGAGGAGATCGACCCGCGCACCGGGCGGCACCTGGGCAACTTCCCGCAGGCTTTCACGCACCTGGCGCTCATCAACGCCGTCATGCACGTGATCCGCGCCGAGGACGACCCGGGCGACCACCGGGCGTTCCGTACCCCGAGCCGCGCCTGAGCCCCGCCGTCGTCCCCTCCGAGGTAGGCAACCCCCTGCCGAGGTAGGCGAGTTTCCGGCGAGGTAGGCAAGTTTCCGACGAGGTAGGCAACCCCCTGCCGAGGTAGGCAACGTGCCCGCGAGGTAGGCAACGTCCAGTCGGAGTTCTCGCCTACCTGAGCGAAGACTTGCCTACCTCGCCGAGGACTTGCCTACGTCGGCCGAAGGTTGCGTACCTGGACGGAGAGCTGCCTACCCGGGCGGAAGATTGCCGACCTCGCGGGAGACGACGACGGCCGGGCACCCCGCGCGGGGCGCCCGGCCGTCGTCGGTGCGCTGTGCTACCTCGCGAGGAGGTTGCCTACCTCGCGGATACGGGGGTCAGTCGCCGCGCATGATCGCCAGCAGGCGCAGGAGCTCGAGGTAGAGCCAGATCAGGGTGACGATGAGGCCGAAGGCCGCCGACCAGGCGAACTTGGCCGGCACGCCGCCCTCCACGCCGCGCTTGATGAAGTCGAAGTCCATGATCAGCGACATGGCCGCCAGGACCACGGCGAACAGGCCGATGACGATGCCCAGCGTGCCGCCGCGCATGCCCCAGCCGTCGAGCACGCCGGTCCACACCAGGACGACGTTGACCAGCGAGAACAGCAGGTAGCCGACCATGCCGATCAGCAGGAAGCGCGTGAACTTCGGGGTGACGCGGACCTTGCCGGAGCTGTACAGCCCCAGCGCCGCGGCGAACACGCACAGGGTCAGCAGGACGGCCTGCCCCACGATGCCGTCGTAGGCCGACTCGTAGAAGGCGGAGATCCCACCCAGGAACAGACCCTGCGCCACCGTGTACAGCGTGATGAGCACCGGGCTGGGGTTCTTCTTGAAGGCGTTGACCAGGCCCAGCACGAGGCCGACGATCATGCCGCCGATCCACAGGTAGGGCATCGTGTCGGTCAGCTGCCAGCTCACCGCGCCGACGACGACGAGCAGCGCGAGCAGCCCGCCGGTCTTCATGATGACGTCGGTGTAGGTGAGGCGCTTGGTGTCGACCGGGGTGGCCGACGGCGCCTCGTACATGTTCTGCAGCGAGGCGGCGTCGGCGGCCTGGGCCCCGTACGCGCCGTACTGCGCGGGACGCGCCGACGTCGCGGTGCCGCCGCGCGCGGTGCGGCGCGGCTCGCCGAAGACGTCGCTGTTCGAGAAGACGGGGTTGCTCATGCACTCCTCCTGGTCGCGGCTGCCGGGTGCCCGACGACGGGTTGTCGCGGGCAGGGCCGGGTCGCTGGCCGTCGCGGTTCATCCTATGCAACGCACGGCCGGTCCGACACGTTCCCGCCGATCTGCCGAGGATCGCGTCGGCACTCCGTGGCCGGTTCGGCAGTGCGGACTGCCGAACCGGCCACGGAGTGCCGACCCGACCGGCTCAGCCGGCAGCGGCGGCGGTCGCCTCGCGGTCCCTGCGCTCGACGGCCTTGCGCTCCCGCTTCTCCGCCCGGCGCCGACGACGCGCGGCCCGGCGGTCCTTGCGGCCCTCGACCAGCACGTAGAGCACCGGCACGATGAGCAACGTCAGGAGCGTCGAGGAGATGAGCCCGCCGATCACCACCAGGGCCAGCGGCTGGGAGATGAACGCGCCGCCCCCGGTGAGCCCGAACGCCATCGGGGTCAGCGCGAAGATCGTCGCCAGGGCCGTCATGACGATGGGTCGCAGACGCTTGCGAGCACCCTCGCGCACCGCGTCGTCGAGGTCGCGGCCCCGGCGTCGGTACTGGTTGATGAGGTCGATGAGCACGATGGCGTTGGACACCACGATGCCGACCAGCATCAGCACACCGATGAGCGCCGCGACACCGAGCGGGGTGTCGGTGACCAGCAGCGCGACGAGCGCACCCGTCGCGGACAGCGGCACGGAGACCAGCAGGATCAGCGGCTGGATCAGCGACTTGAACGTCGCGACCATGATCAGGTAGACGAGCGCGATCGCGGCCAGGAGCGCCAGACCGAGGTCCGCGAAGGCCTCCTCCTGGTCGGCCGCGACACCGCCGACGGAGACGGAGGCACCGGCCGGCAGCTCCAGCCCGTCGATGGTGGTGGTCACCTCGGCGCTCAGCGTGCCGAGGTCCTGGGCGCCGGGGGTCACGGCGACCGTCGCGGACCGCTGCCCCGCGGCGCGGCTGATCGAGGCCGGCGTCTCGACCTCCTCGACCGACGCGACGTCCGTGAGCGGCACCGCGCCCGCGGCGGTCGGGATCTCGATCTCCTCGACGGCACCGACGGTGTCCGGAGCCTCCCCGGTAACCACCAGGGTCTCCAGCGGCCCGTCGCCCAGGTCCACCTCCCCGACGGTCTGCTCGGGGTTCATCGCCCCGGACACGATGCCGGCGACCTGCGTCTCGGTGAGCCCGGCGTCGGCCGCGGCCTCCCGGTCGACGTCCACCTGCAGGACCGTCTGGGCGGTCGAGAGGTCGTTGGTGACCTCGGCGACGCCGTCCAGCTCGGCCACGGCATCCTGGACGGTCTCGGCGGCCTCGGTGAGGTCGTCGAGCTCGGTCGCCTGGACCACCAGGTCGATGGTGCTGGACCCGAACCCGGAGTCCCCGGTGGAGACGCTGACCTCGGTGGTCGGGCCCTGGCCGGCGAGGTCCTCGACGGCGGCACGGACGTCGTCCTGCGCGGCGACGCCGTCGGCGTCCTCGTCGAGCGTCACGGAGAAGCTCGCGGTGGGCGCGGCCCCGCCCCCGAAGAACACGGCCTCGGGCGAGTCGCCGGACCCGACGGACGTCTGCACCGTCTCGACGCCGTCGACGTCGGCGATGGCCTGCTCCATCGCGCGGGCGGCGTCGTCCTGCGCCTGCAGCGAGGTGGTGTTCTCGAAGGTCTGGGTCACCGTGACGGTGTCCTGGCCCGAGTCGCCGATGAAGTTGGTCTCCAGGCGCGGCACGAGCGCCAGAGTGCCGGCGAGGATGCCGACGGCGACGAGCAGGGAGACCCAGGGGTGCCGCAGGGACGCGGCGAGGCTGGGCACGTACGCGCGCTGCCAGAGACCGCGACGCTCCTGGGCCTCGGCAGCCTCGCGGATCGCCCGGCCGCCGTCGGTGGCCTCCTCGGCGCCCTTCGGCGGCTTGACGAACCAGTAGGCCAGCACCGGCACGATGGTGAGCGCCACCAGCAGGGAGGCGAGCATCGCGATGGCGACGGTGAACGCGAACGGCCGGAACAGCTCGCCCGTCATGCCGGACACGAGGCCCAGCGGCAGGAACACGGCGACGGTGCAGATGGTCGAGGCGGCGATGGCCCCGGCGACCTCGCCCGTGGCGGTGAGGATCGCGTCCTTCTTGTCCTCGCCGTAGGACAGGTGTCTCTTGATGTTCTCGATGACGACGATGGCGTCGTCGACCACGCGGCCGATGGAGATCGTCAGAGCGGCCAGCGTGAGGATGTTCAGGGTGTACCCGGTCACGTCCATGACCAGGAACGCGGTGGCCAGCGACAGCGGGATGGACACCGCCGAGACGAGCGTGGCGCGCAGCGAGAGCAGGAAGACCAGGATGACGAGGATCGCGAAGACCAGGCCGAGGCCGCCCTCGGTGGCGAGCCCCTCGATGGACTCCTCGATGAAGGGGGCCTGGTCGAACACGACGGCGGTGGTGATGCCGGCCTCGTCGAGCTCGGCGGCGTTGTCGTCGATGACCTCCTGCACGGCGTGCGAGACGTCGACGGTGTTGCCCTGCGGGGTCTTGATGATGCCGATGCCCAGCGACGGCTCGCCGTCGAGGCGGGAGAAGGACGTGGCCTCGGACTCCGCGACCGAGACGTCCGCGACGTCGCCGAGCAGGACGGGCTCCGGCGGGGCCGGGGGCGCGTTGGCGTCCGGGAGCTGCTCGGGGTCGGTCCCCGTCCCGCCCTCGGCGGGCGCCCCGGCGGCGCTGTCGGTGCCCGACGGCGGCACGGTGCCCTCGGCTCCCGGTGCGGCGGCCGCGGCGTCGTCCGTGACGCCCGACGTGCCGCCGTCGGCCCCGGCGGTGCTGGTCACGCTCGGCACGAGGGGGATCTCCTCGATCTCCTCGAGGCTGCCGATCCGGGTCCCGGCCTGCAGGGAGTACGTGTCGCCATCCTCGGTGACGGTGCCGGCCGGGACGACGACGCCGTAGTCGGCGAGCACGTCGGTCACCTGGGCGACGTCGAGGCCCTGCTCGGCGAGGTCGGCCGGGTCGACCTCGATGAGCACCTGGTCGTCGACGGCCCCGCTGACGGTCACGGACCGCACGTCGTCGACGTCCTCGAGGTCCGGCACGAGGACGGCCTCGATCTCGTCGGCCAGCCCGGCGAGGTCGGCGCCCGCACCGGACGCGGCGAGCTGGATGACCGGCAGGTCGTCGAGGGACCCGGTGATGACCTGCGGGTCGACGTCCTCGGGGAGAGAGGACTGGATCTGCGTCATGACGGTGGTGAGCCGCTGCGTAGCGGAGTCCATGTCGGTCCCGTAGGCGAACTCGACCGTGGTGGTCGAGATCCCGGTCGACGCGCTCGAGCTGACGGACTCGATGCCGTCGACGCCCTGCACCGCCGCCTCGATCTGCTCGGTGACGTTCTCCTCGACCACCTCCGGCGAGGCGCCGGGGTACGTCGCCAGGACCACGCCGGCCGGGAACTGGAGCGACGGGATCAGCTCCTGCTTCAGCGAGGTCAGGCTCAGGGTGCCGAAGACGAAGATCGCGACCGTGGCCAGGGCGACCACGGCTCGGTTCGCCAGGGACAGGCGGGCAAGACGGAACACGGAAACTCCAGCGCGAGGACGGGTCGACGACTCATCGTACGGCTGCCCAACGGTTCCTCAGCATGCGAAGTTCCCGTGAGGGCGACGTGATCGGGTGAAGAAGGCCATCCTCTGGACGACCTGGTCGAACGTATGTACGATGAAAGCCTGCCGGGCATCAACTTCCAAAACTCTCTTGGCAAAGAGATCTTTGCAACGCTATGTTGGGAACGTCAGCGGACATCCTCGCCCCTTGGAGTCGTCATGTTGCTCGCCGCCCCCACCTACCACCGCCGCACCCTCGCCGACCGCGTCATGGACCACCTGGCCGACGCGCTGGTCCGGACCGGGGAGCACCTGCACGACGCCCTGGCCACCCACGTCGCCCGGCGCGCCGCCGGAGCGCTCGCCCGCCGGGAGCGGGACCACCGCCGATACCTCGCCGCGGAGCAGGTCCGCGACAACGCCGCGCAGATCAACCCGTTGGGGCTGCGCTGAGGCGTCGGGACAGTACGGTCGAGACATGACCGACCCCTCCGCCGCGACCTCGAGCTCCCCCCGGAAGCCCGCGCCCGTGGGCGCGGCACGGCTGCGGGGGCTGTCGCACCCGCTGCGGGTCACGATCCTCGACCTGCTCCAGGTGCACGGGTCGCTGACCGCCAGCCGGCTCGCCGAGCTCGTCGGCGAGTCCAGCGGGTCCACGAGCTACCACCTGCGCCAGCTCGCCAAGCACGACTTCGTCCGCGAGGTCGAGGGCAAGGGCACCGCGCGCGAACGCTGGTGGGAAGCGACGCCGGGGGGGTTCGTCCTCGCTCCGTCCGAGAACGACGTCGACGACGCCGGCACCCGCACGGCACTGTCCCTGGCGAGCGCCGAGTTCGAACGCGCCCGCCAGGCGAAGATCTGGCGACTGCTGGACGCGCTGCGGGACGGCCCGCAGGAGTCCCGCTACGCCGACTGGTCCGACTCGGTCAGGCTCGGAACGGCGAACACCGTCGCGACTCCCCAGCAGCTCCACGACCTCATCGAGACCGTGCAGTCGGTCATCGACACCGAGCTCCACAAGCTCAAGGCCCAGGAGCCCGGCCCGGACGCCCGACCCGTCCAGATCCACTTCAACGCCTTCCCGGTCGTCGACCCCGAGCCGGCGCCGACCGTCCAGGACGACGCCGGCACCGGGGGCGGTCCGGTCACCTAGTCGGAGCCGGACCCGTGGAAGCAGCGACCCCCAGCGTGCGCTCCGGCGACCTCTCCGTGCCCGGCACCGTCGTCGGGCCGCGCCGCGGCGGCCGGCTGCCCAGCAGCACGCCGGCGACCACCAGCACGCCGCCGGCGAGCTCACCCGGGGTCGCCGTCTCCCCCAGCACGAGCCAGGCTGCCGTCATGCCGACGACCGGCACCAGCATCGAGAACGGTGCGACCACGCCCGCCGGGTGCCGCGCCATCAGCCACGTCCACAGCCCCGAGCCCACGACGGTGCCGAGCACCACCGTGTAGGCGAGCCCGACCACGGCGGCGACGGCGGCCGGGTCGTCGTAGGAGACCAGCGAGGTCCAGATGCGGTCCGGCCCCTCGACGACCAGCGAGACCGCCAGCATGGGCAGGGGCGGGACGACCGACATCCACAGGGCCAGGTGCAGGGGGTTGCGCGGCCGGGCCTGCCGGTTGCACACGTTCCCGATCGCCCAGCCGAAGGCGCCGGCCAGGGTGAGCAGGAAGGGCAGCACGGCAGCGTGCTCGGCGCGCTGCCACCCGACGACGGCGAGTCCCGCCACGGCGACGAGGATGCCCACGAGCTGCCGCCCGCTGACCCGCTCGCGCAGGAACGTCGCGCCGAGCACCACGGTGAACGGACCGGAGGCCTGCAGGACGAGCGAGGCGAGCCCGGCCGGCATCCCGGCCGACATCCCCCAGTACAGGAACGTGAACTGCAGGACCCCGAACCCGAGCCCGTACCCGATCAGCCAGCGCACCGGCACCCCGGGCCACGGCACGAGCAGGACGGTCGGCACCGCGAGCACGGCGAACCGCAGCGCCACGAGGAACATCGGCGGGTAGTGCTGCAGCGAGGCGTCGATGGCCAGGAAGTTCAGGCCCCACAGCAGCGCGACGACGGCGGCGAGGAGGCGGTGACGGGTCGGCATGGCCCCATGCTCGACGGCGTCGACAGTGAAGCACAAGCGACTTCTTCGACACCTGTGTTTTAGGCTGCCTTCATGGACGTCCGGCACCTCGACCTGCTGCGCGAGCTGGCGGACCGCGGCAGCATCTCCGCCGTCGCCGCGGCCACCCACCGCACTCCGTCGGCGGTGTCGCAGCAGCTGCGGACCGCGCAGCGCGAGCTCGGCACGGCCCTCGTCGAACCCCACGGGCGGGGGGTGCGGCTGACCGACGCCGGCCGGCTGCTCGCCGACGGTGCGGTGGAGGTCGCCACCGCGCTGGCCGACGTCCAGGCGCGCTGGGAGGCGTTCCGCGACGTGCCCGCGGGCACCGTGTCCGTGGCCGCTCTGCCGAGCGCCGCCTCCTACCTCTTCCCCGCCCTGGAGCGGGACCTGGCCGGGAGCGGCGTCGAGCTCCGTCTGACCGACCTCGACCTGGCCGAGGCGCAGTACGGCGCGATGACCGCCGACCACGACGTCGTCGTCGCGCACAGCATGACCAGCGTGCGACCTCCCGGCTCCGACGGGCTCGTCGTCGTCCCCGTCGTCGACGAACCCATCGACGTCGCCATGGCCGCGCACCACCCGCTCGCCGCCCGGTCCACGGTGAGCCCGGCCGACGTCGTCGACGCGGCCTGGGTGGGCGTCCCCCGCGGGTTCCCGTTCGACACCGTGCTGCAGAACGTCGAGCAGGCCACCGGGGTCCGGCTCGACGTGCGCCAGCGTCTGCTCGACAACCGCCTCGTCGAGGCGCTCGTCGCGTCCAGCCTGCGGCTGGCGGCCCTGCCACGGTTCACCACACCCGTCGGCGACGGGCTCGTGCTCCGCCCCCTCACCGGGGTGCCGGCCGTGCGACACCTCGCGGCGGTGATGCGCCCCGACCGCGCCCGGCGCCGGGCCGTCCGGCACGTGCTGGACGCCCTGGTCGAGGCGGCCCGTTCCACGGCACGCCGTCACGACGTCGTCGTCTGATGCACGGGACCGTTCTTGCGAGTCCCGACGATCGACGATACGCGTGGAGGAGAGGGGCAGAGACGTCCCCGGGCTTGTCTGGAGGGACGACCATGACCGTCGATCCGGCAGAGCTCGCGGCCTTCCTGCACGAACGGCTGGACGACGACGCGGACGCAGCGTCGGAGGCGAACGCCACGCGGTGGTCACCGGCCGGGAACGCCGTGGACTTCCAGCTCTGGTCCGACCGCTTCCCGGACGGTGTCGCGCAGTCGCGTCTGGCTGCCCTGAACAGGGCCAACGTGTGGCACATCGTCAACTGGGCACCACCGCGCGTGCTGGCGGAGGTCGAGGCGAAACGCCGCATCATCCGGGTCTGCCTCGACGAGGGGGCGGTCCACCAGGACCTCGAGCTCCCGTCGCGGCCGAACCAGGTCCTGCGGCTGCTCAGCCTGCCCTACGCCGGACACCCGCACTACCGGCCCGAATGGCACCCCTGAGCCGCACGCGGCGTCGTGCCCCCGCCCGGGTTCGAACCGGGACTGGACCGGGTTTAAGCCGGCTGCCTCTGCCAGTTGGGCTACGGGGGCGTTCCCGGATACGAGATCGGGCGGCCCCGATCGGCACCTCGGGCCCCGATCGGCAGCTCACGATACCGAACGGTGCGCGGTGTGCCGGTCGGGACCGCCCGATCGACGTCGCGGGAAGCGTCAGCCGTGCGTGGCCTTCTCCGCGGAGGCCTCGGCCTTCTGCTCGACCTTGTCGCCCTGCGGCTTCGGGGGGACCGAGGCCTTGCGGAACTCGTCGCGCGGGTCGTGCAGCGAACCGAGCGAGACGATCTCGCGGCCCATGAGGAACTGGCCCATCCAGCCGATGAGGATGCGGAACTTCCGGTTGCCGGTGGGCATCGCCATGACGTGGTAGCTGCGGTGGGCGAGCCACGCGAGGGGGCCCTTGAGCTTGAGGAAGCCGAACAGCTCCGCCACGCCCTTGTAGAGGCCGAGGGAGGCGACCACGCCGACGCTCTTGTGCTTGTACTCCACCAGCGGCTCGCCCTTGAGCGAGGCGATGATGTTGTCGGCCAGCTGGGTGGCCTCGCGGATCGCGTGCTGCGCGTTCGGGGGGCAGAACGACCCGGGGTTGAGCAGGTCCGGCACCGCGGCGCAGTCACCGGCGGCCCAGGCGTCCGGGACGACCTCGCCCTCGGTGCCGTCGTCGGTCGTCGCGGCGACCTGCAGCGTCGGGAGCACGGTGACGCGGCCCATGCGGTCCCTGGGCAGGTCGGAGTCGTCCTTGATGACCGGGTTCGGCTTGACCCCGGCGGTCCACACGATCGTCTCGGAGTCGAACTCGACACCGGTCGACGTCACGACGTGGTGGTCCTCGCAGGAGGACAGGAACGTGTTGAGGTGGAACTCGATGCCGCGCTTCTTCATCTCCTCGAGCGCCCACTCGCCCATGGGCTCGGAGACCTCCGGCAGGATCCGGCCGGCACCCTCGATCATGACGAACCGCAGGTCCGACTCCTCGATCGTCGGGTAGTTGCGGGTCGCGTAGCGCGCCATGTCCTCGATCTCGGCGAGCGCCTCGATCCCGGCGAAGCCGCCGCCGACGAACGTGAAGGTCAGCATCCGCTTGCGCAGGTCGGCGTCCCAGGTGGAGGAGGCGACGTCCATGCGGTTGAGCACATGGTTGCGGACCGCGATGGCTTCCTCGACGTTCTTGAAGCCGATGGCGTTCTCGGCGAGCCCGGGGATGGGCAGCGTGCGCGAGACCGAGCCCAGGCCGACGACCAGGTGGTCGTAGGAGACCTCGTAGTCCAGGCCCTCCTCCGGCGAGATCGTCACCTTCTTGTCGCCGTGGGCGATCTTCACGACCTTGCCCTGGAGCACGTCGATGCCCTGGAGGGCGATGCGGTGCGGGGCGACCACGTCGCGCGCGTCGATCGAGCCGGCACCGGCCTCCGGCAGGAACGGCGCGTACGTCATGTAGGGACGCGGGTCGACGACGACGATCGCCGCCTCGCGCTTGCCGAGCTTCTTGCGCAGCCGGCGCGCCACGTACAGCCCGACGGAGCCACCGCCGAGCACGACGATGCGCGGCACCTTGCGGGGGCGTGCGGCGGGCGCGGGCGCATCCTGGGCAGGGTTGTCCGTCGACAGAACGTTCTGAGGCATGACCGCCAGTCTACGACTGCCCGGCCGCGGATGTGTCGCGCGGTCACGAACTGTGCCCGCCGTCACCGCCGCGCAGCGCCGTGAGCAGGCGTTCCGGGCGACATCGCTCCACATCCACGGCAGAACGGACCTGCCGCGCGTCCCACGATGTGATCGATTCCTCAGGCGAGCGACAGCGCGATGCCGTCCAGGATGTCGCTCTCGCTGGTGACGACCTCGGTGAGCTCGCCGCCGGCCGCCGCCACCTCGTCGCGCACCCGCGCCACGATCTGCGACCAGATCAGCGCACCGGCGCCGATGACGTCGGCGCGTCCCGGGTGCATGAACCCGAGCGCCAGACGCTCGTCGCGGGTCCGGCCCAGCAGGTCCTCGCAGGCGGACAGCACGCGCGGGACCTCGAGCACGGTGCCGTTGATCGCCTCGCGCCGGTAGCTGGGCAGCTCCAGCGCGTGCGCGGTCACCGACGTGACGGACCCGGCGAGGCCCACCAGCGTGGCGGTGCGGGCCAGGGGCACGACGGCGGAGGCCGCGTCGAGCGCGGCGTCGACGTCCGCCCGGGCCGCGGCGATCTCGGTCGCGGTCGGCGGGTCGCCGTCCAGGTGGCGCTCGGTGAGGCGCACGGAGCCGACGTCCATCGACACGGCCGCGTCCGGCGTCGTCGTGCCCAGGACGAGCTCGGTGGATCCGCCGCCGAGGTCCACCACCAGGTACGGGCCGGGGTGCGTCGCGGCCTCGCCGCTGGTCGCCCCGCGGAAGGACAGCTCGGCCTCCTCGTCGCCGGTGACGACCTCGGGCTCCACCCCCAGGGCCGCCTGGACGCCCGCGGCGAACTCGTCGCGGTTGCGGGCGTCGCGGGTGGCCGACGTCGCCACGAACCGGGTGCGCGTCGCCCCCAGCTCCGCGGCGACCTTCGCGTACTCGCGCGACGCCGCCAGGGTGCGTTCCAGCGCCTCGGGCGCCAGCTCGCCGGTGCGGTCGACACCCTGGCCCAGCCGCACGATCTGCATGCGCCGGTCGAGCTCGATCAGGGTGCCGTCGGCGGCCACGTCGGCCACGAGGAGGCGGATGGAGTTCGTGCCGCAGTCCACGGCGGCCACACGGGTGCTGCTCATCACGCAGGCACCCTCTCACCCCGGGCCGACATCTGCCCGCCCGGCACCGTCAGCACGAGCACCGGTCCGGACGCCACTGGTCGCGGACCATGGCCAGGGCCTCGTCACCCAGCGGGTTCACCCCGGGACCGGCGGCGAGGCTGTGCGCGAACAGCACGTGCAGGCACTTCACGCGGGTCGGCATGCCGCCGGCCGAGATGCCCTCGATCTCCTCGACCCGGCCCAGCTCGGCCCGCCGCGCGAGGTAGTGCTCGTGCGCGGCACGGTAGGCGGCGGCCAGCTCGGGGTCCTCGGCCAGGCGGTCGGTCATCTCCTTCATCACGCCGTCGGCCTCGAGGCGCGACGCGGCGGCCACCGCACCCGGGTGGGTCAGGTAGTACGTCGTGGGGAACGGGGTGCCGTCCGGCAACCGCGGAGCGGTGCGCGCCACCAGGGGGCGCCCGCACACGCAGCGCGCGGCGACACCGACGACGCCGCGCGGGGTGCGGCCCAGCTGTTCGGCCATCACCTCGAGGTCGTGGGCGGTCGCGACCGTGGGGTCGTCGCCGGACGAGGTCGCGTCGGCGGACGGGATCGAGGGTTCGGAGCTCACCGGATCATTGTCCCCCGTCCGGCGCCGAGCTCTCGACGTCGTCCGGGTCACCTCCGGGATCGACCGTCGCGTGGTCCGTGGACTGCAGCGACTCCCACATCGACTGGTACCAGGGCGCGCCGGTCGTGGCGGGTCCGACCTCCGGCGTCGGCTCCTCGCCCGCCGCGGGTTCGCCGTCGGCCTCGATCTCGTCGGCGTCCACCACCCGCCAGGCGGTGTCGCCGGGCAGCACGTAGTTCAGCCGGCTGCGGGCCTGCTGGACGACGTAGGTGCGGTCGTCCCAGCGGGCCAGCTCGTTCTCCAGCCGGTCCCGGTCGGCCTGGTTCGCCGTCAGCTCGGCCTGCAGCCGGTCGATCTCCGCCTGCTGCTGCACCGCTCCACGCACCGTCGGCAGCAGCAGCACGAAGGCGAGCAGGACCACGACCGCCAGCACCATGAGCCGGACGGTGAGCACCTCGGGCAGGACGAGGCCGAGGCGGCTGCGACGGCGTTCCTCCCGCGCCGGTCCGGCCGGACGACGGGTACCGCCTCCCGCGGCCGACGACGACGCCGACGAAGCGGACGCGGCGGTCGACCGGCCGCGCCCGCCCGTGCGCGACGTCGTCCGCGCGCCGGGGCGGTCGTTCGGGCGCGCGGGACCCTTGCGGGGTCGCGGCGTGGCGGGACGACGGGAGGACACGTCCCGATTGTGCCGAACCGACGGGCCCGGACGGCTCAGCCCGGCCCGGCGCGCCCGGCCTCGGCCCGTCGTCGGCCACCGCGCGCGACCCGCTCGGCCCGCCCCCCGGGACGACGACGGCCGGTCGCCCTCTCCGCGAGAGGACGACCGGCCGTGGACCCCGGCGCACCGGGGACGGGTGGGGCTGACTCAGCCCTGGAAGCGCGGGAAGGCGCTGCGACCGGCGTAGCGGCCCGCGTCGTCCAGCACCTCCTCGATGCGCAGGAGCTGGTTGTACTTGTTGATGCGCTCGCCGCGGGCCGGGGCGCCGGTCTTGATCTGGCCGGCGTTGGTGGCCACGGACAGGTCCGCGATGGTGGTGTCCTCGGTCTCGCCGGAGCGGTGCGAGGTCATCGTGGTGAAGCCGTTGCGCTGGGCCAGGGTGACGGCGTCGAGGGTCTCGGTGAGCGAGCCGATCTGGTTCAGCTTGACCAGCAGCGAGTTGGCCGCCTTGGTCTCGATGCCCTTGGTCAGGCGCTCCGGGTTGGTGACGAACAGGTCGTCGCCGACGATCTGCACCTTGTCACCGACCTGCTCCACGAGGGCCGACCAGGAGTCCCACTCGTCCTCGGACAGCGGGTCCTCGATGGAGACCAGCGGGTAGTCGCGCACGAGCTCGGCGTAGAAGGAGATCATCTCCTCGGGCGTCTTGGCGCCGCCCTCCCACTGGTAGGAGCCGTCGGAGAAGAACTCCGTCGCGGCGACGTCGAGCGCGAGCGCCACGTCCTCGCCGGGCGTGTAGCCGGCCTTCTCGATGGCCGTGATGATGAGGTCCAGCGCGGCACGGTTGCTCGACAGGTTCGGCGCGAAGCCGCCCTCGTCGCCCAGGCCGGTGGCCAGGCCCTCGGCCTTCAGCACGCTCTTGAGCGCGTGGTAGACCTCGGCACCCGTGCGCAGCGCCTCCTTGAAGGAGGACGCGCCGATCGGGGCGATCATGAACTCCTGGATGTCCACGTTGGAGTCCGCGTGGGACCCGCCGTTGAGGATGTTCATCATCGGCACGGGCAGGACGTGCGCGTTCGGGCCGCCCACGTAGCGGAACAGGTCCAGGCCGGCGCTCTTGGCGGCCGCCTTGGCCACGGCCAGCGAGACGCCGAGGATGGCGTTCGCGCCGAGCTTGCCCTTGTTGGGGGTGCCGTCGAGCTCGATGAGGGTCTGGTCGATGAGGCGCTGCTCCTCGGCGTCGTAGCCGACGAGCTCGGGCGCGATGTCGTCGATGACGGCGTTGACCGCACCCTCGACACCCTTGCCCAGGTAGCGGCCCTTGTCGCCGTCACGGCGCTCGACGGCCTCGAAGGCACCCGTGGAGGCGCCCGACGGGACGGCAGCACGGGCGAACGTGCCGTCGTCGAGGGCGATCTCGACCTCCACGGTGGGGTTGCCGCGGGAATCCAGGATCTCGCGTGCGCCAACGGCTTCGATGCTTGCCACGGATGCTCCTTCTGACAGGGCTCGTGGGCGGTCGGGGCCAGGCCCGGACGCGTCACGTCCCGTGGCAGCCGACGCCCACGACGTTGGAGGGTTGACGCCCCCAGAGTAGCCCTCCGGCGGGCCCGGCGCCGCCCTGCCCGCCTGACGGTCACCGATGCTCCGAGATGTGGTCAGTCCACAGCACGGTCGGCCGCACTATCGTGGGGACGGTGGACGGCTTCTGGGACTTCGTCGGCTCCTACTGGTGGCTGGTGTTCCCGCTCAGCGGCATCGTCGGCGGCTGGGCCGGCGGCGTCCGCCGCTGGGACGAGCGACGACGCCGGGACAAGATCGAGATGTACCGCCTCCGGTACGGCGCCGAGAAGACCGCTGCGGAGTCCGAGGAGGCCCTGACCGGCGAGATCGAGCGCACACTGGCCGCCCACACCGAGACCGAGCGGCGCTGGCTCGACTACGAGCTCGACGCGGTCAAGGTCCTCGAGTTCCCCGTCATGACCGACATGCGCGAGCAGGTGACGATCGACTACCACCGCGCGCGCCGGGACGCCGAGAACCTGCGTCCGGACGACCCCGCCGAGCTGCGCGACCGCCGCCTGCTCGACCGGTACCGGGAGTCGGTGCGCGAGTACCAGCTCACCTTCGACGTCGCCGAGCGCGAGGCGAAGCGCCGACGCGCCTCGGACCTCTCGGCCGAGGAGCGTCGCGCCGTGGACCGGGCGAAGAAGCTGCTCGCGATCGCCGACGACGCCGGGGCCACGACGTCGGAACGGCAGTCCGCGTACCGCCGGGCCATGAAGGAGCTCGAGGGCATCCTCGTCCTGCCCGACGCCGCCACCGCGGCGATCGAGCAGCGCATCGCGGGCGAGCTGGGGACCGGGCACCGCCCCGACCGCGAGCGCCCCTCCGGCTGAGACCGGTCCTCCCGCGAGCCCCGCGCGGGGAGCACGGGACCGCCGAGGGAGGCAACGTTCCGCCCAGGTAGCACAGGGTCGGCCGAGGTAGGCAACTCTGTGGCGAGGTAGGCAACACCGCCTACCTCGCCGCGGGGTTGCCTACCTGGCGGCTGGGTTGCCTACCTGGCCGGAGAGTTGCCTACCTCGCGGGGTGGTCGAGGGCGACCTGCGCGGCGGCGAGCCTCGCGATCGGCACGCGGTACGGCGAGCAGGAGACGTAGTCCAGCCCGATCTCGTCGAACAGCGCGATCGACGCCGGGTCTCCCCCGTGCTCGCCGCACACGCCCGTCTTGAGCCCGGGCTCCGTCGACCGGCCCTTGCGCACCCCGATCCGGACCAGCTCCCCGACGCCGTCGGCGTCGATGCTCGCGAACGGGTTGGCGGCCAGGATCCCGGCGTCGACGTAGGCACCCAGGAACGAGCCCTCGGCGTCGTCGCGCGAGATGCCGACCGTCGTCTGGGTCAGGTCGTTGGTGCCGAACGAGAAGAAGTCGGCGTGCTCGGCGATCGCGTCGGCGACCAGCGCCGCCCGCGGCAGCTCGATCATCGTGCCGACGGTGTGCGGCACGCCGCCGTCCGGGACCTCCTCGGCCCACGTCGTCTCGACGACCTCGCGCATGCGCCGCAGCTCCTCGTCGAACCCGACCAGCGGCACCATGATCTCGACGTGCGGGTCCAGCCCGCGCTCGCGGACCGCGAGCGCGGCCCGGGCGACGGCGCGCACCTGCATCCGGGCGATCTCCGGGTACAGCAGCGCGAGCCGCACGCCCCGGGTGCCCAGCATGGGGTTCATCTCGCTGAGCCGCTTGACGTGCGCCAGCAGCTCGCGGGCGTCGTCGAGCTCGGGGCCGGTGGTGCCGGCGTCCTCGAGCCGCTGGACGTGCACGGACTGCTCGACGAGGTCGGGCAGGAACTCGTGCAGCGGCGGGTCGATGAGCCGGATCGTGACCGGCAGCCCGCTCATCGCGGTGAAGATCTCCTCGAAGTCGGCCTGCTGCATCGGCAGCAGCCGCTCCAGCGCGTGGCCACGGTCCTCCGGCGTCTCGGCGAGGATCATCGACTGCACGACGGGCAGCCGCTCGGCCGCCATGAACATGTGCTCGGTGCGGCACAGCCCGATCCCCTCGGCACCCAGCTCCCGGGCCTTGGCGGCGTCCGGACCGGTGTCGGCGTTCGCCCGCACGCCGAGCCGGCGCGCGTCGTCGGCCCAGGCGAGCACGGCGCTGAAGTCGTCGGTGATCTGCGGGGGCACGAGCGTCAGCGCCCCGGCGTACACCTCGCCCGTGGTGCCGTCGATGGTGACGGTGTCCCCCTCGGCGAGCACGGTGTCCCCGACGGTCAGGGTGCGGGCCTCGACGTCGATCTGCAGGTCGCCCGCCCCGGCGACGCACGGCTTGCCCATGCCGCGCGCGACGACGGCGGCGTGCGACGTCATGCCCCCGTGCGCCGTGAGCACCCCCTGGGCCGCGATGACCCCGTGGATGTCGTCCGGCGTCGTCTCCCAGCGGACGAGCACCACGGACTCGCCGGCCTCGCCCCGCTCGGCCGCGGTGTCGGCGTCGAACACGACGGCGCCGACGCCGGCGCCGGGCGAGGCGTTGAGCCCTCGGGTGAGCGGCTCCTGCCCGTGCTCGGGGTCGAGCCCGGGATGGAGGAGCTGGTCGAGCTGGGCCGGCTCGATGCGGCGCAGCGCGGTCGCGGTGTCGATGACGTCCTCGGCCACGAGGTCCCGGGCGACCTTCAGCGCCGCCGCGGCGGTGCGCTTGCCCGTGCGGGTCTGCAGCAGGTACAGCGTCCCGTCGTCGACGGTGAACTCGATGTCCTGCATGTCGCCGTAGTGCTGCTCGAGCCGGTGCATCGTGTCGAGCAGCTCGCGGTAGGCGTCCGGGAGCACGTGCTCCATCTCCGCCAGCGGCAGGGGCGTGCGGATGCCGGCGACGACGTCCTCGCCCTGGGCGTTCACGAGGAACTCCCCGTAGAGCTCCTTGGCCCCGGTGGAGGGGTTGCGGGTGAAGCACACCCCCGTGGCCGAGCCGTCCCCGCGGTTGCCGAACACCATCTGCATGACGTTGACCGCGGTGCCGAGGTCGTCGGAGATGTCGTGCGCCCGGCGGTAGACCCGCGCCCGCGGCGTGTCCCAGGAGGAGAACACGGCCTGCACGGACCGGCGCAGCTGCTCGCGCGGGTCCGTGGGCAGGCCCTGCCCGGTGTGCCGCAGCGCGACGGTGCGGAAGGTCTCGACGAGCTCCTGGAGGTCGGAGACCGTCAGGTCGGTGTCCAGCTCGATCCCGCGGCGCGACTTGAGCGCCGAGATCTCGTCCTCGAAGGCGTGCCCCGGCACCCCCTCGACGACCTCGCCGTACATCTGCAGGAAGCGCCGGTAGCAGTCCCAGGCGAACCGCGGGTTGCCGGACTCCTCGGCCAGCCCGACGACGGACTCGTCGGAGATCCCGAGATTGAGGATCGTGTCCATCATGCCGGGCATCGACATCACCGCGCCCGAGCGGACCGAGACCAGCAGCGGGCGCTCCGCGGCCCCCAGACGCCGGCCGGTGCGCTGCTCCAGCGCGTCCAGGTGGGCGAGGATCTCGTCCCACAGCTGCTCGGGCCAGGTGCCGCCGGCCTCCATCGTGACGACGCAGGCCTCGGTGGTGACGGTGAAACCGTCGGGCACCGGGACACCGATGCGGATCATCTCGGCCACCCCGGCGCCCTTGCCGCCGAGCAGCGGTCTCATCGCCGCGGTGCCTTCGGACAGGTCGTACACGAGACGGTGGTCCTCGTGCGTGGTGGATCGCTCGTCGGTGCGTACCTGTGCGGTCATGGCTCCCTCGCCTCCGTCTCGGCTCCGGGCGGAAGGGGGTCGCTCCGCCCGTCGACGTGCTCGGACAGGACTGTACGGGCGCGGCGCCGTGCTGTCACGAGGTCGATGATCCGTCCGGCCGCCTCCTCGAGGGCCAGCGTGGTGGTGTCGAGCACCGGGCAGCCGAGCCGCCGCTGGACCTGGGTGATGTCGTCGAGCTCGTCGACGATGCGGGCCAGGTCGGCGTACCCGCCCAGGCGCCCGGCGTCCTGCCGGCCGGCTCCCATCAGGTCCACCCGCCGACGACGGATGGTCACCAGCCGCTCCGGGTCGATCGTCAGCCCCACGACCTTCCAGGGGTCGATCCGGAACAGCTCCGGAGGCGGCGGGACGCCGGCGACCAGCGGGATGTTCGCGGTGCGGTACCCGAGGTAGCCGAGGTACATCGACAGCGGCGTCTTGCCGGTGCGCGAGGCCCCGACCAGCACGATCTGCGCCTCGGCGAGGCCCTCCGGCGTGGCGTGGCCGTCGTCGTTGGCGATCGCGAACTCCATCGCGTGGATGCGCTCGAAGTAGTCCGCCGCGAGCCCGACCGGCTGCACCAGGCGCGCCGGCTCGGCGCCCGTGCGCGCGGTGACGGCGTCCAGCGCCGGGGTGAGCAGGTCGGCGCACGGGATCTCGAGCTCGGCGCACCGGTCGATCACCTGCCCGTGCAGCACCTCGTCCACCACGGTGCAGAAGACGACGGCAGGGTCCGGATCCGCGCGCAGCTGCTCGACGACGTCGTCGAGCCCCTCCTGGCTGTGCAGGCGGGGATGGCGCACCACCACGACGTCGAGGTCGGGGTACTGCGCCTGCACGGCACGACCGACGCGGGCACCGGTGTCACCGGTGGAGTCCGCGACGACGTGGATGACGACCCGCTCCGTCGTGGGCATGGCGACAGCCTAGGACGCACGGCGTCCGCTCGACCGACGAGCCGGTGGGCTACTCGACCAGGAGACTCCGACGGCGGAGCTCGTCCACGAACGCGGCCGCGTCGTGCCGCGCCCGCTCTTCGTCGATGTCGAACTCCTCCACGAGCGCCGTCGCGAGCTCGCCGGTGTCGGCGCCGTCGACGAGCGCCTGCGCGAGCAGCGTGCCGGCACGGTTCGTCGTCAGGTAGGTCGACGAGGCGAGGTCGAGCAGGACGAGCTCCCCGTCGATCTCCTGCCACGTGACGCCGTCGGTGCGAAGCCGCATGCCTCTCCCCCTCCTGGTGGTCCTCGGGCATCCAATCATCGGCGCCGGCAGCCCACCGCGCGGAGCGGAGATTTCATCCCCACCGGACGCTCTTCACCCGGTCGCGGGGAGATTTCACCCCTGGGTCTCGATGCGGGCGGGGCGGCCCCGTGCGAATACTGAAACCGTCGCGCACCACAACGGAGAGGCACACCCATGTACGAGGCACCCAGCATCCGCGAGGTCGGCACGGTCGCCGGGCTCACCCTCGAGGGCCAGTTCGCCCTCGACTACGACGGCCACCTGTTCCGTGGCGACAAGGAAGACGGCGGCCTCTCCTGAGGCGTCGAGAGATCCGTCGGCGGCACCCGCGGTCCCCCCGTGGGTGCCGCCGACGCGTCGCACGACACCATGAGCCGTGACACCTACCGCCCCACCACCCACGAGATCGCGTGGGGCTGGTTGCCCGGCCTCGTCGCCCCGCCTGCTCACCGACAGGCCACGGCGCGCCCGATCGGGGCCCTGGCCCACGTCGTCGCGCGCACGGCCGGCGACCGCCAGGTCTTCGTGGCGTTCTCGGGCGGCCGCGACTCCTCCGCGGTCCTGGCGGCAGCGACGCACGCCGCGCACCTGGCGGGCACGAGGGCCCCGATCCCCGTGACGTTCGTCTACCCGGGCGTCCCGGAGACCGACGAGTCGGCGTGGCAACGCTCGGTCGTCGATCACCTGGGCCTGCAGGAGTGGTGGCGATTGCCGGTCACCGTCGAGCACGACCTGCTCGGACCCGTCGCGCAGGCGAGCCTCCGGCGCCACGGCCTGCTCTGGCCGGCCACGCTCCACACCCACGAGCCGCTCCTGGAGCGGTGCGCCGGCGGCGCGATCCTCACCGGCGAAGGCGGCGACGAGGTCTTCGGCGACCGCCGTCTGCGTCCCGTCCGCCGGACCGCCCGCCATCCCCTGGCCGCCGGCAGCCCGCGCCGCGCCGCACTGGCTGCCGTGTCGCCCGCGCGCAGCCGACGTCGGCACCTGCGGATGACGGTCGCGCTGCCCTGGCTGCGCCCCGCCGTCTACGACGACCTGGTCGAGCGCGTGTGCACGGACGACGTCGCAGAACCCTTGGCGTTCGGCGCCTCGCTCCGCTGGGTCGCGCGGCGACGGAGCGTCACCGAGTTCCGCCGGAACTACTCCGCGCTCGCGGCCGAGCACGAGGCCACCGTGTCCCACCCGTTGCTCGACCCCGAGTTCCTCGACGCCCTCGCGCGGCACCACCCGACGGGCTTCTCCTCCCGCACGGAGGGGATGCGAGCCGTCTTTGCCGGCGCCCTGCCCGACGCCCTGCTCGCCCGGACGTCGAAGGCCACGTTCACCCACGCCTTCCTCGGCGAGGCGACCCGGGAGTTCGCCCGGAGGTGGGACGGGAGCGGCGTCCCGCACGACCTCGTCGACGCCGACGCGCTGCGGCGCGCCTGGCTGAGCGCCCGGGTCCCGGGGCCGACGAGCCTGCTGCTCCAGTCGGCGTGGCTCGCCGGCCAGGCGTGCCTCCCGGCCGAGGAGGCGGCATGAACCTCCGACGCACCGTCAGCGGCATCGTGCTCGCGGCACGGTCGGCCGCCGTCTACGTCGTCGCCGAGACCGGGCTGCGGACGCTCGGCCTCCGTCGCACCTGCGTCGTCCTGGGTGTCCGGCTGAGCGGACCGTCGAGCACCGCGGCCCGGACCACGCTCGACACCAGCCGGCTCACCGGTCGCGAGCTGCGGGCGCTGCGTGTCGCACGCCGCGTCCTGCGGCTGCGCGCGGTGAACGGCACCTGCCTGCGCTCGGCGCTGGTCCTGGGCCGCACGCTGCGCGCCCGCGACCCCGAGATCGTGCTGGGAGTACGCCGCGTGGGCGACCGGATCGCTGCGCACGCCTGGTTGCGGGTCGACGGGGCCGACCTCGACCCGGAGGGCCTCGCCGACCGGTACCTCGAGCTCGGCCGACCGAGCGGGAACGCCGCATGACCTCGTCCGCCGCCCTGTACGGGCTCGCCGTGGACAGCGAGGTCCCGATGCCGACGCGGTCCGGCCGCCTCACGACCGACGGGACCGTCCGCGTCCGTCGTGGCGCGGACGTCCCCGCGACGACGGACGCCCCGCCCGGTCACGTCCTGCTGCACCACGCGAGTCCCGACCGGCCCTGGTACACCGCGACGCGCACCGGCGACGGCTACCACCTGCGGTTCTACGGAACCTGCGAGTTCGTGCTCGGCCACGACCTGGAGGACGTGGTCCTGCACGTGACCGACGGCGCGGATCCCGGCGTCGCGCACGTGCTCGCCTCCGGCGCCCTCCTGGCCTTCCAGCTCTACCTGCGCGGCCACGCCGTCCTGCACGCCAGCGCCGTCCAGGTCGGCGACGGTGTCGTCGGCTTCGTGGGGCGGTCCGGCATGGGCAAGAGCACGATGGCGGCCTTGCTCTGCGCCGAGGGGGGCGCCCTCGTCACCGACGACGTGCTCCGGATCGACCCGGCGGGAGACGACCACGTCGCCCGGCTCGGCGCCACCCAGCTCCGGCTCCGCAAGGGCGCCGAGACGTTGGCAGGGCGGTTCGGCACCGGCTCGCCCGGACGAGGGCGCAGTGCCGACGACCGAGACCTCCTCGCCCCCGGGCGTGCCGCGAGCGACGCCGTGCCGGTCCGTGCTCTCGTCGTCCCGCTGCCCGAGCGCGACCGGGACGAGCTGGAGGTCGTCCCGGTGCGCGGCGCGGCCGCAGCGCTCCTCGTGCTCAGCTACCCCCGTCTCCTGGGCTGGCAGGACACCGGCGTCGCCGCACGGCAGCTCGCCCGGGTGTCCGCTCTCGTGGCCCGCGTCCCCGTCGTCACCGCTCGCGTGCCGTGGGGCCCGCCGTTCCGCGACGGCCTGGGTGCCGAGCTGGTCGCGGCCCTCGGTCCTCACGGGGTCGAGCTGGACCAGCCGTCGGGGAAGTACGCGCCCGCCTGAAGATCGAACAGCTCGGCGTAGAGCCCGCGGTGGGCCATGAGCTGCTCGTGGGTGCCGGACTCGACGACCCGGCCGGAGGACATGACGTAGATCCGGTCGGCCCCTCGCACGGTCGCGAACCGGTGCGAGACGAACAGCGCGGACCGACCGTGCAAGGTCCGGCGGAGCGAGGAGAAGAGGTCGTGCTCGGCCCGCGGGTCCAGGGCCGCCGACGGCTCGTCGAGGATCACCAGGTCGGCGTCCCGGTAGAACGCCCGGGCGATGGCGAGCCGCTGCCACTGCCCGCCCGAGAGGTCGGCGCTGTCGTCGAACATCCGCGACAGGCGCGTCGCGTACCCGTGCGGCAGGCGTGCCAGCGCGCCGTCCACCCCGGCGGCACGAGCCGCGGCACGGACGTCGTCCCGCCCGAGCTCGTCGCGGCGGGCGTCCGCGCCGGCGTCGTCGAGCGCGATGTTCTCGGATGCGGAGAAGGCGTACCGGACGAAGTCCTGGAAGATCACGGCGATCCGGCTCCGCAGGTCGGCGTCGACCAGCGTGCCGTACGGTCGGTCCCCCCACATCGCGTGACCGGTGTCCGGGTCGTAGAGGCCGGCGAGGACCTTCGCCGCCGTGGTCTTGCCGGAGCCGTTCTCCCCCACGACGGCGACGACCTCACCGGGACCGACCGCGATCGACACGTCCGTCAGCGCGTCCGTCGTCGCCCCCGGATATCGGAAGGACACGTCCTGGATGCGCGCCCCGGCGAACGGGGGGGCACTGTCGCGCCGGTCCGGCGCGGTCGCCTCCTGCCGCGCGTGGTGGCGGAGGAACGACTGCAGGTCGTCGAGGTAGAGGCCGGACTCGTGGACCTGCTGGACACCGCCGACCAGTCCCTGGAACTGCCCCTGCAGGACCCGGATGCCGACGATCGCCGCACCGGCGTCCGCGATCCCGACCTCCCCGTTCGCAATGAGGACCACCAGCACGAGCAGCGTCCCGGCGAGCACGACGCCCGAGAGCACCTGGCCGAGGGTCGACAGCCGCAGGCGGCGCAGGAGGTGCTTGCGCAGCGCCTCGAGGTAGGTGTCGTACAGGGTGCGGTACCGGTCGCGCAGCCAGGTGGACACCTGGAACGCGCGGATCTCCTTGGCCTCGTCGCGGTTCGTCTGCACGAAGTTGACGTACATGCGTTCGCGCTGGTTGGTGGTCTGCGCCACCGTGAAGCGGAACTCCAGCGCGCTCTCGCGCCGGCTGGTCAGGAGCACCGGCACGGCTCCGACCGCGAGCAGCGGCAGCAACCACGGGTACAGCGCGACGAGCGCGGCGCCGACACCGATCGACGACACGAGCGTCCCGATGACGGTGAAGAGACCCTGGGTGACCTGGAAGGGTCGGGTCGCGGCGCTCTGCCGGACCCGTTGGAGAGTCTCGAAGAACTCCGGCGACTCGAAGTTTCGCAGCGGCACCGTGGTCGCCACGTCCTGCACGCGTTCGTTCATCGACCGGGCGACGAGCTCGCCGAGCAGTCGTCGCACGCTGCCCTGCGCCACCCCGACGACGGAGCCCAGCGCCATGAGGACCGCGAGCGCCACGACGGACCACACCAGCGCCGTGGTCACACCGGCGTCGGGGAGATCGAGGATGCGCTCCAGCACCTGCGCCACGACGAGGACCTGCAGGCCGAGTGCGGCGGCGGCCAGGATCTGCAGGCCCACCATGGCGACGAACAGCCGCGGGCTGCAGGACCAGACGAGCCGGGTCGAGCGGCGCACGAGCTCGGTGACACGGCGCCCCGGGCGCTTCGACCGGGTCGGTCCGGTCCTGCTCATCGTCGGCCTCCGCTCACGGCCGTGGCGAAGTAGGCCTCGCGGGCCGCGACATCGGGCACGTCCTCCTGGAGCGGCCGGACCGCGTCCCGTCCGGCCCGGTGCCGCCATCCGATGAGTCGCGCCTGCACGTGCTTGGCGGCCAGCTGGCCCGCGCTCACGGCGGCGGACGGTCTCGCGGCCGCGTACACACCGCCGCCGAGCCGGGCGTCGCCGGGCAGCCCCGGGAACGGGTGCCTGGCGTCGCGGGAGCGGGCCAGCCGTCCCCAGGCGTTCGAGGCGACGCCGGCCAGCTCCTCGCAGCCGACGCCGTCGTGCCCGGCGACACGGTAGGCACGGTCCAGGACCAGCGCGACCGGCACGGATGCGCGCGCCGCTCTGCTGCGCCGTGCGAGCTCGTCCCACGCGACGTCGGCCGT
The DNA here is from genome assembly GCF_036689775.1 of Isoptericola haloaureus. NCBI lineage: Bacteria > Bacillati > Actinomycetota > Actinomycetes > Micrococcales > Promicromonosporaceae > Isoptericola > Isoptericola haloaureus. The sequence continues at coordinate 209,770 of NZ_JBAGLP010000110.1, read as the reverse complement.
GACGTAGTAGGCGTCGGCGAGCCACATCAGCCGGTTCGCCCCCGCCTGTGCGGCGTGCACGGCGACGTGCAGCGCCTGGTCCTCGGCGTCGAGCATCGGGACGGAGATCCCGGACAGCTCGCGCCGTCGCCGCCGCGCCAGCATCGCGTCGACGTCGAGGGGGAAAGCACGGCGGACCGACGGCGCGACGGCCAGGTGCCAGTGCACGTCGACGTGCGTGCCGTGGCGGCCGACCATGGCCAGCTCGCCGCGTCGGGAGGAGCGCAGGGCCGGCCAGTTCCGGTCGAGCAGCCGACCACCGACGTCCTCGACGATCCGGACCGCGTCGCGGAACGCCGCCGGCTGGACGAGGAGGTCGAGGTCGAAGTACTCGCGCATGTCGGCGTGCGGCCAGACGACCGAGGCGAGGGTCGCCCCCTTGACCGCGGCCCACGCGATGCCCGCCCGGTCCAGGGCCGCGCCGATGCCCTTCAGGTCCTCCAGGGCCTGGAGGTGCCGGAGCAGCTGCCGCTCCCGTGCCGACCGGAGCGCCGGAGCCCATCCGTCGGGCAGCTCGTCCCAGCCGCGCACGGCACGGGCGATCGCCGGCGTGACCCGGTGCAGCCGGCCGGCCTCCCAGATCTCGCTCCCCGTCGCACGGTCGAGTGCGGCGGAGCGCTGCGCCGGACGGTCGAAGGCCGCATCGAGCAGCAGCCGTGCCACGGGGCGCAGAGACGGGGCCGGACCGGCCGCCGAGCGTCGTCTCGCAAGTGCCACGAGCCGAGCATGACGCGGCGGGGGCGGTCAGGACACCGCGCGGGCGGATTTCACCCGGGTGGTGGACCGGGTGCGCGACGACCCCGAGCCGTCAGCGTGACGCGGTCCCGGCCGCCGCCGCGGCGGACACCTCCCCGAGCACGACGGCGTCGATCAGCTGGCGGGCCCAGTCCAGCAGTGCCGCACCGCGCAGCGGCTTGCCGCCGATGCGCGCCGTCGTCGGGAAGGGCACCAGAGCGGCGCGGATGCCGGGCTTGAGGACGGTGCCCGGGTAGAGCCGCTTGAGCCTCATCTGGGCCGACTCGGCGAGGTCCAGCGGCGCGAAACGGATGTACTTGCCCTGGGCGGTGACGTCCGTGAGCCCGGCGCGACGGGCGTGGTTGCGGAACTCGGCGACCCAGAACAGCGACTCGGTCGGCTCGGGCAGCGCCCCGTACCGGTCCGTCAGCTCGGCCCGCACCTCGGCCAGGGCCGCCGAGTCCTGGGCGGCGGCGATCTTCTTGTACGCCTCGAGGCGCAGGCGCTCGGTGGCGATGTACGTCTCCGGCAGGTGGGCGTCCACGGGCAGCTCGATGGTGATCTCCGGCTCCTCGGCGTCCCCCTCGCCCTTGAAGGCCCGCACGGCCTCGCCGACCATGCGCACGTACAGGTCGAACCCGACGCCGGCGATGTGCCCGGACTGCTCGCCGCCGAGCAGGTTGCCGGCCCCGCGGATCTCCAGGTCCTTCATCGCGATCTGCATGCCGGCCCCGAGGTCGGTGTTCGCCGCCATGGTCGCGAGCCGGTCGTGGGCCGTCTCGGTCAGGGGCCGCTCCGGCGGGTACAGGAAGTAGGCGTAGGCGCGCTCGCGACCGCGGCCGACCCGTCCGCGCAACTGGTGGAGCTGGGAGAGCCCGAAGGTGTCGGCACGCTCCAGGACCAGGGTGTTGGCGTTGGAGATGTCCAGACCGGTCTCGACGATCGTCGTGCACACGAGCACGTCGACCTCCCGCTCCCAGAAGGCGCGGATGATCTGGTCGAGCTGGTTCTCGCTCATCTTGCCGTGCGCGACGCCGACGCGGGCCTCCGGCACGAGCTCGCGGATCTTGGCCGCGGTGCGATCGATCGACTCGACCTTGTTGTGGATGTAGAAGACCTGGCCCTCGCGCAGGAGCTCGCGGCGCACGGCGGCGGCGATCTGCCGCTCCTCGTACGCCCCGACGTAGGTGAGCACCGGGTGGCGCTCCTCCGGGGGTGTGGCGAGCGTGGACATCTCCCGGATCCCGGTGACGGCCATCTCGAGGGTGCGCGGGATCGGCGTCGCCGACATCGCCAGCACGTCGACGTTGGTGCGCAGCTGCTTGAGCGTCTCCTTGTGCTCGACGCCGAACCGCTGCTCCTCGTCGACGATCACCAGGCCCAGGCTCTTGAAGGTGACCGAGCCGGTGAGGAGCCGGTGGGTGCCGATGACGATGTCGACGGACCCGTCCTTGAGCCCCTGGACCGTCTCCTCGGACTCCTTGGTGCTCTGGAACCGCGACAGGGCACGCACGTTCACCGGGAAGCCCGCGTACCGCTCGGAGAAGGTGTCGAAGTGCTGCTGGACGAGCAGCGTCGTGGGCACCAGCACGGCGACCTGCTTGCCGTCCTGCACCGCCTTGAACGCCGCGCGGATCGCGATCTCCGTCTTGCCGTAGCCGACGTCGCCGCAGATCAGCCGGTCCATGGGGACGGTCTTCTCCATGTCGGCCTTGACCTCGTCGATCGTGACGAGCTGGTCCGGCGTCTCGACGTAGGCGAAGGCGTCCTCCAGCTCGCGCTGCCACGGCGTGTCCGGGCCGAAGGCGTGCCCCGCGGTGGCCTGGCGCGCCGAGTACAGGCGGATGAGCTCGCCGGCGATCTCGCGCACGTGCTTGCGGGCGCGCGCCTTGGTGTTCTTCCAGTCGGCACCGCCCATCTTGTTCAGGCTCGGTGACTCGCCGCCGGTGTACTTCGTGACCTGGTCGAGCTGGTCCATCGGCACGAACAGCCGGTCGCCCGGGTGCCCCCGCTTGGACGAGGCGTACTCGATGACGAGGTACTCGCGGGTGGCCCGGTTCGCCCCGGCACCGAGCGTGCGCTGCACCATCTCGACGAACCGGCCGACCCCGTGCTGCTCGTGGACGACGAAGTCGCCGGCCTGCAGCTGCAGGGGATCGACGACGTTCCGCCGACGCGAGGGCATCTTGCGCATGTCGCGGGTCGAGGAACCCTGCCGACCGGTGAGGTCGGCCTCGCTGAACACCGCGAGCCGCAGCTCGGGGACCACGAAGCCCTTGCCGACCAGCGCCGGCACCACGTGCACGACGCCGCCCTCGGGCTCGGCCGCCAGGTCCGTGGACAGCCGGGCCGCGGTGTCGGCGGCGCCGAGCTGCTCGACCATGCGCTTGGCCGGGCCGGGGCCCTCGGTGGTGAGCACGAGGCGCCACCCGGCCTTCTGCAGGCCCTGGACGTCGTCGAGCGCCCGGGCGACGTCGCCGCGGTAGGACTCGACGTCGCGGGCCGCGATCGTCACCGTGGTGCCGCCGTCGTCCGTGGTGACCGCCGGGACCTCGTCGTCGGACACCTCGGCCGCGTCGAGGGAGAACGCCGACAGCGTCCACCAGCCGAGCCCGCGCCGCGCGGCGACCTCGCGGGTCTCGGCGAAGGTGGCGAACGACGCGGCGGACAGGTCGATCGGGGCGTCGGCACCCGCCACGGCCCCGGTCCACGCCGCGGCGAGGAACTCCTCGGTCGTGGCCACCAGGTCGTGGGCACGACGCCGGACCCGCTCGGGCTCGTCGAGGACCAGCAGCGCGTCGTCACGGACCAGGTCGAGCACCGGCACCATCCGGTCGACGAGCACCGGGGCGAGGGACTCCATGCCCTCGACGGCCACGCCGGCGGCGAGCTTGTCCAGCATGTCCGTGGCGCCGGGGAGCTGCTCGACGAGCCCGGCCGCGCGCTCCCGCACGGCGTCGGAGAGCAGGATCTCCCGGCACGGCGGCGCCCAGAGCCCGTGCTCGGCGATCTCCAGGGAGCGCTGGTCGGCCACGGCGAACCACCGGATCTCGCTGATCTCGTCGCCCCAGAACTCGATGCGCAGCGGGTGGTCCTCCGTCGGCGGGAAGACGTCGAGGATGCCGCCGCGCACAGCGAACTCGCCCCGGCGCTCCACCATGTCGACACGGGTGTAGGCGGCGGCGACCAGGGCGTCGCCCACCGCGGTGAGGTCCGCCTCCTGCCCCGTGTGCAGCTCGACGGGCACCAGCTCGCCGAGCCCCTCCACGACGGGCTGCAGCAGCGCACGGACCGGCATCACCAGCACGTCGACCGGACCGGTCGGCCCGGTCTCGTCCGGGTGCGCGAGCCGACGGAACACGGCGAGGCGCCGGGCCACGGTGTCGGCACGGGGCGAGAGCCGCTCGTGCGGCAGCGTCTCCCAGGCGGGCAGCACCGCGACGGCGTCGGACCGCTCGTCCGGCAGGTAGGCACGCAGCGCCGCTGCCGTCTCGTCCGCGTCGCGGCCGGTCGCGGTGACCACGACCAGGGGGCGCTGCTCGGCCGCCGCGGCGAGCAGCGGGGCCCGGACACCCTTCGGCCCGACGATGTCGACCTCGCCACCGCTCCCGACGGCCTCGAGCGCGGCGGCGGCGCCGGGGTCGGCGAGCAGAGCAGGGACGATGCCGGTGAGATTCATGGAGATCCTTCGGGCGCACGGCGACGGGCCCACCTCGCCCCGGGACGGGGCGTGCGGGCTGACCGTCCTAGATTACGCCCGACGACACAGGCCCTCCGCGCTGCAGTGCCAAGGCACCCAAGAATTCCCCGGTCGACGTCCGGTCCTGCCCGTTTCACCCCCGCAGATCGTTCGCGAGCCCCGGCACGCGCGGCATGATCGACCCACGACCAACGGAGACCGATGTCACCGACGCGCGCCACACTCCCCGGCGGGACCAGGTCCGAGCAGCTCCTGCTGCTCGGGCTCCTCCTGGTGAGCGCCGCCGTCCTCGCGGCCCTGTTCCTGGTCTCGGTCCACACCCCGGACGGGCGCGCGGCCGACGAGCACGTGCGGGTCTGGACCGTCCGCGAGCTCGCCGGGCTCCAGCCCGTCGGGGCCTTCCTGCGCTCGACGTTCCCGCTCGTGCTCGCCGCGACGTCGGTGGTGCTCGCCGTCGTCGCCCTGGTGCATCGCCGCGTCGCACCGGTGGTGGCGGCGTCGTCGGTCGTCGCGGTCTCTGTGGTCCTGGCGCGTCTCCTGCGCGAGCGGCTCCCCCGGCCACCGGGCGGGACCCCGCTGGACGGCGACGCCGTCGTCAACACGTTCCCCAGCGGCCACGTCGCCGCGTCGGCGAGCCTGCTCGTGGCGGTGCTGCTGCTGTGGCCGCGGCGCCCCGTGCCCCGGACGGCCCTGGTGCTCGCCGCCGTCGTGCTCCTCGCCACGGCTCTCGGTTCGGTCGTGACCCACACCCATCGACCGAGCGACGTCGTCGGTTCGGTGCTGCTGGTCGCTGCCGTCAGCTCCGCGGCGGTTCTGGTCGCCCGAGCGGCGGCGGCCCGTGGCCGCAGCAGACCCCCGTGACCGTCGTCGTCCGCGGGGCCGAACGCCGGTGGTCACACCGTGCTGCGGTAGAGCTCCTCGTACCGGTCGACGGTGCGGGCGAGCGAGAAGTCCTGCGCCCTCGCCGCGCCGGCCTCGGCGAGCGCGGCCCGCCGGCTCGCGTCGCCCAGCAGGTCGGCCAGTGCCGCACCGACACCGTCGAGCGGCGTCAGCAGGGCCGCACGACCCTCGTCGCTGACGTAGCGGGCCCCGACGTTCGGGGTGGCGACCACCGGCACGCCGCTCGCCATCGCCTCGACGTACGGGATGCCGAACCCTTCGTAGTCGGACGGCAGGCAGAAGACCCAGGCCCGCCGGTAGGCATCGGCCAGCTGCGCGTCGTCCAGCGCGCCGAGCGCCCGGACGCCCGGGCCGGCGTCCTCGGGGACGTCGCGGGAGACCATCCACAGCTCCGCCTCGGGGTGGCGCGGACGCACCTGCGCGACGAACTGCCGGGCCAGCTCGTCGCCGTTCTTCCGACCGACCCAGGCTCCGACGAACAGCACGACGGGGTGCGGGGTCCGCTCCCCCGCCCCGGTCCCCGGGCGGAAGCGGTGCAGGTCGATGCCGTTGGGCACCACGTCGCGCACCCACGGGTACCAGCGCCGCGTGCCGGGCGAGACGACGACCGTGTGGTCGGCCACGACGCTGGCCAGGACCTCGGACATCCCGAGCAGCACCATGCGGGTGCGTTCCTTGAGCCCACGGATCCGGCGGGCCTCCTCGAAGCAGGAGCCGTGCAGCGTGCGCACGTGCCGGTCCGTCCGACGCCGCCACATCCAGTAGTCGTCCCCGTGCGCGTGCACGACGTCGTACCCCGACAGGTCGAGGCGACGCACCGCCGCGGCGAACCGGAAGGTGCGCAGGGAACCGGACAGCTCGACGTGCCGGTGGCCGTAGACCGCTCCGGCGACGGGCGGGCACTCGCTGATCACGTCCACGTCGTGGCCGCGCCGCACGAGCTCCGTGGCGAGCTCGTGCACCTGGTAGCCGACGCCCTGCTTGCTGGTGCTCGGCAGGTAGTAGGAGATCATCGCGACGCGCAGCGGCCGGCTCGGCGCGGGGTCCCGCGTCTCCACCGCGGTCGGTGGGGTCGAGGTCATCCCCCCTCCCCCTCCCGCAGCCCGTCGCGCAACGCCTCCAGCCAGCCGTGCCCGTGGCGCAGGTCCGGCTCGAGGTGGTTGCCCTCGGCCCACTCGTTCCAGGACTTGACCCACAGCAGCCGTTCGTCGGGCGGCCGGTGCGCCACGGAGGCGGCGGCCCGGCGCACGTTCTCGCGGAACCTCGCCGGCGTCGCGCCGTGCAGCACGACGCCGCGCCGTCCGGAGCGGGGCGTGTTGTCCCAGTTCGGGTACACGCACGGCTGGACGAGGTCGCCGGTACGGTTCTGCTCGTCCCAGGCCGTCGAGTACGGGTGGATCTCGGGGCCGCCCACCACCTTGCGGTAGGCACGCATGCGCAGCATGTCGAGCCGTGACCTGCCGGCCGGCATGCGCATGTACACGCCGGCGTCGAAGCCGTCCTCCTTGACGCGGTCGTAGCGCACGCCTCGGCCGTCGATGTCGCTCATCTCCGCGACGAGGTAGAGGCCCTCCAGGCCCGCGCGGCGGGCCAGCGACTGCCACAGGTCGACGAACCGACCGGCGTCGGGCAGCTCCTCGGGACGGAAGACGTAGAACACCGGTCGGCCGTCGACCCGCAGGTAGCGTGGGTCGCGGAACGCCGGCAGGACCGTCTCGAAGTGGGCGGCGTGGTCCTCGTCGCCCGGGTAGTCCTGGCGCACCAGGACTCTGTCGGCATCGCCGTGCCAGATCCCGCTCCAGGTCTGGTTCGCCCAGGCGAGGCAGAACGACAGGTCGGGCCGGCCCGAGGCGAGCACCTCGGCGAAGGGGCGCTCGAGGATCCGTCGCCCGTTCCCGAACCAGTAGTGCCAGTAGGCGAACGCCTCGACGCCGTGGGCGCGGGCGAGCTCGGCCTGCGCGTCCCGCGTCTCCGGCACCCGGAGGTCGTAGAAGCCGAGGTCCGCCGGCAGGTGGGGCTGCACGTGCCCCGGGTAGAGGCGGCGCGCACGGGCCACGTTCGTCCACTCGGTGAACCCCGGCCCCCACCATTCGTCGTTCTCGGGGACGGGGTGGAACTGGGGCAGGTAGAACGCCACCGCGCGCGTCGTCATGGCTTCCTCCTCACGCCGCCCGGCCACCCCCAGTCTCGGACCGTCGTCACCGCCGCTCAACGCCCGGCGGGGCTTTTCACCCCGGCTGACTCGTCCCGGGGACGGAAGTTCACCCGGCGCCCCGACGACCGCCCCGGTCGCCGGTCACGGCGCGGACCAGGCCTGCACGGCACTCACCGCGACGAGCCAGTCGCTCTCGGTGGCCAGCCCCATGAACGTCGTCGGCGGGCCGCCGAGCACGCCGGTGTAGTTGACGTCGAGCACGCGGGTGCCGCGGATCCGCGTCCACGGGACGGTCACCCGCACGGCGGTGATCTCCACCGGGTCGGTGCGCAGCAGCGCCGCGCGGTCCCACAGCTGGTCGGTCCGGGTGCCGATCTCGCGCCACTCCCCGCCCGACGTCCGGACCTGCACGGTGTAGTGGCGCAGGCCCGCCGTGCAGCAGCGGATCCCGGCGGTGGCGACGGCGACGCGATCCACCTCGACGGGTTCGTCGAGCCGAACCGTCACCGACGGGGCGGGGTCCACCGACCCGTCGGCGAGCCGGCCGGAACGCCAGGGGTCGCGGACGGCGAACGTGCCCGACGTGATCGTGGCCGGGTCCCCGGCGTCCGGGTGGGTGGACGACGCCACCACCGCGGCTCCGGCGAGCACGTCCGGGCCGAACGCCTCCGGGGCGCGGACGGCGAGCTCCCGCCCCGCGGGCGCGCGCAGCATCACCGGGCTGCCGTTCACCGGCACCTCCGTCCCGTCGGCCCCGAGGTCCACGGGCGCCTCGGCACCGTAGACGTCCCGGCGCACGACCTCGACGTCGTCCGTGGACGCGTCGTCACCGGGCGCGACGACGACGGAGGTGCTCAGCCCCTCGGACCACAGCGCCAGGATCGACGACCCGTCGTCGGCCACCGCCCGCACCGCGTGCACGCCCGGCACCCCCGTCGCCACCGTCGTCGCGTCGTCGTACCGGTCCAGCAGGGGCGCGGTGGCGGCCATCGCCGCGCCGGCGGGCTTGACGTAGCCGTCGTACTGCACGAGCGACCACGAGACACCGTTCTCGCCGAACCCGCCCTCGCTGAAGAAGTAGGTCCACTCGGCGACGTCCTCGACCTCGTACCACCACAGCTTGCGGGCCACGTCCCACGCGGCCGCCCAGAAGTTCACCACCCCGTCCGACCACCACCCGGACTCCGTGTCCCACCAGGCCAGCCCGTCGCAGTCGGCGAGGATCTCGCGCAGCGCGTCCGTCTCGGCGCCGTCGCGGGAGAACCCCTCCTCCTCCCACGACCGGTTGTACCCGGTGTACGGGTGGATCCCCACAGCGTCCATCGACGCGCACCCCCCGGCGTCCACCAGGCCCCGCCACCAGTCCAGGGCGAACCCGAGCGTGTTGCCCCCGACGACGACGGCGTCCGGGTCGGCGGCGCGCACGGCGCGCGCGAACGGCGCACCCACCTCACGCTCGTAGCGCGCCGCGTCGTCGTAGCCGGTGTTGTTCGGCTCGTTCCACGGCTGCCAGGAGGTGATCCCGGCGCCGTGCTCGTGCAGACCGGCGACGACGGCCTCCACCCAGCCCTGCCACGTCCCTGCCTCGACGGCGGCCCGGTCCGCCTCGCTGCCCTGACCGACCTGGGCGACGAGGCGGACCCCGGTGCGCTCGGCCAGCCGGACCGCGGCCGCCAGATCGGCGAACGGGTCCACCTCCGCACCGTCCTCGGCGTGCAGGCCGGCCCCCGGCAGGGCGTCCCAGGAGATCGCCGTCGGGTCGGGAGGCGCGCTCGGGTCCGGGACGAGCGCGCCGAGGTCCAGCTGCACCCGGTGGGACCCGACCCCGAGCTGGTCCGCGAGCTGCACCCCGCGCAGCGGTGCGGCGCCGCCCCAGTCCGCTCCCTCGGCGAGCGCCGCGGGGTCGAGCCTGCTGCCCTCGGGGGTCACCGTGTACCGCAGGCACGTGCCGGACACGGGCGCGTCGTCGGCGCCCAGCAGGGCGGCGTCCACCTCGTACACCCCGGGACGCGCGGGCGGGAGGTCGAGGTCGACCGTGCCGCCCTCGGCCGGCAGGTCGACGACGTGCACGTCCCCGACGACGGGGGACGGCACGCGCGGGTCGCCACGCACCTGGTAGCGCAGCCGGTACCGGTCGGCGTGCGCGCCCCAGGCGGGATCGAACGCCGCCACCACGCGCGGTGTCTCCTCGGCGCCGAAGACCGCGTAGGGCCGGTCGACGAGGAGGCCGGCGCCCAGGCCCAGCGTGGCCACGAGGTCCTCGGTACCGGCGGTGATCGCGACCGGGTCCCGCAGCCCGTACGCCATCCGCTCGTCGCTGATCGCGGTGAGCGAGACGGCGCCGTCGTGCCCGTGCGTCAGCAGGAAGTAGTCGCCGTCGTCGTGCAGCACGGGAGTGCGGTCCCACGGCACGAACGGCTGCTCGACGTCGCCGCCGGTGGCCGGCCAGACACCGTGCCGCACGCCGTCGGTGCCGTACCAGCGCAGGCCCGTACCCGGTTCGGCCAGCAGCAGCCCGCCGTCGGGGGCCGACGCGGCCCCGGTCGCCCCCGTCCACGGCAGACCCGGCACACCGACGAGGCGGTCCGACGACGGCGGCGCCCCGAGGCGCGCACGCTCCGCACCGTCGGGCCCGACGACCGTCAGCGAGCGGCCGCCCGGGCCGTCCGCCCGGTAGACCACGGCGCCGTCGTCCAGCGCACCGAGGACGGACCCGTCGACGTCCAGCGGGTCCAGCGCCTCGCCGTCCGCGGTCACCCGGTGCACGACGGCACCGGCGTCACCCACGCCGACGATCCTCCCGCCGTCCGTGGCGTCCCACGCCGTCGTGCCGCTGACCAGGTCGGTGACGGCACCGGTCGTCTGGTCGCCGGACGGCAGCGCGACCCGCCACTGCTCGGTGCCGTCCGCGGCGATCTTCAGCAGGTCGCGGCGGCCCATGAGCGGATCCACGAGATAGATCGCGCCGTCGTCGTCGACCTCGAACGAACCGACGCCGAAGATCTCGTGGCCGGGTTCCCACGGCAGCTCGACCACGGTCTCGCCCTGCGGGCTCCCGTCGTCGAGATCGAAACGGGCGACGGTGTAGGTGGCCTCGTCGCGGGACATCACGAAGCCCGTGCCGCCGTGGACGCGGGCCGTCACCAGCGTGCCGGCGGGCGGCAGCACGTCGGGCACGACCGTACGGAACCCGGGCAGGGCGGCCGCGTCCACGCCGTCGTCCACGACCTGTCCGAGGTCCGGCACGCCGCACACCGGCACGTCGCCCGTGACCACCGTCGCCGCCGGCGCCTCCACCGGCTCCGGCACGTCGTCGGCACCCGGGACGAGGACCAGTGCCACCACGACGGCGCACGCCAGCAGGACCCCCACGACCACCACGGTGCGTCGTGCCACGGTGCCTCCTGCGCTCGTGCCGCTCCTGTCCACGCTAGGCACCCGGTCCCGGCACGGGCGAGCCTCGGTGCAGGTTTCACCCCGTCCGGGAGCCCCCACCTGCTGTCGTCCACCCCGTCCGACCGGTGATGATGAGTCCGGATGGCGATCCCACCCGTCGACGCGTCAGGAGGCCGTGCCGCGATGGACCCACGTCGTGTCGGTGCGTACGTCCTGCCGGGCGACCCCACCTGGCTCCGGCGCACCCTCTCGGTCTACTACCCGCTGCTGGACGATCTGGTCGTCCCGGTCCCGGACGGGGCCCGCGGCTGGACCGGGCGACGGCTGCCCGTGGAGGAGTGCCTCGACATCGTCCGGGACGTCGACGCACGCGGCATCGTGCGCCTCGTCCACGGGAGCTGGGTCGATCCCCGCGACCCGCTCGGCGCCGAGACCCGACAGCGTCAGGCCGCCGTCGACGCCCTGGCGGGGACGGACTGGGTCGTCCAGGTCGACGGCGACGAGCTGCTGCCGTCCGCGGACCTGCTCGTCCACGCGATGGACCGCGCCGACGCCCGTCAGGTCGACGCCGTCGAGCTGCCGATGCGGGTCGTCTTCCGGCGCACGCGTCGCGCCCGCTACGAGGTCGTCCAGTCCGACGGCGCCCCGCATCTCGAGTACCCCGGGCCCGTGCTGGTCCGTCCGTCGGCGCGGTTGCGCTCGACCCGGCGACCGGAAGGCAGTGTCCTGCGACTCGTCGTGCCCGGCGACACCTCGCTGCAGGCCGTGCGGCCCCCGGAACAGGGCGAGACCCGCGAGGACCTCCCGGTCGACGTCGGCAGCCTCGTGCACAACTCGTGGGGCCGGACCCCGCGCGAGATCCTGGCGAAGATCCGCTCCTGGGGACATGCGAACGACATCCACCGGTACCGGTTCTACCTCGCGGTGTGGCTGCCCACCCCCATGACGTGGCGCCTCCTGCGCAACTTCCACCCGCTCGTCGGCGAGCTGTGGCCACGTCTCGACAAGGTGGCCGACTGAGGTGCCGTCGTCGGTGCGCAGCCTGGTCGTCGTCCTGTCGTTCCACGGGGCCGAGGACACCCTGGCCTGCGTCGACTCGGTGGTCCGGGGGTCTCCCGCTCACGACCTGCTCGTCATCGACAACGGGTCGTTCGACGGCGTGCTGGAGCAGGTCGCGGCCAGGTGGCCGCACGTCGAGACGCTGCAGACGGGGACGAACCTGGGGTTCTCCGGCGGGATGAACGCCGGCGTCGCCGCCGGCCTGCAGGACGGCTACGACGTCGTCACCGTCCTGAACAACGACACGCTCGTCGACCACGGCGCGCTCGACGAGGTCGTCGGCGTCGCGGCGGGCGGTGGCGTCGCCGTCAGCCCGCGCGTCCTGTACCGCGACGACCCGAGCCGCACCTGGTTCGAGGGCGGACGACTGGACCCGGACGACGGGCTCCCCCGGCACATGACTCCTCACGAGGCCGCCGCGGCCGGTGCGCGCGACGAGGGCGATCCCTACGCCGTCGACCTGCTGGCCGGGTGCTGCGTGACGGCGTCGGCCGCCACCTGGCGAGACGTCGGGCCCTTCGACGAGCGGTACTTCCTCGACTTCGAGGACTCGGACTGGAGCATGCGGGCACGGTCCGGCGGCACCGCCTTGCTGGTCGTGCCCCGCGCACGGATCCGGCACGGGGTCTCCCGGTCGTTCACCGGTGCCTACGCCTACCTCGGCACCTACTACTACCTGCGCAACCTCCTGCTCTTCGCCTCCACGTGGCTGCCGGCACGGCAGCGTCGACGTCTCCTGCGGACACGGGTGCTGCCGGCCCCGGTGCGCGACGGCCGGGAGCACGGGCTGCGGGCCGGGCTGCGCACCGGTCGGATCCTGACCGACGTCGCTCTCGCCCGGCTCCGGGGCTCCTACGGCAGAGCGTCGGTGCGCCTCGAGCGCCGGGCACAGCGCTGGTCGGCCGGCTAGGTCTCCGGGCCCCGGACCGGGCGCTCCTCCCGAGCGGATTCACCCCGACGCGGCCGCTATTCACCCGATCCCGCCGTTCCGGAGGACCGCCACCACTGTCTACGGTTCTGGTGTGGGCCAACACGAAGGGTCGGCGATCGTCGCGCGCGGTCTGGGCAAGTCCTACCGGATCGCCACCTCGGGGCGCTCCCACGACCGCCTCTCCGAGGCGATGATCGCGCGGGCCAAGGACCCCTTCCACCGGCGTGAGTTCGAGACGTTCGAGGCCCTCCACGACGTGTCGTTCGACATCCCCTGGGGCGAGGCCGTGGGCATCGTCGGACGCAACGGCGCGGGCAAGAGCACCCTGCTGAAGATCCTCACGCGCATCACCGCGCCGACGGCAGGACGCGTCGAGCTGGGCGGCCGCGTGGGCAGCCTCCTCGAGGTGGGCACAGGATTCCACCCCGAGCTCACGGGGCGCGAGAACATCTACCTCAACGGCTCGTTGCTGGGCATGGGGCGTCGCGAGATCCGGCGCCGCTTCGACGACATCGTCCGCTTCTCCGGCATCGAGAAGTTCCTCGAGACCCCCGTCAAGAGGTTCTCGTCCGGCATGTACGTCCGGCTGGCCTTCGCCGTGGCAGCACACCTGGAGACGGAGATCCTGGCCATCGACGAGGTCCTCGCCGTGGGCGACGCCGAGTTCCAGCGCAAGTCGCTGGACAAGATGCGTGACGTCGCCAAGGACGGGCGCGCCGTGCTCTACGTGAGTCATCAGATGCAGACGGTGACCGCCCTGTGCAGCTCGGCGATGTTCCTCGACCGCGGGAACCTGATCAAGACCGGTTCCGTCGACGACGTCATGGCCGCGTACCGCAACAGCTTCGACGACTGGCGTTCTCGCCAGGTCGACGCGAAGCACCGCCCCGGCACCGGCGAGATCCGGTTCGAACGTGTCGACACGACCGAGATCCGCGAACCGGCCGACGACACGGTCGTGACGTTCACCGTGGGCGCGAACCCCGAGGTCGTGGGCAAGTACTTCGTGTCGTGCCTCGTCGTCGATCATCAGGGAGCCGTCGTCGCTCAGTGCGACTCCCGACTCGTGAGCCAGTGGTTCGACCCCTCCGAGCGCCGCGGCGGAGAGCTCCGGATCAAGAACCTGTGGCTCAAGCCCGGCACCTACACGATCGACGCGTTCGTGTGCCAGAACGGTGTCCTCGACGGGTGGCGCGGCGCCGCGGCGTTCGAGGTGCTGCCACACCTGCCGTACCCCGACCTCGTGATGGACGAGGGCGTGGAGCTGGGCGCCGTCTTCGCTGACTTCGACTACGAGGCCTGGTGAGCGCCGGATGTCCAGCGCGCGGATCGTCATCACCCCGCCGGGCCGGCTCAACATGCCACGCTGGCACGAGCTGTGGGAGGCGCGGGAGATCTTCTACCGGTTCGGCATCCGCGACGTCGTGCTGCGCTACCGGCAGACCGCGATCGGCGTCGCCTGGGTGGTGCTGCAGCCCCTCGTCACGGCAGGCATCTTCTCGATCGTCTTCGGCCGGGTCGCCGGTCTGCCCACCGGTGGCGTGCCCTACATGCTCTTCGCCTTCGCCGGGACGACCGCATGGACCGTCTTCTCCGGCGTCCTGTCACGGGCCGCACCATCCTTGGTGGCGAACCAGGCGCTGGTCTCCAAGGTCTTCTTCCCTCGCGTCGTCGTCCCCCTGTCGACGGCGCTGTCCGTGCTGCTCGACTTCGCCGTCTCGCTCGCGATGTTCGCCGTCCTGCTGGTCGTGTACGGCGTGAACCCCGGCTGGGCGCTGCTCGGGCTGCCGCTGTGGACGGTGTGCGCGGTCGCGCTCGGCTCCGGACTGGGCCTGGCGGCGTCCGCCATCATGGTGAAGTACCGCGACGTCACCTACGTGCTGCCCTGGTTGGTCCAGGTCATGATGTATGCGACGCCCGTGGCGTACTCCCTCGACGCGGTGCCCGCCAACCTCTCGTGGCTGTTCGCGGTGAACCCCCTCACGTGGCTGATGGAGTGCTTCCGCTGGTCGATGCTCGGGACGGCGGCACCGCCCGCCTGGCAGGTCGTCGGTCTGGTGGTGGCGTCGCTGGTGGCACTCGCCGGCGGGCTGCTGGTGTTCCAGCGACGCGAGCGCGAGTTCGCGGACGTGATCTGATGGACGCTCCCCGCGTGACCGTGGTCATGTCGACCAACCGCGTCTCCCCCTACCTCCCCGAAGCGCTGCAGAGCGTCAAGGACCAGTCGTTCACGGACTGGGACCTGATCGTCATGGACAACGGCTCGCCCGATCCCGAGGGAGTACGCGACGCGGTCGCCGCCGTCCCCGGGGCCGCGGTCGTCGCCGAGGCGGGCCACGGTGTCTCGATCCCGCTCAACCACGGCGCGGCCTTGTCCCGAGGAGAGTTCGTGACCTTCCTCGACGACGACGACGTCTGGCTCCCCGACAGGCTGGAGCGGTTCGTCGCCGCACTCGACGCCGACCCGGAGGCCGGGGCGGTCTACTCGTCCGTGGACTTCATCGACTCGCGCGGCGAACGCGGCGAGCCGCTCTTCGTCGCCGGAGACGAGACGGGTCGTGACCTGCTGGCGGGCCGGTACCCCTTCCCCAACGTCGTCTCGATCATGTACCGGCGTACGGAGTTCCTCCGGGTCGGCGGGTTCAACCCGGCCCTGCACTACGCCGAGGACACCGACCTGACCTTCCGCATGCTCCAGTACTCGCACATGATCGGGGTCCCCGAGGTGCTGACCCTGTACCGACGCCACGAGCAGAACGTCACGAAGGTCCTCGCGACGGACCTGCACGACGCCTCACGACGCATGATCGGCATGCAGCTCTGGGGCGCCGAGCACCACCGGGACCCCGCCGTGCTGCACGACCTGCGGGCCAACCTCGCGGCGCTGGACCGGCGCGACGCCGCGGACTCGGTGGGACAGGGCATCGACCGGCTCCGCCGCGGGCACGTCGCCGGGGCGTCCCGGATGCTCGCGCGGGCCGTGCGGCTCGACGCGCGGACCGCGGCGCGCGAGACGGCACGACGGGTCCGGAACCGGCTGCGGCGGCCGGACCCCACCTGAGCAGGCCGGAGGCTCAGCCCACGGCGTGGGTGCCGAGCACGAGCAGCCAGTCGCCGTCGCCGGCGGCGTTCGGCCCCGGCGTCGTCATGGACCCGGCGGGCGTGGCCGGGGCGGGTTCGCCCGTCGTGGGGTCGACCCACCAGGCCCCGGCACCCGCTGCCAGCCGCTCCACGTCGAGCGTGATCGTCCGGTCCGTCGGTACGTAGACGAGCGCGAGGTCACCGTCAGGGCTCACCGCTGCCGTCGCACGGTCGCTCCCGAGCTGGTCGGTGGCCCCGGCATCCCCGTCCGCACCGCCGGTCAGCAGGCGCCCGGGGTCCGGCTGCAGCGTCCACCACGGCAACGACGCGACGACGTCACGGACCCGGGCCACCTGCTCGGCACCCTGCGAGCGCAACCGTTCCTGCCAGCCGGGCAGGAACTCCCAGTCGTCGCTGCCGTAGACGTCGCCCGGGGACCCCGAGGTGATCGCCCACAGCACCTGGCGTCGCAGGGTCTCGGTCGTGGTCGGCTCGCCGCCGGTGTTGTTCTCTCCCTCGTAGTTCGACTCGGCGAGGAGCGCCGGCCGCACCGGCGCCGTCTCGTACGCCGCGCTCACCGCCTCGTAGACCGGCTGGTACGTGTAGACGAAGTCCCAGTCCACGAGCGGTCCCCAGTGCTCGTCCTGGCCCGCGAACCGGACCGAGATGAGCTGAGCGGAGAAGGGACGCTGGTCGCCGGTGGATCGGATCCCCGCCTGCACCGCCTCGAAGCAGGCGTCCGTGGCCGGATCGGGGGTGTAGTCGCCGCCCGTCATCCACAGCACGTTGGGCAGGTCGGCCGCCCAGGCACCGACCATCGCACCGTACTCCCGGCACACGTCGGGCGGCGGTGAGCCGAACGGCTCGGCGATCGTCCAGCTGTCCACGGGGTAGAGCAGCACCGTGAGGCCGAGCTCGGCGGCGCGCCCGAGCGTCGCGTGCGCCCGGTCCCAGTAGACAGGGTTCCAGCGGGTGACGTCGCCGTCCGTGAACGGCAGGACCCCGTCGACCGTCGAGCCGTCGCCCGACGGCCCGCCGTTCGCGGGATTGCCGAGGAGGGAGACGACGAGCGCGTTGAACCCCTGCTCCGAACGAGTGGTCAGGTAGGTCTCCGCCTCGTCGGGCAGGAGGTCCACGAGCAGCGACCAGGGGGCGTCGCCCCGGACCAGGATCGGGTCGCCGTCCTGGTCGACGAAGAAGCGCTCGTCGTCGGAGATCGCGCTCACCCAGCGGGGTGCGCCGTCGTCCGCCGGACGAGCGGTGGACGGTGTCACGGACCGGACCGGCGCGTCGGCCGCCGGCGGGCGTTCGTACCACCCGTCCTGCGTCGGCGCCGCCGGCTGCAGCAGCTGGTAGCCGACGAGCGTCCCCGCCGCCACGACGGTGACCACGACGACCGTCAGCACGGCGCCCCGGACCGGCCTCCTCACGACGCCACCGGCTCGGTGTCTCGGAGGCCCAGAGCGGCCCGTTCGCGCGCGTCCTGCGCCAGGACCGCAGCACGGTCCCGGGCCGCCGCAGCCCGCACACGCCCCGACTCGGCGGTGTGGTCGGCGAGGATCTCGCGGACCTGGGTCACGATGACGTCGGCGTCGTAGGTGTCCCGGTCGTGCGCGCGGTCGGAGGGCCCGTAGGCGGCGACGAGGGACGCCTGCTTGTGGCCGTAGCCCGTGGCGACCACCGGGATGCCCTCGCTGACCGCGGCGATCAGGTTGTGGTAGCGCGCGGCGACGAGGACGTGGCAGCCGTCGAGGCTCGCGGCGACGTCCTCCACGGTGCGCGCCTCGCAGAGCTCGACGGCGGCGTCCCGGTCGAGGGCGCGGACGCGCCGCACCACCTCGGCCGCGACCCGGAGATCGAGGTCCTCGCCGGTCACGACGCGCACACGGACCCCCGCCTCGAGCAGGGCCCGTACCAGCGTGACGCTGCGCCGGGTGTACTCCTCGCGTCCGGCGTCGCGTTCCGTCCCGCCCCAGTCCATGACACCGACGGCGACCACGGGGTCCGTCCGCGCGCTGCGCGGTGCGGCCGGTCGCGTCACCGGTTCGCGGCCCAGCACGAGATCCGGGACGACCGGCACGTGACGGCGCACTCCGAGCGCGGCCACGGCACGTACCGACTCCTCGTCGCGGACGGTCAGCACGTCGGCCCAGGAGAGGACCCTCGCGAAGAACCAGCGCACGCCGCGCGAACCCCGGGTGTCGACGCCGACGCTGAGCAGCAGCAGGGGCCGGCGCCACAGACGGCACCAGACCGCCAGCCAGAACAGGGAGAAGGGGATGCCCCGGGGCCGGACCCCGTGCCCCTCGAAGATCCCCGTGCCGGGGACGATCACCGCGTCCACGGACCGGACCACTCCCCCGAGGTGCAGCACGTCGCCCACGCGTCCGGTCAGGCTCGTGAGCCCGTGCCGCATCGGGCCCGGACGGCGGATGTCGACCGCCTCGATGCCGTGCTCGGCCTCGACGTCCTCGGGCCGCTGCGCCACCGCCAGCGGCCGCGCGCCCGTGCCCTCGAGCAACCGGAGACCGGCCACGAGCGAGGCCTCGTTGCCGAAGTTGCCGATGCCCGTCTCGCCGAAGAGCGCGACCCGCGACCCGCCCCGGTCACGCCTCACGACGCACCCGGAACATCTCGCCGGGAGCGGTCGGCGCGCGTCCTCGCTGATGACGCCTCACAGCACCCCCCTCTGATCAGGTGATCCCAGTCTCCGGCACTCCCGGGGGCAGGGTGAACCCGTCGGAGAGGACTTCACCCGTCGGGGCCCGGCAGAGTCCCCTGGTCCGTCGGCGTCACCGGCCGCGGATCTCCGCGACGAGCGTGCGGCCCCAACCACGGCGTTCGAGGTGTCGATGCCACCGGATCCCCAGAGGTCCGAGCAGGTCCCGCAGCTTCTTGGACGTGAAGACACGCCGCCACGACGCATCTCCCTGCGGGGTGATGGTTCGGACGGCGACGACGTCGCCGGCCAGTCCCGCGAGCTCACGGAGCCGCTGCGGAGTGGGGCGCTCGTGACGCGCTCGAGGGTCCTGCGGAGGAAAGCGCCCGTGCTTGCCCAGCACGGCGGCGTTCTGCGCCGCGACGACGATCAGCCCCCCGGGCACGATCAGACGAGCGAGCTCTCGCATGAACGCCTCCTGGTCGGAGACGTGGGGCAGCGTCTCGAGACTCACGATGACGTCGAAGGACCGGGCGGGAAGTCGTTCGACGAGGATGTCCCCGGAGATGAAGGTCGCCGCGGGCGTCCGCTGCCGCGCTCGGGTGATGACGTCCCGGCTGATGTCGATCCCGGTCGCCTCGCCGTAGTCGACGAGCTGGTCGACCAGCCAGCCGGTGCCGCAGCCGATGTCCAGGAGGCGCAGGTCCGTGCGGTCGAGCCCCCGGACGGCCCGGTGCACGGCACGCGCCTGGTCCAGGGGAACCTGATCGAGCCCGTCGGGCTGTCGGTGCCTCGCGTTCCACTCGTCCCAGTAACCGACCTCGGCATCGGTGACAGGCTCCATCTTCCGAGAGTGCCGCACGTCGATCTTCCTGCGACCCGAGACGGACGTTTTCACCCGGCGGCGAGCACCCCCACGGCTGCACGCACAGGACGATCAAGCCGCTCCGTCGAAGGCGAGCAGCCAGTCCGTCGCTCCGTCGCTGTTCGGACCGGGCGTCGTATAGGTGGGCCCGTCTCCCGCCGGCGCCTCGACGCCGGAAGCGGGATCGATCCAGCGGGCACGGAGGTCGGGCGCGAGCCGGGCGCGGTCCACGGTGATGGTCCGCGTGCTCGGCACGTACACCAGCGCCTGCGATCCGTCCGGCGTGAGCGCCGCTGTGACGTAGTCGTTGTCCAGCACGTCCGTCGGGGCGTCGTCCGTGAGCAGCGTCCCGCGGCCGGAGGTCACGAGCGGGTCGTCGGTGTCGGGCCACAGCCGCCACCAGGCGAACTCCTCCACCACGTCGAGGGCGGTCGCGGCTGCGTGGGCGCCCGAGGAGTCCAAACGAGTTTCCCACCCCGGCAGGAACTCCCAGTCGTCGGTCCCGAAGAAGGCACCGCAGGCTCCCGACGTCATCGCCCAGAGGACCTGGCGTCGGATCGTCTCGTCGGTGGTCGGCGGGGTCTCCGGCTGGTTGTTCTCACCCTCGTAGTTGCCCTCACCCATGACCGCCGGGATCGAGGGCGCGGCCTCGACCGCGTCGAGCACCGCTCGATAGGTCGGGAAGTACGTGTAGACGAAGTTCCAGTCGACGCGAGGCCGCCAGAAGGGGTTGTCCGTCGAGACGGACTTGTCGTAGCCGAGCTGGATGGAGAACGGCCGCTCGACCGCCGTGTCGAGACCCTCGCGCACCGCGTCGAAGCAGCGGTCGACGTCGCTGCCGTCCTCCGGCTCGTTGGTCACGGGGAAGTAGTCGCCGCCCGTGACCCACACGATGTTCGACAGGTCGGCGAGCCGCGCTCCGACCTCGGCTCCGTAGGTGCGGCACTCGTCGATCGAGCGTGGCACGAACGACGTCCCGATCGTCCACCCGTCGACCGGGTACAAGAACATCGTGACCCCGTGCTCGGACGCCGCGGCCACCGCGGCGTGCACGTGGTCCCAGTACTCCGGGTTCAGACGGGTGACGTCGCCGTCCAGGAACGGCGAGACGTCGTCGACGGTCGCGCCCGAGTCCGACGGCCCGCCGTTGCCCGTGGCACCGAGCAGGGAGACGAGCAGCGCGTTGAATCCTTGCTCCTCGCGCGCGGCGAGGTAGTCGCGGATCTCCTCGCTCGAGAGGTCGGTCAGGAGCGACCACGGAGAGTCCCCCCGGACCAGGACCGGCCGCCCGCTCTCGTCCTGGAAGGAGCGCCCGTCCGCGGACACCGTCCACGCCGTCCCGACGCCCGGTGCCCCCGGCGGCGCACCGCCGTCGTCCGGCACGGACCCGACCTCCGGACCCTCGCCCTCGATCCGGAGAGCCTGCGGGTTCGCGTCGTCACGAACGGCCAACCAGACACCGACCGCGGCCGCTCCCAGGACGACGACGGCCACGAGGGCCGCCGTGATCAGCCGACGACGCGCGTTCCACGAACTCATCTCACCCCTCCGACGGACTACGGCCAGTATCGGCGGCCCCGGCAGCGGCCGGGCTCGGCATCGGCAACTTCACCCTCGGGAGCCGGGGCCGTCGGACACCGCCCGTCGGTACGATCGCTCCAACGACGCCTCGTGACCGGGACCTACCGTGCAACGCCGCCACATCCACGTGATCACTCCGGGCGACCACTTCTCGCCCCGCACCGGGAGCGCCATCCCGACGGTCGTCCACGGGCTGGCCTCGGCGGCACCGTCGAGCGCGCCCCGCCCGAGCGTCGTCGTCGCACGAGGGACGTATCCGGACCGCTACCCGAGCGCCGACGTGATCGAGTACTCGGCTTCCCCGCCCCGACCCCGGGACCGCTGGGGCGACGCCGTCTGCTCGCGGATCACGGCGACGCGGCCCGGCCGACGACGTGAGTTCGCCGCCCCGCTCGCGGAGCAGGGCGACTGGGCTCCCGGCATCGTGCTCGCGCACAACGCCCCGCAGGCGATCCCCCTCGTGGATCCCGACGTCCACGCCCCGGTGCTCTACGCGCACAACGACCTGCTCGGGACCTACTCCCGACGTGAGGTCGCGAAGGTCCTGGACCGGAGCACGGCCGTCGTCTGCGTGAGCGCGTTCCTGGCGGACGTCACCCGGGAACGGATGCCGTCGTACCTGCACGACCGCGTCCACGTGGTGCGCAACGGTGTCGACACCACGCAGTTCGCGCCGGCGGCGGAGGGATCCGGCAGAGATCGTCTGGAGGTGCTCTTCGTCGGGCGCATGGTCCCCTCGAAGGGCGCGCACGTCGCGCTCGCCGCGATGGGTCGGCTGGGCGACCGCGACGTCCGGCTGACGATCGTCGGGAGCGCCGGGTTCGACGCGACCCAGCCGCTGGACGACTACGAGAAGGAGATCCGGCGGGAGGCGGCGGCCCTGGGAGCTCGGGCGCGTGTCCTGCCGTTCGTGCCGAGGGACGAGGTCGCACGCCTGATGTCCACGGCGGACGTGCTCGTGGTCCCGTCCGTGTGGCCGGAGCCGTTCGCCCTGACGGCGCTCGAAGGTCTGGCGTCGGGATGCGCCGTCGTCGCGTCCCGGACCGGAGGGATCCCCGAGGCCACGGGCGATGCCGGCGTCCTCGTCGAGCCCGACGACCCCGCGCAGATCGCCGCCGCACTGACCACGCTGCACGACGACTCCGCCGCCCTGGCCGCCGCTCAGGACTCGGCGCGGCGCTACGCGCTCGCGCACGACTGGCGACGGACCTGGGACACGCTCGCGGCGACGCTGCCCCCGGCGGACCGCCCCTAGGGGGCGGGCACGGGCCACCCGGCCGCCACGGCGACGTCACGCGCCATGCCCCGCCAGCGCGGCACGACCCAGGAGGAGGCGACGGCGCTCCACGCGCGCACCTTCTCCCCGGCGGGGAGGGGGGCACGAGCCACGGCACGGAAGAGCTCGGCGTTGAGCCGGGTCTGCGGGAACGCGAACCGCACCGCGGCCCGGGGCGCGTGCCACCTGACCTGTTCGTGGCCCTGCTGCGAGAGCTGTGCCCCGTGCCGTCGGGGTCGGAAGAGGAACTCGTCGGACTGCAGCATCGGACCACGGCACAGCAGCTCGGTGTTCAGCACGATGTCGTCGCCGACCATCGCGATCATCCCCCGGGTCTGCCGGAGCACCGACGAGCGGATGAGGCCGTAGACGACGTGCGACGCCTGCGCACGGAGCAGGTTGCGGACGCGGGCGGCGGCGTCCGGCGCGTCGAGGCCCATCGCACCGTCGTGGAGGGTCTCGATCACGACACCCTGCTCGTCGATGACCTGGGCCCGGGAGCAGGCGAACGCGGCGCGCCCGTCGGCGTCCAGCAGCTCCACGCACGACCCGGTGAAGCCGGGCAGCTTGACGTCGTCGGCCGCCAACCAGGTGAAGTACTCGCCGCGGGCCAGCCGTGCCACGTTCATGTAGTTCCACCCGCCGCCACGGTTCTCGTCGTAGCGGCGGTAGACGACGCGGTCGTCCTCGGCCGCGGCCTGCCGGCACAGGTCCGAGGTGCCGTCGGTCGAGCCGTTGTCCGACACGATGATCTCGATGTCCTCGAACGACTGACGGCGCGCCGAGGCCAGTGCGTCGTCCAGATACTCCTCGCCGTTGTAGACCGGGAGGCCGATGGACACCCGAGGCGGACGCGCCGTCACGGCTCGAGCACCGTCTTGTAGGTGGTGAACGCCTCGGCGTACCGGTGCTGCGCCTCGATCCCCCGGATCCTCAGGTGCCCGAGGAACATCTCGTCGTCCCACCAGGCACGGTCGACCTGCGACGGGTAGCAGCTGGTCAACAGCTCGATCTTCCGTCGCGCCTGCTCCGCGGTGACCGGGACGTACACGTTCGGACGTGCGAGGTCGCCGTCCCACTTGGGGATCTCGTAGTGCAGCACGGTCGGGCCGCGCCAGACGGTGGTCGTCAGCTCACCGACGAGGCGATGGTCCTGGTGCGCGTCGTCGGGCCGCGGCGCGAAGACGAGGTCCGGGGCAGGGACCCGGCGCGCCACCTCGTGCAGCGCCGTCTTCACCGCGCCCCAGTGCTCCGGCAGGCGTCCGTCCGGGAGACCCGCGAAGTGCGTCTCCAGGGCGTCCGCCGTGAAGGCCCGGGCCGCGTCGCGCGCCTCGTCCTGCCGCTCCGCGCCACCCGTCATCGTCAGCACGGCCCCACTGATCCCTCGCGACTCGCGCAGGGCGAGGAGGGTCGCCCCGCAGCCGATCTCGACGTCGTCCGGATGGGCCGCGAGGCAGACCACCGTGACCGGACCGCTCCCGCCGGTGAGCCTCATCGGCCCTCCTCGACCAGCGACGTGGCGGGCGATCGGTCGTCCGTCTCCCACAGCCGCGCCACGGTCACCCACTCCCGGTCCAGGCGCGCCGCGGCCGCCGTGATCGCCCGGTCGGCATCGAGGCGGCGGTGCTCCCGCTCGACCACGACCTGGTCGACGGCGGCCGCCACCACCGACGGCTCGAAGGTCTCGATGTCGAAGCTCAGGTCGCCGCTGCCGAGCGCGCGCAGAAGCTCACCGTGCTTCGTGCCGTAGGCGAGCGCGATCACGGGGGCGCCCGCCAGCGCGCCGACGACGAGCGTGTGATAGCGGGCCCCGACCACGACCGAGGCCCGGGACATCAGCGACGTCAGCTCGGCCACGTCGCCCGCGGAGCTGACCTGCGCGGCCGAGGAGGACGCGATCTCGTGCGCGGTCGGCAGGTCGCACTCGTCGCCCCCGACCAGGACCACCGGGTGCCCTGCCGCCGTGAGCAGGTCGACGAGCCGGACGGAGCGGTCGACGTAGCGCTCGTGGACCTCGGCCCGTCGGTCCGGGTCGTCGTCCTCGGCGAAATAGCTCATGACGCCGACGACGACGGGGCGGCCGCTCCCGGCCCTCCGGTCCGCGACGTCGGACGTCCGCGAGGACCCCAGCACGAGGTCGGCGACCACCGGGTCGTCCGGCCGACCGGCCCCCATCGCGAGCAACGACCGGCGGGACAGCTCGTCCCGGACGGACCGGTACGCCGACCACCGTGCCACCTGCCGGACGAAGAACCGCGTCAGTCGCGCGTCCTGCTCCTGCACCCCCACGTCGAGCAGGACGAACGTGCGACGCCGCGCCCGCGCGGCCAGAGCGAGGCTCCAGATCTCGAACGCCGTCCCGAACGGCCCGGCACCGAGCCGTTCCCAGGCCCCGCCACCCGCCACGACGACCACGTCGACGTCGCGCAGGACGTGCCAGGCCCGAGGCAGCGCCGAGAGCCTGTTGGCGGCGACGCGGACCGCTCCGGCGACGGACCGGGTCGAGCCCGTGGACGGTGGCACCAGCTGCACGGCCGCCAGCCCGCGCTCCCGGGCCACGCGCTCGGCGCCCTCGGCCACGACGAGGACACGTCCCCGGTCACCGATGCGCTCGAGCACGGCCGTGAGGGTGGCCTCGTTGCCGAAGTTGCCGATGCCGAACAGGCCGAACACGGCGATCCGAGGATCGCGCCGGTCAGACGTTCGCACCGATCCGCCCGATGACCTCGCCGACCTCGACCTCGGGCACGCGGCGTGCCTGGTGCTGCCGCACGGCGTCCCAGACCGCCCACGGACGGTTGCCCACCCGGTTCATCTCGTCCAGGGCGGACCTCTCCTTGAGCGTGTCCATCGGCGCCCAGAACCCCTCGTGCGGGTGCACGCGGAACCGGCCGTCGCGCGCGGCCCGGACGCAGGCGTCCATGACCAGGTCCTCGCCCTCGTTCAGGTAGTCGAAGATGCCCTGGCGCAGCACGAAGTAGCCGCCGTTGATGCACATGCTCATGCCCGCGACGGGCTCCAGGTCACGCATCGTGCCGTCCGGCTCGTAGCGCACCACGTGGAAGGAGTCCTGGGGTGCGACCGCCATGAGCGAACCGACCGCGTCGGTCCGCAGGAAGTCGTCGACGATCCGGTCCATCGGCGCGTCGGTGAGCACGTCGCCGTAGTTCGCCAGGAACACCTCGTCGTCGTCGAGGTAGCGCCGCACCCGACGCAGCCGCTCGCCGATCGCCGTGTCCATCCCGGTGTCGACGAACGTGATCGTCCACTCGCTGATGTCGCTGCCGAGCAGCTCGATCTCCTGGCCCCCCTTGGTCAGGACGAAGTCGTTGGAGTGGGTCTCCTGGTAGTTGAGGAAGTAGTCCTTGACGGCGTTCGCCCCGTAGCCCAGCGCGAGGACGAACTCCGTGTGCCCGAAGTGCGCGTAGTACTTCATGATGTGCCACAGGACCGGGCGCGAGCCGATGGGCATCATGGGCTTCGGCAGCGAGTCCGGGCCGGACCGCATGCGCATCCCCAGCCCTCCGCAGAACAGCACGACCTTCATGAGCCGATCCTCTCGGTGTGTCGGTGGGAACGGAGACGTCGTGGTGCCGCCCGGGCGCGCAGCGCCGGCGCGACGGGTCGCCCGCGCAGCAGACCGTCGGTCGTGCCGGCGTCGAGCGCCGCCGCGTAGACCGGGAGCGCGCCGCGGACCGCGTCGACCGTCGCCTCGATGTCCGCGTCCGTGTGGGCGGCCGAGACGACGAACGACTGGCAGAGGATCCCGCGCTCGAGCAGCTCCTGCAGGAACAGGGTCCGGTACGCCTGCGACGGGGAGCCCTCGGGGTCGCGGGTGCCGAACACGAGACAGGCGGGGTGCCCGGAGACGGTGACGTGGTCCTGCAGGCCGGCGTCGGCGACCACCGCCTCGACGCCCGCCCGGAGCTTCTCGCCCTGGGCCGCCATCACGCCGGGGACGTCGGTCCGTCGGTATGCGTCGTGGACGGCGAGGTAGGCGGCCAGGCCCGCCGTCTCGGCACCGTGCGTGGTGGACATCAGGAAGACGCGGTCCGCGTCGGTGTCGAGACCGCCGAGCTCCATGAGGTTCCGCCGGCCCGCGAGCGCCGAGACCGCGAACCCGTTCCCGAGCGCCTTGCCCCAGGTGGACAGGTCGGGGGTGACGCCGTGGACCGCCTGGGCGCCGCCCGACGACCACCGCATCCCGGTGATCATCTCGTCGAAGACCAGCACGATCCCCTCGCGGTCGCACAGCGTCCGCAGGCCCTGCAGGTACCCCGGCGACGGCGACGCCCCGGCCGTCTCCGCCTCGAGCACCAGGGCGGCGATGCGCCCCGGGTGCTGGGCGACGAGCGCCTCGACCGCACCGAGGTCGTCGTAGGGGAACTCGACCGTCAGGTCGCGCACCGCCTGCGGGATCCCGGCCGACATGCTGGTGGTGCCCATGAACCAGTCGTCGACCGAGAAGAACGGCTGGCTGCCGCAGAGCGCCACCAGGTCGCGTCCGGTCGCGGCGCGGGCGAGACGCACCGCCGCGGTCGTCGCGTCCGAACCGTTCTTCGCGAACTTCACCATCTCCGCCGTGGGCACCTGGTCGAGGAACGCCTCCGCCGCGCGGAGCTCCCAGACGGTGGGGCGGGAGAAGCTGACCCCGTCGGCGATCGCGGTGGACACGGCGTCCACGACCGGCCGGTAGCCGTGCCCGAGCGTCACGGAACGCAGTCCCATGCCGTACTCGACGAACTCGTTGCCGTCGACGTCCCAGACGTGCGACCCCGCGCCGCGCACCACGACGGGAGCCATCTGCTCCGGGTACTGGTCGGAGCCGCGGGCGTAGGTGTGGGCACCGCCGGGGACGAGCTCGTGCAACCTCGCCTGCGCCTCGGCCGAGGCGGCGAAGGAACGCACTCCCGGCGACGAGGTGAGGCCTGCGGGCATCTCCTGGGTCATGGCCGCTCCCTGGTCGACGACAACCAGTCTGCTCGGCCCGGGGTCGGTCGCTGAAGAGCCCGGTCGCCTTTTCATCCGGTCACGGCGAGACTTCACCCGGCGGCCCCGGAGCATCGCCGGGCCGAGACCCTACGGTGGGTGCATGGAGGTGCTGCCCACCCGGCTCGAGGGCGTCCTGCTGCTGGCCCCGACGCCGCACGCGGACGACCGCGGGGTGTTCACCCGCACGTTCGACGCCGCCACGGCCGCCGAGGCGGGGATCGACCCGGCAGCGTTCGTCCAGGACTCGCAGTCGCGGTCGTACCGCGGGGTCGTCCGCGGCCTGCACGGTCGGGTCGGCGACGGCGAGGCCAAGCTGGTCCGTGTGGCGCACGGGGCCGTCCTCGACGTCGTCGTCGACGCCCGTCCCGGGTCCGCCACCTTCGGCCGGTGGGAAGCCTTCACCCTCGACGACACCGACTTCCACGTGCTCTACGTCCCGCGCGGGATGTTGCACGGGCACCAGACACTGACCGGGACCGCCGACGTCTGCTACCGGATCGACGCCGAGCACGACCCGACCGAGGACGTGGCGGTGCACCACCTCGACCCCGATCTGGCCGTCCCGTGGCCGGCGGAGATCACGACGGTCAGCGCACGCGACCGCGCCGCCGGGTCGTGGGCGGATCTCGCCGCCCGCCTCACGGCGTCCTGACCGGCACCGGATCCACCACCGCCGGGGCAGGCTCGGCCACCACCCAGTGCCCGCCCGAGGCCTCGACCTCCGGGTACCGTCGGCGCACCTCGTCGAGGAGGTCCGGCACGAACAGGACCACCCATGGCGGCCGCAGCTCCGCGAGCGCGGCCGGCGCCACGATCGGGACCCGGCGCCGGGAGCTCCCGCCGGCCGTGCCGGGCATCGACCGGCCGTGCTTGGCCGGCGAGGCGTCGACGACGGCGCGCAGGTCGTCACCCGTCACACCGGCCACGGTCAGCAGCGCCACGGCCCGCGACGCCGCCCCGTAGGCGACGACCCCGTCGGCGCGGTGCGCGTCCAACCAGGTCCGCAGCGCGGTCGCCGACCGGACCACGGACTCCTGCAGCCGACCGAGCTGCACGCCGTCGGTCACACCGCCGGCCCGTTCCTGGTCCAGCATCTCGTCGACGGCGCCGAGCCTCGGGGTGCCGGCGGCGTCCGCCGCGCGCCGGGAGCCCGCGCGGGCGAGGGCGAGCACCACGGTGCCCCCGTACAGGTCGTACCACCACAGCCCCACGGGCACGAGGCCCACCGCCCGGGCGGCGTCGACCAGCCAGGTCACCGCGTAGTAGGCGAAGTGCCCGTGCCGCAGCGCGTTCCAGGCGCCGGTGCGCAGGATGGTGCCGATCGGGTGCACGTGCAGCGCGAGCACGCCCTCGTCGGCGAGGCGTGCGGCCCGCCCCTCCAGCGCGGCCCGCTGGTCGGCGTCGTGCATCATGCCCAGGGAGTCGACGACCAGGTCGACGGCCTCGCCGTCGCTCGCGCCGTCGTCGGCCGCGACCAGGCCGCGCGCGGCGAGCGCGGGGAGCCAGGACCCGCCGTGCGGGCTCGGGAGCTCGGCGACCCGGCCACCGGGGACCGCCAGCCCGGCCTCGACGAGGTCGGCGGCGGCCTGCTCGGACTGGTCCACCAGTGCCGCGGGCTCCACACCGCGCGGCTCGTCCGCCTCGGTCGGGTCGTCCTCGAGCTGGGCCAGACCGCAGGCCGAGCACAGCACCATCCGCAGCGGGTACGACAGGTCTGCCGCCGGGTCGCCGGCGAGCGGGAACACGTCGGCCGCGGGCTGCTCGCCCAGGTCGAGGACGACGGTGCCGTCGGCGCCGGCGCACCACCGGCACCGCCAGGAGGGGACGGGGGCGCTGCCGGTCATGTGCCCGGCTCGAACACCTCGAGGTGCGGGAGCGCCACCACGAGCCGGCCTCCCCACTGCGCGACGTGCGCGAGCTGCGCCGAGATCTCCTTGCGCAGGTTCCAGGGCATGATCACGACGTAGTCGGGTCGAGCCTCGTCCAGCGCCTCCGGGGCGTGCACCGGGATGTGCGTCCCGGGGAGGAACCGCCCGTGCTTGTAGGGGTTCCGGTCGACGGCGAACTCCAGCAGGTCGGCCCGGACCCCGCAGTGGTTCAGCAGGGTGTTCCCCTTGCCCGGGGCCCCGTAGGCCACGACCCGCTTGCCCTCCCGTCGCGCCGCGAGGAGGAAGGACACGAAGTCGTCCCGGACCGTCGCCACCTGCTCGGCGAACCCGTCGTGCCCCTCGACGGTGTGCAGCCCGAACGCCTCCTCGGCGGCGAGCACCCGGGCGACGGCGTCGGACGGGCTCGCGCTCCCGGCCTCGACGGTCTCCGTGGGCGCGGACCACGTCCGCAGGGACCCGCCGTGGGAGGCGAGCTCCTCGACGTCGACGACGGTGAGGCCCGCCGCGGCGAGCACCCGCTGCGTGGTGAGCAGCGACAGGTAGCTGAAGTGCTCGTGGTAGATCGTGTCGTACTCGTTGCCCTCGATGAGGCGCAGCAGGTGCGGGATCTCGATCGTCACGCGTCCGTCGTCGGCGACCAGCGCACGCAGGCCCTTCGCGAAGTCGACGATGTCCGGCACGTGCGCGAACACGTTGTTGGCCACGACGAGGTCGGCGGGCCCGTGCTCGCCCCGGACGGCCCGGCCGGTCTCCTCGCCGAGGAACTCGACGAGGGTGGGGACGCCGCGGGCGACCGCCGCCTCGGCGACCGTGCGGGCCGGTTCGATGCCGAGGCACCGGATCCCCCGCTCCATGACGTGCTGCAGCAGGTAGCCGTCGTTGCTGGCGACCTCGACCACGAACGACGCGCCCGGGACGAGACCGAGGCGCTCGACGGCCGCGTCGACGTAGCGCCGGGCGTGCTCGACCCAGCTCGTGGAGTACGACGAGAAGTAGGCGTAGTCGTCGAAGATCTCGGTCTCGGGGACGTAGGCGGGCAGCTGCACGAGCAGGCACCGCGTGCAGAGGCGGACGTTGAGCGGGTAGAAGGTCTCGCCCTGGTCCACCTGGTCGGCACGCAGGATCGCCTCGCACGGCGGGGACATGCCCAGGTCCACGAAGGTGCGGTCCAGCCGGGCGCCGCAGAGCCGGCAGGCGGGGCCGGGCGCCTGCTCCGTGGCCGCCGTCGGTGACGTCGACGTCGCGGTCATGCCGCCACCTCCATCCGCAGGCGGGCCAGGTCGAGCCGCCCGGCGTCCGCCAGCTCCTGGATGCGGTGGAGCCGCACGAAGGTGTGCTCGAACTGCTCGACGGTGAGGTGCCGCTCCTGCATGTCGCGCCACAGCTCCTCGATGCCGTCGCGGACGGTCCAGCGGGGCGCCGCGGCCGGGAGCAGGCTGCGGATCTTGGTGAAGTCGACGCGGTAGTTGCGGGCGTCGGCCCCGGCACCGGGGGCGAACGTCACCGGGGCCCCGGTGACGTCGGCGACCTGCTCGGCGACCGTGCGGATCTGCACGACGTCCTCGTCACGCCCCACGTTGAACGCCTGGTCGTGGATCACGTCGCGCGGAGCCTCGAGAGCGGCCGCGAAGGCGGAGGCGATGTCCTCGGCGTGCACGAGGGGCCGCCAGGGCGACCCGTCGGACTGCAGCCGGACCTCACCGCGGGTGTACGCGGTGCCGGTGAGGTTGTTGACGACGATGTCGGCCCGCAGCCGGCGCGAGCTGCCGTAGGCCGTGGCGTTGCGCAGGTAGGTCGGGCTGAACGAGTCGTCCGCGAGCGGCGAGATGGCCTGCTCGGCCCGCACCTTCGACTCCCCGTAGGGGGTCACCGGGTGGAAGTCGCTGGACTCGTCGACCGGTGCGTCGCCGGCGGCGCCGTACAAGGAGCAGGACGAGGAGAACAGGAAGCGCTCCACCCCCGCCTGCTTGGCGACCTCGGCCATGTGCACCGCGCCACCGGTGTTGACCGAGTAGGTCGCGTCCGGGGCGAGGTGCCCGATCGGGTCGTTGCTGATCGCGGCCAGGTGGACGACGGCGTCGAAGCCCTCGAGATCCTCCGGTCGCGCGTCGCGCACGTCACCGGTCCGCTGCTCGTAGTCGCTGTCGGGGGTGCCGAAGTCGCACCCGTCGTACCAGCCGACGTCGAGCCCGACGACCTCGTGGCCGTTGGCCCGCAGGAACGGGACGAGCACGGCTCCGAGGTAACCCCGGTCGCCGTCGACGAGAACCCTCATGTCAATCTCCTCCGATCGCAGGGGACCTCGCCACGACGTTAACCAGAAGTCCGCGACCCGCACAGGTGCCGACGGGGTGGAATTCGCCCCACGGCGGGGTGAAGTCCTGCGCCGCACAGGCTATTCACCCCGTGGCGGGGTTTCACCGGCCACCCCGCCGGGAGACGATCTGCCTCATGAGGGTCGTGCGCGTCTCCCACAGCGCCGTCGTGGACGCCTGGCGTGACCGCGAGCGCGAGCTGCGTCGCCGGGGCGTCGACGTCGCCCTGCTGAGCGCGCGCAGCTGGTCCGAGGGCGGGCGGCAGGTCCCTCTCCGGCCTCGTCCGGGCGAGGACGTCCGCGGCGCGCGGACCGTCGGGACGCACCCGGCGCTGTTCCTCTACGACCCGATCGCCCTCTGGCGCGTGCTCGGCCGCTCGCACGACCTCCTCGACGTCCACGAAGAGCCGTTCGCCCTGGCCACGGCCGAGGTGCTCGCGGTCCGGGCGGCGCGGCGCGCCGTCGACCGGCTGCGCGGACGGCCTTCCCCGGCCCCGCCCTACCTCGTCTACAGCGCCCAGAACCTGCCCAAGCGCTACCCGTGGCCGTTCGGCGCGCTCGAGCGTGCCGTGCTCCGGCACGCCGGCGGGGCCCACACCTGCAACGCCGGGGCCGCCGTGATCCTGCGGGACAAGGGCCTGCGGGGCCCGGTCGCGACGATCCCGCTCGGCGTGGAACCGCAGGACCCGGACCCGCGCGACCGGCGTCGACGTCCCCAGCCCGGCGACGGGGAGATCGTGGTCGGCCTGGCCGGACGCCTCGAGGAGCACAAGGGCGTGGCCGTGCTCCTGCGTGCCCTCGAGCTGGAGCCCCGGCTCCGCCTCGTCGTGGCCGGCGGGGGCACGCTGGCCGCGGCCGTCCGGACGGCCGGGCACGCGCACGGCCGTGCCCGGCTCGTCGGGGCGCTCGAGGGCGAGGACCTCGGCGCCTTCTACCGCTCCGTGGACGTCCTCGCCGTGCCGTCGCTGACCACGCCGGGCTGGGTCGAGCAGTTCGGCCGCGTCGCCGTCGAGGCGATGGCGTGCGGGACTCCCGTCGTCGCGAGCGCCTCGGGGGCGCTGCCGGACGTCGTCGGCGACGCCGGGCTGCTCGTCCCGCCCGGCGACGCGCGCGCCCTGGCGACCGCCCTGACCCAGGTCGTCGACGAACCCGGGCTCGCCGACCGGATGCGCGCCGCAGGCCTCGAGACGGCCGCGCGGTGCTCCTGGTCGTCGGTGGCCGCGGCGTACCTCGACCTCTACGAGCGCGTGCTCGACCCGCCGGTCCCGGCCGTCGATCCGCCGGAGGTCGTGGTCGTCGCCTACGGCGGAACCGAGCTGGTCCGCCAGGCCCTCGACCCGCTCGTCGGCGCCTACCCCCTGACCGTCGTGGACAACTCCTCCCTGCCGGGCATCCGGGAGATCGCGGAGCAGGCCGGCGCCCTCTATCTCGACCCCGGTCGCAACGGGGGGTTCGCCGCCGGGGTGAACCACGCCCTGGCGCACCGTCGGCACCCCGGCCGCGACGTCCTGCTGCTCAACCCGGACGCCGTGGTGGAGCCCGACGACGTCGCCCGGCTCCAGCGCACGCTGCACCGAGGACCCGGCATCGCGAGCGTCGGGCCCCGGCAGGTCGACGGCGACGACCGTCCCGCCCGGGTCGTCTGGCCCTATCCGTCGCCGATGGGCGCCTGGGTCGAGGCGCTGGGGCTGGGCGGGCTCCGCCGGGTCCCCGCCCGGCGCAGCTTCGTCGTCGGTTCGGTCCTGCTGCTGGCCGCGGAGGCGTTGGACGACGTCGGAGGGTTCGACGAACGGTTCTTCCTCTACGCCGAGGAGTCCGACTGGGCCTACCGCGCGAACCGCCGCGGCTGGCGTCACGTCGTCGACCCCGACGTCGAGGCACGACACCTCGGCGGCGCGAGCTCCGCGGACGCCACGCGCCGCGACACGCACTTCTACGCCTCCCAGGAGCACTTCCAGCGCAAGCACTTCGGTGCCGCCGGATGGCAGGTCGCCCGCGCCGGGTCCGTCCTCGGCGCCGCGGTGCGCACGGCCGTGACGCGAGGCGACCGGCACGAGACCGCCCGGCGACGCCTCCGGCTCTACGTGGGCGGGCCGGCGGCCGCCGAGCGCCGACTGCGGACGGCCGGCCCGTGATCGTCGCGGGCCGGGTGCTGGGTCTGACCGCGGTCGCCGCCGGCCTCGCGGTCATCGGCTTCCTGCTCCCGGAGCACACCGAGGTCGCGCTCGGCCTGGCGTTGCTGGTGCTCGTCGTCGGCCTCACCTTCTACGACCCCGTCGCGCTGCCGGTCCTCGCGATGCCCGCCCTCGTGATCATCCTGCGGGTCGGGGCCGGCGGCCTCGACCTGTCGGTCAGCGACGTCGCGCTCTTCGGCGCGCTCTGCGCGGCGGTCCTCCTGGCACCGCGGCCCTTCTCCCCCACGATGCGCTCGCTGCTGTGGCTCACCGTCGTCTACCAGATGGCCACGCTCTTCACGGTCCTCGCCAACCCGTACCTGGAGAACACCGTCGAGTGGTTCCACGCCTGGCTCTCCACGGCCGGCGCGCTCGTCGTCGGGTGGTCGGTCGGGCGGGCGGGCCGAGCCCGCGTCGGCCTGACGCTGTTCCTGGGCGCCTGCCTGGTGATCGCCGTCCTGACCCTGATGACGGCGCTCCAGCAGCTCGCCGCCGGCTACACGGGCCCGGTCTACCTCGACTGGCCCTGGGCGATGCACAAGAACCTCGTCGGCTGCGTGCTGTGCTTCGCCGCGCTGGTCGCCTGGGCCCGACCCTCGTGGGTCGGGTGGCCGCGCTGGTTCGCCTGGGCGGCGTTCTGGGCGTGCGCGGCCGGGACCGTCGCCTCCCAGGCACGGCAGGCCCTCGTCGCCCTGGCCGTCGGGGTCATCCTCGTCACGCTGCGCGGCGACCCCGACCGCAAGCGCTCCAAGCTCATCCTCCTGGCCGCGATCCCCGCGGTGTGGGCCGTGTTCCTCGCGGTCGCCGAACAGCTCTCCGCGGACAACGAGTTCAACTCGGCCAACCAGCGGCTCACCTGGTTCGAGCAGAGCCTCGAGGTGTGGCGGACGAGCCCGTGGTTCGGCGTCGGGCTGCGCTGGTGGTCGTCCGGCCGCACGGAGTACTCCTTCCAGCCGCCGAACGCCGAGCTGGAGGTGCTCTCGACCACCGGCGTGGTCGGCCTGGCCGGGTTCGTCGTGCTGTTCGGCGGCACGCTCATCGTGCTGTGGCGCGCGGACCGTCGCTTCGGCACGCTCGCCGTCGCGGTCGTGCTGGCCAAGCTGGTGCAGGGCCAGTTCGACCTGTTCTGGACGGCGGTGGTCGTGTCCGTGCCGATGGCGATCGCCGGCGTCTGCGTCGGGGCCGAGGCCTACGCCCGGTCACGGGACACGGTCGGGTCCGGGAGCCACCGGCGAGAACCGAGCGTGCCGCTCGGGTCGCTGGACGAGGCGGGGACCGGGCGACCATGAGGATCCTGCAGATCGCTCCCACCATCGGCCCGGGCACCGGGGTCGGCGCCGTCGCCCACCACCTCGAGCAGGAGTGGCAGCGGCGCGGCGTGCGGACCGCGCGGTTCACGCTCGAGGACGCGGGCGGTTCCTGGCTCCCGGCACCGGGGTCGGGTGTCCGCGGCAGGTTGGCGCTGGCAGCGCGCGTGGTGTGGTTCAGCACCGTGGGGACGGTCCGCGCGCGCCGTCTGCTCGCCCGCGAGCCCGGGACGCTC
The DNA here is from genome assembly GCF_036689775.1 of Isoptericola haloaureus. Classification (NCBI taxonomy): domain Bacteria; kingdom Bacillati; phylum Actinomycetota; class Actinomycetes; order Micrococcales; family Promicromonosporaceae; genus Isoptericola; species Isoptericola haloaureus. The sequence continues at coordinate 174,481 of NZ_JBAGLP010000110.1, read as the reverse complement.
AGCGTCTGCCACAACGACGTGCTCGCCGGCGACGTCTACGTCAACCACGGCATCGTCGCGGCGGCCATGCACGCACGGGGGGCGTTCGTCCGGCGCATGCTGCGCAACCCGCTGCACGTCCTGACCACGGTGCGCGACGCGATCCGCTACCGCACCGGCACGCACCGGGCCGTGGTCAGCCTGACCAGCAGCGAGCGCGACGCGCTGCGCCGCTGGTACGGAGGGCTGCGCGTCCCCACGGCGGTGATCGGCAACGGGGTCGACGTGGAGCGCTTCACGCCGCCCACGGAGGCCGACCGGGCGGAGGCCCGTGTCCGTGCCGACGTCCCCGAGGGGGCCACCCACGTGGTGTTCGTCGGCCACGAGTTCGACCGCAAGGGGCTCGACCTCCTGCTGCGGGCCGCGGCGGACCTGCCCGCGGTGCACGTGACCGTGGTCGGCGGCACGCCGGACATGCTCGCCGACGTCCGTCGGCTCCTCGCCCGGCTGGGCACCGCGTCCCGGGTCCACCTGGCCGGAGCGGTCGCCGACCCGCGGCCCTGGCTTCGGGCGGCCGACGCCCTGGCGCTGCCCAGCGCCTACGAGGCGAACGCGCTGGTCGTGCTGGAAGCCCTGGCGTGCGGCGTCCCGGTGGTGGCGACGCCGGTGGGCTACGCCCCCGACGTCGTCGACGACGGGCGCAACGGCTGGCTCGTCGAACGCACCGTCGCCGGTGTGCGGACCGGGCTGCGCGCCGTCGCCGCGCTGGACGACGACGCGCTGGCGGCGGCACGGCACGCGGCGCGCAAGACCGCGGAGCAGCACGACTGGGGGACGGTCTCGCAGCAGTACCTCGACCTGTTGGAGCAGCTCGCATGAGGATCCTGCACGCCGTCCGGTCGGACGGGTTCGCCGGGGTGGAGCGTCACGTCGCCCGCCTGGCGCGGGCGCAGTCCGCCCTCGGCCATCAGGTCACGATGGTCGGCGGGGACGCCCGACCCGTCCGCCGGACCCTCGACGGGGCGCCCGTGCGGCACGTCCCGGCGGCGACGACGCCCGACGTCGTCCGGGCGCTGCTCCGCCACGGCCCGGGCGCCGACGTCGTCCACGTGCACATGACCGCCGCCGAGATCGCCGCCACCGTGGCGGGGACGCTGCGGCCGGACGTCGGCCCGGTGGTCACGACCCGGCACTTCGCCCGACGGCGCGGCTCCGGACGGCTCGGGCCCCTCGTCGGCGCCGTAGCACGGCACCGTGTCACCGCCCAGATCGCGGTGAGCCGGTTCGTCGCCGAGGCCGTGGACGGTGACTGCGTCGTCGTCCACCCGGGAGTCGACCCCGTGCCGACCACGCCGGCGCCGGCCGCGTCCAGGACGCCCACCGTCCTCGTCGCCCAGCGGCTCGAGCCCGAGAAGCGGACGGACCGGGCCCTCGAGGCCTTCGCCGTCTCCGGCCTCGCCCGGGACGGCTGGACGCTGGAGGTGGCGGGCGACGGGTCCGAGCGGCCCGCCCTGGAGAAGCGCGCGAGCGAGCTCGGCATCGTCGAGGACGTCCGGTTCCTGGGCGTCCGCGACGACGTCGAGCAGCTCATGACGACCGCCGCCCTGCTGCTGGCGCCCTGCCCGGTGGAAGGACTGGGCCTCAGCGTCCTCGAGGCCATGGCCGCGGGCCTGCCGGTCGTCGCCGCCGACGCCGGTGGGCACCGGGAGCTGCTGCGCGGGCTCGACCCCGACGTGCTCTGCCCGCCGGACGACGCAGCCGCGGCGGGCCGGGCGCTCGGCGCGCTCGCAGCCTCCCCGGCGCGGAGGGACGCGACGGCGGCCGAGGCACGGGACCGCCAGCGCCGGCTGTTCAGCCCGGACGTCCAGGCCGAGACGACGGTCCGCACCTACCGAGACGTCCGGGGCGCCTCGTGACCGACGTCGTGCTCGTGTCCCTCGAGGCCTGGGACGCCGTGTGGCGGCGGAACCAGTACCTCGTCGCCGAGATGCTCCGCGCCGACCCCGCGCTGCGGTTCCTCGTGGTCGAACCGGCCGCCGACCCGCTGTTCGCGCTGCGCCGGGGACGGGCTCCCCGCACGGGTCGGGGGCTGCGGCCTGCGCCTGCCGTCGACGGCGTCGCGGCGGGACGCCTCTGGCTCTACCAGCCCACCAAGCCCCTGCCGCGACGGCTCGACCACCGCGCCGACGAACGCCTGGCGCGCGCGACGGTCCGCGCGGCGCGTCGGCTCGGCATGTCGCCGGTGCTGTGGGTCAACGACCCGGCCGCCGCGACGCTGCTGCGGGACTCCGGCTGGCCGGCCCTCTACGACGTCACCGACGACTGGCTGGCGGCCGAGCGCACCGCGGCGGAGCACGGACGGCTGGTCCGGGACGAGGGCGTCCTGCTCGAGCGCTGCGCCGAGGTCGTGGTCTGCTCCCCCGGCCTCGCGGCGACGAAGGGTGCCGCACGTCCCGTGACGCTGATCAGCAACGCCGTCGACGTCGGACGCTACCGGGCGCCGCACGCCCGGCCCGAGGACCTGCCCGAGAGCCCGGTCGCGCTCTACCTGGGCACGGTCCACCCCGACCGGTTCGACGTCGGGCTGCTCGAGGCGACCGCTCGCGCGGTGCACGGGCACGGGTCCGTCGTGCTCGTGGGCCCGGTCGTCGACGTCGCCCGCGAGGACCGGGCCCGGCTGGAGGAGATCGGCGTGCAGCTGCTCGGCGCGCGGGACTGGCGCAGCGTCCCGGCCTATCTCCAGCACGCGGACGTGCTGATCGTCCCCCACGTGGTCGACGCCTTCACCGACAGCCTCGACCCGATCAAGCTCTACGAGTACCTCGCGGCCGGCCGGCCCGTCGTGTCCACACCCGTCGCCGGCTTCCGTGACCGGTCCGACCCCCAGGTCCGGGTGGTCGCACCGGCGGACTTCCCTGGTGCCGTGCGGGCCACGCTGCGGTCGCGCGCCCCGACGGCCGACGTCCCGCCCGACGTGCCTACCTGGACGGCCCGCGCCGTCGACATGGCCGACGTCGTCGCCCGCTGCGTGCGACCTCCCGCCAGACGGCCGTGACCTGCTCCGCCGTCCGCCGCGCCGTCAGGGTGCCGGACACCTCGGCGTGCGCGCGGTCGGCCCGCTCCTGCGCGCGGGGCAGGTCGTCGAGCACCTCGACGACCGCCCGGGCCAGCGCCGGGACGTCGCCGGGCCGCACGAGGACCCCGCGCCCCTCGCGACCGCGGCCGACGATCTCCGGGACGCCGCCCGCGTCCGTCGCGACCACGGGGACCCCGCGCGCCATCGCCTCGACCACGACCTGACCGAAGGGCTCGGGCACCGGCGAGGCGTGCACGAGCACCGTCGTCCGGTCGAGCTCGGCGCTCGGGTCGGCCACCGGACCGACCCACCGGACGCGGTCGGCGACGCCGAGCCGCCGCGCCTCGGCACGGACGCGGCGGGCGTGGTCCTCCTGTCCGAAGAGGGGCGCCCCCACGACCCGGCACTCGACGTGCGGGTGGTGGGCCAGGATCTCGGGCAGGGCACGGACCAGCTCGAGCTGCCCCTTGGTCGGGCTGATCCGTCCGAGGATCCCGACGACCGCGGCGCCCTGCGGCACCGGGCGCGGGCGGTCCCGCACCTGGTCGGCACCCAGCCCGGGGTGAACGACGACGGCCGCGCGGGGCAGCGTCGCCGCCGTGGCCCGGGAGTTCGCCACGAGCCGCGTCGGCAGCCGCGCCGCCAGCCGGACGAGCCGGACGAGGACGGCGGGCAGGTAGTCGGGGGCGATCCGGTCGTGCACGTGCCAGACGAGGGGTCGGCCGGCCAGGAGGGCCGGGCCGAGCGTCAGCAGGTCCGCCTTGAGCGACGTGGAGTGGACGACGTCGGGACGGCACCGCCGGAGGAGGCCCGTGAGCTCGACGAGGAACCGCAGGACCGCGCCCGACGACGGCACCGTCGCGCGCACCAGCGCCCCGACGCGCGAACGGGAGACCGTGGACAGCCGCGGGACGAGGGGCAGCACCCGGGTCGGCACCCCGGCACGCGTGAGCTCGGCGACCAGCGGCCCGTCGGCGAGCAGCAGGCATCGCACCGACACCTGGGCCGGGTCGAGCTCCCGGCACAGCCGGAGCAGCGCGAGCTCGGCGCCGCCGAGCTGGGCCGTGTGGTCGACGACCAGGACACGGACCGGTCGGACCGGTGCGCTCACCACATCGACGGATGGTCGGACGACATCCGGTCCCGCCCGGGGACCGACGCCGCCCGGGACCGGTCCGGGTCGTCCGCCGACGCGGCACCGCTGTCGGCCGGCTCGTCGCGTGCGGCACCGGAGTCGTCGCCGGACGTGGCCCACGCCCCGCCCTCGTCGCCCCCCGCCGTCTCGTCCGCGCTCTCCGCGGGGCCCTCGGACGGGGAGTCGGCGGCGACCGGGGCGTCGGTCCCGTAGCTGGAGGCGTACCGCATGCGGCGATCGCCCTTGACGCCGCTGAGCGCCAGCCCGACGAGCGGGACGTGGTTGATGCGGAGGCGTCCGGCCGCCTCCTGCAGGACCACGCGGTCCGTGCGCTCGAGGGAGGCGATCAGCACGACGCCGTCGGCGTAGCCGCCGAGGATCGTCGCGTCGGCGGCGGCGAGGACGGGAGGTGCGTCGACGACGATGATGGCCGCCTCCTCGCGCAGCTCCTCGAGCAGGCTGCGCACCTCGGCGGTCGCCAGGTAGTCGGCCGGGTCCATCGCCTCGTTGTGGATGCTGACCAGGCGCAGGTTCGGGATGTGGGTCGGGCGGATCCGCTCCGACGTGTCCGCCGGGTGCTCGCCCTCGCCGACGGTCTCCTCGACCTCGGGCCGTCGCAGGTCCCCGGACAGCAGCAGGGTGGACCGGCCGCTCAGGGCGAACGACGCCGCGAGGTTGGCGGTGATGAACGCCCGCGGCGCGTGCGGGTCGGCCGCCGTGACGACGACGATCGCCTGCCGTACGTCGCCCAGCGACACGCGGACGGCGGTGCGCAGCTCGCGGACCGACTCGGTGAACGGCGACGCGTGCCGGCTCGTGACCGGCAGGTGGCCGGTCCGTCGGAACTCCTTGGCCGTGGCACGGACGTCGTGGAGCCCGGCGAGCACCGGGACCTCGGCGAGGCGGGCGGCCTCCCCCGGGGTGCGGACCCGCAGGTCCAGCCCGCGGCGCGCGAACGCCAGGCCGACCCCTGCCACGAGTCCGACGAGCACCCCCAGGGCCGCGACGAGCGCCGGGGGCAGGCCCTGCGGCACGGCCGAGGTGGCCGGGGCGTCGAGCACGGCGGGCTCGGAGATCGACTGGAAGCTGCTGTGCAGTGCCGAGACGGCCCGGTACTGCTCCACGATGGTGTCCTGCTCGGCGGTGGCCAACGGGTCGTCGGCCGATCCCCTGAGCTCCCGGCGGACCGGCGCCAGCTGCTCGCGCAACGCCTGGCGACGGTCGTCGAGGGCCGCGAGCTGCTCCTCCAGCACGGTCGGCATGAAGGCGACGTAGGCCTCCGCGACCGCGTTCGCCCGGCCGACGGCCTGCTCGGCCGTGCTGCCCTGCGCCGTGACGGACAGGGTCTGGGTCTCGGCGTCGTAGGAGCCGCTCGTGGCGCCCACGAGGACGGTGGGGTCCTCGTCGAGCTGCTCGGCGGCCGCGTCGACCACGGCGGGTTCGTGCACCTGCTCGGGATCGGCGTCGACGCTCACCGAGGTGCCGGTCTCGGCGCCGGGCACCGCGTCCGTGCCGGCGACCGTCACGGTCGCGGTGGACTCGAAGACGGTGTCCTGCCGGTCGAGGTAGAGGAACGTCCCCCCCAGCACGAGCAAGACGGCCGCCACGACGTAGTACTTGCCCGCCCAGACCGTCTGCAGGAACTCTCTGAGCGTCATCGACGACCACCTCCGTGCGCGGCGGAGACAGGGCCGCCCGCGTCCCACACGTCCTCGACCACCTCGCGGAGCCGCCGGACGAACCGTTCCGCGCCGAACGCGGCCACGTGCTGCTTGATCGCGTCGTCGTCCCACGGGTGGGCGGCCGCGGCCTCGATCGCATCGGCCACGAGCGGTGCCGAGGGCGCGTCGAAGAAGATCCCGGTCCGCCCCTCGACCACCGTGTCCAGGTAGCCCCCGTCGCGGAGCACGACGGACGGACGCCCGAACGCACCGGCCTCCAGCGGCGACAACCCGTAGTCCTCGTACGAGGCCGCGACGAGCACGTCCGCGTGCGCGTAGAGCCACCGCAGCCGGGCGTCGTCGACCCGGCCGAGCAGGTGGACGCGCCCGGGGGTCCCGGGACCGCGAACTGTCGTCGCGGCGAGTCGGTCGCGCTCGGGCCCGTCACCGACCACGACCAGCTCACGTCCTGTCGCGAGCGCCGCGGCGACGACCACGTCGACGTTCTTGTACGGCAGCAGCCGCGCCACGCAGAGCAGGAAGCCTGGTTCCACGCCCGGCACGGCCGTCATCTCGCCGTCGGGCAGCATCGCCGGCGGAGGCGGGAGCACCTCGGCCTCGATGCCGTACGCCTCCTGGACCGCTCGCCGGGTCACCGTGGAGTTCGCCAGATACCTGTCGGCCCGGTGGGCGGCCGCGACGTCCCACCGGCGCAGCGCGGGACCGAACGTCGCGACGGCTCCGCGCGCCAGGCCGCGCCGGGCGCGGTGCGCCGCCCGGCCGCCTCCCGGACCCAGGTAGCGGTCGGTCTGGTAGAGCCACCGGGCCGGTGCGTGGCAGTAGACGACGGTGCGGCGTGCACCGCGGTACCCGTGCGCCCAGCCCGTCGACGAGGTCACGAGGACGTCGGCGTCGACCCGCTGCCGGCCGACGGCGGGAGCCAGCAGGGGCAGCGCGAGCCGGTGGTGCCGACGCAGTGCGCCGACCCGGTTCAGCGCCGAGGTGCGCAGGTCGAGGTCCGCGAACCCCGGGAACGTCCCCGCCGGGTCGTAGAGCGTGGTGTGCATCGGTGCGCCCGGGAACGCCTCCGCCAGCAGGAGGGCGACACGCTCCGCACCACCACGCTGCGTCGCGTAGTCGTGCGCGAGCGCCACGGTCGCGGCCACGGTGCTCTCCCCTCGGTCAGGTCACAGCAGCACTGCGTCCTGTCCAGAGTAGGCGCACCGGTTCCGCACGAACGGTCGAAACCGGGCACTCCAGCGGGTGAAAGCCGCCGCCTCAGAGCGGGCTGCGTTGGTGGAACTTCCCCTGCGCGGCCAGCAGACCCTCGGTCGCGACCATCTCGACGGCGTCGGCGGCGTCCTCGAGCACCATCGGCAGGCCCTTGCGCTCGCTGCCCGAGAAGTCCTTGAGCACGTAGTCCGCCGTGTCCATCCGCCCCGGCGGACGCCCGACCCCGACGCGCACCCGCGTGTAGTCGCGGGTCCCGAGTGCCTTGGAGATGTCCCGCAGCCCGTTGTGGCCGCCCTCGCCGCCGCCGGTCTTCAGCTTGAGGGAGTCGAACGGGACGTCCACCTCGTCGTGCACGACGAGCACGCGTTCGGGGTCGATCCCGTAGTACTGCGCCAGCGCCGACGTCGGCCCCCCGGAGGTGTTCATGTACGTCGTGGGCTTGGCGAGCACCACGCGCGGGCCGGGGGCTCCCCCGGGCAGCACGCCGAGACGGGTCTCGGCGACGGCCGCCTGGGCGCGTGCGTGCTTCGCGAAGCGGCTGCCGGTCCGCTCCGCGAGCAGGTCGAGCACCATGTGCCCGACGTTGTGGCGGTTGCCGGCGTAGCGCGGTCCGGGGTTGCCGAGACCCACCACCAGCCACGGGGTGTCAGACATGCGTTCCGTCCTTTCGCCAGGTGCAACCTACCGGGCACGCAGAACGCCCGACGACGGCACGTGGCCGCCGCCGGGCGCATCTGCGTGTGAGGCTTCCCGCGGGAGACAGCTCCCGCAGGAGCCGGGATCACTCGGCGGAGGACTCGCCCTCGGCCGCCTCGGCGGAACCGGCGGCCTCCTCGTCGGCCTCCTCGGCGGACTCCTCGCCGCGCGGCTCGGTGATCGTGACGACCGCGTGCTCCTCGTCGGTCAGCAGCGTGACGCCCGCGGGCATCTCGATGTCGCCGGCGTGGATGTTGTCGCCCGACTCACGGCCCTCGATGGACACGTGGATGTACTCGGGGATCTGGGTGGCGTCGGCCTCGACCGACAGCGTCTGGGACTCGACGAAGTGGATCGTGCCGGGAGCGGACTCGCCCTCGACCTGGACCCAGACGTCGACGGCGATCTTCTCGCCCTTCTTCACGAGCAGCAGGTCGATGTGCTCGATGTCCCAGCGCACCGGGTGGCGCTGGATGTCCTTGACCACGGCGAGCTCGGTGCCGTTGTCGAAGGTGAGCTCGATCAGGGCGTTGGTGTGGCGCACCGCCAGCATGGTGGCGTGGCCCGGCAGCGTGATGTGGACCGGGTCGGTGCCGTGGCCGTACAGGACGGCGGGGATGTTGTTCGCGCGGCGGATGCGGCGGGCGGCGCCCTTGCCGAACTCGGTACGGACCTCGGAGGCGAGCTTGATCTCGGCCATGGGGATCACTCCTGGGAAGGCTGTGCGTGCCGACGGACGGACAGAACCGTCGGCTGCCCGCGACCGAAGCCGGCACGGGCGGGCGGCTGCGTCGGCGTGGGGCACGTGACGGACACGACCGCGGACGCCGCACGGGCGGGCATCAGCACCGCTCCGGCAGCCGCCCAGTCGATCACGGAGGTCCGACGCAGTCCTGCGTCGTGCAGCACGACCCGATCGGATCCGCTGCCCGTCAGACGTCCCTCGCCGAGGCAACCGGTCTACTGTACCCGGTCCGGCCGCCCCGGCGAAACCCTCGGTGCCGTGCCCTGACTCACCGCCCGGCGTCGCGACGCACCGCGTCGATCAGGGGTTGCCGTCGAACAGCGACGTCACCGAGCCGTCGTCGAACACCTCGCGGATCGCCCGGGCGACCAGCGGCGCGATGGACAGCACGGTCAGCCCGTCGAAGCGCTTCTCGGCGGGGATCGGGAGCGTGTCGGTCACCACGACCTCGACGGCGCCGGACTCCGAGAGCCGCTGGGCGGCGGGGTCCGAGAGCACGCCGTGCGTCGCGGCCACGATCACGGACTTCGCGCCCGCCTGCATGCAGACCTTGGCCGCCTCGGAGATCGTGCCGCCGGTGTCGATCAGGTCGTCGACGAGCACGCAGTCGCGCCCCTCGACGTCGCCCACGACCCGGTTGGCCACGGCCTGGTTGGGCCGCGTGACGTCACGCGTCTTGTGCACGAACGCCAGCGGGCCGCCGCCGAGCTTGGCCGCCCACTGCTCGGCCACGCGGATGCGCCCGGCGTCCGGGGAGACCACGGTCACGTTGGAGGTGTCCACCCGCGTGCGCACGTAGTCGGTCAGCACCGGCATCGCCCACAGGTGGTCGACCGGCCCGTCGAAGAAGCCCTGGATCTGGGCGGTGTGCAGGTCCACGCTCATGATCCGGTCGGCACCGGCGGTGTGCAGCATGTCCGCGACGAGACGGGCCGAGATCGGCTCGCGGCCGCGGGACTTCTTGTCCTGGCGCGCGTAGGCGTAGAACGGCGCCACCACCGTGATCGTGCGGGCCGAGGCGCGCTTGGCGGCGTCGACCATGAGCAGGTGCTCCATGAGCCACTGGTTGACCGGCGCCGTGTGGCTCTGCAGCAGGAAGATGTCCGCCCCGCGGACCGACTCGCCGAAGCGGACGTACGTCTCGCTGTTGGCGAAGTCGTAGGCCGAGGTCGGCAGCAGGCTGATGCCCAGTTCCTCGGCGACGTCCTCGGCGAGGGCAGGGTGAGCACGACCGGCCGCGAGGACGAGGGTGCGCTCTCCGGTACCGGGGATGGAGGTGTTCATCAGTGGGAGGTTCCTTCGCTGGGTGCGGCTCGGTCTCAGGCGGACTCGGAGGACTCCGGGTCGGCGGCGTCGCCGGTGCGCGACACCTTCGGGATCGCTCCTGTGAGGGCATTGTGCTCGGCCAGCTCGCGCTTCGCCTGCGGGCCGAGGCCGCCGGCGCCCTCGTCGCCCTCGTCGCGGGAGCGGGCGGCGGCCTCCGCGGCGGGCGTGCCGGCGCGACGCCGCTCCACCCAGCCGTCGATGTTCTTCTGCTGCGGGCGGCTCACGCCGAGCGCGCCGGCGGGGACGTCCCGCGTGACGACGCTGCCGGCGGCCGTGTAGGCGCCGTCGCCGATCGTCACGGGGGCGACGAACATGTTGTCCGCACCGGTGCGCGCGTGGGAGCCGATCACCGTGCGGTGCTTGTGGACGCCGTCGTAGTTGACGGTCACCGAGGCCGCGCCGATGTTGCTCTCGGCGCCGATGGTGGCGTCGCCGACGTACGACAGGTGCGGGATCTTCGAGCCCTCGCCGATCTCGGTGTTCTTCGTCTCGACGAACGTGCCGATCTTCCCGCGAGCGCCGAGCACGGTGTTCGGCCGCAGGTAGGCGAAGGGGCCGACGGTCGCGTCCGCGCCGATCACCGCCAGGGAGCCGTGCGTGCGCACCACGCTCGCCCGCTCGCCCACCTCGACGTCGGTCAGCGTGGTGTCCGGGCCGACCGTCGCGCCCTCGGCGACGGTGGTCGCGCCGTGCAGCTGCGTGCCGGGCAGCAGGGTGACGTCGCGGGCGAGCTCGACGTCGACGTCCACCCAGGTGGTGGCGGGGTCGACGACGGTCACGCCCTCGCGCATCCAGCGCTCCAGGGTGCGACGGTTCAGCTCGGCGCCGAGCGTCGCCAGGGCCTGCCGGTCGTTGACGCCCTCGACGAGCATCGGGTCGTCGGAGAGCACGGCGCGCACCGCACCGCCGTCGGCCCGTGCCGAGGCGATCACGTCGGTGAGGTACACCTCGCCCTGCGCGTTGTCGCTGCCGAGCCCGCCGAGGCCGCGGCGCAGCACGGCGGCGTCGAACACGTAGACCGAGGAGTTGATCTCGCGGATCTCGCGCTGCTCGGCCGTGGCGTCCTTGTGCTCGACGATGGCGGTGACGTCGCCGGTGCCGGGTTCGCGCAGGATCCGGCCGTAGCCGGTGGCGTCGGCGAGCTCGGTGGTCAGCACGGTCACGGCGTTGCCGTCCGCGTGGTGGGCGGCGAGCAGCTCGGCCAGCGTGGCGCCGTCGAGCAGCGGGATGTCGCCGGCCAGCACCACGACGGCACCGTCGAGCCCGTCGCCCAGCGGGTGCGCGCCGTCGGTGTCGTGGACCTCGTCGGCGCTGTGCACCAGGTCGGCGGCACGGGTGGCGTGCGTGCGCACGTCCAGCGCGTCGAGCGCGCACTGCACGGCCCGCCCCGTCCCGGGGATCTCGTCCTGGTCGACGACGAGCGCGGCCTCGTCCAGCTCGCGCGCCGCGGCGGCGACCTGCTCGCGCTCGTGCCGCACCACGACGGCGACGTGCTCCGGCGCCAGCTCGCGGGCGGCGGTCATGGCGTGGCCCAGCATGGTGCGTCCGCCGATGCCGTGCAGGACCTTGGGGACCGCGGACTTCATCCGGGTGCCCTGGCCGGCAGCCAGGACCACGACCGCGGCCGGTCGCGGGTCGGCGTGCACTGCGGACGTCGAGCCGTCCGCCGCCTGCTGGTCGCCCTGGGGGGCCGTGGAAACCACCGCTGCTCCGTCTCTGTCGGGGGTCTGGCGCAAGCTCCGCCCCCAGGATTCGAACCTGGACCAAGGGCACCAAAAACCCTTGTGCTGCCGATTACACCAAGGCGGATCGTGCGCGACGCGTGCCGGACCACGCCCGGCTCCGCCGTCGGGCCGACGACGACCGGGGTCGGGCGTCGCACATCCAGACCTCAGTCTGCCAGGTCGCCACGGGTGGCTCGCACACATCCCGCGCCGCCGCATGCTCCGCGGACGTGGGGCGCACCACACCCGCCGCGGCCGGTCCGGAGCGACCGCCGCCCGTGGACGTCCGCGCCGTCGGCGACCGGTACCGGGCAGAATGGACGTCATGGCTGCTGAACCCCGGGAGACGAAGCGTGCTCCGCGTGCGCGGATGACCGCGAGCCAACGCCGGGAGCAGCTGGTGGCGGTCAGTCGCGGGCTGTTCGCCGCCAAGGGCTTCGAGGGCACGAGCGTCGAGGAGATCGCCAGCACGGCCGAGGTGTCCAAGCCGGTGGTCTACGAGCACTTCGGCGGCAAGGAGGGCATCTACGCCGTCATCGTCGACCGCGAGGTGCAGGCGCTGACCGGCGCCCTCACCGGGGCCCTCGCCGAGGGCGGCCACCCCAAGGTGATGGTCGAGCGCACGGCGCTGGCGCTGCTGGGGTACATCGAGTCCTCCGAGGACGGCTTCCGCATCCTGGTCCGCGACTCCCCCGTCGCGCAGGCCACGGGCACGTTCTCGTCCTTGATCGGCGACGTCGCCTCCCAGGTCGAGCACATCCTGGCCGAGGAGTTCCGCAGCAACGGGCTGGACCCCAAGGTGGCCCCGCTGTACGCGCAGATGCTGGTCGGGATGGTGGCGCTGACCGGGCAGTACTGGCTCGACGCCCGCCGCCCGAAGAAGTCCGACGTCGCCGCGCACCTGGTCAACCTGGCCTGGAACGGGCTGTCCGGCATGGAGCGCAAGCCCGGGCTCATCGGGCGCTGAGCAGCGGACTCAGTACACTCGCACCCGACCGACCGCGGCGCCGCCGCGACCGTCCGCACCGGAGCGGACCGTCGCGGGACCGACGGCGCGCAGCAGGACACGACCAGGACGCCGTCGCACCCCTCAGGGCCGAGCGGACGCGGACGACGCCCCCGGCGAAGGGACGACGCTGCATGATCCGACGACGCACGACGACCGGTCTCGGCGCGCTGCTCGCAGCCGCCACGATCCTCACGGCTTTGCCGGCGGCCTCCGGGGCGCCGACGGACGGCACGGACCACGAGGCCGCCGGTGTCGACGCCTGTCGGCCGGCAGCGGCCGTCGACGGGCTGGGGGCCGGGTTCCCCGTGGACGACCAGGCGATCCCGGCGACGGGCACCGTGCACGCCACGACGGTCTTCGTCGACTTCTCGGACGCACCCGCCGGTGCGGACACCCTGGGCGCGGCCGGGGACAACCTGCGCTCCGGCGTGGACTACCTCGAGGACATCTCCGGCGGCCGGCTCGCGCTGCAGGTGGCGGCGTCGGACTCGTGGGTGCGGATGCCGGAGCCCTCGACCGCGTACCCGTTCGAGCGGGGCCTGACCTACGCCGAGCACGTGCGGTACATCGAGGACGCGGTCGCGGCCGCCGACCCGTCCGTCGACTTCTCGGACACCGACGTCGTCTGGGTCGTGGCGACCGCGGAGGCCGAGGCCATCAGCTACTCGCCCACCACGAACTTCCTCGACGTCACGGTCGACGGCAACCGCCTCACGCACGCCGTCACCATCGGTGCCGACCAGTGGTCCTGGGGCGGTCTCGTCCTGGCGCACGAGTCCGGTCACACCTTCGGACTGCCGGACCTCTACCTGACCGAGGCCCCCGCGGACGACCCGGGGAACCACCACGCGGCCGTGGGCGGCTGGGACCTCATGGGTCTGATCTCCGGGCACGCACCGGAGCTGTTCACGTGGAGCCGCTGGCAGCTCGGCTGGATCGACGACGAACAGGTCGTCTGCGCCGACGGCACGACGCCGTCGTCGGCGGAGCTCGTCCCGGTCCCGGCCACCGCGTCGGCGGACGCGTCGCAGGACGCGATGCTCGTGCTGCCGGTCGGTGCGACGACGGCCGTCGTGGTGGAGAACCGGCAGCGGACCGGCTACGACGACGGCGCGCTCGCGACCGGGGCGCTCGTCTACACGGTCGACACCTCGGTGCGCAGCGGCGACGGGCCGCTCCGCGTCGTCGACGCGACGCCGGGGTCCGCGGCCGGGCTCGACGACGCGCCGTTCGGCCCGGGCGACCGCTGGACGGAACCCACGACGGGCGCGACGCTGACCTTCGCGACCGCGGAGGACCAGGGGTCCGCCGACGGGGCGCCGGTCCTGACCGTGACCGTCGAGCCGGACACCTCCGCGACGCCCCCGCTCGATCTGGACACCGTCGTCCAGCCACGGTGCCTGGGGGGCCGCGGGTTCCTGGCCGTGCGGGTGCAGAACGGCACGGACGTCCCCGTGTCCGTCACGGTGGACACGCCGTACGGGACCCGGACGGTCGAGGACGTCGCACCCGACCGGTACGTCCACCGGACGTTCGGTACGCGGTCCCCGGCGGTGCCCGCCGGTACGGTGTCGGTGACGGGGCACGCCGTGGTCGGCGGCGAGGACGTGACCTCGACCGAGGACGTCCCGTTCGAGGCGTTCACCTGCGACTGACCGCCCCGCCCGCGTCAAGATTCTTGACATCGAGAGACCAGCGTTAGTCTCGGGGCATGGAGAGCACGCACCCCGGTGACGAGGTCGACCGCATCGTCGCCGCCTGGCAGCGCGAGCGCCCCGACCTCGACGTCGAACCCCTGACCGTCTTCTCACGCATCAGTCGGCTGGCCCGTCACCTCGACCGGGCACGGCGCGGCGCGTTCGCCCGGCACGACCTCGAGACCTGGGAGTTCGACGTGCTGTCCGCGCTGCGGCGCGCCGGCGAGCCGTACCGGCTGTCGCCGGGCCGTCTGGTCGCCCAGACCCTGGTCACCAGCGGCACCATGACCAACCGGATCGACCGGCTCGCCGAGCGCGGCCTCGTCGAGCGGCACCGCTCCCCCGAGGACCGTCGGGGCGTGCTCGTGCGGCTGACCGGCGCCGGACGCTCGCGCGTGGACGCGGCCATGAGCGACCTGCTCGACGTCGAGACCCAGGTCCTCGACGCCCTGCCGGCGGAGGAACGCCCCCGGCTCGCCGCCCTGCTGCGCACCCTCGGCGCCCAGTTCGATGAGTAGCCCCGCCGGCGGCACGGGCGACGGCGGCACGGGCGACGGCGGCACGGGCGACGGCGGCACGGACCGGGCGACAGCGTTCGCCGCGGGCGCCGGCGGGCTCGTCCTGGCCGCGCTGCTGCTCGTGGCGCTCAACCTGCGCGCACCGTTGACCGCACTGGCCCCGGTGATCGACCAGGTCGCGGCCGGCCTGGGGATGTCCTCGGCCGGCGTCGCGCTCCTGACGTCGATCCCGGTGCTGACGTTCGCGGTGTGCACCCCGGCGTCCGCGGTGCTGGTGGGCCGCTGGGGCCCGGAACGTGCGCTCGTCGTCGGGCTGCTGGCGATCCTGGTCGGCACCCTGCTGCGCTCGAGCGGCTCCGTCGGGGCGGCCCTGGTCGGCACCGCCGTCCTGGGCATCGGCATCACGCTCGGCAACGTCTCCGTGCCGGTGATCATCACCCGGGACTTCCGGCGCCGTGCGGCCGGCGTGACCGGTGCGTACACCGCCACCATGAACGCCGGGTCCACCCTGACGACGGTGTTCACCGTCCCGCTGGCCGTCGCGTTCGGCTGGCAGTGGGCGCTGGCCGGATGGGGCGTGCTCGCGGCGGTCGCCCTGGTCGCCTGGGTCCCGGCCGGCCGGTCGCTGTCGCGCCGCCACGACGGGGTGCCGACGTCGGACACCCGTGCGCAGGAGCGTCAGCGGGCGACGGCGCAGCGCGGGCTCGCCGTGCTGCTCGCGATCGCCTTCGCCGGGCACACCGCCGGGTACTACGCGATGTCGACGTGGCTGCCGACGATCCTCGCCGACCGGCTCGGCTTCGACGCCGCCACCGCGGGCAGCGGAGCTGCCCCGTTCCAGCTCGCCGCCGTCGTCGGGGCGTTCCTGGTGCCGCTCGGCCTGGCCGGGCGCCTGTCCGAGCGGACCGTGGCGACCGTCCAGTGCGTCCTCTGGCTCACCCTGCCGGTGGCGCTGCTGCTCGTCCCGCAGCTGTGGTGGGTCGGGGTCTGCCTGGCCGGCGCGGCCCAGGGCGGCATCTTCGCGGTGATCTTCACGCTCGTGGCCCGGCGGTCGCCGTCGGTGGCCACGGCCCGCCGCACCTCCGCAGTCGTCCAGACCGGCGGCTACGCGTGCGGCGCGACCGCCCCCATCGCGCTCGGGGCCGTGTACGAGGCGACCGGAGGGTGGACGGCGCCGCTCGCCCTGCTCACCGCGCTGCTGGTGGCGATGACCGTGGCGCTGTGGATGGCTGCGGGACCGCCGCGCGTCGCCACCGCACCGAGCCGGTAGTCACGCCGCCCGCGCGACGGCGAGGTTCGCCTCACCGAGCAGCTCCAGCAGCCGGAGCGCGGCCGGCTCGGCCGTGGGCGCCGAGACCGCCGAGACCACCCATTCCGGGGCCCCGCCGTCCGGCAGGTCGAGGACGGCGAGACCTGCGGCCTGCGGCTTCGCGGCCACGTGCTGGGGCACGACGGCGACCCCGAGGCCGCGCTGGACGAAGTCGAGCAGGGTGTGGACGTCGTCGACGCTCATGCGGACGCGACGCTCGAGGTGCCGGTCGGCGAAGGCGGCGTCGACGAGCTGTCGGATGGCCCACGGCTCGCGGAAGTCGACGAAGTCCCGCACGGCGAGGTCCTCCCACGAC
Source organism: Isoptericola haloaureus (assembly GCF_036689775.1). Classification (NCBI taxonomy): domain Bacteria; kingdom Bacillati; phylum Actinomycetota; class Actinomycetes; order Micrococcales; family Promicromonosporaceae; genus Isoptericola; species Isoptericola haloaureus. The sequence goes on along the minus strand of NZ_JBAGLP010000110.1, from coordinate 158,057 downwards.
ACCTGCGCCGCGCGGGCCAGGTCGTCGGTGGGGTGCACGAGACCGACGACGGGACGGCGGCCGAGCTCGAGGCGGCGCAGGGGGCCGAGGTGCTGGGTCGTGGCGAGGAACGCCACGTCGAGGTCGCCGGCACGCACCTGGGTGGCGAGCTCGCGCGAACCCGCCTGCGTGAACTGCACGTCCACCAGCGGGTAGCGCAGCCGGAACCGCTCCAGGAGCGGCCCGACGTCGAGAACACCGAGGCACTGCTCGGACCCGATCCGCAGCCGGCCCGAGAGCTGGTGGCTGGCGCGCACGACGGCGTCGCGGCCGGCCGACGCCTGGGCGAGCATCTGCCGGGCGAACGGCAGCAGGGCCCGGCCGGCGTCGGTGAGGGCGACCTGGCGGGTCGTGCGGTCGAACAGGGACGCGCCGAGCTCCTTCTCGAGGTTCCGGATCGCGGCGGACAGCCCGGACTGGCTCACCCCGCACAGCGCGGCGGCGCGCGTGAAGTGGCCCTCCTCGGCCACCGCCACCAGGTACTCCATCTGCCGCAGCTCCATTGATCACTCCTGGTTCTGAACGGTATGAGTTCAAGTCGTTGGACTCATCATCGCTCACTTCCTATCGTCGTCATCACAGTCGAGACAAGGAGAACCGTGGAATCACGCACCATCGGACACCGCTCCGTCAGCGCGATCGGGCTCGGCGGCATGCCCCTGTCCATCGAGGGACGCCCCGACCGGGACCGGGCGATCGCCACCGTCCATGCGGCGCTCGACGCCGGCGTCACGCTCGTCGACACCGCCGACGCCTACCACCGCGACGCCCACGAGGTCGGGCACAACGAGGAGCTGATCGCCGAGGCGCTGCGCACCTGGGGCGGCGACACCTCCGACGTGCTCGTCGCGACCAAGGGCGGGCACCTGCGCCCGGGCGACGGCACCTGGACCCAGGACGGCCGGCCCGAGTACCTCAAGGCCGCGGCGAAGGCCTCCGCGCAGCGCCTCGGTGTCGAGGCGATCGGCCTGTACCAGTTCCATCGGCCCGACCCGTCGGTGCCCTACGCCGAGTCGATCGGCGCGCTGGTCGATCTCCTCGACGAGGGCGTGATCCAGCAGGCCGGCATCTCCAACGCGAACGTCGCCCAGATCGACGAGGCGAACGAGATCCTCGGCGGACGGCTCGCGTCCGTGCAGAACCAGTTCTCCCCCGCGTTCCGCTCCAGCCTGGGCGAGCTGCAGCACTGCGCCGAGCTCGGGGTCGCCTTCCTGCCCTGGTCGCCGCTCGGCGGCATCGCCCGGGCCGCCGACGTCGGCACGGCGCACGCGGCGTTCGGCCGCGTGGCCGAGCGCCACGGCGTCAGCCCGCAGCAGGTGACGCTCGCCTGGGAGCTGTCCCTCGCCCCGGTCGTGGTGCCGATCCCCGGCGCCTCGCGACCGACCAGCATCCAGGACTCGGCGCGCGCCGTCGACCTCGAGCTGACCGCCGACGAGCTCGCCGAGCTCTCCGACCACTGAACCACCCGGAGGATCCACCCATGAAGACCGTCCCCCTCGGCACCAGCGGCCGCCAGGTCCCCAACGTCGTCCTCGGCCTGATGCGCATCCAGCAGATGGACGACGACGCCGTCCGCGAGCTCGTGCGCACCGCCCGCGACGCCGGCATCGACTTCGTCGACCACGCCGACGTCTACGGCGACGCGCTGCACGGCTGCGAGCGCCGGTTCGCCGAGGCCATGCAGCTCACGCCCTCGCAGCGCGAGGAGCTGACCATCCAGTCCAAGGCCGGCATCGTCCGCGAGGGCCCGTACTTCGACTTCTCCTTCGACCACCTGGTGTCGTCCGTCGAGGAGTCGCTGAAGGCCCTCGACACCGACTACCTGGACGTGCTGCTGCTGCACCGCCCGGACGCCCTCGTGGAGCCCGACGAGGTCGCCCGCGCCTTCGACCACCTGGAGTCGACCGGCAAGGTGCGCTCCTTCGGCGTCTCCAACCACACGCCGGGCCAGATCGAGCTGCTCAAGAAGTCGGTTCGCCAGCCGCTCGTCGCGAACCAGCTCCAGCTCTCGATCACCCACGCACCGCTGGTCGCGCAGGGCGTGGCCGCCAACATGGCCGGACTGGACCAGTCCGCCGGGCGCGACGGCGGGCTCCTCGACTACTGCCGCCTGCACGACATCACCGTGCAGGCCTGGTCGCCGTTCCAGGCCGGGTTCTTCACCGGCGTGTTCCTCGGCTCGGAGAACTACCCCGAGCTGAACGCCGTCATCGACCGGTTGGCCGCGAAGTACGACGTACCGGCCATCGCGATCGCGACGGCCTGGATCACCCGCCACCCGGCCGGGATGCAGGTCGTGCTGGGCACCACGACGCCGGAGCGCGTCGCCGGTGCTGCCCAGGGGTCGGACATCCCGCTCACCCGCGCCGAGTGGTACGAGCTGTTCCGCGCCGCGGGCTACACCGTGCCGTGATCCGCGGCCGGACAGCGGTCTGACGCTCGCGCGTCCCGGTCGTGCGGGTTTCACCTGCCCGATTCCCGCACGACCGGGACAGGCGTCGTCGCGGGGAGGCTCACTCGACGAGCTCGGCGGCCTCCAGCCACTGCATCTCGAGGTCGTCCTTCTCGGCGGCGAGCTCGCGCAGCCGTGCGTCGAGCCGGGCCGTCGCCTCGAAGTCCGTGGGGTCCGCGGCCATCTGCTCGTGCAGGCGCGCCTCCTCCTGCGTCAGCCGGGCGAGCTGCTTCTCCAGGCGCTGCACGGCCTTCTTGGCCTGCCGCTGCTCCGCGGCCGACGGCGCTGCACCACCGTCCGACCCACCGGGCGTGCCGGCTGCGGAAGGAGCACCCGGCGACGAGACGTCGCCCGACGCCCCCGCACCGGCACGTCGCAGCTCCAGGTACTGCTCGACCCCGCCCGGCAGGTCCCGCAGCGCCCCGTCGCCGAGCAGGGCCCACTGCCGGTCGCAGACCCGCTCCAGCAGGTAGCGGTCGTGCGAGACGACGATCAGGGTGCCGGGCCAGCCGTCCAGCAGGTCCTCCACGGCGGCCAGGGTGTCGGTGTCCAGGTCGTTGGTGGGCTCATCGAGCAGCAGCACGTTCGGCTCGGAGACCAGCAGGCGCAGGAGCTGCAGCCGGCGACGTTCCCCGCCGGAGAGGTTGCGCACCACGGTGTGGGCGCGCTCGCGGGTGAACCCGAGCCGTTCGGTGAGCTGGCCGGCGGTGAGCTCCTTGCCGTCCACGACGACGGTGCGCTTCTCCCGGTCGACGACCTGCACCGCGGTCAGGTCACCGACCTGGTCGAGCTCGGTGACCTCCTGGGTCAGCTCGGCGACCTCGACCGTCTTGCCGCGCCGCACCCGGCCGCCCTCGGGGTCGCGGCGTCCGGCCAGCAGGGCGAGCAGCGTCGTCTTGCCGGCTCCGTTGACCCCGACGACGCCGTACCGGTCGCCGGGCCCGAGCCGCCACGTGACGTCGTCGAGCAGGGTGCGCTCCCCGCCGTCGGGCAGCGGGACGCGCACGGTGACGTCCTCGAGGTCGAGGACGTCCTTGCCGAGCCGCTTGGTGGCCATCTGCGTCAGCTCGAGCCGGTCGCGCGGCGGCGGCTCGTCGGCGATGAGGGTCTGGGCCGCCTCGACGCGGAACTTCGGCTTGGACGTGCGCGCCGGTGCACCCCGCTTGAGCCAGGCGAGCTCCTTGCGCAGCAGGTTGTTGCGCTTCTCGGCGGCCGCAGCGGCCTGCCGGGAGCGCTCGGCGCGGGCCAGGATGTAGGCGGCGTAGCCGCCCTCGTAGCCGTCGACGGCGCCGGAACCGTCGCCGCGGACCTCCCACATCCGCGAGCAGACGGCGTCGAGGAACCAGCGGTCGTGGGTGACCACCACGAGCGCGCCCGTCGCACCGGGGCGGCCGTACCGGTTCCTCAGGTGCTCGGCGAGCCAGGCCACGCCCTCGACGTCGAGGTGGTTGGTGGGCTCGTCGAGCAGCAGGACGTCGGGGTCCTCGACGAGCAGGTGCGCCAGGGCCACACGACGGCGCTGGCCGCCGGACAGCGTGGTGGCCGGCTTGTCCAGGTCGAGGTCGGCCAGCAGCCCGGCGTGCACGGCGCGGACACGCGGGTCGGAGGCCCACTCGTGCGTCTCGTCGTCGCCGTGCACGAGGTCGAGCACCGTCGCGCCCTCGGGGACGTCGTCGCGCTGGTCGAGCATGCCGAGCCGCGAGCCGCCCACCCGGGTGATGCGGCCGTCGTCGGGCAGGGCCGTCCCGGCGAGCATCCGCAGCAGGGTGGACTTGCCGGCGCCGTTGGGTCCGACGACGCCGATCCGGTCGCCGTCGTCGAGCCCGAGGGAGACGTCGTCGAGCAGGGTGCGGGTGCCGATGGTCAGCGAGATGCTGTCCGCGCCGAGGAGATGTGCCACCGGAACAGGGTAGTCGCCGCGCGTCGCCCCACCCTCACCGTCGAGCGTCTCTGAATCTCAGGAACGGCGCCGTGATTCCTGAGGAACAGAGACGCTCGACGGGGCCGGGTGGGGCAGGACGACACCGCGGGCCGCTACCCTCGGGGGCGACGCCGCCGTCCGCACCCAGGAGAACCCCCGCATGGCCCAGTTCGACCTGCCTCTGTCCGAGCTCGAGCAGTACCGTCCGACGCTCGACGAGCCCGGCGACTTCGACGCGTTCTGGTCCGGCACGATCGCCGAGGCGCGCGGGTTCGGCGACGACGTGCGCATCGAGCGGGTCGACTCCGGGCTGACCGAGCTCACGGTCGACGACGTCACGTTTCCCGGGTTCGGCGGACACCCGATCAAGGCGTGGCTCGTCCGGCCGGCCCGGGTCGACGGCCCGCTGCCCGCCGTCGTGGAGTTCGTCGGCTACGGCGGGGGCCGCGGGCTGCCGCACGAACAGCTCGGCTTCGCGGCCGCAGGGCTCGCGCATCTGGTCGTGGACACCCGCGGGCAGGGGTCCGGCTGGGGCTCCGGCGGCGACACCCCCGACCCCGTGGGACACGGCCCCGCCTCCCCCGGGTTCATGACCCGCGGCATCCTCGACCCGGCCGAGCACTACTACCGGCGCGTCTTCACCGACGGCGTGCGGGCCGTGGACGCCGTGCGGCAGATCGACGGGATCGACCCGGCGCGAGTGGCCGTGGCCGGGACCAGCCAGGGTGGCGGCATCGCGATCGCCGTGGCAGGCCTGCTGCCCGACGTCGTGGCCGCGGCGCCGAACGTGCCGTTCCTGTGCCACTTCCGGCGCGCCGTCCAGATCACCGACGCCGATCCCTACGCCGAGATCACGCGGTACCTCGCGGTGCACCGGGAGCACGAGGACGCCGCCTGGCGCACGCTGTCGTACCTCGACGGGGTCGCGTTCGCGCGGCGCGCCCGGGCCGCCGGCCTGTTCTCCGTCGCGCTGATGGACACGATCTGCCCGCCGTCGACGGTGTACGCGGCGTTCAACGCGTGGGGCGGCACCGACCGGGAGATCGACGTCTACCCGTACAACGGACACGAGGGCGGTCAGCACTACCGGTTCGCGCCGACCCTGGCGTGGCTGCGCAAGCATGTCTGAGCGGGGCACCCCCGCGTCCCGACCGCGCTTCCCTCTGCCCCACGTACTGATAGCGACCGCCCTGGCCGTGGTGGCCCTCGGCGCCGCGGGCGCCGCGTGGGCCGCGTGGGCCGCGCTCGACGATGACCCCGTGGACCGGCCGGTCACCCTGTCCGAGCTGGAGGGCTACCCGGCCCGCGGCAACCTGGTGGACTCCGGCGACTGGGCCGCCGAGGCCGAGGCCGCCGCCGACGTGTGGCGCGCGGAGCCCACCGGGGGCCGCGAGGAGCCGCCGTCGGACGCGCAGCCGATCTCTCTGCTCTGGGCCGGTGACCTCCCCGCCGGCATGCTGATGGGCCACCTCCGCTACGAGTTCGCGCTCGACGTCCCCGAACGGCCCGACCTCCTCGAGACGGCACGCGCCGTGGTGCTGCGTGCCGGGGACCGCACGGCCCTGCTCATCGCGAAGCTGGAGGACGACGGCGCCCGCGACGACGACTTCACCGTCGTCGGCGACGGGATCGCCCCGTCCCTGGACGGCGCGGCGCTGCACCCCGGCGAGGGCGTCTTCCTGCTCGCCGCGAACAGCGACGGCTCGTCAGGGGCCGGACCGGCAGAGATCGAGGTCGTCTCCGCGTCCACGGGATCGCCCGTGGGGGAACGACCGGTTCACGACGGACTGCTCGTCAGCGCTCCGTTCGACGCCCTGCGGGCCCCTGCCACCGGTGCGACCCCGGAACGGCTGGTGACCTCGACGGGCACGACGATCGAGACCGACGGGACCGGTCTGTGGGAGGCGCTGACGGGTCCGGACGCTCCCTCGACGTGGTCCGCGCTGGCCGACGCCGAGCAGGCGGCGCGCAAACGGGCCCCGGGAACGCCTGTCCGGGCCGAGGTGTGGGGCGCCGAGTCGCTCGACGACGGCCGGTCCGTCGCCGTCGTCGGCGCGCAGGTGCAGCCGGACGACACCGACGACGCCTGGTGGGCCGTGACCGCAGCGGTGCTGGCACCCGGGGACGGCGATCCGTGGGTGGGCGATCCCTGGGTCTACCCGCTGGGGCGCGGCCCCGCCGCGTCGACGGCGGACGGGACGGCCCTTCCGCCGCTGGCCGCGGACTGGGTGGTCCGCGACGCCGAGGAGCTCACCGTCGACCTGATCGTGGCGGCATCGCCGCAGGTCGCGCAGGTCGCCGTGGAGACGCGCGGACGCACGATCGAGCTGGACGCCGGTCTGAGCGTGCTGCCGTCGTGGGAGGACGACGGCGAGTGGCCGGCCCCGAGTCCGGTCGTCCTGGTCGGACGCGCCGCGGACGGGACGCCGCTGGCGCCGCTCCCGCACTGACGTCCGGTCCGGTTCTTCCGCGCCGAGCGCTACCTCGCGAGGAGGTTGCCTACCTCGGCGGAAGGTTGCCTACCTCGGCCTGAGGTTGCCTACCTCGGTGGGAGGTTGCCTACCTCGCGGGGCGGTGTCAGAGGACGCGGGCCCCCGCGGCCGGCGCCGTCGTGCACCACACCGCGTCGGCGGCGTCCTCGGCGGTCCAGGTCGCCGCGATCGCCAGCGCGTGCTGGCGCGACCTGGCCAGCGCGGCGACCGTCGGCCCGGAACCGGACACCATCGCCCCGAGCGCACCGCCGTTGCGGGCGATCTCCAGGGTGCGCTCCAGCTCGGGGCGCAGGTCGAGCGCAGCCGGCTCGAGGTCGTTGTGCAGCGCCGCCCCGAGCGCCGTCGGGTCCCCGGCGCGCAGGGCCTGCATGAGGCCGTTGTCGTCGGCGACGTCGACCGGCGGGGCGGTCGTCCCGTACATCTCGTCGAACCGGCCGTACACCGCCGGGGTCGACAGCCCCTCGTCCCGCGTGGCGAACGCCCAGTGGAACTCGCCGCGGGACATCGCCGGGGTCAGCAGGTGCCCGCGGCCCGTGCCGACGGCGGTGTGCCCCAGCAGCGCGAAGGGCACGTCGGAGCCGAGCCGGGCCGCCAGCCCGGACAGCTCGGCCCGGGACAGCCCGGCCCCCCACAGCGCGTCGCACGCGACGAGGGTGGCGGCGGCGTCGGCGGACCCGCCCGCCATGCCGCCCGCGACGGGGACCCCCTTGGACAGGTGCAGGGCGACGTCCGGCGACGTGCCGACGTGCTCGGCCAGCACCTCGGCCGCCCGCCAGGCGAGGTTCGACGCGTCCAGGGGGACCCGGTCGGCCTGCGGCCCGTCGACCGTCAGCGACAGACCCACGCCGTCGGCGACCTCGGTGGCCGTGACCTCCTCGTGCAGGGCCACCGCCTGGAACACCGTGACCAGCGGATGGTAGCCGTCCTCCTCGACCGGACCGACCCGCAGGGACAGGTTGATCTTCCCCGGCGCTCGGACGCGGACGGACGGCGACGGGGCGGCAGCGAGACTGGTCACCCGTCCACCGTGCCAGCAGCGGCCGGAAGGTGCTCGGCGATCCGGGCGAAATCGGCGATCGAGAGACGTTCCCCACGCAGCCGTGGGTCGACGTCGGCGGCGCGCAGCGCCTCCTCCGCGGTGGCACCGGACCCGAAGATCCCGGACAGGGCGGCACGCAGCGTCTTGCGGCGCTGGGCGAAGGCGGCGTCGACGACGGCGAAGACCTGCTCGCGCGTCGCCGTCGTGACCGGCGGGTCGTGGCGCTCGATCGCCACGAGGGCCGAGTCGACGTTCGGCTCGGGCCAGAAGACGTGCCGCGAGACGTTCAGCGAGCGCCGGGCGGCGCCGTACCAGGCGGCCTTGGCCGACGGCACCCCGTACGTGCGCGACCCGGGGGGTGCGGCGAGCCGGTCGGCGACCTCGGCCTGCACCATCACGAGCACCGACTGCAACGACGCGAAGCGCTGGAGGAAGGTCAGCAGCACCGGCACGGCCACGTTGTAGGGCAGGTTCGCCACGAGGGCCGACGGCGGCGCGCCCGGCAGGTCGGTGACGTCCAGCGCGTCGGCGGTGACCACCTCGAAGTCCGCGTCGGGAGCGTGGCGGTGCACCGTCTCGGCGATCTGGCCGGCGAGCACCGGGTCGATCTCGACGGCGACGACCGAGGCGCCCGCCTCGAGCAGCCCGAGCGTCAGCGACCCCAGCCCGGGCCCGATCTCGACGACCCGGTCGCCGGGCTGCACGCCGGCGGCACGGACGATCTTGCGTACCGTGCCGCCGTCGTGCACGAAGTTCTGCCCGAGCGTCTTCGTGGGGCGGACGCCGAGGCGCCCTGCCAGCTCGCGGATCTCCGCAGGGCCGAGCAGGGCGCCAGGGGTGTTGGTCATGGGCGGCAGTATCGCCCGACCAGGGGTGTGGGTACCAGTCGGCTCAGTACCAGTTGTTCGCCTGCGAGTGGCTCCAGGCACCGCACGGCGTGCCGTAGCGGCCGGCGATGTAGTCCAGGCCCCAGGCGATCTGGGTGGCCGGGTTCGTCTGCCAGTCCCCGCCGTGCGAGGCCATCTTCGACCCCGGCAGCGACTGCGGGATGCCGTAGGCGCCCGAGGACGGGTTGGCGGCGGTGTGCGACCAGTTGGACTCCTTGGTCCACAGCGACTCGAGGCAGGACCACTGCGAGCCGGTCCAGCCGCGGGCGGCGGCCATCTGCTGCCCGATCTGGCGGTTGGAGCCCGAGTAGGACGTGCTCGACCCGGACGACCCCGAGCTCGAGGAGCTGGAGGAGCTGGACGACGTCGCGGGCTCGGGCTCCGGCTCCGGCTCCGGCTCGGGGCGCGGCTTGGTGCCCTCGACCAGCACGCGGGTCCTCGGCTCCTTGGTGACCATCGACGTGATCTTCTCGTTCGAGACCTCCTCGCCGTCGATCGTGGTGATCTCGCGCACGACGGTGCGGGAGCCGTCACGGCCCTTCTTCTTGACCTTCGGGTCGAGGTCCTCGTAGCGGTCGTCGCTCTGCTTGACCTTGACCTCGCGCTCGATCGTCTTGGTCTTGGTGACCCGCTCGACGTCGACGCGCTGGACGACGGCGGCGACGGCCGGCATCTCGGCGTCCTCGGGGAGCTCCTTGGCCGTGACGTCGGCGGTCGCGGCGTCGGTGACGGTGACGATGTCGTCGGCGTCGATCTCGACGTCCGCGGCACCGAGCACGGCGTTCAGGTCCTCGGAGCCGTCGACGACCTCGATCTCGTCGTCGGCGACGACGGCGACGTCCTGGCCGTCGTGGACGTCCAGCGGCAGCGCCGCACGGTCCTCGGAGCGCGACGCGACGAGGTGGACCTCGCTGCCGCGCTGGCTGAGCAGGTTCAGCGCCTCGTTGGCGTCGGCGGCGTTGATCCAGGTGGACGACTCCTCGCCGTCGACCTGGATGGCCACCTGCTTGCCGGTGCGCACGACGACGTCGCTCCCGTCGTGCAGGGAGGTCGCGGCGGCCGGGGCGACGACGTCGCGGTCCCCGACCTCGACGCCCTGCTCGGCGAGCAGGCCCTCGATGTCGCCGGCGAAGGTGCCGACCGACCGGGTCTCGCCGTCGACGTCGAGCGTCACGGTCTTGTGGGCCTGGGAGACACCCACCGCGGACCCGACACCGAGGGCGAGGGCGCCGACGGTGAAGGAGGCGATGAGGGTCCGCCGACGACGGACCCGGTGCGTGCGGGTGACGGCTCGGGTCTCGGCCGTGGTCGGCTGCGGCTCGAGGTTCTCGGGCACGGAGGTCATACAGCTCCAAGTTCGTGCGTGGGGCCGGCCCCCTGCGGGCCGCGCTGTACAGCAGGACTCATCGTTCGTCATGCAACGACGCTCGACCGTAACCATTCCGTGATCCGTGGCAAGAGGGTCTACGTCACATCCGGGGCAGGGGTCACCGCTCTTTCACAGGCCCTGCACACCCCGGTTCCGTCACCGTCAGATCCACCGCCCCGCCCCTCTCGGGTGACGCGGCAGCCCGGGGACGAGGAACCGACAGGCTCGGTCGACGAGGGCCGGCCGGCGTCGTCATCCCCGAAGTGGAGCGCCCCCTGGGGCGCGTGAACGCGACGCCGACCGGCCCTCGTCGACCGAGCCTCGAGTCGGATCAGAGCAGCCCGAGCTTCGCGGCGCAGTGCGGCCACTGGCCCCACCCGGCCCGCGACTGCAGGATCTGCGCGCGCTTCGTCTGCTCGGCGGCCGAGGCGTCGGACGGCAGCCCGGTCCCGCCGACCGCCTGCCAGGTCGACAGCGAGAACTGGTACATGCCGTAGTACCCGTTGCCGGTGTTGGTCGTGGGGTCGCCGCCGGACTCGCACTGCGCCAGCGCGGCCCAGACCGAGCCGGACGGCGCGGAGCCGCCGGACGAGGAGCTCGAGCCGGACGACCCGGAGGAGGAGGACGACGAGCTGCCGGTGTCGGCGGGCTGCGGAGCCGGCTCGGGCTCCGGCTCGGGACGCTCCTTGGTGCCCTCGACCACGACTTTGTCGACCGGCTTCGTCGTGACCTTGCTGGAGAGCTTCTCGCGGTTCGTCACCTCGCCGTCGACCCGGGTGACCTCCCAGGTGATGGTCCGCTCGCCTTTCGAGCCCTTCGTCGCGACGTAGGACCCCTCGTCGACGTAGCGGTCCGGGTCGGTCTTCGTCACGGTGTCGAAGTCGACCTTCTTGGTCTTGTCGACCTTCTTCACGTCGACGACCTGGACGACGACCCGCACCGAGGGCTCGGACCCGTCGGCGGGCTCGACCTGCTCGACGTGGACGCGGTCGTCCGCGTCGAGCTCGACGCCCTCGGCGGCGAGCAGCTCCTCGAGGGTGACGGCGCCGTCGTCGACGACCGTCTCCTCGCCGCCCACGACGAGCGTGACCGGCTGGTCGGCGTCGAGGCGGATCGGCAGCGTGGCCCGCTCGGCGGACCGCGACGGCAGCAGCCGCACCTGGTCGGCGCGCTCGGCGAAGTCGGCGAGCGCCTCGTCGGCGTCGAGCGCCGCGACCCACACGTCCCGCTGCTCGCCGTCGGTCTCGACGGTGAGCTGGCGGCCGTAGCGCACCTGGACGACGGCCCCGTCGCGCAGCTCGCCGTCGACGGCGGGCGTGACCTCGTCGTTGTCGCCGACGCGGACGCCTTCCTCGGCGAGCACGTCGTCGACGGTGTCGGCGTACGTGGTCACCGTGGTCAGGCGGCCGTCGACGTCGAGGGTGACGTCCTTGCGCAGCTGCTCGACGACGGCGGCGGAGACGCCGCCCGCCACGACGAGGCTGAGCGCGGCCACGGCGGTCACGAGCGGCCAGCGGCGTCGGCGACGGCGCGTCGGGGTGGCGTCGCCCGTCGCGTCACCCGGCGTCCCGGCACCACCGGCGGCGGTGCCGGCCGAGGCGCCGACGGTGGGGTCGTCGCTCACGTGGGCGAAAACGGGAACCGGCTCGGTCGAGGGAGCCACGTTGTCGAAAGGCCAGTCCTTCATGGCGGTCCAGACGTCGTGCGGTCCGGGTTCGACGGCGGAGGCCCCGGCGCACGGTCGGGTCCGGGTCGGTCCGGCGATCCCGTCGACCGTAACCGCATCGTGATGTTCAACCAAGCGCGACTATGGTAAGAATGCGCGGTTGCGGGCGCCTATGCCCGAAAAGTTCCACCCGCGGATGTCGCCGACGTCACACCGGTCAGTACCAACCGACCGACATCGAGTGGTTCCAGGCCCCGCACGGCGAGCCGTACCGCCCGCTGATGTAGTCCAGCCCCCACCGGATCTGGGTGGTGGGGTTCGTCCGCCAGTCGGAGCCGGCCGTGGCCATCTTCGACCCCGGCAGCGCCTGCGGGATGCCGTAGGCCCCGCTGGACGGGTTCTCGGCGTTCCAGCGCCAGTTCGACTCCTTGGTCCACAGCTTGTCCAGGCAGACGAACTGATCGCTGCCCCAGCCGCGCTCGGCCGCCAGCGACCGCGCGACGGCCTTGGCCGACCCCGGGTCGACCTGGATGTCGGAGACGTCCAGCGTGCCGACCAGGACGACCTCCGTGACCGGCTCCGTCGTGACCGTGCGGTCGACCACGGTGCGCTCCACCTCGGCACCGTCGATGGTGCGCACCTCGTAGGTCGTCACCCGCTCGCCCGGCACGCCGCGGGTCTGCACCACCTCGTGCCCTCGCGGCAGGTCGTCGGACTCGACCGTCTCGGTCTCGAACGGCACCACCTCGGTGACCAGGTCGGAACCCGTCTGCCCGCGGTGGACCACGACGACCATGCCGTCGACCGCGGCCGCCCCCAGCGGGACCGAGGTGCCGTCCTGCGCCGCGAGGGTGATCCCGACCTCGGCGAGCACCTCGCGCACCGTGGCCTGCGTGGTGCGCAGCGGGAGGACGGACCCGTCCACCGAGACGTGGACGGTCTTGAGCGTCGAGACCCGGACCGGCGACCGCCCCAGCGGCTCGCTGCGCGACGCCGTGGTGACCGCTCCCTCGCCCCGCGGCCCGAGCGCCGCCAGCAGCTCGCCCACGGTGTGCGCCGTCGTCGGGAAGGTGACGGTCTCGCCGTCGATCTCCATCGTGACGTCCTTGCTGGTGCGGACCACGACCTCGCCGTCGTCCGGCGCCGACGCCGTCAGCGCGGGCTGGACCAGGTCGTCCGGTCCCGGCCTGACGCCGTGGAAGGCCAGCACGTCGGCGACCGTGTCGCCGTAGCCGTCGACGGTGCGCACCTCGCCGTCGACGTCCAGGGTGATCTCGGCGTGGGCGTCCACGACACCGGCGGCGCCGACGGCGACCGCCGCCACCACGGCGGTGCGGGCCACGAACCGGGTCGCGGCCGGGAGCGGTCCGCGCCGGCCCACGAACGGTGCCGGGGCACGCCGACGACGGGGTACGGCCCGTCGGTTCGCCCTGGTCGTCGTCACTGCCACCGCAGAGTAGTGGAGCGTCCCCGCACCGCGGAAGCCGTCACCACGTTCCGTAGACCGTCTCGGAGGTCGTCGACACCGCGGTGCACAGGTCCGTCAGCGGGAGCTCGAGCACCTCCGCCATCGCCCGGACGGTGTGCCCGGCGACGTAGGGCGCGTTGGGCCGGCCCCGGTACGGATGCGGGGGCAGGTAGGGGGCGTCGGTCTCGACCAGGACCAGCTCGAGCGGCACGGTGCGCAGCGCGCCGCGCAGGTGGTCGTTCTTCGGGTAGGTGACCGGCCCGGCGAACGACAGGTACCAGCCGTGCTCGGCCGCCAGCGCCGCCATCTGCTCGTCGCCGGAGTAGCAGTGGAAGACCGTGCGCTCCGGCGCGCCGTCGGCGAGCAGGACCTCGATCACCTGCTCGTGCGCGTCGCGGTCGTGGATCTGCAGCGCCAGCCCGAGCTCCTTGGCCAGCGCCATGTGCGCCCGGAACGACTCGCGCTGGGCGACCTCACCCTGCGGGCCGGTGCGGAACAGGTCCATCCCCGTCTCGCCGATCGCCCGGACGCGCGGGTTGTCCCGGGCGACGTCGGCCACCCGGGCGATCGCGTCGTCGAGCGAGGTCGCGTGGTGCGCCTGCGGCGACGGCTCCAGACCGTCGGGCCCCACCTCGCGGACGCCCGCGTGCAGCACCGCCTCGTTCGGGTGGATCGCCACGGCGCCCAGGAGGCGACCGTCGGACGCGGGCTCGCGCAGGAGCGCGTCCGTCCACTCGACGGACGGCAGCTCGCAGCCCACCTGGACCAACCGGTCCACCCCGACCGCGGCGGCCCGCTCGAGATGGTCGGCGACGGTCGGGACCGGAGCGCCCTGCAGCGCCCGCTCGTCGAGCACGTCGGCGATGGCGTCCAGGTGGGTGTGGTTGTCCACGACCGGGACCGGCAGGGCCTCCGGGTCCGGAGGGAATCCCCGCTCGCGCTTCGAGCGTCCCATCAGGCCTTCTCGCGCAGGCGTTCCAGCTCCTCCTCGACGATCGAGTCGTCGAGCTTGGTGAACACCGGCGTCGGCTTGGCGATCGGGGTACCAGGGGTCACGGGGCGCGACTCCCACGACGGGAACTCGTAGCCGCCGTCGTGCCCGCCGGTGATGACCGGGTAGTGGCGCGAGTCGTCGTCGAGGTCGGTGACCTCCTCGATCACCGGCTGCGGGGCGAACTCGCCGGTCCCGCCGAGCACCTCGTGCACTGACTGGGCCGAGTGGGGCAGGAACGGGGCGAGCAGCGTGTTGCAGTCGCTGACCGCCTGGGTCGTGGTGTGCAGCACGGTGGCGAGCCGGTCCGGGTCGGTCTTGAGCTTCCACGGCTGGGTCTCGGAGACGTAGCGGTTGACCTCGCCGACCACCCGCATCGCCTCGGCGACCGCGGCCCGCTGCCGGTTGGACTCGATGAGCGAGCCGATCTTGCCGAACGCCTCGCCGGTGGTCGCCAGCACCTCGCGGTCGACGTCGGCCTGCTCGCCCGCGGTGGGGATCTCGCCGAAGTTCTTGTGCACCATCGAGGCCGTGCGGTTGACCAGGTTGCCCCAGCCGGCGACGAGCTCGTCGTTGGTGCGCCGCAGGAAGCTCTCCCAGGTGAAGTCGACGTCCTGGTTCTCCGGCCCGGCCGCGGCCACGTAGTAGCGGAACGCGTCCGGCTGGTAGCGGGCCAGCATGTCGCGCACGTAGATGACCACGCCGCGCGAGGAGGAGAACTTCTGGCCCTCGACGTTGAGGAACTCGCTGGAGACGACCTCCGTCGGGAGCTGGAGCGACCCGTACGGGCCGGGCCGGCCGCCGTGCGAGCCGCCGCCGTCGTAGGCGAGCAGCTCGGCCGGCCAGATCTGGGAGTGGAAGGTGATGTTGTCCTTGCCCATGAAGTAGAACGAGCGGGCATCAGGGTTGGTCCACCAGTCGCGCCAGGCCTCGGGGGTGCCGCGGCGCCGCGCCCACTCGATGGAGCTGGACAGGTAGCCGATGACGGCGTCGAACCAGACGTACAGGCGCTTGTTCGGGTTCTCGGCCCAGCCGTCGAGGGGCACCGGGATGCCCCAGTCGATGTCGCGCGTCATGGCGCGCGGGCGGACGTCGTCCAGCAGGTTGCGGCTGAAGTTCAGCACGTTCTGGCGCCAGCCGGTGCGCGTCTCGAGCCAGGAGGCGAGCGCGTCGACGAAGGCCGGCAGATCGAGGAAGAAGTGGTTCGACTCGACGAACTTCGGCGTCTCGCCGTTGATGCGGCTGCGCGGGTTCTTCAGGTCGATCGGGTCGAGCTGGTTGCCGCAGTTGTCGCACTGGTCGCCCCGCGCGCCGTCGTAGCCGCAGATGGGGCAGGTGCCCTCGATGAAGCGGTCCGGCAGCGTGCGACCGGTCGACGGCGAGATGGCGCCCATAGTCGACTTCTCGACCATGTAGCCGTTCTGGTGGACCGTGCGGAACATCTCCTGCACGACGGCGTAGTGGTTGCGCGTCGTGGTGCGGGTGAACAGGTCGTAGCTGAGGCCCAGGGAGGTGAGGTCCTCGACGATCACGCGGTTGTAGCGGTCGGCGAGCTCCTGGGGCGTCACGCCCTCCTGCTCGGCCTGGACCAGGATGGGCGTGCCGTGCTCGTCGGTGCCCGAGACCATCAGCACGTCGTGACCCGCCATCCGCATGTGACGGCTGAAGACGTCGGAGGGAACGCCGAAGCCGGCGACGTGGCCGATGTGCCGCGGGCCGTTGGCATAAGGCCATGCCACGGCCGAGAGGATGTGGGTCATGGCCCGAATCCTACTGGTCCGGGCTACCGGGAGGCCGGGTCGTCTCACCCGCGCTCCCTCCCGCCGAGATCGACTCACCCGTACCGAGATCGACGCACGGTGCCTCGATCTCGGTACGGGTGAGTCGATCTCGACACGTGGGGGGCGGATGGTGGCACAGTGGAGACATGAGTACGCGAGCACTCCTCGTCGTCGACGTCCAACCGACGTTCTGCGAGGGTGGCGAGCTCCCCGTGGAGGGGGGCCACCGCGTCGCGCAGGACGTGGCCGACTACGTCGCCGCCCACCGCGAGCGCTACGGCCTGGTCGTCACGACCCAGGACTGGCACATCGACCCGGGCGAGCACTTCAGCGACGACCCGGACTTCGTCAACTCCTGGCCGGTGCACGGCGTGGCCGAGTCCCCGAACGCCCGGCTCCACCCGGCCCTGGCCGACCTGGACGCCGACGTGGCGGTCACCAAGGGCCAGTACGACCACGGGTACTCCGGGTTCGACGGGGCCGACGCCGTCGGGCGATCGCTCGACCAGGTCTTGCGCGAGGCCGACGTCCGCGCCGTGGACGTGGTCGGTCTCGCCGAGTCGCACTGCGTGAAGTTCACGGCGCTGGACGCCGAGCGGCACGGGTTCGAGACCCGGGTCCTGACGGACCTCACCGCCCCCGTCTCGGCGGAGCAGGGCGAGCAGGCCCACCGCGAGCTGACCGAGGCCGGCGTCGAGCTGGCGACCTCCGCGAGGTAGGCAACCCCTCGGCGAGATAGGCAACTCCCCCGCGAGGTAGGCAAGTTCTCGATGAGGTAGGCAACCCCTCGGCGAGGTAGGCAACTCCCCTCGCGGGGCGACCGCGGACGGTCCCCGTGCAGCGGCCCGCGCCCCGCGCTACGTTGCAGGCAGGTCGACCCGGAGGTCCCGATGCCGCTGCCCCCGCCCCCCGCCGGCTGGTCCCGGTACGTCCTCAAGAGCACGTTCGGCATGGGCCGCGACTTCGCCGTCCTCCACCCGGACACGGGCGACCAGTCGTGGTTCGTGGACGGCAAGGTCGGCATGCGCCCCAAGGCGGACGTCAAGGACCGGGACGGCGAGGTCGTCTACACGGTCACCGGCAAGATGTTCGGGATCCCGAAGCAGATGACGATCGCCGACGCCGACGGCACGGAGATCGCCGCGCTGCGCGCCAAGATGTTCTCCCCCGTCAAGGACCGCATGTCCATGGAGGTTCCCGGCGGTGAGCCGTGGAGTCTGGAGGGGTCGTTCATCGAGAAGGACTACGCGGTCACGGTCGGTGGACGGCACGTCGTCCAGATCACCCAGAAGTGGGTGACCATCCGAGACGCGTACACGCTCGACGTCGCCGACGGGGTGGACGTGGGTCTGGCGCTGGCGGTCGTGTGGGCGATCGACCGCTGGGTCGAGCGCGACTGACGCCGGCCTACCTCACGGCAGAGTCGCCTACCTCGCGGAAGAGTTGCCTACCTCGCGGAGAGGTTGCCTACCTCGCGGAAGGGGCCTGGCGCGCGGCCAGCACGGCCTCGTACAGCTCGCGCTTCGACACACCCGACGCCGCCGCGACCTCCCCCGCGACCACCTTGAGCCGCTCGCCCGCCTCGACGCGGGCGGCGACCTGCGGCACGAGCGCCTCCACGCTCGGCGCCTCCGGTGCCGGCGCCCCGCCGACGACGACGCAGATCTCGCCCCGCAGCGCCTGGCCGGTCTCTGCCCGCTCGCCCGCGAGCGCCGCCAGCTCCCCGAGCGACCCGCGCAGGACCTCCTCGTACACCTTCGTCAGCTCGCGGCAGACGGCGGCGGGCCGTTCGGGACCGAACGCCTCGGCCATGGCGGCCAGGGTGTCGACGATCCGGTGCGGCGCCTCGAAGAACACCATGGTGCGGGGCTCGTCGGCGAGGCCACCGAGCCACCGCGACCGGTCCCCGGCCTTGCGGGGCACGAACCCGTCGAAGGTGAAGCGGTCGGTCGGCAGACCGGACAGCGCCAGCGCGGTCAGGACGGCGGAGGCGCCGGGCGCCGAGGTCACGGGCAGCCCGCGCTCGACAGCACGGGCGACGAGCCGGAACCCGGGGTCGGACACCGCCGGCATCCCGGCGTCGGTGACGACGAGAACGGTGCCGCCGCCGTCGACGACGTCGAGCAGGTCGTCCGCCCGGTCGCGCTCGTTGTGCTCGTGGTACGACACGATCCGCCCGCCGACCTCCACGCCGAGCCGGGACGCGAGCGCGTGCAGCCGGCGGGTGTCCTCGGCCGCCACGACGTCGGCGTCGGCGAGCAGGCGCAGGAGTCGTGGAGAGGCGTCCTCGACGTTGCCGATCGGGGTGGCGGCCAGCACGACGGACCCGGCCTCGGGGACACGACTCATGGGGACAACTGTCCCACGCGGCCCCGTCGACCCCCTAGAGTGACCGAGGTGAGCGCCCACGATCCCGACGCCCCCGACACCGGAGAGCAGTCCGAGGTCGACACCGCACCGCCGAGTCGGCAGTACCCGTCCCGCCGCGAGATCCACGGTCACGAGCGCCGCACGAACACCCGCGGCATCCCCGTGGTGACCGGGGCGATCCGCGCGCTGACCGGGTCGACCCCGACGGTCGGCACGGGTCCCGCGAGCAACGACGCGGCCCCGGCGGAGGACGCCCCGACGGCGTCGCCGGCCGACGCCCCGGACCCACGACCGACCACCGGGACCACGCCGACCGCGCACCCCGGGACCGGCCCGACGCCGGGCGCCCTGGAGAGCGCGCCGGTCCCGGTCGCGGCGGGCGGCACCGCGACGGCGACCGCCGAGCGCCCATCCGCGCGGGACGACGACGGCTCGCACGACTCGCCGTCGGACACCGCGCCGGACGAGGGGGTCGGCACCGAGCGGTCGCTGCTGGTGCGCCTGCTGGGCGAACGGCGCCTGGCGCTGGGGGCGACGTGGCAGGCCCGCACGCTCGGGTGGGTCGGCGCCGCCGTCGTCACCCTGATCGCCGCCGTGGCCCGGCTGTGGGAGCTCGGCCGCCCCGGGTCGCTGGTCTTCGACGAGACGTACTACGTCAAGGACGCGTACACGCTCGGCAGCACCGGCGCCGAGCGTCAGTGGCCCGAGGACCCGAACCCCGCCTTCGAGGCCGGTGACGTCGACACCTACCTGGACCAGGCGGCGTACGTCGTCCATCCCCCGGTGGGCAAGTGGATGATGTGGCTCGGCATGGAGGCCGGGGGCGGCGCGACGAACCCGTTCGCGTGGCGGCTGGCCTCCGCCGTCGTCGGCATCCTCGCCGTCCTGCTGCTGGTCCGGATCGCGCGACGGCTGTTCGCCTCCACGACGATGGGGCTGGTCGCCGGCTTCCTGCTGGCGATCGACGGGCAGGCGATCGTGCACTCGCGCACCGCGCTGCTGGACCAGTTCCTCATGTTCTGGGTGCTGGTCGCGTTCGGCTGCCTGCTCCTGGACCGGGAGTGGGCGCGACGACGACTCGCCACCCGGGTCGCGGCCGTCCTGGACGCCGGTGGCACCGTGGACAAGTACGGGCCCCGGCTCGGGATGCGGTGGTGGCGTCTCGCCGCGGGCGTCTCCCTGGGCCTGGCGTGCGGCGTCAAGTGGTCGGCGCTCTGGTTCGTCGCCGCGTTCGGCCTGCTCACCGTGCTGTGGGACGTCACCGCGCGGCGCCGCGCCGGGATCGGCCGCTGGTTCGAGGACGCCGTGCTGGCCGACGGCGTGCCGGCGTTCCTGCAGATCGTCCCGGTCGCGCTGCTCACCTACGTCGCCTCCTGGTGGCGCTGGATCGCGGGGTCGGAGGGCTACTACCGGGACTGGGCGTCGCAGAACCCGGAGCAGGCGGTGTCCTGGCTGCCCGACTGGCTGGCCAGCCTGTGGCACTACCACCAGCAGGTGTACCAGTTCCACACCGGCCTCGAGGCGGAGCACGCCTACGCGGCGGGCCCGCTCGGCTGGATGGTGCAGTGGCGGCCGACGTCGTTCTTCTGGGAGCGCCTGGATGCCGGCGACGGCGCCTGCCCCGCGGACACCGACGGCGGCTGCGCCGTCGCCGTCACGGCCCTGGGCAACCCGCTGTTGTGGTACCTGGCGGCGATCGCCCTGGTCGTCACCGTGCTCCTCGGGATCTGGCTGCGGGACTGGCGGGCGCTGGCCGTCGTCTCCGGCACGGTCGCCGGCTGGCTGCCGTGGTTCCTGTACACGGACCGCACGATCTTCACCTTCTACACGATCGCGTTCACGCCGTTCGTCGTCATGACGCTGGTCTACCCGATGGTCGTGGCGCTGGAACGCACCCGATGGCGCCAGGGCAAGGGCGGTACCGCCGCGGTGATCGCCGTCGTCGTGGTGCTCATCGCGCTGGTGTCGGCGGCATTCTACCCGTTCTGGTCGGCGATGGCGGTGCCGTACGACTACTGGCGCGAGGTCATCCGCTTCCAGAACTGGATCTGAGACCCGGCCGAGGACGCGCGGCCCCGTGGACGACCGCGTTCACGGGCGCTGCGCGCCCTCCACGTCGGGGTGGACCGCCGTCCACGGGGCCGTGCGTCGTCGGCGTCCCTCGGCTCCTGTCAGCTCACTCCGGCCAGGCGACCTGCGGCGTGGGGTGGAACGCCCAGCCGCTGGCGCGCCAGGCCGGTGCCGACGCGGCGGTGCGGGCGGCGAAGGACTCCCAGTCCTTGCGCTCGGCCGCCGTCCAGGCCACCTCGGCGACGGCCCCGAGCCGCGGCAGCAGCATCGAGAACAGCTCGTCACGCGTCGTGAGGGTCTCGGTCCAGATCGCGGCGGAGACACCCTCGACCGAGGACGTCGGCAGGCCGTCGATCACGGTGGTCGGCTCCCAGTCGTAGGAGTCGCGCAGCTCGACGTGGCCGGCCCACTCCAGCCCCAGCGGGTGCTCGGGGGTGTACTTCATGTCGAGGTAGGCGTGGTTGCCGGGCGACATGATGAACCGCGCGCCGGCGTCGGCCGCGGCGACGAACCGGTCGAACTCCTCGCCCTTGGGCTCCCAGTACTGCAGCAGCGTGCCCGGCTCGACGGGCCCGCGCGAGCCTTCCTGCCAGAAGATCGGCGTCTTGCCGTGCTCGCGCACGATCCGCTGGGCCAGCTCGACGAACCGCGCGAACTCCTCGCGCTCCATCGTCAGCACCTCGTCACCCCCGACGTGCACCCACGGCCCGCGGGTCGTGCGGGCCAGGTCGCCGATGACGTCGCGCAGGAACGGCTCGGTGGCCGGGTTGTCGAACCACAGCCGCGAGAACCCGACCTCGATGCCGTCGTAGGCGTCGGTGGCGACGCCGTCGGACGTCAGCGCGCCGTAGACGTGGGTGGCGGCGTTGACGTGCCCGGGCATGTCGAACTCGGGCACGATCGTGACGTACCGCTGCGCGGCGTAGTCCTGCAGCGCCGTGTAGTCCTCGACGGTGAGGTAGCCGGCCGAGCCGCCGCCGACCTGGTTGTCGGACGCCTTCTCCAGCTCGGGACGGGAAGGGATCTCGATGCGCCAGCCCTGGTCGTCGGTCAGGTGCAGGTGCAGCACGCGCAGCTTGAACGACGCGGCCAGGTCGACCACGGCCCGCAGGTCCTCGGGACCGAACCAGTGCCGCACGACGTCGAGGCTCAGGCCGCGCCAGGCGTAGCGGGGCGCGTCGTGCACGACGACGGCCGGCACGGCGGCCGCGGCGCCATCGGTGCCGGGCACCACGAGCTGGCGCAGCGTACGGGCGGCGTGCAGCAGCCCGACGGGTGCCGCGGCGGTGGCGAGGATCTCGCCGTCGGCCACCCGCAAGGTGTACCGCTCGTCGGTCTCCGCGCCCGCGGACCCGGCGGCGGGGTCGAGGCGCAGCGTGACCGTCACGGCACGAGCGTCGGTGACGTCGTCGGACACCGGGACGCCGGCGGCCTCGACCTGCTCGGCGACGAGCCGGGCGAGGGCCGGGTCCGGCGCGTCGACACGGACCGCGGGCACGACGACGGCGGGGGCGTCGGTCGCGGTGACCTCGGTGGGCCACGGGATGAGGGGCAGCATGAGTCTCCTGTCAGGCCGGGCCGGTCAGGACCCGGTCACGAGCAACGGCGCGGGGTCCGTCGGCACGAGGTCGGTGGACCGGTAGTACTCCGGTTCCGGCCCCGCCCAGCCGGCGTGCACTCCGTCGGGCAGTTCGTCGGTCACTCGCCCCCACACCCACTCGGTCGTGGTCAGTCCGCCGGTCCGGTCGGCGACGAGCACGAGCTCGACGGCGTCGGTCCGGGCGGCCGTCCGGCCGAGCTGGTCACGGTCGACGACGGACTCCGGTCGCGTCTGGTGCAGGACCACCATCGTCGGGGGCAGACCGTGATTAGTTACCACCCCTTCAATATAGGTGATCACGTCCCGCACCTCGGCCGCCGACACCTGCCCCGGGGGCATCTCCCCGTCCGACCGCCGGTCCTCCGGGTGCAGCGCCACCCCCACCCCGGGCTGCGCGAGCAGGTCCTCCAGCGCCTCGACCTCCTCCCGCAGGGTCGACACCCCGGCCCCGACGTCCAGCAGCACGTACTGCCCGGCCTCGCGGGCCGCCCGCACCAGCGGCCCCAGCTCGGCCGGCGGCTCCTCGGCGACCCAGTCGCCGTCCTCGCCCGGGTGCCCGGCCGCGGCGCTGGCCTGCACGACGACGGTGGGCACCACCGGCCCGCCGGCGAGCCCGTCGTAGGAGTCGGCCGCGGCCCGTGCCCGCTCGACCACGACGGCGGGGTCGTCGCGCCGACCGCCGGTCACCGTGACGTACCGCGCCGGCACCAGCTGCTGGGTACCCGTGGGCAGCAGGTCGCCGCGCTCGGCGGCGGCCACGCGCCACGCGAGCTCCTCGGCGCTGCCGAAGCTCGGCCCGACGCCGATCACGGCCAGCGCCTGCGCGGTGTCCACGTGCTCGACGACCTCCGGAGCGCCCGCGATGTCCCCGCCCGGCACCTCGAGGTCGACCGCACCCGCGGCCCGCAGCGTCGCGATCGCCGCCTCCTGCCCGGGTCGCGGGTCGGTCAGCGCCAGGACCTCACGCAGGTGCGAGGGCGCCGACGACGGCGACGAGGCTCCCGCGCCCAGGGCGACGTCGACGCGGTCCTGCAGCCGCCGTGCGTCGTCCTCGGGCAACGGGTCGACGTCCGGGTCGCTGCCGGGCAGCGGGGTCGGAGCCTCGAGATCGACGACGGCGACGCCCGCCGCGGCCGCGGCCTCCACGGCACCCGCGGCGGGGTCCGAGGCCTGCTCGTCCGGCGAGCCGGCGGCTCGGACGACGACGGCGACGCGCGCGCCCAGGCGCTCGAGCTCGTCCCCGATCCCCCCGGGCGACACCCCGCCGCCGACGAGCAGCGCCGGCGCCCCCAGACTCTCGGCCGCCGCTGCGTGCAGGGCTCGCACGACCCCGTCCGGCAGCTCGACGGTGGTCCCCGCCAGCACGGCGACGGGCGTGCGCTCGAAGACCTGCTGGCTCGCCGTCAGCGCCAGCTCGGCCGGGTCCGGCGACCCGAGCAGCACGGTGGACGCCGGTGCACGGACGACCGGGTGCACCGCCGGGCCACGGGTCGGCTGCGGACCTCCCTGGTCTCCGCAGCCTCCGACGAGGAGGACGACGAGCAGGGTCGACAGGACGAATGGGACGTTCCGTGCAGGCACCCCGACATCTTGGCCCATCCAGGGCGGTCGGGTCGACAGCGCCCGACCGACCGTCTCAGCCGAGCCGGCGGGCCGGCAGGTTCGCCACCCCACCCCGGCCGCCGCGTCGCGGCAGCGCGGGGGACGCCGCCGAGGCTGCCGACGTCGGCGGCACCCCGGGCACCGGGGCGGCAGGCGACGACTCGGCGGGGGCCGGGCCCGTCGCCGACGTCGTCGTGGCCACCTCGAGGGGCGCCCCGGCGTCCCGGGCGAGCCGCGCCTCGGCCTCGGCGACGAGCTCGTCGGGCGACGCCGCTCCGGCGACGGACCACACCACCGACGAGCGCAGGTCGGGCCAGACCAGCTCGTCCAGGCCGCCCGAGGGCTCGGCCAACCGCCCCAGGACGTGCCGCCGGAGCTGGTCCGCGGAGGCCGCGGCATGGATGTCGTCCATGGCCGGCAGGGTGGCCAGCACGGCGAACCGGTCCCCGCCGACCCGGCCGGGCTCGCACCCGCGCGGCAGCCCGGTGCGCAGCCGGTGGGCGATCTCGACGAGCACGACGTCCCCGGTCTCCAGTCCGTGCCGGGCGTTGAGAGCGGACATCCCGCGCACGTCGAGGAGCACCAGGACGACCCGCGTCGCCGATCCGCGCACGAGCCCGCAGCGCCGCGACAACGAGTGGTAGGTCGTCGCGCGGGTGGGCAGACGCGTGTGCGGGTCCTGCGTCGACCGCTCCGCCAGCGCGGCCACGAGGGCCCGCATGAGGTCCGCCGTCGCGGCCGTGCCCCAGTGTCTCCCGGCCACCAGGACGTCGTCGTAGCGGTGCGCCTCGGTACGCTCCATGGCTCGGGTGGCGACGGTGGAGACGGCGTCGTCCGGCGAGACCGTCATGGGCGCCCAGTCCGTGACGGACGAGACCGGCTTGCGCTCCAGCACGGCGCGGCCGTAGCCCAGGCGCCCCGTCAGCGCGGCGGTCAGCCCGGCGCGCATCACCATGCCGGTGCGGGCCCCGCCCTCGTCGTCCTGCACGGCGACGCACGTCACCTCGGGACTGCGGAACATGACCTCGAGCTGCCCGACGGGCATCGAGGACCCGACCACGGTGATGGGGCGGGCGAGGTCGGCGACGGTGCCGGCCAGCCGGGCACCGCCCCGGACCTGTCGGTGTCGGGCAACCTCGGAGATCTCGTCATGCACGGTGGTGAGTATCGCGGTGGACCGACCCGACATGTCGGACCATTCGGACGCCGTCGCCGAGTGTTCCGGCAACGTTCACCTCGTTCACCGGACGGACGCCGAGCGATGTCGGGACGGACCGGAGCACCGATCGCACCGGCCCGTCCCGGCTGTCAGGCCAGCGTGAGGAAGAGCTTCTCGAGCTCCTCGGCGGTGAGCCCGTCCTCCGCCTCCGCGGTGCCGTCCGGGTCCGTCAGGCACTCCCGCATCGCCGTGGAGACGATGACGTACCCGGCCCGGTCGAGCGCCGTGGACACGGCCGAGAGCTGGGTGACCACGTCGCGGCAGCTGCCGCCGGACTCGACGGCGGAGATGACGCCGTCGAGCTGCCCGCGGGCACGCTTGAGCCGGTTGAGGATGCGGCGCTGGGTCTCGGGGTCGGCATTTCTCATCGGGGGTTCGCTCCTGGTCGACGGGGAGCCGCGGGACGACGCACGCCCCGGGGCGGACGTCAGGATACGTCCGCCCCGGGGCGTGCCGGGGTGCGCCGTCCCGGGCGGGTCCGGGACGGCGCCGTCGTCAGCGGGCGGCGAGGCGCCCCCGCAGGGGGCAGGCCGCGCCGACCAGACGGCAGGTGACGGCGGCGACCGCCACCAGGGAGGCGACGACGGCGACCACGAGGCCGCCGACGCCCGGCAGCTCCTGCACCAGGACGACCACGCCCATGACCAGGACGAACCAGCCGAACCCGCGGCGCAGCGCCGCCTCGGGGACCCGGGTCGTCAGCCGGGCCCCGATGAGGGACCCGACGACGGCCGCCGCCGTGACCGCGGCGACGAGGCCCCAGTCCAGGGACACCGAGGTGAGATAGCCCGCCAGGCCGGCGAACGACTTCATCCCGATGACCAGCAGGGACGTACCCACCGCCACCGACATCGGCAGACCGCCGAGCAGGACCAGCGCGGGGACGACCAGGAAGCCTCCGCCGGCACCCACGAGTCCCGTCACGAGGCCCACGACCAGGCCGTCCAGGATGGTCCGACCCACCCGGAGGCCGCCGTCGTGCGTGGGCGTCCGGCCGCCGCGGCGACCGCGGATCATGGCTGCCGCCGTCGCGATCATCATGACCGCGAAGGCGATCATGAGGATCGTGCCCGGGATGTGCCCGCCGACGAGACCGCCTGCGAAGGCGCCGGCCATGCCGGCCGCCCCGAAGACCAGCCCCGTCCGCCACTGCACGTTGCCGCGGCGGGCGTGGGCCAGCATGCTCGTCACCGACGTCACGCCGACCACCAGCAGCGAGGCAGCGATCGCCTCCTTGGGGGCGAAGCCGGCCACGTAGGTGAGCAGCGGCACTGTGAGGATGGACCCTCCCCCGCCGAGCAGGCCGAGGGAGATGCCCACCACCACCGCGAGCAGCAGCACCGCGATCGTCGTGATGTCCACGGTCGTCCCCCGCCGCTCAGGCGGCCCGCGCCGTGACGGCCTGCGGCGCTACCGGGATGGACCGGATGGTGTTCTCGTAGGTCGGGCTGACCTCCGTGCGGTTCCACGGCATCTTGGACAGCGCCGCCGCCATGGCGCACGAGTTCGACAGGGCCGAGTAGGTCAGCCCGGCGCCGATCGCCCCGGCGAGGAGCCCCACGCGCGGGTGGATCACCTTGCTGCCGACGAACCCGGCGAGCACGAGCGAGCCGGCGACCATCCGGACCTGCCGGT
The DNA here is from genome assembly GCF_036689775.1 of Isoptericola haloaureus. Lineage (NCBI taxonomy): Bacteria > Bacillati > Actinomycetota > Actinomycetes > Micrococcales > Promicromonosporaceae > Isoptericola > Isoptericola haloaureus. The sequence continues at coordinate 131,456 of NZ_JBAGLP010000110.1, read as the reverse complement.
CCATGGCCCAGCGCTGCGCGCCGCGCACGACGGTCCCGCCCGCGGACTCGAAGGCGGAGATCCCGCCGGCGAGCACCTCGGCGCTGGAGACGCCGACGGACGACAGCCGGTCCTGCGCCTGCCCCGCACGGACGCCGGACTGGCACACCAGCACGACGCGGCCTCCGAGCCGGTCGGCGAGGTCGTGGGTGTGCTCGGACAGCAGCGGCAGGGGCACGTTGTACGAGCCACGGATGTGGACGGACTCGAACTCGGCGGGAGTACGGACGTCGATGATCGTCAGCTCGTCGTCGGCCAGGCGCTGCTTCAGCTCGCCGGGCTCGATGGTCGTGACGGTGGCGGTGTGGGCCATGGGTGAGGGGGTGCCTTTCGTCGGGCGGGTGGGGCGGGCGGTCACGCGGGGACGGCGACGGGCCGGGACTGGGTCCAGGCGGTCCAGCCGGCGTAGCTGCCGTCGAGCTCGACGACGTCGTAGCCGGCACGGCGCAGGGCGCTGGCGGCCACCGCGTTGCGCACGCCGGACTGGCAGTACGTGACGATGGTGCCGTCGTCGGGCAGCTGGTCGAGGTGCCACAGCACGCGGCCGCCGCTGAGCTGCGTCGAGCCCGGGATGTGGCCGTCGGCGTGCTCGGTCTTGTTGCGGACGTCGAGCACCAGGGTGGCGTCGAAGGACTCCAGCTCCGCCGGGGAGATCATCGGCGGCGTGGTCATCGGCAGGCCGTCGAGCTCGGGGGTGAACCCGGCCACGGTGTCGATGCCGACACGGACCAGGTGGTCACGCATCTCCTCGGCGTACGCCTGGTCCTCGGCCAGCAGGATCAGCGGCCGGTTCTCCGTCTCCGGGTCGTAGACCCAGGCGCCGTAGCTGGCCGCCTTGGCGATCCCGGGGACGTTCAGGCTGCGGGCCACGGTCCCGGCGTGCACGGCGTGCTGGTCGCGGGTGTCGACGAAGATCACCTCGTCCGCCTCGAGGCGGCGGGCCAGGTCGTCGTTCGCCATCCGGCCGAGCGGGGACAGGGGGCCGAGCAGCGCCGGGCCGTCCTTGTTCTCGCGCTTCATCCGCGCGAAGTAGGCGTGGGCGTCCGGCTGCCCGTCCAGCAGCTCGTCGATGAAGCCCTGCTCGTCGCCGTCGCGCAGGTACGGGGCCCACCAGGCGTTCAGGCGCTCGTAGCCGACCGTGGTGGAGGGCAGCGCACCGAGCGCCTTGCCGCAGGCGCTGCCGGCACCGTGGGCCGGGAAGACCTGGACGTGGTCGCCCAGGGTGAGGAACTCGTCGCGCAGGGAGGCGAAGAGCTGGCGGGCACCTTCGAAACGGGTGTCCACGCCGCCGGCGGCCTCGTCGAGCAGGTCGGGGCGGCCGAGGTCGCCCGCGAAGACGAAGTCGCCGGTGAGCGCGTAGCCGGGCGCGTCGCTGAACGCGCCGTCCGTCACGAGCATCGCGAGGTGCTCAGGGGTGTGCCCCGGGGTGTGGCGGGCCTCGATGGTGATGTTGCCGATCGAGATGGTGTCGCCGTGGTACAGGCGGTGGGCCTCGAAGCCGTACTGCCAGTCCTGGCCGCCCTCGCCGGAGACGTAGACGTCGGCGCCGGTGGTCGCGGCGAGCTCGCGCGTCCCGGAGAGGTAGTCGGCGTGGATGTGGGTCTCGGTGACGGCCACGATGCGCATGCCGTGGCGCTGGGCGAGGTCGAGGTACTCGGCGACGTCGCGCCGGGCGTCGACGACGACGGCCTCACCCTTGGCCTGGCAGCCGATGAAGTAGCTCGCCTGGGCGAGGTCTTCGTCGTAGATCCGTTCGAGCAGCATGGGGGGTCTCTCCTTGAGGTCGGTTCCGCGATGCGGTGACCCCAGTCTGACGCATACCCCCTAGGGTATTCAAGTCACACCCCCCAGGGTATGCGCGGAACGCCCCCGAGCGTCCGGTGACAGGCAGGTCAGGGCGCTGCTGCCGGGATCGCCCCCGAACGCACGCAGGGGCCCCTCCGAGAGCTCGGAGGGGCCCCTGCGGGACCGTGCTGCCGGCCGGCTCGCGCTGCCGCGCGGGCCGGCCGGTCGGCCGGATCAGTTGCCGGCGTAGACCGGGAAGACGCTGTTCTCGCCGTAGTCGCGGAAGTGCACACCGCGCAGCGCGTCCATGTCCTCGTCCGAGATCTCGAAGTCGACCTCGGCGTTGCTGCGCATGTGCGCGGGGTTGGCCGTCTTCGGCACGGGGACCGTACCGAGCTGCAGCGTGTAGCGGATGCACAGCTGCGGGACCGTCACGCCGTACTTCTCCGCCATCGCCGCGACGTTCGAGTCCTTGAGGATCTCGCCGTGCGCGATGGGCGAGTAGGCCTCGACGAGGATGCCGTGGCTCTCGCAGAAGTCGAGCAGCTCGAACGGGGTGTTGCCCACGTGCACGAGCAGCTGGTTCACGTGCGGCGTGACCGTGCTGCCCTCCAGCAGGTTCTCCAGGTCCTTCTGCTCGAAGTTCGACACGCCGATCGAGCGCAGCTTGCCGGCCTTGTAGGCGTCCTCGAGGGCCCGCCAGGCCTCCCGGTTGCCGTCGGCGTAGTCGCCGCCGCGGAAGTCGTCCCAGGGCTGCGGGCTGTGGATCAGCATCAGGTCGATGTAGTCCAGACCCATGGTCGCCAGCGACTCGTCGATCGACGCGGTCGCCTCGTCGTAGGACTTGACCTCAGCGGCCAGCTTGGTCGACACGAAGAGGTCCTCACGGGCGACGCCGGAGGTGCGGATGCCCTCGCCGACGCCACGCTCGTTGCCGTAGGCCTGCGCGGTGTCGATGTTGCGGTAGCCGATCTCGACGGCGGCGCGGACGGCCTCGGCCACCGAGTCGTCGTCGATGAACCAGGTGCCCAGGCCCATGCGGGGGACGGCCACGTCGTTCGACAGGGTGTAGTTCTCGTTCAGCATCATGGTGGATCGCTCCTTCAGTTCGTGCGACGCAGTCCACGCTAGATCGGGCCGGGAGAAGCTGCGAGGCACCACTGGTACACCCCTCGGGCGCACACCCCACGGCGGCGGGCGGACCCGCGCACGCCGACGCACGGCCCGCGAGCGTCCGCGCACGTCGATGTGCGGGAACGGGGCCGGAGCACGACGAAGGCCCGGAACCGTGAACGGTTCCGGGCCTTCGCACCGGGTGGAGCTAGGGGGATTCGAACCCCCGACCTTCTCATTGCGAACGAGACGCGCTACCAACTGCGCCATAGCCCCGTGAAGCGGTAGTCAGATTAGCACCCGGCCACCGCTTCCGGCCAAATCGGATCGGCTCCGACGACGTGACGTGCGTCGCACCCGCTCCCGCAGCACGCGCGGGGCGGGCTCAGCCCGCCGCGCGACGCCGGGCCAGGATCTGCTCCAGCGGGAGCCCCAGCGTCTCGGACCGGGGCCGCGGCTCGTCTCCGACCGCGGGCTCCGGCGCGTCGCTCGGCGCCGCGTGCACGGCGTCCTGCGGCTCGGCCCGGTCCTCGACCGTCCACCGACCGCCTTCCTGGGGTGCCGCCGTGCCACCCGTGCGGGGCGTCGTCGAGGCGTCGTCGGCCCCGGCGCGCGGGGCTTCCGGCTTGGTCACGTAGGTCGGCAGGGGCACCGGGACCGGGTCCCACGGCTCCCCGCCGACGTGCCGGGAGTAGCCCGGCGCGGACTCGGCCGCCTGCTCGGGCGACCCGCCGTCAGCACGCTGACCGGACCGGCCGTGACCGTCCGACGGCGCGGAGGAGCTCTCGGACGGCGGTGCCGGCGCCCTGCGTTCGGGCTCGCCGTCGTCGGCCCGGTCCTCGGCACGCCCGGTGGCCCGGTCGGACGGCGCGGTCGTCGGCTCACGCCGCTCCCCCGTCGCCGCGGCGGTCCCCTGCTGCACGCGCGGGATCATCTGCGTGTGCGTGTCGGAGGGGTGCACGGCGTAGCCGGTGACGCGCGCCCGGTTGCGCGGGGCGTACGGACCACCGTGCGCGAGCGTGCGGCGCTGCGTGGCCCGCTGCTGCTCGGCGCGACGCTCCGACCGCCACCGGGCGTCGGACCGGCGCGCCGTCAGCACGGCCAGCCGGCCGAGCACCAGCACCACGAGCAGCAGCCCGGACGGCACGGCCGCCACGGGCCACGGCACGTACCCCAGGCCGACGACCGTCCACGCAGCGGCCGTCAGCAGCGTCAGCAGGACCGTCAGCGTGAGTCGGCGACGTGCACGGGCGGCGCGGCGCTCGAGCACCGCCAGCCGCGAGGCGCGCACCTGCGGCGTCATGCCCGACGCCGGCCCGGCGGCCGGCGCGGTCACCCGCGGCGTGCTGCCGGTCGGCGGCGAGTGACCCGCCGCACGGTTCGTGGGCATCGGTCGCCCCTTCCCTGCTCCGTCCGCCACCGTCAGCATGCGCAGGCCGCCGGAGAACCGGTCGTCCACCCGGGCCGCCGCGAGCTCCGTGCGTCGCCGCAGCTGCAGCGGGACCCAGTAGCCGAGCCACAGCACGAACAGCGCGAGGGCTGCGAGTCCTGCCGGCGACGTGTCCATTCCCCGACGGTAGGCGAGCCGGGGCGGGGCGGGCCGCACCACCGGGCGGCGTGTCCGCTACCTGGACAGGTTCGGGACCGTCACGCCCCGTCGCGAGCCCGCTGCCAACGGGCGAGCAACCCGCCCGGGACGTCCTCGGTCGTCAGCGCGAACGTGCGGTGGTCACGCCAGTCGCCCTGGATGTGCAGGTACCGTTCGCGGACCCCCTCGTCACGGAACCCGAGCTTCTCCACGACCCGCAGGCTCGCGGTGTTCTCAGGCCGGATGTTGATCTCCACGCGGTGCAGCCCGACCACCTGGAAGCAGTAGTCGGTCGCCATCGCCACCGCCGTGGGGATGACGCCCTGCCCGGCGTGCTCGCGCGCGATCCAGTAGCCGACGCTCCCCGAGCACAGCGAGCCGTACTGGATCGAGGAGACCGTGAGCTGGCCGGCCAGGGCGCCGTCCAGGTCGACGACGAACGGCAACGACGTGCCCGCCCGCGCCTGCGCGCTCAGTGCCCGGACGTACTCGCCGAACGAGGACGCGCTCGGCCGCTCGCCCGGCGTCGTCGCCTCCCAGCGGTCCAGCCAGTCCGCGTTCGAGCGGCGCAGCTCCATCCAGGCGGTCCCGTCGCGCCGACGCAACGGGCGCAGCACGACAGCGCCCGACGACGTGTCCTCACGCAGCGTCACCGGCCACGGCTTGGTCACCGCCCACCTCTTCGTGTCGCTCATCCGACCCCCCGTCCACGCCCGGCATACCGGGTCCCTCGACTCCCGGACCCTGCCACAATGAGGGCATGCACGGCGACCGCAGGCCCCCGACCGCCCCACAGCCGTACCCGGTCGTCGCCGGGATGGAGACGGGGGACGCCAAGGACGAGCTGCGCCGGGCGATCCGCCACCAGCGCCAGGACCGGTCCGCGCGCCTGCGCGAGCAGGCCGCCGCCGCGTTCGCCGAGGTGCTGGCCACGGTGCCGGCCGTGTCCTCCGCGGCCACCGTGGCGACCTACGCCGCCCGGCCGACCGAACCCGGCACCGGCGCCCTGCTGGACCAGCTCGCCGCACGGGGCGCCCGTGTCCTGCTGCCGGTGCTCGGCGCCGGGCTGGCCCGGGACTGGGCCGAGTACACCGGCCCGGACGACCTGCTCGAACGCGCCCCCGGCCGGCCGCCGGAACCGGGCGGCCGCACGTTGGGCGGGCGGGCCATCGCCGAGGCCGACGTCGTCATCGCCCCGGCGCTCGCCGTCGACAGCCTCGGCGTCCGCCTCGGGCAGGGCGGCGGCTGGTACGACCGCTCGCTGAAGCAGGCCCGCCCCGGCGTGCAGGTGGTCGCCATGGTGTTCCCGGAGGAGTTCTACGACGCCTCCGAGCGGCCGCTGCCCGTGGAGGACCACGACGTGCCGGTGCACGCGGTGGCGACCCCGGACGGCTGGCAGCCGCTGCCGGTGTCCTGAGCGGCCGGGCCCGCCGCCGGGGCTGACCGGACCCGACCGCGCGGGCTCACGGCACGAGCGTGGCGGTGTCCTCCGCGTCCTCCTCGACGGCGTCGCGCGTGAACGGCCACGTGAACGTGTCCCCCGCCGCCCAGGAGGACAGCTGGTCGTCGTAGTGGGGCGAGGCCGGGTGCCCGGACGTGCCGGTGACCGTCACCCAGGTCGAGGCGTCCAGGTCGCCGAGGTCGACGACCATCCGCATCGACGGTCCCGTCGTCACCGCGAAGCTGCCCGTGGAGGCGTCCCAGCCGGTGGCGTTGACGATCGAGCTGCCGCCGGGCATCTGCACGGGGTGCGGGTTGACGTAGTCGCGCACGAGGCCCGGCACGTCGGGACCACCCAGCACGGGGTGCTGCAGCGACAGCTCGTGCAGGGCGCCCCAGCTCCAGTCGCCCGGGTCCTTGGACAGCTCGACCGTCAGGTCGTGGCGGGCCGTGACCAGGGCACGCGTGAGGATCTCGTCCCGCGTCTCGACGACGTTCAGCGTGGAGCGGTCGTCCCAGAACGGGTCGTCGGGACGCTCCAGCATGTCGCGGACGACGACCAGCCAGCGCGAGCCGCCCGAGGGCAGGGCGTCGGCGGGCAGGTCGTCCCAGAAGGTCGCCGAGAGCAGGTTGCGCCACACCGCGTTGAAGTAGGCGGCGGCCGCGGAGTCCGCGCCGGTCCGGTAGTCCCACCCAGCCAGGAGCTCCTGGCCGGCGGCGTCGTAGGAGTCCTCGATCTCCATCTCGAGCAGCACCGGGACCAGGACGGCCGCGAACGGCGACCAGTCGTCGACCTGCAGGTCGTTCATGTCGGCGACGGTGAACGGCCGGCCCGCGCTGACCTGCTCGGTCAGCAGCGTGCGGATCCGTTCGGAACGGAACCCCTGGTCCCAGTCCTGGGACAGCTCGGGCCCGACACCGTCGGGCAGCACGGCCTGGTTCGCCGCGACGACGAACCCCTCCTCGGGGTCGAGGGCGCGCGGCATCTCGGCGGGGTCGACGTACCCCTGCCAGTCGAACCGCGGGTCCCAGCCGGGTCGCGGCCAGGTGCCGTCCGAGGGCACGGGGCCCTCGACGTCACGGCGCTGGGGGACCTTGCCCGGTGCCTGGTAGCCGATGTGCCCGTCCGTCGTGGCGAACACGATGTTCTGCGCCGGGACGTCGAACAGCTCGGCCGCCGCGGCGATCTCGTCGGCGTCGCTCGCGGACGCCATCGCGAACACGGCGTCGGCGGTGCGGCCCGGCTCGAGAGCGGTCCAGGCCAGCGAGACCGCGTACTCGCCGAACACGGTGCCGGTCTCCGTGGGGGCCCCGACGACGGCACCGACGTCGAGCACGTCGGAGACCACCGGCCCGTGGTCGGTGGACCGCACCCGCAGCTCGACCGGGGTGCCGCCGTTGACGCGGATCGTCTCGGTGCGGGTCTCCATGTCGACCCACTCCTCGGCGTCGGCGTCGCGCAGCCACGTGTCGTTGCGGACACGCTCGACGAAGAAGTCGGTGACGTCGGCGTTCATGTTCGTCAGCCCCCACGCCAGGTCGGCGTTGTGACCGATGATCACGCCGGGGAAGCCCGCGAACGAGAACCCGCTGACGTCGAACGGGCAGGAGTCGTCGACCTGGTCGCAGTGCAGGGAGACCTGGGACCACAGCCCGGGGGCCGCCAGGGAGAGGTGCGGGTCGTTGGCGAGGATCGGCGCCCCGGTGGCCGTCAGGTCGCCGGAGACGGCCCAGGAGTTCGACCCGGCGCCGTCGCCGCGCCCGACGAGGACCGGCACCGACTCCAGGGCCGTGGTGGCCGACTCGATCGCCGCGTCCAGCGCCGAGGTGCCCCACGGCAGCTCGGTCGACGTGCGGGCGACGGTGCGGGCGTCGACCGGCTCGAGGTCCTCCTCGGTGAGGATCGGTGTGTTCCCGCCGTCGGCGAAGGTGGGGAAGATCTCGTCGACCAGGTCGACGTCCTCCAGCGTGCTGTAGGCCTTGGCACGGTCGAGCTCGGTGTCGTAGTTGCCGCGCAGGTCCCAGGCCATCGCCTTGAGCCAGGCCAGCGAGTCGACCGGGTCCCACGGGTCGGGGTCGGCGACGTCGACGGTCGCCCCCAGCACGGTGTACTCGACGGCGAGGTCCTCCGGGGCACGGTCGGCCAGGTAGGCGTTGACGCCCTGGGCGTAGGCCTGCAGGTAGGAGCGCGACTCCGGGGACACGAGGTTCCACTCCTCCTCGGCGACCTCGCGCCAGCCGAAGGTGCGGATCACCTTGTCGGCGTCGATCGCGGCAGGGACGTCCCCGACGAGCTCGGCGAGCCGGCCGGCGGTGACGTGGCGGCGGTAGTCCATCTCGAAGAACCGGTCCTGGGCGTGCAGGTACCCCTGGGCGGCGAAGAGGTCCTCGGCCGTGCCGGCGTAGACGTGGGGCACGCCCTGGGCGTCGCGCTGGACCGTGACCTCGCCGCTCAGGCCGGGCACCTGCTCGGTCGAGGAGTGGTCGGGCAGCGGCCGGCGCGCGGTGACCACGGTGAACGTGATCGTCGCGACGAGCGCCAGCACGACGAGCACGGCGATCCCGACGGCGGTCCGGCGCAGGCGGGACCGCGCCGGCGGAGCGGCGTCCTCCTCGGGGGGTTCGTCGCCCTCGCGGGGCTGGTCGGGCTCGTGCGTGACGGGGTCGGTGCTCGCTGACACGCAGGCGAGACTACCGCCCGAGTATGATTGGCACTCGCATGATTCGAGTGCCAGCCATCTGAGGAGACACCGTGCCCACGTACGCCTACCGGTGCGCCGACTGCGGCCACGCCTTCGACATCCGTCAGGCGTTCACCGACGACGCGCTCACCGTCTGCCCCGAGTGCGCCGGACGGCTGCGCAAGCAGTACGGCTCCGTCGGTGTGTCGTTCAAGGGGTCCGGCTTCTACCGGAACGACTCGCGGGCGGGTTCCGGCTCGTCCAGCGGCTCCTCGTCGAGCGGCTCGTCGTCCAGCGGCTCGTCGTCGAGCGGTTCGTCGTCGGGCGGCTCGAGCTCGTCGACGGGGTCTTCCCAGGCCGCCTCGGCCTGAGCACCGGGGTAGGTCCCCACCCACCGCGGGCGCCGTCCACAGCCCCCGCGATCCCGGGGCCGGACCGTCCGGAGTGCCCGCCCGGCCCGGCCTAGCGTGCCGGCCATGGACCTCTCCGTGCACGGCCGGATCCGCGACCGGCTCCGCCTCGCCGCCTGGCGGTCCCGGTTCGTCGTGGCCGCCGTCTGCTGCGGCCTCGCCGCCTGGACCACGGTCGACGCCGTCCGCCCCGCCCCACCGGTGATCCGCGAGGTCCTGGTCACCGCACGTGCTCTGGACGGCGGCCAGCCCCTCGGGGCCGACGACGTCACCACGGTGCGCGTCGACGCCGGCCTGGCACCGGGTGCCCTGCTGGACGGTGCCGCCGACGTCGCCGGCAGCACCGCGGCCGTGGACCTGCCGGCCGGCACGCCGCTCTCCCCCGCGCTGCTCCGCCGCGGCGGTCCGGCCGCCGCCGCCCCGCCGGGGAGCGTCGTGGTGGCCGTGCGCCTGACCGAGTCCGACTGGCTGCGCCCCGGCGACCGGGTCGACCTCGTCGCCACCGACGACGACGGCACGCGGCTGGCACGTCGCGCCGAGGTCCTGCCGCCGCCCGACGAGGGGGCGGGAGCCGACGACGAGGCCGGCGGCGGGCTGCTCGGCTCGGCCACGGGCGGCGCCGCGGACCCGGTCACGCTGCTCGCCGTCTCTCCCCAGGAGGCCGCGGCCGTGTCGGCCGCCTCCGGATGGGGAGCGGTCGCCCCGGTCCTGGTGCCGTGACCGGTGTTGCGGTCCCGGGAGACGCTGCCGAGAATCGTCGCGGCCACCACACCCCACCACGAAGGGACGCCGTCACATCATGCTCACGGGTTTCAAGCAGTTCATCATGCGAGGCAACGTCATCGACCTCGCGGTCGGCATCGTCATCGGCGGCGCGTTCGCCACGGTGATCGCCGGGCTGAACGACGGCATCCTCCTGCCGCTCATCGCCGCGGTCTTCGGGGAGCCGGACCTGACCCAGGTCGGCACCTTCATGATCAACGGCGCGCAGTTCAGCATCGGCCTCTTCCTCGACGCCGTGCTGAACTTCCTCGTGGTGGCGGCCGGTCTGTACTTCTTCGTCGTGATGCCGATGAACAAGCTCGCCGAGCGCCGGGCCCGCGGGCAGGAGCCGGAGCCCGCGCCGGTGCCGGACCCGGACATCGTGCTGCTCACCGAGATCCGCGACCTGCTCTCCGCACGCCGGCACTGAGGCCAGCGGCGGCGCAGGCACCGAGGCCGGCGTCGGCGCCGCCGGTCACCAGTGCGGAGGGACGTCCCCGCGCAGGCGCTCGTCGTTGGAGCCGTGCCCGCCGGACTCGTCGGCGCTGACCCCCCAGTGGGTCTCGCGCTCGGTCCCGCGGCGCACGGCCCGACGGGGACCCCGGCGCCGCGGGGCGTCGGCGTCGGACGCGGGACGCTGCGGGTCCGGGTCGTCCGGGTCGGGGGCCGGGGTGGCGGCGTGCGGGCTCACCCCACCATTCTGCCCGGCGGTCAGTCCGCCGACGACGCGTCCTGGTCCGCGGTGTCCGGGCCCGGCGCGGACGCCGCGGTGTCCGGGTCGCCGTCCTCGTCCAGCACCGGGACCACGACCCGCGGCGGCACGGGCACGCCACCCGGGGTGCCGACGCGGTCGTCGCGCACCCGCTGCACGAGTCGCCGCACCCGGTCGGCCTCGCCGTCGGGGTCGAGGAACACCGCCGCGGACCAGACCTGCGTGACGGTCCAGCCGAGACGCTCGAGGCGCTGCGCGAGCTGGCGGTCGCGCACGCGCACCGACGGCTCGGCGACGTAGTCCTCGTCGTCGGTGAGCACCGCGACCAGCATCTCCCCGGGCAGGTCGGGGTGCCCCACGACCAGCGGGACGTGCTCGCCGTCGACGGTGCCGTAGTCGGTCTCGACCAGGTAGCCGAGCCGCCACAGCCGCTCGCCGAGGTCGGTCACCAGCCGGTCCGGGACGCGCCCCACGTCGACGCCGTTCCCGAGCTCGACCTGGTCGGCCACCCCCGAGCGCCGCTCGGCCATCTCCAGCACCTCGCGCAGCAGCCGCGGTCCGGCACCCCGCAGGCGGTCGGGATCGAGCGCCGTGGCGTCGAAGCAGCTCACCACGTGCAGCCGACGGCGGGTCGCGCCGAGCGCGCCCAGCAGCATCGCCTCGCCGCCGTCGTCGCCCAGCACGCCGAACCGGTGCAGCACCCGGCCGTGCGGCGTCCGGCCGAAACCGACGGACAGCAGGATGGTGTCCCGGGAGAGCCCGGCGACGCCGGTGATGTCGGCGACCACCACCGGTTCGGGCCGACGACCGGAGAAGAACGGCGCCAGCGCCGGGTTGGCACGGACCTCGGCCAGCAGCGCCTCGCGGATCCGGTCGGCGTGCGCGGCGGTGACGGTGACGATGCCGAGCGTCTCCTCGGGCCTCGTCATCGCGTGGTCGATGGAGGCCTCGATCACCCGGTCGACCTCGGCGCGGGTGCTCTGCACGGCGCCGGTGGACTGGTCGGGCATCCCGCTGCCGTCGACGAGGTCGAAGCGGACCAGCTCCTCCGCGCGCGGCACGGGGGCGGGGCGCAGCAGGCCGTCGTAGCCGTGGGTCGCGAGCAGCCGGGTCAGCGCGGGGTCGCGGCGGTTCTCCCGCGGCTGCAGGGTGAGGGTGGGCAGCAGCTCCGACAGCTCGGCCACGCTGGTGCCCGAGGCCGAGCGCGGGTCGCCGACCACGACGACCTGCCGGCCGCGGGCGAGCGCCGGCAGGACCACCTCGGTGGGCACGTGCTGGACGGCGTCCACCACGACGAGGTCCGCCGTGCGGTGGGCCGGCAGCAGGTGCGGCACCAGCGTGGGGGTGGCCAGGACGACCGGGCGCAGCCGCCGTGCCAGGTCGCCGTACCGGTCGACCAGGTCCCGCAGCGAGCTCATCCGCCCGCCGATGAGCTCGGCGAACAGGTCCTCGGCACCCTGGCGGTCCTCGCGCATCGCCGTGCCGAGGTGCGCCCGGGCAGCGACCCGCGCCGGCTGGGAGAGCGCGGCCAGGTGCCGGACGTCCAGGTCGCGGAAGCGGCGGGCCAGGGCGTCGAGACCGGCCCCGTCCTGCCCGGCCAGCACCGGGTCCTCGACGAGGATCTGCTCGAACACCGTCGACCACCAGGACAGGTCCAGCTCGGCCGCGACCCGCTCCCCCGCCACGCGCCGGGTGGTCAGGTCGTCGACGAGCTCGCCGACGCCGGCCTCCCGGGCCCGCCGCAGCAGCGCCGTGCGCTCCGGCAGGGTCTCCAGGGCCTCCGGGTCACCGACGAGCTGGTGCAGGCGCTCGGCGAGGGCGTCCAGGTCGAGGTCGAGCAGGCGTCCGCCCTGCGTGGTCGGCGCGAGCACCGGCTCGAGCTCGGTGAGGTCGATGCGCACCGCCTCGTAGGTGTCCTCGATCGTCGCCAGCCCCTCGGGCAGGGTCGGCCAGCCGCCGCGGGCGGAGTGCTCGGCCCACAGCTCGCGCTGCGCGGCGACCTCCTCGAGCGCGGCGTGCAGGTCGGTGACGCGCACCCCCGGGCGGACCATGTCGCGGGCGCGCTTGCGCAGCCGGCGCCGGGTGAACCAGCCCATCTCGATGCCGTGCTCGCGTCGCCACGCCCGCGGCGCCGTGGCCTGCACCAGGTCCGTGGCGGTGCGCTCGAACACCATCGGGTGGAAGACGTCCAGCGTGCTGCGCATCCCGGCGAGCATGCGCAGCTGGTCGCCCCACGCGCGGATCGTGCGCGGCACCTCCAGCCCGGTGACCTCGCCGGTGTAGGCGATCTGCCGGCGCAGCTGCGGCAGGGTCGCGTCCTTCAGCCGCCGGGCCCGCGCCAGGGCGTCGCGCGCGGCATCCATGGTCAGCAGGTCCGCGCCGAACCAGGGCGTCCCGGACGGCCGCAGCGTGAAGGCGCCCAGCGCCGCCGCGCGCTCCAGGTCGGCCGCGAGCCGCCGTCGTCGGGCCTCGTCCAGGCTCAGCGCCGTGCGCGCGTCGAGACGTACCCGGGTCGACGGCGAGGGCCGCTCCGAGGTCAGGCGAGCCAGCTCCTGCAGCGCGTCGTAGGCGGACACGCCCCAGGGCGCGCGCCGGGCGTGCAGCGCGTCGATGTAGCCGGTGAGCTGCGCCCGCGCACCGATCAGCGCGTCCCGGACCCCGGCGGGGCCGGCGGTGTCGACGTCCTCGGGCTCGCTGGCCATCGCGCTGAGCAGCCGCTGGGCCATGTCGTCGCGCCAGGTGGGCCGCGGGGTGACGTCCAGCGAGAGGTTGCCCAGCCCGAGGTCCTCGAGCCGCTGGGCGAGGCTGTCGGCGGCGCGCCGGTGTCCGGTGACGTACAGCACCGACCGCCCGGCGGCGGCCGCCTCGGCGACGACCGCGGCCAGGGTCCCGGCGACGTCGGAGCCCACCGGGGCGTCGACGAACAGGTGGTGGCCCGTCGCGGCGGCCTCGACCACGTGGCGCTGGTCGGGGTCGAGGTCGCCGACGCCGCGCTCGCGCACCGGGTCGGCGTCCGTGCGCCGCGGCGCGGGCAGCTCGACGCCCGCCACCCGGCGGCGGGCCGGGTCGGCGCCGGCCAGGGCGGCCACCAGCTCGTGGCGGCCCAGGCCCGGGGCGAGCTCGTCGAGGTCGTCCACGAGCGCCTGCGCCGGGTGGACGAACGTGCCCGCGAGCACGCGGTGCTCCCAGGAGAAGTCGTCGAGGTGCTCCGCGGCGACCGTCGCGATCCGGTCCAGGACGTCGTCGGGGTCGAACCCCGCCGCCGTGAACGTCGCGTCCGCCAGCGCGGCCGCGTCCAGCCGGGCCCCGCGTGCCCGCAGGGTGCGCACGAGCTGCGGGTTCACCTCGACCGTCGGTTCCAGGGTCAGCTCGTAGTCGGTCTCGCCCTCGCCGCGCGGGGCGAGCATGACCGGGCGCAGCAGCACCGGGGCGTGCACGGTGCGGCTGCCCCCGCCCGCCTCGTCCGGGGCCGGGGCGCGCCGGGCGTCGGCCTCGCGCGCCGCGACGCTGACCACGGGGATGGAGGTCGTCACGGCCTCCGGGGGCGAGGAGACGCTCGCCGCGGACGCCGCGCTGGCGCCCGACGCCGCGACGTCCGCGAGCGCCGTCAGCTTCCCGCGGCGCTCGGCGGTGGGCTCGCCGTCGGCGTCGACCGCCTCGGTCCAGGTGGCCACGCCGATCGCCAGGTAGGTGGGCGCCATGCCGTACCGGGCGGCGTGCTCGGCCGACCGGACCATCACGGCCCGGGCCCGACGGCGGGCGGTGGGGAACGCGGCGCCCTCGCGCACGAGGTTGGACAGGCGTGTGGCCCGGCCGGCGAAGAGCTGGGCGACGCCGGAGGGGTGGGCGGCGGAGAGGTCGACGACGGCCTCGCCGAGCAGCCCGACGTCGGCGACCCCGGCACCACCGGCGGTCTCCACGAGGCCGGCGCGCCAGCGGCGCACGGCGTCGACGAGCGGCGTCGTGGTGGTGGGACCGGCCGATGGCGCGCTGCGGGAGCTCGCGCCGTCGGTCTGCTCGTGGTCGACCGGCCGGTCCTCGGCCTGCTCGTCGGCGACGGGCTCCCGGGGGGAGCCGGCGTCCGCCGATCGGTCCGTCGGTCCGGTGGCGTCCTGCGGCGCGGCCGCGGACGAGGCCACGGTCGCGGCGGTGGATCGGCGCAACACTCTCACGCCAGCACGGTAGTCCGCCGTCGGCTCTCGCCCGTGGCGGGCACGCCGAACCGACGGGGAATCACGAACGCCCCCTCGGTGGGGGTCCGAGGAGGCGCCGCCCGGCTCGGGAGCCGGGGAAGGACAGCGCGCACCGCGCAGGGGGCGGGCGGTGCGCGCTGCCATCGGAGAGTTTGCCGGTGGTGCGCTAACACGTCAATACACCTCGCGCACGTCGAAACGATTCGCGCAGGTCAGCAGCCCGACCCCCGGGTGCAGGTGAGGGGACGAAAACCACCTGGCGCACGGCCGGCGCGACGACCTACCATCCGCAGGTGCGCCGGATGCTCGAGGCGATCGTCCCCGCCCGGATGGGACGCTCCTTCCGCTGGCTCATCGCCGCCAGCTGGACCAGCAACATCGGCGACGGCATCGCGCTGGCCGCCGGGCCGCTGCTCGTGGCCTCCCAGACCGACTCGGCGTTCCTGGTGGCGCTCGCCGCACTCCTGCAGCGTCTGCCGTGGGTGGTCCTCGGCCTGTGGGCCGGCGCCCTGGCCGACCGCCTCGACCGCCGTCGTCTGGTCATCGTGGCCAACGTGCTGCGGACCGTCGTCGTGGCCGTGCTGTGCGCGTTCATCGTCACGGGGAACGTGAACGTCACGGTCGTGCTGGTGGCGATGCTGCTCATGGGTGTCGCCGAGGTCTTCGCCGACACCACCGCGCAGACCCTGCTGCCGATGCTGGTCGCCTCGCGCGACCTCGGCACGGGCAACGCGAGGCTGCAGGCCGGGTTCCTCACCGGCAACCAGCTCGTGGGGCCGCCCGTCGGCGCCGCGCTGTTCGCCGCCGGTGCCGCCTGGCCGTTCCTGGTGCAGGTCCTCTGCCTGGCGCTGGCGATCATGCTGGTGAGCCGGATCGCGCTGCCTGCCGTGCCGCGCGCGACGACGGCGGGCACACGCGGCGAGATCCGCGACGGTCTGCGGTGGCTGTGGCACCACCCGCCGGTGCGGACGCTGGCGCTGGTGATCTTCACGTTCAACCTCACGTGGGCCGCGCCGTGGGGCGTGCTGGTGCTGTACTCCCTCGAGCGCGTCCAGATGGGCCCGGTCGGCTACGGCCTGCTCATCACGTCCTCGGCGGTCGGCGGCATCCTCGCCACGCTGGTCTACGGACGCCTGGAACGCCGGTTCGCGCTGGCGACGCTGATGAAGGTCTGCCTGTCCGCCGAGGTCGCCTTCCACCTGGTGCTCGCCCTGACCAC
Organism: Isoptericola haloaureus; assembly: GCF_036689775.1. Taxonomy (NCBI): domain Bacteria; kingdom Bacillati; phylum Actinomycetota; class Actinomycetes; order Micrococcales; family Promicromonosporaceae; genus Isoptericola; species Isoptericola haloaureus. Next base: position 115,514 of record NZ_JBAGLP010000110.1, on the reverse strand, counting down.
GACCGGCTGGGTCGCCATGCTCGCGCTGTTCGCGTTCGGGCTGTACACGTTCGTCTGGGGCACGGTGTCGAACACGGTGCGCCAGCGGGCCGTGCCGACCGAGTACCAGGGCCGCGTCGGGTCGGTGTACCTGCTGGGGCTCTTCGGCGGGATCGTCGTCGGCAACTTCATCGGCGGACTGCTCGCCGAGTGGTGGGGCATCACGGCGCCGTTCTGGTTCGCGTTCGTCGGCGCCGGGCTGACGCTGGTCCTGGTGTGGCGCCAGCTCGCGCACATCGCGCACACCGAGGCCGCCTGACCCCCTTCTCGCTGTGGGCATGAAATCTGCAGCCTCGCTGCGCTGCGGACCTGCAGATTTCATGCCCACACCGAGTGGTGGCTCGCGAGCGGGAGCCGGTGTCAGGTGCGGGGCGCTCCCGTCCGCGGGCTACTCGCCGAGAGCGCCGTCGGCCAGCTCCCGCGCGACGTCGAGGTGCCCGGCATGGCGGGCGTACTCCTGGAGCACGTGGAAGCAGATCCAAAGCAGGGTCGGCGGTTCCGCGGCGAAGCGTCCGCCGACGGCGGCTCTCTCGGCGAGGCCGTGCCCGGCCAGCACAGTGCGGGTCCGCTGGCCCCCGGCGCGAAGGGCGTCGAGCAGCGAGACCACGGTGACGCCGCCGGGCACCTGCCAGGGGCCCTCGGGGTCGCCGCCGGCGTGGTCCCCCCACGGGTCGTCGACCTGCTCGCCGAGAAACCCCCACACGAACCAGCGCCGCTCCATGTGGACCAGGTGGATCAGCAGCTCGGCGGGCGTCCAGCCGGACGGCAGGGTGCTGGTGGCGAGCTGGACATCGGTGAGCCCGTCGAGCTTCCGCGCCACGACGGCCCGGTAGTAGTCGAGGTAGGCCGCGAACTGGGCGGACGGGTCGGTGGAGTCGAGGCGGGGTTCGACGTCGGAGAGCGGCATGCGGGCAGGGTACGACGCGGCCACCACACCAGCTTTGCAGCATGCCTGCGGTCGGCAGAGCACCGCCCTTCTCGGGCGTCCGGAGCTCAGGCGGGGGCCCGAGCCCCGGTTCCCACGTCCTCCGGGTCCGTTTCGCCGCCGCGGAGGCGGCGGCCAGAGCGTTCCCGTCGGTGGGCGTTGATGACCGGGCCCTCTGCTGGAAGGTCCCGGGCCCAGACGTCTGCACCGTGGTGCAGCTCGGCCCAGGCGGCGAGGTTGGCCGCGGCGTTGAGGTCGCGGCCCAGGGACAGACCGCACGTGCGGCAGTCGAACCGGCGCACGGCCACCCCGCCCATGTCCTGCACGGACCGGCAGGCCGAGCACGTCTGCGACGACCGGAACCACCGGTCGGCCCGGACCAGCTCGCCACCGCGCCACGCCAGCTTGTAGGCGATCTGCCGGGTGAGCTGGTACCAGCCGACGTCGTGGATCGACTCGGCCAGGGTGGGGTTGCGCGCGATCATGCCCCGCACGTCGAGATGCTCGAGGACGAGCCGGTCGTGGGCCTTGACCAGCCGGTTCGAGATCAGGTGCGCGTGGTGACGTCGGCGACGCGCCGTCCAGGCGTAGTAGCGGGCGAGCCGAGCGACGGCTTGCCGACGACGCCGGGACCCTTTCTGCTTGCGAGTCACGGCGCGATGCAGTGCCCGACGGCGGCGTGCGGTAGAGCGCAGCAGCCGCGGCCAGGCGTCGATACGGTCCACCTCGGTGCCGTCGCTGCGGGCCGCGACCGCCAGGGAGGTCAGACCGAGGTCGACGCCGACCCACCGCGAGTCCGCCTCCGCCGAGTCGGTTCCCCGGTCCGGATGCTGCTGGGCCGGGTGCAGGTCCGCAGCCTCGACGTTGAGGGACACCCACCAGCGACCCTGACCGCGCGAGACGGTGGCGAAGAGGATCCGCGCCCGGTCCTTCGCGAGCATGCGCCGCAGGCGGCGCGTGTCCTCGCGGACCCGCAGCGTCCCGACGCCGGGCAGGCGGACCGACCGCGGCGTGGCCTCCCCGGCCCGGATCGCGGGCTTGCCGCGCCGCGGGAACTGGTTGCGGATGCGGAAGGACTGCCGAGCCGTGGCCTTCTTCCGGAAGCCCGGGTGCCCGACCTGCCGGCCCGCACGCTCGCCCCGCCGGGACGCGGACCACGCGGCCAGCCCGCGTCCCAGGTCCACGGCGGCCTCCTCGAAGACCTGCTGGTAGACCTCCCGTCGCCACACGAGGCCCGTGTCGGTGACCTGCGCGGTCCCGTCCGGGGCGACGGTGAAGACACGACCCGCCGCTTCGGACTTCTTCCACACGTTGAACGTGGTGATGAGGTCGTTGCCGGTGCGGGGGACCCTGATGTCCTCGCCGCGTTCCCGGGCCCGGCGGGCGTCGAACACGAACCGCAGGCACTGGTTGAAGGCGAACCGCGACGCCCCGGCGTGCCGTTCGAGCACGCTCCGCTGCTCGACCGTCGGGTCGAGACTGAAGCGGAAGGTGGTGTGCCGGGTCATCGCTGGTCAGCCTGCCAGGAGGCACCGACACGGAGTCGAACAGGTGTGCGCCTGAGAGGACTCGAACCTCCAACCTTGGTCTTAGGAGGACCCTGCTCTATCCATTGAGCTACAGGCGCCCGCCGTCTCGAGGACGACGCGTCGCCGCAACCGAAGCCCCGACGACGCTCCACAGCCTAGCGTCCGAGCCCACCGGAGCAGGAATCAGCCCCAGGCCGCCGGGTCGGCCACTACCTCTCGCAGCACCTCGCGCGCTCCCCCGGTCAGCGCCGCGTGCACGCCGGCCCGCGCGGACCGGACCGCCACCGGCGCGAACGGCGCCGCGAGCACGCGCTCGGCCAGTCCCGCCTCGACCGGCTCCCGCAGCCAGGGCTCCAGGTCCGTGTACACCCCGCCGAGCACCACGGTCGAGACCCCCGTGAGGTTCACGAAGTCCGCGAGCGCTGAGCCGAGCGCCTGCCCGGCCCGCACGACGGCGGAACGTGCCTGCTCGGCCGGGGCACCGTCGTCGGACCGCAGCAGCGCGGTCAGCGACTCCAGCGGCGCGTCGCCCGCCAGCCCGGCGGCCCGCAGGATCGCCTCCTTGCCGGCGTACTGCTCGAGGCAGCCGTGCGCGCCGCAGGTGCAGCGCGGTCCGGCAGGGTCGACGACGACGTGCCCGACCTCGCCGTTCCACCCGCGCTCGGCGAGGAACAGGGCCCGGTCGACGACGATGCCGGCACCGATGCCGACGTCCCCGGAGACGTAGAGGAAGGAGTCGGGGGTGTCGCCGGCGAGCTCGGCCAGCGCCGCGAGCTTGGCCTCGTTGGCGACCTGGACCGCGACGTCGGTCAGCCCGAGCAGCGCGACGGGGTCGAGGGACGACCAGCCCAGGTTGGGCGCGACCTCCAGCTCACCGGTGCGGGCGTCGACGAGTCCGGGCAGGGCGAGCCGGGCGCCGGCGACCCGCATGCCGTCGGCGTCGAGGCGGGCGACGGCGTCGGACGCGAGCGAGCCGAGCCGGCCGAGCACGGCGACGGGGTCGGAGTCGTGGAAGCTGCCGGCCTCGACGTGCTCGACGACGACGTCGCCCGCGAGATCGAGGCCGCGCACGCCGAGGTAGTCGACGTTCACCTCGAGCCCGAGGCCGACGACGGTCCGCGGGGCGGGGACCAGCGGCACGGCCGGGCGGCCGGCGCGCTGGGCGGGGACGGGGGGAAGCTCGGCGACGAGGCGTGCGGCGATGAGCCGGTCGACGAGCGTGGACACCGTCGCCCGGGTCAGCCCGGTGGCGGCGGCGACGTCCGCGCGGGACGGTGGGACGGCGTCGGGACGCTCCCCGGAGGCGGCCGCGGCGTCGTAGACCGCCCGCGCGACGAGGCGCAGGTTGCGTTCGCGCAGGGTGTGCTGGCGCGACGCTCGTCCCCCGGCGCCCGCGGACACGCCGCTGGTGCGCTGCGTCGTCGTCGGTTCGGCGGTCACGCCTTGACTGTAGCCCACCGACGCGCAATAGTTCAGCCGTACAACAAACGCCGTGGCCGTCGCCCGGCGACCGACTCGACGAGGAGAATCCCGTGAGCGACATCAAGTACTCCTTCGGCCTGTGGACCGTCGGCTGGCCCGCGAACGACCCGTTCGGCAGCGCGACCCGCCCGGACCTGGACCCGGCCGAGTCGGTCCGCAAGCTCGCCGACCTCGGCGCCTGGGGCTTCACCTACCACGACAACGACGTGTTCCCCTTCGGCGCCTCGGAGTCCGAGCGCCAGGCCGGCATCGACGCCGTGAAGAAGGCCGCCCAGGAGTCGGGCCTCGTCTGCGAGATGGTCACCACCAACACGTTCAGCCACCCGATCTTCAAGGACGGCGCGTTCACGTCGAACAACCGCGACGTGCGCCGCTTCGGCCTGAAGAAGGTGCTGCGCAGCGTCGACAACGCCGCCGAGATGGGCGCGTCCACGTTCGTCATGTGGGGCGGCCGCGAGGGTACCGAGTACGACAACTCCAAGGACCTGCACGCCGCGCACGCCCGGTACGCCGAGGGCATCGACACCGTCGCCGCGTACATCAAGGCGAAGGGCTACGACCTGCGCATCGGCCTCGAGCCGAAGCCGAACGAGCCCCGCGGCGACATCTTCCTGCCGACCATCGGCCACGCCATCGCGCTGATCGACACGCTCGACAACGGCGACATCGTGGGCCTCAACCCGGAGACCGGGCACGAGCAGATGGCGGGCCTCAACTACACGCACGGCCTGGCGCTGGCGCTGTACTGCGGCAAGCTGTTCCACATCGACCTCAACGGTCAGCACGGCCCCAAGTACGACCAGGACCTCGTGTTCGGCCACGGCGACCTGCTCAACGCGTTCTTCACCGTCGACCTGCTGGAGAACGGGTTCCCGAACGGCGGTCCGCGCTACGAGGGCCCGCGCCACTTCGACTACAAGCCGTCGCGCACCGAGTACCTCGACGGCGTGTGGGAGTCGGCCAAGGCCAACATGGAGACCTACGACATGCTCGCCGCCAAGGCGAAGGCCTACCGTGAGGACCCGGAGGTCCAGGCGGCGTTCGAGCACGCCGGGATCTTCGACCTCGGCGCGTCCACGCTGGCCGAGGGCGAGTCGTTCGACGCGTTCATGGCCGACGCCTCGGTCGAGGGGATCGACGTCGACGCCACCGCCGAGAAGGACTACGGGCTGGTCAAGCTGCACCAGCTCGCGCTGAAGCACCTCATCGGCTGACACCCCTCCCGTTGTGGGCATGATTTCTGCAGCCCGCCCCCGGCGTGTCGCTGCAGAAATCATGCCCACAACCCCTGCCAACCCTGACCTGGAGCGAAGATGCCCCTCGTGGCCGGCGTGGACACCTCCACGCAGTCCTGCAAGATCGTCGTGCGCGACGCCGACACCGGCGCCTTGGTGCGCAGCGGGTCCGCCAAGCACCCCGACGGCACCGCGATCCACCCCGACCACTGGTGGGACGCCTTCCTCGCTGCCGCTCGCGAGGCCGGCGGGCTCGACGACGTCGCCGCGCTCGCCGTCGGCGGCCAGCAGCACGGTCTGGTCGCCCTCGACGCCGAGGGGCGCGTGATCCGGGACGCGATCCTGTGGAACGACACCCGCTCCGCCCAGGCCGCCGAGGACCTGATCCACGAGCTCGGCGACGGCGACCGCGAGACAGGTGCCCAGCGCTGGGCCGACTCCACCGGTTCCGTCCTCGTCGCCTCCCTGACGATCACCAAGCTGCGCTGGCTGCGCGACGCCGAGCCCGACCACGCCGCCCGCGTCGCCGCCGTCGCGCTCCCCCACGACTGGCTGAGCTGGCGCATCGCCGGCTACGGCCCCGCCGACGAGTCCCCGCTCGGGCCGGACCTCGACGCCCTGTTCACCGACCGCTCCGACGCGTCGGGCACCGGGTACTACGACGCCGAGGCGCCCGGGGACGACGAAGGCACAACCGGCGCCTACCGCCGCGACCTGCTGCGGCTCGGGTTCGGTCGCGACGACGTCGCGCTCCCCCGTGTCCTCGCCCCGGCCGAGTCGGGCGGCGTCGCCCACCCGTCGGTCGCCGGGGGCGCCGTGGACGGCGGCGCCCTGCTCGGCCCCGGCACGGGCGACAACGCGGGTGCCGCCCTGGGCCTGGGGATGCAGCCGGGCGACATCGCGATCTCGCTCGGCACCTCCGGCGTCGTCTCCGCCGTCGCGCCCCGGCGCACCGCGGACGGCTCCGGCGCGATCAACGGCTTCGCCGACGCCACCGGCAACGCGCTCATGCTGGCCGTGACGCTCAACGCGGCGCGCGTGCTCGACGCCGCCCGCAGCGTGCTGGGAGCGAGCTTCGACGAGCTCGCGGACCTGGCGCTCGCCGCGCCGCCCGGGTCGGACGGCCTGGTGCTGGTGCCCTACCTCGAGGGTGAGCGCACCCCCAACCGCCCCGACGCCACCGGGACGCTGCACGGCATCCGCCTGGCGACCTCCACGCGCGAACACCTCGCCCGCGCCTACACCGAGGGCATGCTGTGCGGGCTCGCCGACGGCCTGGACGCGCTCCGCGCACAGGAGGTGCCGGTCGAGCGGGTGCTGCTGATCGGCGGGGCCGCCCAGTCCCCCGCCGTCCAGCAGGTCGCGACGCAGGTCTTCGGCCTGCCGATCTCGATCCCGGAACCCGGCGAGTACGTGGCCGACGGCGCGGCACGCCAGGCCGCCTGGGTGCTGGCGGCCGCGGAGGCGCCCGGCGCCGGGGCCCCGGCGTGGTCCGCCGCCGTGTCCCGGACGCTGGACGCCGACCCGCGCCCGGTCGTCCGCGAGCAGTACGCCGCGGTCCGCGACCTGGCCTGACCGGCGGCCCGGCGTCAGTCGCCGGTCGCCTCGACCAGGGCGAGCACGCGCTCGCGGTCGGCCGGGCCGTCCAGCACGAGCACGTCGACGGCGACCTCCAGGGGCCGCTCCGGGGTGATCTCGAGGCGGCGGTCCACCGCGAGCGCCGGGCCGAACCCGGTGTACTTGCCGGTGCGCACGAACCACGGCAGCACCGGACCGCGCTGGACGGCCACCAGGCTCGCCACGTCGTCGCACAGCGCGAGCCAGGGCGAGGTGCCCCCGTGCGCGGCGTCCATGCCCTCGCCGTCCGCGACGAGCACGCGGGGGTCGCCGAACGGGGTGCGCCAGAACCAGCCCCCGTAGAAGGCCCCGGGGCGCCCGTTGGTGGCCGGGCTCCCGATGCTGACTCGCTCGGTGGGTGTCAGGGTCGAGCGCCAGCGCAGCCGCCAGGCGTCGTCGCGGCCGGGGAGCGGTTCGGCGACGACCAAGCGCTGCTCGCGGGCCATCTCCCGGCCCGCGGGATCCGTCCAGGCGATCGTGCCGGACCACCGGTCGTCGTCCGCGACCTGGTCGAGCACCGTCTGGCGGCCCTGGTTGGCCAGCATCGTCGACCCCTGGTCGCGCACGTAGGTGCGACCGCCCCAGAAGGTGACCCCGTCGACGTCGGCGGGCGCCATCGAGACGCCGTGGTGGTGGAGGTGGTCGGTGGGCGCCACCTCGGTGACCGGCACGCCCGTCGTCGTGCGCACCGGGTGCAGGAACGGCCGCGGGGCGTCCACGGTGCGCATCGAGCGCCCGTCGTCGAGCGTCGCGACGGGCTCGGCTCCCGCACGCAGCCGCAACGGTGTCCCCGGGGTCCGGCCGGTCGCGAGCATCGGCACGCCCTGGTCGAGGCGGGCCTCGAGCGCGCCGAAGCGACCGGTCGCGGGCACGGCGCCGAGCGGGGCGCCGGCGAAGACCACCAGCTCGGCCCCGACCCCGCGGCCGCGGGTCGCGGTCGTCTCCGGTCCGACCTGCTCCCACCCGGCGTCGCGGCGGATCCGGAACCGCACCCGGGCGGCCGTGTCCACGTCGAGGCCGACCGCGACCTCGCTCTGCGACGGCAGCCGGTCGAGCACGACCCGACGCTCGTCGCGATCGCCCTCGCCGCGGGTGGCCACGACGAGGTCGCACCCGCCCTCGGTGCGCACCAGCCCGATCCAGCCGTAGTCCAGGCCGAGCACCCCGAGCCCGGCGCGGGACGCCGTCGGCCCGTCGAGGCGCACCGTCGTGGACAGGTGCACGCCCAGCGCGGGCAGCGGCTGGCCGAGGACGCTGGGCAGGGTCCGCAGGTTGCCGGCGTCGGCCGGCGGACCCAGCATCCGCAGCCGGCCCCCGGAGGCCTCGGCCCACTGCCCGGCGTCGGCCTGCCAGCGCCAGCGGGGGTCGAGCGGTCCGCGGAAGTCGTCCGCGGCCAGCAGCGACCGGGCACCCGCCGCGGTGCCGTGCGGGGTGGGGTGCTCGGCCACCGGCTGCCCCCAGGTCTGGCCCGGTACGGGGTCGCCCAGGACGGGCCAGCCGTCGCGCCAGGTCATCGGCTGCACGTGCAGGACCTGGCCGAAGGCGTCGGCGTCGCCGGCGTGCACGAAGAAGTCGTCACCGTCCGGGGTGTCGACCCAGGAGCCCCGGTGCGGACCGTGGTCGGGGGTGTCGCGGTGGGCGAGCACGACCCGGTACTCGTAGGGACCGAGCGGGTCGCGGGCGCGCAGCACGGTCTGGACCCCGCCGTCGGCGCCCCCGGCCAGGGCGAAGATCCAGTACCAGCCGTCGCGCTCGTCGAGCGTGGGGCCCGCGAGGTCCCCCCGGCCGTCGATCTCCTCGGCGTCGACGACGACGCTCCCCGGGCCGAGCGGCCGCGTCAGCGCGGCGTCGACCTCGATCATCGTCAGTCTGTTCGTCACGCCGGCGCGGCTGCGCGCCCAGCCGTGCACGAGCCAGGTGCGGCCGTCGGCCGCCCACAGCGGGCACGGGTCGATGAGCCCCAGCCCGCCCAGCAGCAGGCGGGGCGGCGACCAGGGACCGGCCGGGTCGGTCGCACTGGTGACGAAGATGCCCCGGTCCGGGTCCGCGTAGACGATGTGGAACTGCCCGTCGTGGTGACGGATCGACGGTGCCCACACGCCGGCCCCGTGTCGCGGCAGCTCGCCGTACGAGTCCGGTGCGACGCGAGGAAGCGCGTGGGTCAGCAGGTGCCAGCTGAGCAGGTCGCGCGAGTGCAGCACCGGCAGCCCGGGGCTGCGGTGGCGGCTCGAGGCGACCAGGTAGTAGTCCTCGCCGACCCGGACCACGTCGGGGTCGGGCCAGTCCTCCGCCAGCACGGGGTTGCGATACGTCGCTCCCGAGGACGGGGAAGCGCTGTCCTGCCCGCCGGGCGTGATGTTCTCGACGTTGAGAGCCATGACTGGACCATACAGGAAACCGGTTACTAGCCTCGTCACATGGCCCGCACCCAGCCCGTCGGCAACGACGCCGACCTCCCGCCCACGACCTCCCCGGCGCGCGACGACATGCCGGGCACGCCCACCACCGAGGACGCACGATGAGCGGCGCGGACCTGCTGCGGGAGACCGCCGCCCAGGACATCGCCCTGCACACCGTCCAGGTGCTGCGGGGCGACGAGCTCGCCGTCGACGTCGCCTGCACGCCGGTGACCGTCGACACCCCGCGACGGATGTACTCGGTGGCCAAGACGGTCACGGGCCTGGCCGTCGGCCTGCTCGCCGCCGAGGACCGCGTCGACCTCGACGACCCGGTGCTGCGGCACTTCCCGGAGATGGCACCCGTGCACCCCTGGGTGGAGGCGACGACGCTGCGCGACGTGCTGGCGATGCGCGGACCCCACCGCGCCACCACGTACCAGCGGTCCGCGGGACCCTGGGTCGAGTCGTACTTCCGGGTGCCACCGACCCACCGGCCCGGCACGGTGTTCACCTACGACACCAGCGGGTCGCACGTCCTGGCCGCCCTCGTCGAGCGGACCGCGGGGACGTCGCTCGTCGAGTACCTCCGGCCTCGGCTGCTCGACCCCCTCGGCGTGAGCGGTGCGTTCCGGTTCCTCACCGACCCGCAGGGCGTCGCCCAGGGCGGGTCCGGGCTCGTGTGCACCGCGGCGGACCTGCTGCGCCTGGCGCGGCTGCTGCGCGACGGCGGCACGCACGCCGGGACGGAGCTCCTGCCCCCGGAGCTCGTGCGGCAGGCGACCGCCTGGCACACCGACACGACCGTCCAGCCCTGGGGCGACCGGCTGCGCGGCGGCTACGGGCTGCAGCTGTGGTTGCCCCGGGGCGGAGGCGCGCTGATGTTCGGCATGGGCGGCCAGCTCGCCCTGGCCGACCCGGCGCGCGACCTGGCGATGGTGGTCACCGCCGACTCCCAGGCGTGCCCCGGTGGGGACCGCTGGCTGATCGACCGGCTGCTGGGCTCCCTCGACGACCTCGAGCCGCCCAAGACCGGCCCGCTGTCGTGGCCCGCCCCGCGGCACGAGGACGGGCACGCCCGGCCGGTCACCGGCAGCTGGGAGCTCGAGCCGCCGGAGGCGCCTCCCGTGCGGCTCGAGCTGGACGTCGACGCCGCCGGCGGCCGGCTGCGCTGGGTGACCGCCACCGCGGACACCGAGCTGTCCCTCCGCTGCGACGGCCTGGTCACCTCGGGACCGCAGCACCCGGCGCGCACCGGGCTGTCCACGGTGACCGCGGGCTGGTCGGCACCCGGGACGCTCGGCGTCCGCCTCGCCGTCGTCGGCGACGAGGTGGCGACAGTGGCGCTCCGGGTCGTCGTGGCCGACGACGGGACGCCGACCGTGCAGTCCCAGGGCTTCGGCGAGGCGGTCGACCCGTCGTGGACCGTGGTCGCGACCGGCCGCCCGGTACCGGATCAGCCCCGATGGCGGTAGGTGCGGATGCGGAAGCGCAGGCCGTCCGGGCCCGACGACGGCACCCAGCCGCCGTCGTCGGCTCCGGCCGGTTGCCACTCAGCGGGGTCGACGGCGGGCGCGAACGCGTCCCCGGCGACCTCCAGGTCGATCTCGGTGACGACGAGCCGGTCGGCCCGCGGCAGCGCGTCGGCGTAGACGCGCGACCCGCCCATCACCCACACCTCGTCCCCGCCGGGAGCCTCGGCCGCCGCAGCGAGCGCCGTCGCGACCGAGCCGGCCACGCGGAGGCTCTCGCGCCGCTCGGGGACGGCGAGCGCCGAGACGTCGTCGGCCGGCCCGCGGGTGACGACGACGTTCGTCCGGCGCGGCAGCGGCCGCACGCGCTCCGGCAGCGACTCCCAGGTGCGCCGTCCCATGACGACGGGATGTCCCGCCGTCGTGCGCTGGAAGTGCGCGAAGTCCTCGGGCACGTGCCACGGGATACCGCCGTCGGCCCCGATGACGGCACGGCCGGCGGCGTCACGGGCCTGGGCCCAGATGAGTCCGATCATCGCCCGGCTCGTCAGACCGCGACGGGCGCCTTGATGCCCGGGTGGTGCTCGTACCCGAGGACCTCGATGTCCTCGAAGGTGTAGTCGAAGATCGAGTCGCGCGGCGCGAGCCGCAGCGTCGGGTACGGGTACGGGTCCCGGGCGAGCTGGCGCTCGACCTGCTCGACGTGGTTGTCGTAGATGTGGCAGTCGCCGCCGGTCCACACGAAGTCGCCGACCTCGAGACCGGTCTGCGCGGCGACCATGTGGGTCAGCAGCGCGTACGAGGCGATGTTGAACGGGACCCCGAGGAACAGGTCCGCCGAGCGCTGGTAGAGCTGGCAGCTCAGCCGTCCGTCGGCGACGTAGAACTGGAACATCACGTGACAGGGCGGCAGCGCCATCTGGTCGACCTCGGCCGGGTTCCAGGCGGTGACGACGTGCCGGCGGGAGTCGGGGTTGCTCCGGATCTGCTCGACGACGGCCGCGATCTGGTCGAGGTGGCGCCCGTCCGGCGTCGGCCAGGAGCGCCACTGCACGCCGTAGACGGGACCGAGCTCGCCGTCGGCGTCGGCCCACTCGTCCCAGATGGTCACGCCGCGCTCCTGCAGCCAGCGCACGTTGGAGTCGCCCCGCAGGAACCACAGCAGCTCGTAGGCGATCGAGCGCAGGTGCACCCGCTTGGTGGTGATCAGCGGGAACCCGGCGGACAGGTCGTAGCGGATCTGACGCCCGAACACGCTCCGCGTCCCGGTGCCGGTGCGGTCGCCCTTGGGGGTGCCGGTCGCGAGGACGTCGCACAGGAGGTCCTCGTAGGGGGTGGGGATCGACTCCGGGGCTCCGCTCATGTGCGAGAGTCTACGGACGTCCTGTCGAGCCCGAGGGAGCCAGAGATGCCGCGTCGCACGCTGCCCGGCCGGGGCCTGGCCACGGGCGGGCTGGCCGGGCTGGTCTCGGTGCTGATCGTGCTGCTGGTCCTGGCGCGGATCGGGCGCCGGCTGGACGAGCCGCGCGTGTGGCTGTGGCTCGCCGTGTTCGCCGTCGTCGCGGTGCTGGGCGTGCTGGCCTGGTTCGGCTTCGTCGCGGCCCGCGTACGGGGTCAGGTGCGGCACGTCGCCCGGCACCGCCCCGGTGCACCGCTGGTCGTGGGGCGTCCGACGACGGCGCTGACGGCCGAGGCGCGGTCGTTGCGGGCGGGCACGCGCGGCCTGCCGCCCGACTGCCCGGACCGCGAGCACGTCGTCTACGCGTTCCTGCCGGACCGCGTCGAGCTGTGGGTGCGCGGGGACGACTCACCGCGCTGGTGGGTGACGGTGCCGGCGCCGGTCGCCACCGGCACCGTCCGGCCCGGGCGGCGCGAGCTGGCCACCCTGACCGTGCGCGACGCCGCGGCCCGGCTGCAGCTGGTGCCGACGTCGCACGAGGCGCGGGCGTGGGCGACCGCGTCGCACCGGGAGGCCGCCGTCGTCCGTACGCAGGAGCTGCTCGCGCGCTGACGCCGGGCGTGTCGCGAGATCGACGTACCCGTACCGAGATCCCGCCCCCTCGCCGCCGAGATCGACGTGCCCGTACCGAGATCGACCCACGGTGGGTCGATCTCGGTACGGATGGGTCGATCTCGGCGTCCGGGAGAAGGTGCGAGGATCGACCCATGACCGATCAGACTGTCGAGGACGCCCCGGCCGCCGTCACCCCGTCGCCGACCGACCCCCTGTGGGTCAAGCGCACCGGCACCCGCACCTACCGCGGGGTCAGCGCGCGCGGCGCGACCGTGGAGGTCGGCCCGGCGTCCGAGGGTGCCGTGTTCACCCCGGGCGAGCTGCTCAAGATCGCGCTGGCCGCCTGCGCCGGGATGTCGAGCGACACCAAGTTCGCCCGCGTCCTCGGCGACGACTACGAGACCACCATCCGGGTCGAGGACCCCAAGGACATGGACGAGGACCGCTACCCGGTGCTGTCCGAGATCTTCGAGATCGACCTGTCCGGGCTGGACGAGAAGACCCGCGCCAAGACGCTGCTGCTCGCCCAGCGCTCCATCGACCGCGCCTGCACCGTGGGCCGCACGCTCAAGGTCGGCGCCGAGGTGCCGGACGCCGAGTTCGTCCCGCCCCGGGACCGGTCCGAGGACCGATGAGCGCGCACCGCGTCGAGGTCGCCCGCATCGTCCCGGTGCCGGCCAGCGTCGCGTTCGCCTGGGTCGCCGACCCGCGCACGCACCCGCGGTTCATCCCCCTGACGCACCTGCGCCCCGAACCGACGGCTCCCCTCGGCGTCGGCGACGAGTTCACCATGGTCAGCGGCCCCGGCGTCGGGCGGGGCCGGCCGGGCTTCCCGGACCGCATGGTCGTCACCGCCGAGGAGCCGCCGTCGTCGCGCGCCGGCACCGTCGGCCGGAGTGCTGTACAGAAGAAGGGTCCATACCTGTACGGCGACGCGGGCTTCGACGTCGTGCCGGTGGACGCCGACCGCACCCGGATCGTCTGGTGGGAGGAGGCCCGGCTCGCCGGGCCCTGGCCGCGGCGTGCCAACGAGGTGCTGGTGGGACTCTTCCTGCGCGGGATGATGCACGTCTCCCTGTACCGGCTCGCCCGAGAGCTCTCGCGGCACGGCCGGTAGAGTCCGAACGGTGACCACGCCGCACGACCCGCAGCCCGCCCAGGAGCTGGAGTCCTGGACCCGGTACCGGCCGACGCCGGTGCTGGACGCGCTGCTGACCAAGGCGGTCACGCTCCCCTCGGCCGCGATCCACCGGCACGTCGCCTCGGTGCGACGGCGCAACCCGGAGGCCGACCCCGCCGGCGTGATCCGGATCCTCGAGAAGGAGTACATCGCGCTGGTGTCGACGGCCGGCGGCGCGGTCGGCGCGGCCGCCGCGGCCCCGGCGGTGGGCACCACGGCCGCCGCAGCGCTGACCACCAGCGACATCGCGACGTTCTTCGCCTCCTCGGCCGCGTTCTCCCTGGGCGTGGCGAGCGTGCACGGCATCGCGATCGAGGACGTCGCCCGGCGTCGGGCCCTGCTGCTGGCCAGCGTGCTCGGCGAGGCCGGTGCCCGCGACGTCGAGAAGGCGGCGGCCGGGTCGCAGATGGCCTGGGGCAAGGTGCTGCTGACCTCGATGCCGCAGTCCACGCTCAAGCGCGTCAACCGGGTCCTGACGCACCGGTTCCTGCGCCGGCAGGTCGCCAAGCAGGGCTCGCTGGCCCTGGGACGCATGATTCCGTTCGGCGTCGGCGCGGTGGTCGGGTTCGCCGGCGGCCGTGCGCTCGGCCACGGGGTCGTGGCACAGTCGCGCGGCGCCTTCGGCGTCCCGCCCGGGCACTTCCCGCACCTGATCGAGCAGCCCCCGGCCCCGCTGCTCGAGGAGCCGGAGCCGGCGTCAGGTGGGCGTCGCCGCAGATTTCGGCGTCGGAATCTGGGCGTTCCCGACGACGACGGCGGCAGCCCGGCCGCGTAGGCTCGGACCCGTGAGTACCTCACCAGCCGACCATGCCGCCGTCGACCCTGCGCTCGCCGCCCGACTGCCGGAGCTGCGCGAGCAGTACGCCGCCCTGCAGGCCCGGGACCTCTCCCTGGACCTGACGCGGGGCAAGCCCTCCGCCGAACAGCTCGATCTGTCCGAGCCGCTGCTGTCGCTGCCCGGAGAGGGCCACCACACCGCGGCCAACGGCACGGACGTGCGCAACTACGGCGGGCTGGACGGCCTGCCCGAGCTGCGCGCGATCTTCGCGGAGCTGCTCGGCGTCCCCACGGACCAGCTGCTCGCCCAGGACAACGCCTCGCTGCGCCTCATGTACGACTGCGTCGTGCAGGCGATGCTGTTCGGCGCCCCGGGGGGCGAGGGCCCGTGGTCGCAGCAGGGCGAGATCACCTTCATCTGCCCCGTGCCCGGCTACGACCGCCACTTCGCGATCTGCGAGGAGCTCGGTATCCGGATGGTGACCGTGCCGATGACGCCGGACGGCCCGGACGCCGAGGCCGTCGCCGAGCTCGTCGCCCACGACCCGTCCGTCAAGGGCCTGTGGTGCGTGCCGACCTACGCCAACCCGGACGGCTCGGTGATCTCCGAGGCCGTGGCCCGCCGCCTGGTCTCCATGCCGACCGCCGCGCCGGACTTCCGCATCTTCTGGGACAACGCCTACGCGGTGCACCACCTCACCGATCACGAGACGAAGTCGGCGAACGCGATCGACCTGGCCGCCGAGGCCGGGAACCCGGACCGCGTGCTGATGTTCGCCTCGACCTCGAAGGTCACGTTCGCCGGCGCCGGGGTGTCGTTCCTGGCGTCCTCGCCGGCCAACATCTCCTGGTTCACGAAGCACCTGTCGTTCCGCGCCATCGGCCCGGACAAGGTCAACCAGCTCCGGCACGCGATGTTCTTCGGCGACGCGGCGGGGGTGCGGGCGCACATGGCCAAGCACCGCGAGATCCTGGCACCGAAGTTCCGTGCGGTCGTCGAGATCCTCGGCGACCGGCTCGCCGACACCGGCGTGGCGACCTGGACGGACCCGGACGGCGGCTACTTCGTGTCGGTCGACGTCGTGCCGGGGACCGCCTCGCGCGTCGTCCAGCTCGCCGGCGAGGCGGGCATCAAGCTGACCCCGGCCGGGGCGACGTTCCCGTACGGCAAGGACCCGCAGAACGCCAACATCCGGCTGGCGCCGTCCATGCCGCCGCTGGACGAGGTCCGCGTGGCGATGGACGGCGTGGCGACCTGCATCCTGCTCGCCGCCGCGGAGTCCGCCTCCGCCTGACCCGCTGCCCGTTGTGGGCGTGAAATATGCAGCTGCGCCCGGGGTGCAGCTGCATATTTCATGCCCACAACGCCGAGGGGCGTGGCGTCGGGCACAGCACAGAAACTCCCCGGATCCCCACCGGGGACCGCACAGTCGCTTCCTAGAATCTCAGGACAGCCCGCGGCCGACGTCGGACCCGCAGCAACGCACGGCAGGTCGGCCGACGGGTGACGCGGGCTCCCCTGTCCCTGCGCACCCAGGAGGCGCCCGTGACCGCGATCGCCCCTCCCCCGAGCGACGAGCGCCCGGCCCGCACCGAGGCCGACGAGAAGCTGCCGGAGCCCACCAAGCTCTCGGTCACTCAGATCGTCGCCAGCGCGCTCGCCGCCGTCAGCACCACCGTCATGCTGTCGTTCTTCGGCATCGCCGGCACCATCATCGGCGCCGGTGTCGCCAGCGTCCTGACGGTCGTGGCGAACTTCCTCTACACGCGCTCCATCGAGAAGACGCACGCCCAGCTCAAGCCCGTCGTCGGCCAGATGGTCCGGCCGCGGCCCGAGGCACGTGCGCTGCCCGACGGCGGCACCCCGGCGTCGCAGGCCGCCCCGGGTACGGCGACCGTCACGGCGGTCGGCGCGGGCGCCGTCGAGGACGAGACCGACGGGCCCTCCGACCACGTCGATGCCCCGGCCCGGCCGCGCAACGCCTGGCTGCGGACGATCGACCGTCACGGCACCTTCCGCGTCCTCGCCGCCTCGACGGCCGTGGTGTTCGTCGTCGTCATGGGGGTCGTGCTCGTGGCCGAGCTGTTCATGGGCAAGCCGTTGGCCGCTGCCGTCCAGGGCGTCGACGGGTCCGGGACGAGCCTGAGCCGCACGGTGGAGCGCGACTCCGCCGACGTCGTGGGTTCCGGGAACCGGATCGTGGAGGGCGACGGCTCCGGCGCGACGACCGGCACCGACGGCTCGTCGACGGGGACCGACGACGAGGAGTCCGTCGAGCCGACCGACGAGTCCAGCACCGGGACGGACGGGGGCACCGGCACGACGCCGGAGCCTAGCCCCGAGCCGACGACCCCGGTCGAACCGACGGACCCGGCCGAGCCGACCGACCCCGCCGAGCCCACGGAGCCGGCCGAGCCGACCGATCCGGCGACGCCCGAGGATGGCACGTCCTCCTCCGGGAGGAGCAGCGGTACCGGCTCCGACGACACCGGTTCCTCGGATTAGCGCGCACGACGAACGGCCCGCCCCTCCCGGAGCTCCGGGTGAGGCGGGCCGTTCGTGCACCTGCAGGTCAGCCGAGATTCTTCTGGCGTCCGACCCTGCGACTCCGCTCCGGGCGAGTGCCTCGTCAGCCGCCGAGCACGGCCTTGAGGAACTCCTTGGTGCGGTTGTGCGTCGGGTTCGTGAACATCGTCTCGGGGTCCGCCTCCTCGACGATCTGACCCTTGTCGAACATCAGCACGCGGTCCGACACCTCGCGGGCGAACTGCATCTCGTGGGTCACGAGCAGCATCGTGATGTCCGTCGTCTCCGCGATCTCACGCAGGACGTCGAGGACGTCGGCGACGATCTCGGGGTCGAGCGCCGAGGTGACCTCGTCGAGCAGCAGGATCTCCGGGTCCATCGCGAGCGCGCGAGCGATCGCCACGCGCTGCTGCTGACCACCGGACAGCTCGTTGGTCTTGAAGTCCCGCTTCTCGGTCATGCCGACCTTCTCGAGCAGCCGCTCGGCGTCCGCGATCGCCTCGTCCTTCGGCTTGCGCAGGACGTGGATCGGGGACTCGATGATGTTCTCGATCACGGTCATGTTCGGGAAGAGGTTGAACTGCTGGAAGACCATCCCGACACGGTTGCGCACGACGCGCCGCCGCTTCTCGGGGACGGCGACCCACTTGTCGCCCTTGTACTCGTGCGTGTACGGGTCACCGTCGATGAGGATGAGGCCGCCGCTGAGCTCCTCGAGCGTCATGAGCAGCCGCAGGATCGTCGTCTTGCCGGACCCGGACGGGCCGATCAGCGTGACGCGCTGGCCTTGCGGGACCGAGAAGTTGAGTCCGTCCAGGACGACGTTGTCGCCGAAGCGCTTGTCGACGTCCCGGAACTCGATGGCGGGCACGTCACCCGTGGCAGTGGTCATGGTCGGGCTCTCCCCGGGGTGGTTCGGATCAGGCAAGACGGATCTCCATCCTGCGCACCAGCAGCGAGGTCGGGTAGCTCACCGCGAGGAAGAGCAGACCCACCATCGTCAGCGCCTCGATGTACGAGAAGGTGTTGGCACCGTAGTCCTGCCCCGCCTTGTACATCTCCGTCACGGAGATGGCGAAGAGGAACGGCGTCTCCTTGAACATGGAGATCGCGTAGTTGCCCAGTCCGGGCAGGGTGTTGCGGATCGCCTGCGGCAGGATGACGGCACGCCAGGTGCGCCCCTTGGCCATGTTCAGGGCCGTGGCTGCTTCCCACTGTCCCTTCGGCACGGCCTCGATCCCCGCGCGGTAGACCTCGGACATGTACGTCGCGTAGTGCACGCCGAGCACGACGAAGCCGACGACGTAGCCGGGCACCCAGGTCAGCAGCAGGTAGACGAACACGAGCTGCACCAGCAGAGGCGTCATGCGGATGAAGTCCACGACGAACTTCAGCGGAGTGGTCAGCCAGCGCGAGGGGGTCCGCATCGCGAGCGCGATGAAGAGGCCCAGGACCGAGGCGATGATCATGCCGAGCACGGTCATCTGGATGGTGACCGAGAGGCCCTGGAGCAGGTCGGGAAGCACCTCCCAGGCGCGTTCCCAATCCCAGATACTGTCGTTGTTCATGCGCCGCCACCCCCAGCCGGGGCTCCCGCGATGTTGGCCAGCCTCGGGTTGGAGGCGGGCTTCAGGCCGAACGTCTCACGCAGGGTGGGCCGCGTGCCGCGGCCGAGCCGCCGCTTGGCGCGCTCCTCCAGGATGTTCATCCCCCAGGTCAGCAGGTAGGCGATGATGAAGTACACGATCAGACCGGCCGTGTAGCTGAAGAACGTGTCGGCCGTGGCCCGCCGCAGCTCGACGGTCCAGAAGTTCACGTCCTGCAGCGTGATGTAGTACGCCAGCGCCGACCCCTTGAGGAGCTGGATCAGCAGGTTGGCCAGCATGGGGATCATCAGCGCCCATGCCTGCGGGAAGATGACCCGCCGCACCTTGTGGAACCACGTCATGTTCAGCGCGGTCGCCGCCTCCCACTGCCCCTGCGGGACCGACGCGATCGACCCGCGGACCACCTCGGAGGCGTAAGCGCCGTAGTTGAGCCCGAGCGCCACGATCGCCACGGCGAGCGCTTCCATCTTGAAGCCGAACACGGGCAGCACGTAGAAGAGCCAGAAGAGCTGGACCACGAGCGACGTGCCGCGGAAGAACTCGACGACGACGCGGGACGGCCCGCGCACCCAGAGAGTCTGGGTGCGCGAGCCGAACCCGAGCAGCACAGCGATGACGACGGCGAGGAGAGCCCCGCCCACTGTCATCTGCAACGTGACAAGAACCGCGTCCCCGAGGAGCGGGAGCCTCTCGACGAGGTCCTGGATGTCATCGCTCATGCGTTCAGTAGTCCATGCCCAGCTCGTCCGCGAGGTCGGAGAGGTCCTGGTCCGGGTCGCAGAGCTGCTCTGCGGTCAGACCGGAGGGCGGGAACTCGGTGCCGGAGAAGCCGAAGGGCTCCATGACCTCGAGCCAGGCGTCCTCGTCCTCCAGGTAGGTGGCGAGGCCGTCGTTGTAGGCGGCGAGGAGCTCGGTGTCGTCCTGGCGGAAGACCTCCGCGCCGGCACCGATCTGGGGCTCGCCGTTGATCGTGGCGACGAACGCCTCGGTCGCCTCGACGGGCTGGTCGGTCTCCTCGGCCAGAGCACGCAGCGAGATGCCGGTCAGGGCGTAGGCGTCGGCGCGACCGGAGACGACCGCGTCCAGGCCCGCCTGACGGTCCGGGACCTCCATGGCCTCGACGTCGGTCTCGTCCGCGTAGCCCGCCTCGATCGCGCCGGAGGTGACCGCGAGCGTCAGCCCGCTGCCCTCGACCGACTGCCAGTCTTCCAGACCCTCGGGGTTGCCCTCGGGGACGAGGAAGGCCGTGGTGTACATGATCGTGGGCTCGGCGAAGGCGACCTGCTCGCACCGCTCGGGCAGGATCGACATGCCCGCGCTGACGGCGTCGAAACGGTCGGCGTTGACGCCCGGGATGAGCGCACCCCACTCGACCTGCGTGCCGGTGACCTCGTCGATGCCGAGCTCGCCGTAGATCTGGCGGCCGAGCTCGATGGTGGCGCCGGTGAGCTCGCCGTCCTCCTCGTAGGAGTACGGCACCTCGCCGAAGAAGCCGACGTTGATCGAGCCGGCCTCCTGCAGGTCGGCGAGAGTCGACATGGACTCGCCGTCGCCGCTGTCGCCGGTGTCGCCGCCGTCGCCGGTGTCCGAGCCACCGTCGTCGACGCTCGAGCACGCGGCCAGGGCGGTCAGAGCAAGAGCGGAGCCGGCCGCGGCGAGAGCCCGGCGGCGGTTCGTGGTCCTCGTGGACTGCACGGGAGTCTCCTTCCGTCGCCCCGACGTGGACACAGCGGGGCTGGATGTGTGGACGATTCGTTACGGTATCCCCGTTCCGAACGATCCGACAATGGGCGTGTCGTCGCGTCTGATTGTCCTACAATCGCAAGATCGGCGTGATCACGCCCTTCGGCGCGGCAGACTTCACCCGGCGACATCTGCCTGCAACATCCGCCGACCGGGATCGTTGTCGTGTCGTGACCTCGGAAGGAGCTCCATGCACCCGCCCCACCGGCCTGCGCCCGGTGCCGCACCGGCCCTCTCCCCCGTCACCCGACCCTCCACGGTGGACCTCATCACCGTCGAGCTGCGCAACGCGATCTACACCGGAGCCCTGCGCGTCGGGGCACCGATCCGCGAGATCGAGGTGGCCCGGCAGCTCGGCGTCAGCCGTGGCCCGTTCCGCGAGGCGGCGCAGCGGCTCGTCGCCGAAGGGCTCGTGGTCGCGACCCCGGGACGCGGCCTGTCCGTGCGGACCATCGGCAAGGACCGGATCCGCCCGCTGTACGCCGCGCGGACGATGGTGGAGACGACGGCGGCGCGCGCCGCCGTCGACACGGCGACGGCGGACCAGGTGGCTGCCGTGCGCTCGGCCCACGACGAGCTGGTGCGCGCCGACGCGACCCACGACGCCCTGCGAGTCGGCGCGGCGGACCTCAACGTGCACTGGCAGCTCGTGGCCGCGAGCGGCAACCCGTGGCTCCTGCACTGGATGAGCACGCTGATCGTCGAGGTGCGCATCGCCAGCTTCACGGTCAGCGAGGAGTACGTCGTGCGCAAGGACGCCGCCGAGGCGCACGCCGACATCGTCGAACGGCTCGAGGCGCGGGACGCCGACGGTCTGGAGGCAGCGATCCGCGCGAACCTGGACGACGCGGTGATGCGTCTGCTCGCCCCGGAGCGGTTCGGGTCGGAGTCCCTCGAGGAGCCGCGGCCGCTGCCGCCGCCGCGGCTCGACCCCCTCCACCTCTGACACCGCGCAGCGGCCATGAAGCTGTGGGCGTGAAATCTGCAGTTCTGCGTGGGGCAGAGCTGCAGATTTCACGCCCACAGCGCACGGGCGCCGCGCACAGGGAGCCGGCGGTCGTCTAGCGGGAGGCGTGCGCCCGGCGCTGACGTTCGAAGTCGTCCGCACGCCACGAGGTCATCCCGCCGACGACGGCGGCGCTCGGCCGGCCGTCGGCCTCCCGCAGGACCTGGATCGGCTCACCGACCGGACCGAACCCGGCGTGCGGCTCCGGCCGCAGCACGTCGCCGTCGACCTCGAGGCGCTCGGCACCGTCCAGCGGGTCCGCCCGGCGCGGGTCGACGGCCCACAGCCGGTCGCCCAGCCGCGCCACGTCCGTCATGCCCCACAGGTTGGCGAACCGGCCCGTCCAGCGGTCCAGCGGGTGCGGAGCGGTGCCGCCGTCGTCCGGCGACCGCTCGGCCGCAGTCTCGCCGTCGTCCGGCGACTCGCCGTCCGGGGTGGCCGGCGCGGCCGGATCGCCGCCGTCGGCCCCGGTCCCGGCTTCAACCTCAGCCTCGGCCCCGGCCTCGGCCGCAGACCCGGCCTCGAGACCCTCCAGAGCCGCGGTGACCAGCCCGAACATCCCGAGCGCGAGCGCGTCCGCCGGGCCGTCGATCGCGTTCGTCAGGACGGCGACGGCGATGCGCTCGGACGGGTCGAACCACGTCCGCGTGATCTGCCCCGGGAAGCCACCCGAGTGGCCGACCAGCCGGCGGCCGCCCACCTCGCGGGTCTCGAACCCGAGCCCGTAGCCCCGCCGCGGGCTGTGCGGCCGGTCGATCACCGACTCGTCGCGCTGCAGCAGCCGACGCGTCTCGGGGCGCACCAGGGTCGAGCCGTCCGCGTGCGCGTCCGCCCAGCGCACCAGGTCGCGCGCCGTCGAGCAGAACCCGGTCGCGGCCGACAACGCACCCGTGGTCACCGCCGCCACCGGCAGCCGGCCGTCCGCGAACATCGTCGCCAGCCCCGGGGCGGCGAGCGCTCGCGCGCTGTGCCCGACGACGGCGCGGCGAGCGACGTCGTCGTCCAGCTCCGGCGAGGTGTCGGCCAGGCCCAGCGGCTCGATCAGCTCGGTGCGCACGTGCTCGCTGTACCGGGTGCCGGTGATCTCCTCGATGACCATGCCGAGCAGGCCGTAGGCGAGGTTGGAGTACTTGAAGTGCTCCCCGCGACCGAAGACCTCCCCGTGGCTGAGGACCTCGTCGAGCAGCGTGGCACGGTCCGGGAACGGCGTCGCGAGCTGCCAGTAGTCGGCGTCGTGGCCGTCGCGCAGCACCCCGCCGGTGTGCCCGAGCGCCTCGCGCACCGTCACCCGCCCGACGTCGGAGCCGTCCAGCTCGGCGACGTGCCGGGACAGCGGGTCGTCCAGACGCAGCCGGCCGGCGTCGACCAGCCGGGCGACCGCCGTCGCGGTGAACGTCTTGGAGTGCGAGGCGACCCGGAAGACGTGGTCCGGGCGCAGCGGGGTGCCGGAGGTCAGGTCCGTGACGCCCCACGCGCCGTCGAGGACGAGCTCGCCGTCGATGCTCACCGCGTACTGCACGCCGGGCAGTCGGGCCAGACCGGCCTGCGTGGCCACCCAGTCGGCCAGGTAGGCGGTGTTGAGGCGCTCGGCGGTGGCGCCCGGGTGGTGCACGGGCTGCGCGGTGCGGGGGGTCATGGGCGAAACCCTAACGACCTCGCGGGCGCCCGTCCGCCGAACGATGAATTCTCTGTCGGTGCCGCGTCCTACGTTCTACATTGGCAGCACACCCACCGAGGAGACCCTCATGCGCGACGGGCCCCAGCACGCGGTCGAGGCCACCGGCCTCGTCAAGCACTTCACCTCCGGCAAGAAGACGACGAAGGCCGTCGACGGCGTCGACCTGGCCATCCCCACCGGCAGCGTGTACGGCCTCCTGGGGCCCAACGGCGCCGGCAAGACGACGGTCGTGCGGATGCTCGCCACGCTGCTGCGCCCGGACGCCGGGACCGCGAAGGTCCTCGGCCACGACGTCGTGTCCGAGGCCGACGCCGTCCGTGCCGCCGTCGGACTCACCGGCCAGTACGCCTCGGTGGACGAGGACCTCACGGGGACCGAGAACCTGCTGATGCTTGCCCGGCTGTACGGGTTCCGCGGGCCCGCGGCGCGGCAGCGGGTCGCCGACCTGCTCGCGGCGTTCAGCCTCACCGACGCCGGTGGACGACAGGTCAAGACCTACTCCGGCGGCATGCGGCGGCGCATCGACCTCGCCGCCTCGCTCGTGCTGTCCCCGCGCGTGCTGTTCCTCGACGAGCCCACGACCGGGCTGGACCCGCGATCGCGCAACCAGGTGTGGGACATCGTGCGCGTGCTGGTCCAGGACGGCGCCACGGTGCTGCTGACCACCCAATACCTGGAGGAGGCCGACCAGCTCGCCGACCGCATCGGCGTGATCAACCACGGCCGGCTCATCGCCGAGGGCTCGCCCAGCGAGCTCAAGCACTCCGTCGGCCAGGGCGCGGTGACGCTGCGGCTCGCCGACGCCGCGCGGCGGGCCGAGGCGGCCGCCGTCGTGCAGCGGGTGCTCGGGACCGAGCCGACGCTGCCCACCGACCCGTACGGCCTGACCGCCCGGGTGCCCGACGACGGCACGCACCGGGTGGCACAGGTCCTCCCCGCGCTCGAGGAGGCCGGGATCGCCGTTCCGGAGTTCTCCCTCGGCCAGCCGAGCCTGGACGAGGTGTTCCTGACGCTGACCGGCGAGCCGCTGCCGGAGGACGAGCAGGGCTCGGGCGAGCCCGCCCTCGAGCAGGAGGTGTCCCGATGACCGCCGTCGACATCAGCACGACCACCCTGCGCGAAGCCGTCGCGCTGGAGGAACGGCCGTCGCGCCCGTCGGCCGTCTCGACGTCGCTGACGTTCGGGTGGCGGGCGCTGCTCAAGATCAAGCACGTGCCGGAACAGCTCTTCGACGTGCTCGTCTCCCCCGTCGTCTTCACGCTGATGTTCACGTACCTGTTCGGCGGGGCCCTGGCCGGGTCGACGACGGCGTACATCCAGTTCCTGCTGCCCGGGATCCTGGTGCAGACGATCATCATCGTCACCGTCTACACCGGCTACACGCTGAACTCCGACATCACCAAGGGCGTCTTCGACCGCTTCCGCTCCCTGCCGGTCTGGCGGCCGGCACCGATCGTGGGCGCGCTGCTCGGGGACCAGGTGCGGTACACGATCGCGTCGGTCATGTGCATCGGGCTCGGGCTCGTCATCGGCTTCCGGCCGGACGGCGGTGTCCTCGGGGTGGTCGCGGGCGTCGCGCTGCTGCTGGTCTTCGCCTTCGCGCTGAGCTGGATCTTCACGATCCTCGGCCTGCTGCTGCGCACCCCGAACGCCGTGATGGGCGTGTCGATGATGGTGCTCATGCCGTTGACGTTCGCGTCGAACATCTTCGTCGACCCCGCGACGATGCCGTCCGGGCTGCAGGCGTTCGTGGACGTCAACCCGGTTACGCACCTGGTCACGGCGGTCCGCGGCCTGATGGGCGGGGTCGTCGACGCCGGCGACATCGTCACCGTGCTCGTCTCGGCGGTGGTGATGACGGCGGTGTTCGCGCCGATCACGATGTACCTCTACCGCAACCGCCACTGACCCGCCGCGTCCCTCCGCGCGCCACCCCACCCGCCCCGGCCGCCCCGGCCGACCCGGCCGCCCCATCGTTGTGGGCATGAAATCTGCAGTCGACACGCCGAGGTCGGCTGCAGATTTCATGCCCACAACGGCGGGCGCCCCGGGAAGACGCTGAGGTCGCCGCTCAGATCGTGGCGCGGTACGGCACGACGACGGTCTCCGGCGTACCGGCCGGCACCGGTGTCGGAGCACGATCGAGCAGCGGACGGACCCGTCCCACGACGCCGCCAGGACGCACACCACCGTTCCGCGTCAGGTCGTCGCCGACCGCGACGACCACCTGGTACCCGAGCTCCTGGACCCATCGGCGCCGACGCACGTCCTCCCGCCACTGCCCGCGGTCGGTGCGATGCTGGTCGCCGTCGTACTCGATGACGACCCGATGCTCCGGGTAGAGCAGGTCGCACCGCTTGACGTAGGTGCCGTCGGCGAGCCGGATGGTCGCGTTGACCAGCGGGCACGGCAGGTTGGCATCCGTCAGCTGCAGTCGTGTCCGGGTCTCCGTCACCGAGTCGGTGCCGGGACGCAGGCGCGGGATCTGGGCACGGACCTGAGCGATCCCCTTGACCTTCCGGGTGCGTGCGGCGAGCCGTGCCAGCTCCGTGGGGCTCGTGAGCTCGCGGGCGTGCCGCATCATCGCGTCACCCAGCACCACGATGTCGTCCGGCGACCGCAGATGCGCGGCGACGTGGACGAACGTCTGGGCAGGCGTCGTCACGGGCAACCCGCGAATCGTCGTCGTGTCGAGGACCTCCTGCCGGGTCCGGTGCGCGATCACGTCCTGACGCTGGGGACGGTCGGCCGCAGCGGCGGTGACCACGTGCGGTGCGGCGCCGTCGGCCGCCAGGTCCTCCATCGTCCACGGGACGTCGACGCCGAACAGCCGCAAGGCCGTGACGTGACTGAAGACCACGCCGTCGCCCAGGACCGGAAGCAGAGCGCGACATCGTGCCTCGAGCCCGGCCGCCGCCCCGGACGCGACGCGCACGCCGTGGAAGGGGCTGTCGAACCGGACCCGACGCAGCGTCGTCGGCTCCACGCCCTGCGCGAGGGCATCGGCGACGCGGAAGGGCCGCTCCGGAAGGTCGTCGTCCTCAGGCAGTGATCGCGGCACGACACGACCGTGCCAGAGCCGTCGGCACTCGCGCCGGCGTTATCCACAGCCCCGGGGAGCAACCGCCCGCCCCAGTGCTGTGGGCATGAAATCTGCAGGTCGGACCTCGGTCCGACCTGCAGATTTCATGCCCACAACGAAAGGTGGGGCGGCGGAGGGTGGGGCGCGCAGGTGGGCGGCAGACCGAGCTAGGGCGCCTTCAGGCGGCGGAGTCGGCCTGCAGCTCCTCGTCACACTTGCGCGTCACCACGAGGACCGGGCACTTGGAGTGGTGCAGCACCGCCTGGCTCGTCGACCCGAGCAGCAGGCCGCGGAATCCTCCACGGCCGCGCGACCCCACGACGACGAGGTCCGCGGCGCCGGAGAACTCCGTGAGCAGCTCGGCCCCGGACCCGTCCAGCACGTGCCGCTTGATGGTCAGCCCGGGATGCTCCGCCGCGACCCGGTCGACGATGACGTCCAGCCCCGCGCGGACGTCGTCGAGGATCTGCTCGTGGTCGATCTGCGACGGCAACCAGGCGAGGACCCCCGCGCCGCTGCCCAGCGGGACGCCGGCCACGGCCACGAGCTCGGCGCCCCAGGTCTCGGCCTGCTCGACGGCGTGCCGCAGCGCGACCTCGGCGGTCGGCGATCCGTCGACACCGACGACGATGCGTCGCACGGCATGCACGGCGGCACCGTCCCGGCGGTCCGGGCCGTCGCCCTCCTCCGGGTCCGAGCGGTACGGCACCACGACGGTCGGGCAGTGGGCGTGCGCGGGCAGCGCCGACGAGACCGTGCCGAGCAGACGCTCGGTGAAGCCGCCCCGGCCGCGCGTCCCGACGACCGCGAGGCACGCGTCGGACGACATCTCGACCAGCACCCCGGCGGCGTCACCGGTGGCGACGGTCCCCTGGACCGGGACGCCGATGCCCTCGACACGGGCCGTGGCTTCGGCGAGCACCGCCTTCGCGCCCTCGGCGATCGCCGTGTCGTCCAGCGCCGCGTACCCGCCGTCCAGCGACGCGGCCGTGAACGACGGCAGCGAGTAGGTGCACACCACGTGCAGGCGCCAGCCGACCCGTTCGGCATATGCCGCTGCCCAGTCCAGGGCGTGCAGGCTCGGCTCGGAGCCGTCGACCCCCACCAGGACGACCTCAGGACGTGTCATCTCGCGCCTCCCTCGTACGTCCGGACCTCGGCGTCCGGCGAACCGTGGTTCAAGCCTAGCGAAAGCAGGCCGCAAGACGCAGCAAAGCCGGGCCGTCGAGCGGGGGCAGCGCCGAGAACAGCACCCGCGCCGCCACGTCCAGCGCAGAGCACGACGCCCCGGCACTCACGCGGAGTGCCGGGGCGTCGGGAGTCGTCGCGGGACGATCAGCCGGTGACCCGCAGGAAGGTCGGGCTGGACTGCCAGAGGCTGGACTGGCGGACGGTCCAGCCACCGGGGCGGGTCGCCTCGATCTGCTGGCCGTTGCCGATGTAGATCGAGATGTGCCCCGGGGACCAGATGAGGTCGCCCGGCTGCGCCTCGGAGGAGGAGATCTGCGTCGTGTTCGAGGCGCTGAGGATCGCGCTCGAGGAGTGCGGCAGCGAGACGCCGACCTGGGCGTAGACGTAGGTCACCAGGCCGGAGCAGTCGAAGCCGGAGGGCGAGGCGCCGCCGACGACGTACTGGGTGCCCAGGTAGCGGGCCGCGATGGACACGACCTGGGAACCACGCGAGCTGCTGGCCGCGGGCGCCGAGGAGGTCGAGGACTCGGTCGTGCTCGACGACGAGGAGGAGGACGAGGAGGACGAGGTGGAGACCGGCTCGCGCTCGGCGGAGCGGGACGGCGTGGTCTCGCGCACGGGCTCCGGCTCGGGCTCCGGCGCGGCCTTGATGTCGGCCTTCTTGGCGATCTTGGGGGTCACGCGCTCGACGGTGACCTTGGCCCCGGCGTCGACGGTGACCACAGGCGCGGTCTCGAGGGCCTGCTTGGCCTGGTCGGTCAGCGCACCCAGGTCCACGGTGCTCAGCTTCTTGGCCGCGTCCGAGTCCACCGGTGCCGCGTGCGCGGCGGTCGCCCCGCCGATCGTCGACACGAGCAGACCACCGGCCGTGGCCATCACGGCGGCGCGACGGCCGGCTGCGGCCGAGGGTGCGGTGATGGGGCGGCGTGCGGCCCGGTGCCGGCCGCGCGTGGTGTTGCGTGCGTTCACGTCTTCCCTCTCCTGTCCGCCTACGAAGTCAGCTGTCGGGTTCGGGTGGGAGAAATCACCCGGCCCCACGGTCCGAGAACCGTGGGGCTTCACCCCGAGGACACCGTCTCCGGTGCCCAGAAGTGGGTCCCCCGCCCCTGCCTGGGTCTCGGTTCACGACCGGCGGCAGGGCTCGGCGTCCGGTCGAGGTCCGGCAGAATGCTCCACCGAACGCCTGAACCGTATCTGATACGCGGCGCCATGTCACGTTTCGATCACGATCCCGGGCCGAGCGTGTTCCGCGGGCCCCGATTCGGCGTCTGGACGGCCCGCTGAGCGCTTCAGGGAGCGCCCGCGCCCCTGTCTCCGCGAGACCCCTGGACGGACGACAGAGGGCCCTGTCGCGCTCTCGGCGCGACAGGGCCCTCTGTCGTGGAGTCCGGCAGGCTCAGCCGACCCGGATGAAGGTCGGGTTGGACTGCCAGATGTTGCGGAACTGGACGGTCTTGCCCGGACGCGGCGAGTCGATCTGGGTGTTGCCGCCCGCGTAGATCGCGATGTGGCCCGGGGACCAGATGAGGTCGCCCGGCTGCGCGGCGGCTCGGGAGACGACGGTGCCGGCGTAGCGCTGGTCCGAGGACGAGCGCGGCAGCGAGATGCCGACCTGCGCGAAGACGTACTGGGTGAACCCGGAGCAGTCGAAGCCGGACGGCGTCGTGCCGCCGGAGACGTACGGGACGCCCACGTAGCGCGAGGCGACCGAGATGACCGAGGAGCCGACGGCGGAGGCCGGGACCGAGGAGGCGGAGCTCGAGGACTCGGTCGTGCTCGACGAGGAGGTCGAGGACGACGAGGAGGACGTCGAGACCGACTCCCGCTCGCCGGAGCGGGACGGCGTGGTCTCGCGCACGGGCTCCGGCTCGGGCTCCGGCGCGGCCTTGATGTCGGCCTTCTCGGCGATCTTCGGGGTCACGCGCTCGACGGTGACCTTGGCCTCGGCGTCGACCGTGACCACGGGCGCCGCCTCCAGCGCCTGCTTGGCCTGGTCGGTCAGCGCACCCAGGTCCACGGTGCTCAGCTTCTTGGCCGCGTCCGAGTCCACCGGTGCCGCGTGCGCGGCGGTCGCCCCGCCGATCGTCGACACGAGCAGGCCACCGGCGGTCGCCACCACAGCAGCCCGACGGCCGGCGGCCGCGGAGGGGGCCGCCATCATCGGGCGGCGGGCGGCGCGGTGCTTACCGCGCATGCTGCGAGCAGTCACGTTCAACCTCTCCGTTCGCCTACGAGGTCAGCTGTCGGGTTCGGGTGGGAGAAATCACCCGGCCCCACGATCCGAGGACCGTGGGACTTCACCCCGAGGACACCGTCTCCGGTGCCCGGAAGTGGGTCCCCCGCCCCTGCCGTGCGGTCATCCGTGGGAACCGGGACGGTGACAGGGTTCGGCGTCCGTCCCGGCACTCGCGCAAGACACTTGCGTGAGCGTGTCCGACCGTACCGGAACCCCCTAGGGATGTCACGTTCCGATCACGGATCGCGGTCAGCGCGCCGCGACGAACAGGTGCTTGGCCAGGTCCTCGGGCAGCTCGAGCGCACCGTCGCCGTCGGCGGTGCGCACGACGTAGTCGTCCCCCGCCCGCTCGACCTCGATGCTCACCCCGGGCAGCAGGCCCGCGTCGGAGAGTCGCTCGAGGAACTCGTCGTCGACCTGCACCGGCTCGGCGATGCGCTGCAGCACGACCGCGGCGCCGTCGTCGGAGGCCCCCTGCAGGAAGAGCGGCAGGGACTGCACGCCCTCGAGGAACGGCATCTCCTCGTACTGCTCCCCGAGCTCGGACAGGCCGGGGATCGGGTTCCCGTACGGGTCGTGGTGCGGGTGGTCGAGCAGGGTCACGAGACGACGCTCGACCAGGTCGCTCATGACGTGCTCCCAACGGCAGGCCTCGTTGTGCACCTGCGGCCAGTCGAGCTTGATCACGTCGGTCAGCAGGCGCTCGGCGAGCCGGTGCTTGCGCATGACCCGCACCGCCTTCTCCTGACCGTCCGCGGTGAGCTCGAGGTGGCGGTCGCCCGTGACGACGACGAGACCGTCCCGCTCCATCCGCGCGACCGTCTGGGAGACGGTCGGTCCCGAGTGGCCCAGACGCTCCGCGATCCGGGCGCGCAGCGGCGTGATGCCTTCCTCACCCAGCTCGTAGATCGTCTTGAGATACATCTCGGTGGTGTCGATCAGGTCCGTCACGTCCACTCCCGTCTTGAGGCCCGGGCCTAGTCTATTCGCATGACCCTCCAGATCCCTGCGTCGATGCTGCCTGCGGACGGCCGCTTCGGCGCCGGCCCGTCCAAGGTCCGCACCGGCCAGGTCGACGCCCTCGTCGCGGCCGGCGACCCCGCGCGGCCGGTGCTGGGCACCTCGCACCGCCAGGCCCCGGTCAAGGACCTCGTGCGCCGGGTGCGCACGGGCCTGACCGAGCTCTTCGCCCTGCCCGACGGCTACGAGGTCGCCCTCGGCAACGGCGGGTCGACCGCCTTCTGGGAGGTCGCGACGGCCTCGCTGGTGCGGCACCGGGCCCAGCACGCGGTGTTCGGCGAGTTCGGCGGCAAGTTCGCCGCGGCCACGGCGCGGGCACCGTTCCTCGCCGCCCCCGAGGTCGTCGAGGCCGCGCCGGGCGGCGTCGCGTACCTCACGCCGTCGGACGCCGTGGACGTCTACGCCACCCCGCACAACGAGACGTCGACGGGCGCGATGGCGCCGGTGCGGCGCCCGGCGGGCGACGCGCTCGTCCTCACCGACGCCACCTCGGGCGCCGGCGCCCTGCCGGTCGACCTGCACGAGACCGACGTCTACTACTTCGGGCCGCAGAAGGCGTTCGCGGCCGACGGCGGCCTGTGGCTCGCGCTGCTCTCCCCGGCGGCGGTCGCGCGCGCCGCCGAGGTCGAGGCCGCCGGCGACGGCCGGTGGGTGCCGGAGTTCCTGTCGCTGACGACGGCGCTGGACAACTCGCGCAAGGACCAGACGCTGAACACGCCGGCGGTCGGCACGCTCGTGATGCTCGCCGACCAGGTCGAGTGGCTGCTGGAGCACGGCGGCCTGGACTGGTCGGTGCGCCGCTGCGAGCGCTCGGCCGAGCACCTCTACGGCTGGGCCGCCGACCGCGACTGGGCGACGCCCTTCGTGGCCGACCCGGCGGAGCGCTCCACGGTGGTGGGCACGATCGACCTGGACGAGACGATCGACGCCTCGGCCGTCGTCGGCCACCTGCGCGCGAACGGGGTCTACGACGTCTTCCCCTACCGCAAGCTGGGGCGCAACCAGCTGCGCGTCGGCATGTTCCCCGCGGTCGACCCCGACGACGTCGCGGCACTGACGGCGTGTGTCGACCACGTCGTCGCCCGGCTCGCCTGACGAGCGGCCGAAGCTCCGGCCGTCAGGCGGCCCGGGCGCGCTCCGGCGTCGGTGTCGGCGGGGCGTCCGTCGGCGAGGGCTCCGGCGTCGTGCCCGACGGCGCGTCGAGGTAGACGACCTCCAGGTGCGGACGACGGCGCAGCCGGTACCGCACGCTGACCCGCCACGACCGGCGGGCCCAGGCGGTCGCCGCCAGCGCCACGGCGAACGTCGTGATCGACCCGACGAGGATCGACCAGCGGGGCCCGAAGGCCTCGCCGATCCAGCCCACGATCGGCGAGCCGATCGGCGTCGAGCCGAGGAACACCATCATGTAGAGCGCCATGACGCGTCCGCGCATCACGGGGTCGATGGAGGTCTGGATGGTGGAGTTCGCGGCGGTCATCATCGTCAGCGCGGACAGGCCGACCGGGATGGTCGTCACGGCGAACAGCCAGTAGGTCGGCATGAGCGCGTTGACGGCCGTGGCGATCGCGAAGGCGAAGGCCGCACCGATCACGAGGCGGACCCGCGGTCGCTCGCGGCGGGCCGCCAGCAGCGCTCCGGCCAGGGACCCGATCGCCAGGACGGAGCCGAGCAGCCCGAACTCGCCGGCGCCCCGGTCGAACTCGACCCGCGCCATCATCGCGCTCGTCAGCTGGAAGTTGAGGCCGAACGTGGACACGACGGCCATGACGACCATGATCACCATGATGTCCGAGCGTCCGCGCACGTAGCGCAGGCCCTCGACGATCTGGCCCTTGCCGCGCGGGGCCCGGTCCCGGACCCACATCGCGGCGGGGCGCATCAGCGCGACGGCCGCGATCGTGGCGGCGAAGGTGAGCCCGTTGACGACGAACACCCACCCGGGACCGACGGCGGCGATGAGCAGCCCGGCGGCTCCCGGCCCGATCAGCCGGGCGGCGTTGAAGGAGGCGCTGTTGAGACCCACCGCGTTGGACAACCGCTCGGGGGGCACGAGCTCGGCGACGAACGTCTGGCGCGCGGGGTTGTCGAAGGCGGTGGCGACACCGAGGCCGAGGGCGAAGGCGTAGACGTGCCACAGCTCGGCGGAGCCGGACAGGACCAGCGCGCCGAGGCCGACGGCCAGCACCCCCATCGAGCCCTGCGTGGCCATGAGGAGCCCGCGGCGGGGCAGCCGGTCCGCGAGGAGCCCCGTCCAGGGCCCGATGAGCAGGAACGGCAGGAACTGCAGGGCCGTGGTGATGCCGACGGCGACGCCGGACTCGTCCGTCAGCACGGTCAGCACGAGCCAGTCCTGGGCGATGCGCTGCATCCACGTGCCGACGTTGGCGACGAGCGCAGCGCCGAACCACAGGCGGTAGTTCGGATAGCGGAGGGAGGTGAAGGTGGCACTCATCAGCGCCCCGGTCAACCATCCGGGCGCGTCAGGTATTCCCGGGTCGTTCGGTCCGGTTCGTCCGAGTCGACGCTGCAGAGGTCAGCGCCGGTGACCCCAGGCGACCAGCGCCGGGCCGGTCCGCGGGAACGCCCGCTGGGCGAGGCGGAACGGCCAGGTGGCGGCCGTGATCGCGGCGCCCGTGGCACCCGAGGACGGCTGGAACAGCCGCCCGGAGCGCGCCGTCCGCTCCGCCGTCGTGGTGCCGTCACCGGTCAGCCGGCGCTGCGCGACCCGGTTGCGGACGGTCTCCAGGGCGTAGGCGAGCGGCATCCCGTAGAGCTGTCCGCCGACGTCGGCCAGCCCCGCGCCGCGCAGGAGCTCGCGCATGTGCGGCGGGTCGTAGCGCCGGTGGTGGCCGACGGCGGTGTCCATCGGCCCGAACCGGTCCTGCCACGCGGGGGTCGAGACGAGCACGAGCCCGCCCGGGCGCAGCAGCCGCACCCAGCCGGCCAGGGTCCCGGCGTCGTCCTCGAGGTGCTCGAGCACCTCGAAGGCGCACAGCACGTCGAACCCGCCGTCGAGGTCGGCGGACTCCACCGCCCCGTGCACGACCCGGCCGGGCAGCCCGGCCGCGGCGAGGCGGGCGTCGGCGACCTCGGCGCTGGCACGGTCCAGCTCCACGCCGGTGTAGTCGTAGCCCGCGGCGGAGAGACGGACGGCGACGGCGCCCTGCCCGCACCCGATCTCGAGGACGCGGGCACCGGGCCCGGGCAGGTGGCGCCGCACGACGTCCCAGCGCAGGGCGCCGAACAGGGTCAGGGGCGGGGGGCTCGTGATCACGTCAGTCCTCCGGGGGACGGGTGTCCGGGTGCGCGGCGGGGCGTCCGGCGGGCGGGGCGTCGGGCGGGGCGTCGGTCTGCGGGCGCGTCCCGACGGCGACGAGCCCGGTCCCGGCGTGCGGCAGGGCCCGCTGCAGCAGCCGGAACGGCCAGGTGCCGACCGCCGTCAGCACGCCGGTGAGGCGGCGGTGCGGCTGGAGGCGTCGGCCGGAGTCTGCGGTGCGGGCGGCCAGGTCCGGGTCCGACGACGGCGCACCGGCCGGGGCCGCAGCGGCCACGGCCTGCCGCCGGGCGACCCGGTCGCGGATCGGTTCCAGGACGAAGCCGAGCGGGGCGTCGTAGTGCCGCACCACGACGTCGGTCAGCACGGCGTCCGCGAGCAGCCGTGCGAGGTGGGACGGCTCGTAGCGGCGGTAGTGCCCGGCCATGGCGTCCCAGGGCCCGTACCGGTCGGGGTCGGCCGGGGTGGACAGCAGCAGCGTCCCCCCGGGGCGGACGCGGGCGGCCCACTCGACCAGCGCCGCGGCGTCGTCCTCGATGTGCTCGACGACCTCGAAGGCGCACACGACGTCGAACCGCTCCTGCGCCGGAAGAACCGTCAGATCGCCGTGCAGCACGCGGGCCGCGGGGTCGACGGCCCCGACGCGCGCCGCCGCGACCCGCCACGAGCCGGCGTCGAGCTCGACGGCGGTGTAGTCGTGCCGGGCGGCGATGCGCATCCCGAACCCGCCCTGGCCGCAGCCGATCTCCAGCACCGCCGAGCGCCGGGTCGGCAGCATCCGGTGCACGACGTCCCAGCGCAGCCAGGCCCGCGGGGCCAGCGGGGCGAACCGCACCCCGGCGGGCCGGCGGCACAGCGCGCCGATCCCCGCGAACAGCAGGTCGGCGAGGGTGATGAGGACCCTGCTGACCAGCACGACGAGCAGCACCTCGGCGTGCGGCAGCGCCCCGGTCAGCACGGCGAGCAGCACGAGCTCGCGCGCGCCGGCGCCGGCCGGCACGACGACGACGAGGAACCCGACCGTCCAGGCCAGCGCGTACCCGCCGACGGCGAGCGCCAGCGTGCGCACGTCGCTCGCCATGCCGAGACCGGTGGCGAGCAGCCACACCTGCAGGCCGGCCAGCAGCCAGCCGGCGACGGCCCACCCGGCGGCAGCACCGAGGCCGCGCCAGGACAGCGGGTGCTCGAGGGCGGGTCGTCGCGCCCACCGCAGCGCGGCGGCGAGCAGCCGGTTGAGCACGGGCGGCAGCAGCAGGACGACGACGGCGGGCAGCAGCCAGAGCACCCAGCTCCAGCTCTGCAGCGACTCCAGCGCGACGAAGGGCAGCGCGACGAGCCCGACGACGGCCCCGGAGACGACGCCGACCCCGGTGGCGACGGCGGTGGCGGTCATGGTGCGGCGGCGCGGGACGCCGTGGTCGGCCCCGACCTCAGCGGCGGCCACCACGTTCCACACGCCGCCGGGCACGTACTTGCCGAGCTGGCTGATGCCGAACACGGCGACGGCGGCCCGCGGCCCGAGCCGGGAGCCGAGGTCGGTCAGCACGGCCCGCCACGACAGCCAGGTGCAGCCGACGAACAGCACGGCGAGGACGGCGGCGAGGGCGAGACGGCCGGCGGACAGCGCCTCGGCCGCCTCGGCGAGGTCCTCGCGCACGGCGACGACGGCGTAGACCGCCAGCGCGAGAGCCAGGACGAGGAACCCCCAGCGCACCCAGGGCGAGCGCAGCACGGCGAGCAGGCGGGCCGTGGCACCGGGACGGGTGGTGGCGGGATCGCTCCGGGTGCCGGTCACGGCCGCACCCCGCGGGCGGCGAGGGCGTCCACGAGCGGGCCGACGACGGCGGCGGGCCGGACGGCGTCGCGTCCGGCGTCCGCACGCCTCCGGGCGGCGGCCAGCTCAGCCGGGTCGGTGAGCGCGACGAGCCGGTCGGCGAGCGCCGCGGCGTCCCCGGGAGGGACGAGCTCGAGGTGGTCGCCGAGCAGGCGGCGCTGCGGCGGCGTGTCGGAGGTGACGACGACGCAACCGGCCGCCAGCCCCTGGAACACCTTGGTGGGGACCACGCGCAGCGCCTTGGGGGTGGTGCCGTGGATGCCGAGGCAGACGTCGTGGTCGGCGACGAGCGCGGGCAGCTCGGCGGGTTCGACCCAGTCGAGCCAGGTGACGCCGGGTGTCCCGGCGAGCGCGGCCAGGGCGGCGGCGTGGTCCTGACCATGACCGGCCAGGGTCGCCTCGATCGGCCGACCCGTCGCGGCGGCCCGGGGCAGCGCGTCGGCCAGCGCCTCGGCGATCGTGACGGCCCCCTGCAGCGGGGTGAACAGGCCGAAGAACACGACCCGCAGCGGGTCCGTACCTGCCGGGGTGCCGCCGTCGGACGCCTCGAACCAGCCGTCCGGTGCGCCGACGGGCACGACCACGGCCCCCTGGCCGGTCGAGCGTCTCTGTTCCTCAGGATTCCGGGGCCGATTCCTGAGGAACAGAGACGCTCGACGACGGGGGGAGGCCGGCAGCAACGCCCGGTGCTCGTCCGTGTCGAGGACGACGACGTCGGCGCACGCCAGCGCGAGCCGGTCCAGCCCGTGCAGCAGCCGGACGCGCAGCCCGCGGGCGCCGCGGTCGGTGGCGGTGTCGGCGGCGAAGACGAGGTGGTCGAGCACCACGGGCGTGCGCGGGTGCAGCAGCCGGGCCAGGACGACGTCGAAGTGGCCGAGGTAGCCGACCAGCACCGCGTCCGGGGCGCCGTCCGCCCGGCGGTGTCCGACGTCGTCGCGCACCAGGGCGAGCCAGCAGGTCAGCAGGCGCAGCACCAGCAGCGGCAGCCGCCACGGCTGGCGCAGCATCCGCACCCGCTCGGCGGTGGAGAACCCGAGGGGACGGTTCAGCTCGTCGACGCGGTAGCCGTGGGCGCGCAGCCCGGCGACCAGGACGCCGACGCGCGGGTGCCGGGCAGCGTCGTAGGTGCCGAACGCGACGATCACGTGTCGCGCCCGTACTGCAGGTGCTTGACCCGTTCCAGGGTGTCCTCGATCAACGTCCGGTTGGTGCGCTGCAGGTCGGCGATGACCAGCAGCGCCAGGCACAGCAGCGACCCCACGAGCATCGCGGCGGCGAAGATGAGGGACTGCACGTGCCCGCCGCCCTCGCCCTGGACGAAGAACACGAGGAACCGCACGGCCGGCACCGCCGAGGCGAGGAAGAACAGCACCGCCAGGGACAGGAACACCAGGTGCGGGCGGAACATGATCCACGAGCGCGCGATCGCCCGGCCCGAGCGACCCATGTGCTGCCAGATGTTGCGGAACAGCCGCGACTCTCGGGTCTTGGGGTTGGTCACCACGGGCACGGAGACGATCCGCAGGTGCTTGTTGCCCGCCTGGATGATCGTCTCCATGGTGTAGCTGAACTGCGTGATGACGTTGAGGCGCAGCAGCGCGGCGCGGGAGTAGGCGCGGAACCCGCTGGCGGCGTCGGGCAGGGGCGTGTTCGCGGCGGCGCTGACCACGCGGGATCCGAGGCGCTGCATCCGCTTCTTGAACGGGCTGAAGTGCTCGATGGTGGCGGTCTGCCGGTCGGCGACGACGATGTCGGCCTCGCCGGCGAGCACGGGTGCACACAGGTCCCCGACCCGCTCGGAGGGGTACTGGTTGTCGCCGTCGGTGTTGACCACCACGTCCGCTCCCAGCGCGAGGGCGAGGTCGACGCCGTCGCGGAAGGACCGCGCCAGCCCCATGGTGGCGGTGTGCCGCAGCACGTGGTCGACGCCGAGGTTGCGGGCGACGTCGGCGGTGCCGTCGGTGGAGCCGTCGTCGACGACGAGCCACTCGACCTCGTCGAACCCGTCGACCTCGCGCGGCAGGGTGGCCAGCACGAGCGGAAGGGTCTCGGCCTCGTTGAGGCACGGGATCTGCACGACGAGCTTCATCGAGCCCTCTCCGGTCCGACGACGGTGCTGCGCAGCGGCGTGTGGCCGCCCGGCGCGAGTCTAGCCACGCGCCGCGATCCGGGACCGGTGGGGCCACCGCCAGGCGGCGACCAGCCCGGAGACGAACCCGAGCGCCACGACCACCAGCACCGCGGTGATGACGGTGCCGCTCAGCGGGCTCCACGCGGCCCAGCGTTCCCACGCCAGCGCCGCCGACTCCCCCGGCCCGCGGTACATCGCGCCGAACGCCCACACGAGTCCGGCGACGCCGGCCGCCACGGCGAGGGTGGTGAACACCGGCACGACGACGGCGGCCCACCGTTCGCGCCGGAGGCACGCGTGCCACAGCGCGATCGCCAGCAGGGCCGCGAGCGCCGTCAGCCCGCCGAAGACGTAGCGGCCCTGCAGGGCGACGAGGACACCGGTGTCGGTCCAGCTCCGGGCCGCGTTGACGACCACGGCGGCGGCGAGACCGACGGGCAGCAGGGCGAGGGCGAGCGACCCGCGTCGGGCGCCGGGGAGTACGACGGCGGTCAGGACGGCGGTCAGGAGGATCGTCGAGCCGACCACGACGAAGGTGCCGGGCAGGCGGATCTCCAGCCAGGACAGGTTGCCGAAGAACGCCTGCGCGGTGCGCCCGACCGCCTCGGAGAGCACCTGGTCGGCCGGCACCTGCGTCATGCCGGAGTAGTCGCGCGGCAGCCCGACGGGCTGCACGGCGCCGTCGACGATCCAGTTGCGGGCCCACCACCAGCCCCCGACGACGAACGCGATCGCCAGGGCGACGAACCCGCGCCAGATCCGGGAGACCGCCGTCGGACCGGCGCGGGGTCTCGAGCGCGGCCCAGGAGCGAGCAGGTAGGCGGCGATCACGGTCGGGATCGCGAACGCGAGCATGACCTTGGTCAGCAGGCCCACCCCGAGCACGAGGCCGACGGCGGCCACCATCCGCCAGCGCAGGTCGCCGGTGACCACCCGGGCGGCCAGGTAGGTGACGCCGGCGCCGGTCAGCACCACGAGGGCGTCGTTGTTGGCGGCGCCCATGATGTGCCCGACCTGCGGGATCAGCAGCGGGAACGGGGCGGCGACCAGGGCGGCGGCGCGCGAGCCGGTCAGCCGGCGGGTGGTCGCGGCGGCGAGCGGCACCGTGGCGGCGAACAGGGCGACGTCGAGCAGCCGCAGGGTCAGCAGGGCGACGTCCCATCGCGCGTCGGCGGTGCCGGTGGCGTGCAGGACGGCGGCGCCGAGCGCGTAGTAGGCGGGCGGGTGCTGGGTCATCTGGTCGACGGTGGCGCTGGTGCCCGGCGCGGGCAGCGCGTTGTCGGGGCCGATGGCGACGCGCTCGGTGGCGGGGACGGGCGTGAGGTCGACGAACTGCGTCTCGTCAGGGCGGTGGCGCCAGCGGCCGGGCAGGTCGGCCGGGTAGGCGGCCTCGGCGACGGCCTGGTCGGTGACCGGGGCGAAGTGGGCGTCACCGGCGGCCGGCCAACCACCGCCGTAGGCGATCCGGACGACGCTGTTGAGGTGGTTCTGCTCGTCGGGCGACCGGAAGCCGGGGGTGAGCACCGCCCACGCCACGGACCACAGCGCGACGACGAGGGTCAGCAGGGCGAGGGTGCGGCGGTAGGCACGCTCGGCCGAGGGCGTGTCTCGCGTCACACGGTCATTGTGGCAGGTGACGGCGGCCCGGGGGTCGGTACGGTCGCCGGGACGACGCACGACGACGAGCGAGGGAACGCGATGCGAGGACAGCGGGCGCTCCGCCCCCCGATGGGCTGGAACTCCTGGGACTGCTACGGCACCACCGTCACCGAGGCGGAGGTGCTGGCCAACGCGCGGTTCCTGGCCGAGCACCTGCTGCCGCTGGGGTGGGACACGGTGGTCATCGACATCGACTGGTCCGACCCGACGGCCCGCTCCCACGGGTACAACGCGGACGCGCCGCTCGCGATGGACGACCACGGCCGCCTGCTGCCCGACCCGGGACGGTTCCCCAGTGCCACGGGCGGCCGCGGGTTCGCGCCGCTGGCCGAGCAGATCCACGCGCTGGGCCTGCGGTTCGGCATCCACACGATGCGCGGCATCCCGCGCCGGGCGGTGGACCGCGCGACGCCGGTCCTGGGCAGCGACGCCACCGCGGCCGACGTCGCGGATCCGGGCAACGCCTGCGAGTGGAACCCGGACATGGTCGGCCTGGACCACACCCACCCGGACGCGCAGGCCTACTACGACTCCACGCTCGCGCTGTACGCGGCGTGGGGCGTCGACTTCCTCAAGACCGACGACATGCTCTGGCCCTACCAGTCCGCGGACATCGAGGCCTACGCCCGCGCGATCGCACTCACCGGCCGGCCGATCGAGCTCAGCCTCTCCCCCGGCCGCGACCTGTCGACGACGCACGCCGACCACCTGCGCGAGCACGCCACGATGTGGCGCATCAGCGACGACCTGTGGGACCGGTGGGAGGACGTCGAGGCGAACTTCGCACGGCTGGCGCGGTGGGCACCGTTCTCGGGCGACGGCGGGTGGGCCGACGCCGACATGCTGCCGCTGGGGCGCATCGGCCTGCGCGCCGAACGCGGCGAGCCGCGCGACGACGCGCTGACGCCGGACGAGCGGGTCAGCCTGCTGACGCTGTGGGTGATCGCCCGCTCGCCGCTGATGATCGGCGGCGACCTGCCGTCGTCGGACCCGGCCACCGTGGAACTGTTCCGCCACCCCGACGTGCTGGCCGTGCACCGGGACGGACGGAACCAGCGCGAGGTGTTCCGCGAGGGTCCGCTGGTGATGTGGGCCGCCGACGGCCCGGACCGCACGGCGTACGC
Source organism: Isoptericola haloaureus (assembly GCF_036689775.1). Taxonomy (NCBI): domain Bacteria; kingdom Bacillati; phylum Actinomycetota; class Actinomycetes; order Micrococcales; family Promicromonosporaceae; genus Isoptericola; species Isoptericola haloaureus. Next base: position 74,733 of record NZ_JBAGLP010000110.1, on the reverse strand, counting down.
CGCGCTGTTCAACCTGGGCGACGAGCCGCTGACCCTCGCTCAGGACGTGGCGCGGATCGGGTTCGCCGCCCGGGGCGGCCACGAGGTCCGCGAGCTGTGGACCGGGACTACCGTGCCGCGCCGGGAGGTCACGGTGCAGAGCGACGCCGCCCGTGGCGTGGCGCCGGGCAGCGCGGCGCTGGACCTGGAGCTGGCCCCGCACGGGGCGGTGCTGCTCGCCGGGCTGGCGGCGTGACGAGGGGCACGTCGCCTACGTGTCGTGATGTCTCTCCCGCAGCTCGGCATCGACGATCGCCTCGAGCCCAGTTGGTCTTTCGCGGAATGGACGTCGAGGCGCAGCTCGAACGCTACGTCGACCCGCACCCTCCGCACGATGTCGTTCTCGGGCATCTCCTGGAGAGCATCAACGATGTCGCGCATGCCAACGATCAGAAGGCCGTCGTCGTTGCCGACGAGGTGCACGCTGCCGAACGCCACCGGACGAACTTCCGGCACTACCGCCGGTCAGGGACCCCCGGGTATCAGAGCAGCCGACTGCCGCAGGTGATCGATACGATCCACTTCGGCCCGTCGGAGCACAGCAGACTCCTCCAAGCAGTCGATCTCGCCACCTTCATCTACCGTCGCCGCTGCACGGTCCGCGAGACCAACGACAGAGCTCGCAAGACCCTCGACACGACGTGGCGTCACGTCGGCGGTGCCGTGAGCAGGAGTTGGATCTGGCGTCCTTGAGCCAGGATGCACGAAGACCCCGCACGATGGCGGGGTCTAAGGCGGTGCGGGAGGCTTTCAGCGTCCTGCACAAACCACGATACACAGGAACGGGCTCGCCGCACTACCTCGATGGCGGAAAGCCCTCGGCGGCACGTGGCGGACCCTGCTGCGGGCAGTTCTCGGCTCACGGAGCCGTGCACGACACCCCACTAGGGTTGAGGCCATCGACGAGGAGGTGGCCGATGCCCGCGAACACCGGCGATCCGCTGGTGCTCATCAGCGACGATCCTGCACGACTTCGTCGGACCGCGGTGTCGGAGGACGAGATCCAAGGACTCGTGTTCGCTCATCCTGAGGTCCTGCCTGTCGCAGAGCTCGACGACGACTTCGCACCGCTGCTGCCGATCGGACGTGAGATCGGCACGTCCGCCGGGCCGATCGACGCGCTGTTCGTGTCCCCGCACGGTGGCCTGACTCTGGTCGAGGCCAAGCTGTGGCGTAATCCCGAAGCCCGCCGCGAGGTCGTGGGACAGATCGTCGACTACGCGCGCACGGTAGCGACGTGGTCCTACGGCGACCTCGACGCCGCGTGCCGCCGGTCCTGCGGTCGCTCGCTGTGGGATCTCGCGCACGACGCCGGAGCGGACGACGAGCGCCGGTTCGTCGACGCGGTCTCCGCGAACCTCCGTGCCGGGCGGCTGCTGCTGCTCGTGGTCGGCGACGGCATCCGTGAGGACGTCGAGGCCATGGCCGCCTACCTGCAGGACACTCCCCAGCTGCACTACCGCCTCGGCCTGGTCGAGCTGGCGATCTACGAGGACCCCGAGCGTGGGGTTCGCGTCGCTGTGCCGTCCGTCGTGGCACGGACGCGAGAGGTCGTGCGTGCCGTGGTGCGTGTCGACGTCGCGCCGGAGGCCAAGGTGGACGTCTCGGTGGCGGTCCCGCAGGACGACTCCCCCGCGGCCCGCGGCCGCCTGAGTCGCGACGACGTGTTGACCGAGATGGCACGCTCCGTGCCGACAGCGACCCTCGACGCCGTGCGCAACATCCTGCAGCGGTACGACGACGATCCGCGCTTCGTGGTGCAGGACAGACTCAGCTCGAGCGTGGTCATCAAGGTCAGGAACCCGCGCGGTGGTAGCCCGTTCACCGCTCTCGTCATGGACACCGCCGGCACGGCGTATCCCGGCTGGCTGAACCAGCAGGCTGAGCGGGCGGGCATCCCGCCCGAGCAGCTCCTGGTCTTTCCTCGACGGCTCGCAGAGATCTTCGACGTGCCGATCAAGGACGGCTACGTCGACACCCTGGCGGAGCGCCTCCCGCTGGCGACCGTGGTCGAGCGATGGCCGGAGGTCGCCGCGGCGATCTCCGAGCTTGCGGAGGAGATCCGGCGCGACCCGACGGGTGTCCATCCGTGAGTTGAGCAACCCATCACGGACGCTAGCGCTCAGTCTTCGAGGACCTGGCGTACCAGTTCCGGCGAGTGCCCCTTGATCTGAACGGCACCCCGGCGCATCCGAGCAAGTGTCATGACACGTGCCGCGCGCAGCAGTTGGGTCTCGTCGAAGAACTCGGTCATCGATCGGTGGGTCTTGAAGTTGACGTCCTGGTAGTAGCCCAGTCCCTTGCCCGCGCCGGCATAGGCCGAGAGCTTGAAGCCGGTGACGAGCCAGTTCCATCGTTCACCCCAGCCGTTCAGCTCCGGTTCGGCCACAATGGCGTTCGCAAGAACACGTTCGCCTACTCGGGATCGGACCTCGAAGACGGACATGACGTCGAGCCCGTAGACATACACCCGAGCCAGTTCGCGCCCGAGGGTGTTGTTGCGCCTGGGTCTCGGTAGCGCCTCGACGCTCCAGAACCGACCGGCCGTTACCTGTGGGGCGATCACCGCCGACTGAACGAAGGTCGTCAGCAGTGCCTTGATCTCCGGCCAGTCATCCCGATCCAGCAGCCGTCGCAACTTCGCGGAGGTCCCATGAACCAGATCAGTGTCGGTGTCGCGCGCTTCGGCTGAGAGCACTTGACCTCCTCGCACCCAGGCATCCTGGTCCTCCGGAGGAACGACGTCATTCAGTGCGCACTCCTCAGCATTGGAGAGCGTCACCAACAACTTGTTGCGGAGTTTGCCCGCACCCTCGAAGTACCAAACCGTCTCCAGCTCTCGCTGGCTCAGGTCCTCACGCTTCTCTACCCGGAAGTCGAGGCCCACGATCTCCAGCGGATGCCAGTCCCTGACATGCCGCTTGTACCGCTGGACAACGTCGGTCGCCTGACCGACGTACGCGGTTCCGTCGGCGAAATGCAGGCGGTAGATCCCACACCTGCTCTTCGAGCCCAGCGCTTCCTCCAGGCTACGACCCGATGAGGCCTCCCACCTCACGCCAAAATGCCCTGGCGACCGCCGGACCATCGAACGCTCCCTCTTCATCGGGCCACAGAACGTCACGCAACCGAGATGACGCTACCAAGCCATTTCGGGCGGAATCTCGCGAGGAGCGGGCGAAATTTGGCGACGAACCTGATCATCGCGCGATCCCGCGTGACACGATCGGCATCATGCGCGGCATCATCCTGGCCGGCGGATCCGGCACCCGGCTGCACCCGATAACCCTCGGGGTGAGCAAGCAGCTCGTGCCCGTCTACGACAAGCCGATGATCTACTACCCGCTGTCGACGCTGCTGCTGGCGGGCATCCGAGACGTCCTGGTCATCACCACGCCCCACGACGCCGAGCAGTTCCGTCGTCTGCTGGGTGACGGGTCGCAGTTCGGCATCTCGATCGAGTACGCGGTCCAGGAGGTGCCCAACGGGCTCGCCCAGGCGTTCGTGCTCGGCGAGGAGTTCTTGCAGGGTGGTCCGGCGGCCCTCGTCCTGGGCGACAACATCTTCTACGGGCAGGGTCTCGGCGACCAGCTCCAGCAGTTCACCGACGTCGACGGCGGGTCGATCTTCGCCTACCGCGTGGCCGACCCGACGGCGTACGGCGTCATCGAGTTCGACGACGACGGTCTGGCACGGTCGATCGAGGAGAAGCCGGAACGGCCCCGCTCGAACTACGCCGTCCCGGGTCTGTACTTCTACGACCGCGACGTCACCGAGATCGCCAAGGGTCTCGACCCGTCGGCGCGCGGAGAGTACGAGATTACCGACATCAACCGGCACTACCTCGACCAGCGACGTCTGCACGTGGAGGTACTCCCCCGCGGCACGGCCTGGCTCGACACCGGGACGTTCGACTCCCTCATCGACGCCAGCGACTTCGTGCGCACGGTCGAGCAACGCCAGGGCCTGAAGATCGGTTCGCCGGAGGAGGTGGCCTGGCGTCGCGGCTTCCTCTCGGACGACGAGTTGCGGGTCCGTGCGGAAAAGCTGACCAAGTCCGGCTACGGCAGCTACCTGCTCGGCCTGCTGGACGACTGAGGAGTCACGCCAGGACCGACGGCGCGGCGACGTCCCAGCGCTCGGCCCAGTCCCCGATCGGCTCGACGCCGGCACGACGGAGAGCGTCGTGACCCAGCACGGAGTACCGAGGGCGCGGTGCCGGACGCGGGAAGGCCTCGGTGGGCACCGGGTCGACCGGCACGGAAGATCCCGCCGAGGCCAGCACGCGCCGGGCGAACCCGTGCCACGACGTCGTCCCCGACGCAGTCCCGTGGTAGGTGCCAACCGGCGCACGGGCGTCGACGAGCCGCAGGATCAGGTCGGCCAGGTCACGGGTCCACGTCGGCTGGCCCACTTGGTCGTCGACGACGGCGAGCCGGTCACGCTCGGCCGCCAAGCGCACCATCGTGCGCGGGAAGCACCGGCCGTGCGCTCCGTAGAGCCAGGCGGTCCGCACGATGAGGTGGTCGAACGCCTCGTCGCGCACGGCGCGCTCACCGGCGGCCTTGGACCGCCCGTAGACGGACTCGGGAGCGGTCGCCGCGGACTCCGGGTACGGCGTGGTGGCCTGGCCGTCGAACACGTAGTCGGTGGAGAGATGGATCAGGCGGGCACCCGCCAGTCGCGCACCCCGGGCGACGTTCGCGGCGCCGAGCGCGTTGACCGCCATCGCTTCGGGCTCGTGAGTCTCGGCACCGTCGACGTCGGTCCAGGCGGCGGCGTTGACCACGACGTCGGCGCCGGCCAGCGCGCGTCGGGTCGCATCCGCGGCAGTCACGTCCACGTCGTCGTGCGTGAGCGCCGCCACCGGCGTGCCGGCGGCGGTGAGCAGGTCGACGAGGTCGTGGCCGAGCATTCCGCCCGCCCCCACGACGGTCCACCGTTGGGCCGGGTCGACGGAAGCCATGAGTAGCATCCTAGAGGCGGGCAGTCGACATCGGGAGGTCGTTCGTGCAGTTCCGAGAGCTGGTCGTGGCCGGCGCCTACGAGATCACGCCGCAGCAGCACGGCGACGCGCGTGGCGTGTTCCTGGAGTGGTTCAAGGCCTCGGTGTTCGCCGACCACCTGGGGCACGACCTGGACCTCCAGCAGGCCAACTGCTCGGTCTCCGCGGCCGGCGTGCTGCGAGGCATCCACTTCACCGACGTGCCGCCCGGGCAGGCCAAGTACGTGACCTGCCCGCGAGGGGCGGTGCTCGACGTCGTCGTCGACATCCGCATGGGTTCGCCGACGTTCGGACGCTGGGACACGGTGCTGCTCGACGACGCCGAGAGGCGCGCCGTCTACGTCGGCGAGGGCCTGGGCCACGCCTTCCTGTCGTTGGAGGACGGCTCCACGGTGATGTACCTGTGCTCCACGGGATACAACCCGACGGCGGAGCACGGCGTGCACCCGCTCGACCCGGCGATCGGGATCGAGTGGCCGACGACCGCGCGCGACGGGGCGCCGCTGGCACCGCAGCTCTCCGAGAAGGACGCGGCGGCTCCCACGCTCGCCGAGGCGCAGGAGCAGGGGCTGCTGCCGAGCGTCAATGATGTCGAGGGCTACCTGGCGTCACTGCGCCGCTGAACCCCTACTGACCCGTGGCGGCGTATTTCGCCTCGACGGCAGCCTTCCGCGGGCGCCACCATGCCTCGTGCTCGCGGTACCAGTCGACGGTGGCCTGCAGACCGCTGCGGAAGTCGGTGAAGCGAGGCTGCCACCCGAGCTCCTGGCGGAGCCTCGTGGCGTCGATGGCGTAGCGCAGATCGTGGCCCGGCCGGTCGGTGACGTGGTCGAAGTCGTCGGCGTCGCGGCCGAAGACCTCCAGGAGGGTCCGCACCACCTCGAGGTTGTTCTTCTCGCCGTCGGCGCCGATGAGGTAGGTCTCGCCGATGCGGCCGTGGTCGATAATCGTCCAGACCGCGCTGTTGTGATCCTCGACGTGGATCCAGTCACGGACGTTCAGCCCGGCGCCATAGAGCTTGGGGCGCACCCCGTCGATGAGGTTGGTGATCTGCCGGGGGATGAACTTCTCGACGTGCTGATAGGGCCCGTAGTTGTTCGAGCAGTTCGAGATCGTGGCCCGGACACCGAACGACCGGACCCAGGCCCGGACCAGCAGGTCGGAACCTGCCTTGGTCGCTGAGTAGGGGCTCGACGGGTTGTAGGGCGTCTCCGGCGTGAACTTCGCCGGGTCGTCGAGCTCCAGGTCGCCGTAGACCTCATCGGTCGAGACGTGGTGGAACCTGACCCCGTGCCGACGGACCGCTTCGAGCAGGGTGAAGGTGCCCACCAGGTTCGTTGCGACGAACGGCGACGGGTCGTCCAGGGAGTTGTCGTTGTGCGACTCGGCCGCGAAGTGGACGACGACGTCCGACTCGGCGACCAGGCGGTCGACGAGGTCGCTGTCGGTGATCGAGCCGCGCACAAGGGTGATCTGGTGGTCAACGGGGGCCAAGCTCTTGAGGTCGCCGGCGTAGGTGAGGGCATCCAGCACGGTGACCTGAGCCTCGGGGCGCTCTCGGATGGTCTGGTGGGTGAAGTTGGCGCCGATGAAGCCGGCGCCACCGGTGATGAGAACCCGCATAGAACTGGCTCCTGCCTGCCGTCGTGCGGTCAGGGTAGCGCTCCACCAACCGGACAGCCGGCACCTCTTCGGTGCCGGCCGTGCGACATCCGCGAAGATTCCCGGGAACCATGCACTCCAGGATCCACACGCTGAGTGCCCCGGTCCCCTCGCCGCAATCCGCCGTCGTCCGCGCCGTCGGCCGACGGCGCGGATCTCTACATGGAGATCTTCACGGGGCAGCAGACGGCACGTGAGTTGGTCTCGAGACTGCCGCAGCGCGCACGCATCGGCACCCACCGCCAGGAGCTTCGGCACTTCCACTGGGCAGAGGCCCGAGCCGGCGTCACCAGCGAGAACCGAGAGACGCTGCTCGGCCAGGCGTGGCTCGTGATCAACCCCGTCGTCAAGACCGGAGGGAACCGTCCGGGAAACCACCTCGACCGGATCTTGGTCAGGGGTGGGTCAGCCGATGGCGGCCTGCAACGGTTCGAGCAGGAAGTACACGACGAACAGCAACGAGGACACCCACATCAGCGGGTGGATCTGGCGGATCTTGCCCAGCGCCAGCTTGATCACCACGAACGCGATGAAGCCCGCGCCGATGCCGTCCGCGATCGAGTACGTGAACGGCATGATGATCATCGTCAGGAACGCCGGGATGGCGATCTCCATGTTGCGCCAGTTGATGCCCGCCACCTGCGCCATCATGAGGAACCCGACCAGCACCAGCGCCGGCGCGGCCGCCTCGTAGGGCACCAGCGCCACCAGCGGGGACAGGAACGTCGCGAGCAGGAAGGCCACGCCGGTGACCACCGAGGCGAACCCGGTCTTGGCACCCTCACCGACACCCGTCGTCGACTCGACGTAGGCCGTGTTCGAGGACACCGAGCCTGCGCCGCCGGCGATCGCGCCGAACGAGTCGACGACCAGGATCGCGCGGGTGCGCGGCGGGTTGCCCTTCTCGTCGAGCAGCTTCGCCTCGGCGCCGACGGCGACCATCGTGCCCATCGTGTCGAAGAAGTCCGCGAGCAGCAGCGAGAAGATCAGCAGCAGCACCGAGACCACGGCGATGTTCTCGAACGAGCCCAGCAGCGAGAACTGGCCGAGCAGGCCGAAGTCCGGCACCTCGACGACGCCGGAGAACGTCGGGGCGTTCAGGTTGAAGCCCGTGGGGTTCGAGCCGTCCGGCGCCTTCGCGCCGATGTTCAGCGTGTTCTCCAGGACGACGGCCAGCGCGGTCGCCGTGAGGATCGCGATGAGCAGCGCACCGCGGATGCGGCGGACCCACAGCACGATGGTCAGGATCAGCCCGACCACGAACACGAGCATCGGCCAGGTGGCCAGGTTGCCCAGCGCCACGATCGTGCCGTCGCCCGGCACGACGAACCCGGCGTTGACCAGGCCGATCAACGCGATGAACAGGCCGATGCCGACGCTGATCGCCGTCTTCAGCTCGACGGGGACCGCGTTGAACACGGCCTCCCGGAACCCGGTCAGCACCAGCACGAGGATGATCAGGCCCTCGATGACCACCAGACCCATGGCGTCCGCCCAGGTCATGTCAGGCAGGCCCGCGATCGAGTAGGCGACCACCGCGTTGAGCCCCAGCCCCGCGGCCAGACCGATCGGGAAGTTGGCGAACACGCCCATCGCGATCGTGACGATGCCGGCGATCAGCGCCGTCGCCGCCGCCACCATGCCGAGGTTCGGGGCGTCACCGCCGCCGAGGAACTCCCCGGTGCCGTCCGGGACCGTGCCGATGATCAGCGGGTTCAGCACGATGATGTAGCTCATCGCGAAGAACGTGACCAGGCCACCGCGGATCTCGGCGCCGACGGTCGACCCCCGCTGGGTGATCTGGAAGAAGCGGTCGATCGCGCTGAGCCCCTCCGAGGGCGCGCTGGTCTGGTTCGCCATGGGCAACCATGGTGCCAGAGGTGTGACCGCTCACGGCAGACCTTCAGGACAGATCGGACGTGACACGGACCTCTTCCGGCCCGGTACCGCCGCGTCCCGGGGCCGGCGCGTGGCCCGCGACGTACGATCGGCCCGTGCCCTCCGTGATGACGCTGCTGCTCCACCCCGAGCGCCGCCGTCCCACGCCCGCGCCGCCGGCGACCGACCTGGTACGCGTGGTGCTCGTCGGCGTCGCCGTCTGGACCGTCGCGCTGGTCGTCGTGGGCGTCCTCGCGGCCACCGGCGTCGTGCCCGTCGGGGCCGTCGCCATCTGCGGCGCCGGCATCCTGCTCGGGCTGCTCGGCCTGCCCTGGGCGCGCCGCCACCGCGGCGACTGATCAGCTGCGCCGTCCAGCCCTTCGCGTGAACTCGTCCATCGCAGCGAGAACCTCCGGTGCCTGCCAGTACTGCCATCGCTTGGCCGCGGTCGCGGGGGTCAGGACACCGTCACGCACGAGGACGTCGATGGTGTTGCGTGCGCCACGATCGGACAGGCTGAGCAGGCCCGCGACATGCTCGGCAGTGACCACGGGTTGGCTGAACAACGCATCCGAGAGCGGCCAGGCGGAGGAGTTCGATCGTGCCGTGATCTGCTCCCGCCAGCGGGTGCGGATGTCGCCGATGGAGGTGGCGAGGGCACGCCCGTCGGCGGTGGCGCTCATCGATGCCTCGGCGACGTCGGCCACGATCCGGTCGACGTCACCCTCCCGATAGGCGGTGAGCGCGCGGAAATAGCGCTCCGGATCACACAGGAGCCCCGACGACACCGGAACCGTGGTGCCGCGCAGGACGTCCCGCTGTCGCAGCACGGACAGGAGCAGGACGCGCCCCGTACGACCGTTGCCGTCGGTGAACGGGTGGATCGTCTCGAACTGGGCGTGCGCGATGGCCGCGTGCGCGAGCGCCGGGACGTCCGTCCGCCGAGTGAACTCCACGAGGTCGTCGATGGCCGCCGGGACCCGCTCATGGTGCGGCGGGATGAAGTCTGCACCGTGTGGATACGCGGCGTGCGACCCGATCCAGACCTGTTCGTCACGCCACGCCCCGGCGACGTCGGGTTCGGACTCGACCATCAGCGCGCGATGCACGGCAAGGATCGACTCCGCGCTCACCGGGTCGGCCGCTGCACTCGCAGCCACTGCCATCGCACGCACGTTGGCCGCGACCAGCTCCGCGTTCTGCTTCGCGTCGATCCCGATGCTGGCCATGGCGAGGTTGCGCGCGTTCGTCGTCAGATGCTCGATCTGTGAGGACGACGCCGACTCGCTGCGCATCAGGACTGCCGGCATCGGCACCGGGAGCGACGACATCTGCTCGTCGAATCGGGTGACGTCCTGCGTCGCCTCCTCGACGACCGCCATCGTCTCGGGAGCCAGCCTGACCTGCGCGTCGGCGATCTCCGGAACGACCGCCGCCCGGTAGGGACGGTCGATCCGCAAGCGCTCGAAGACCGACAGGTGCCCCGGATCGATGGTCGACACCCAGTCGCGATGCTCGTACCCGAGCGCGGGCCAGTCTCCGGGACGCTCCGCATCGGAGATGCCCACCGTTGCCTCACTTCATCGACGCGGCATATTACTGAACTTCAGTCGAGTTTACTTCAACAAGGTGCTCGCGCGCTGAAGTGATGCGGCGGATCAACCCCAGGCGGTCGTCGCCCAGAGCGCCACCGCACGCTCCGGCTCGCGCAGCACCGCGGTGAGCAGCGCCACCCGGTCCGGCCGGCCCAGCACGTCCGCCAGCCCCGCGGCCAGCCCGGCCTCCGACGTCGCGTGCACGCGCGCCTGGGCGTCCACCCACCACGGCACCGGCCCGCCGGCCACGGACAGCCGCTCGTGGTGGAACCACACCGACGGCATCCGGTGGTCCAGCGCGGTCACCCGCGGGTCCAGCTCGCGCTCGGTGCCCAGCGAGTCCGGCGACGGCAGGCCGTCCTGCCCGGCCAGCGGCAGGTCGAGCAGCTCGGCCAGCCCCTCGGCCTCCGCCTCCGGAGAGGGGACCACGGCACCGAGCGCCGCCCAGCGGGCCGTCCCGGCCACCACGACGTCCTCGGCGCGGTGCACGACGACGTCGCTCGCGTCCAGCACCGGCAACCGGTCCGGCAGGGGGTCCAGGGCCGTCGACCGGTCGTCGGCGTCCAGGCGCGCGGCCAGGCTCGCCAGTCCCCGCCACACCACCAGCGCGTCGCGCAGCGGCAGGGTCGAGCCGGCGGCCGGCAGCCGCTCGAGCGCGGCAGGCCAGTCCGTCGCGTCCAGGTCGCCGAGCGCGTCGGCACCGCCCAGCGCGCGCCGCACCGCGACGTCGAGCCCCGCCACCGCCCGCGGCTCGGCGGGCAGCAGCGGGACGCCCTCGTGCAGGGCGAAGGGCGCGCCGAAGCGTTCGCGCAGCCACCAGGCCGAGTACGACGGCGCCGAGACCCGGCCGCGCCGTACCGGCGTCAGCAGAGCGCGGCGCGTGTCCGGCTCGCCGGCCAGACGGGCCAGCACCCGCGGCCAGGCGTCGTCCGCGACGGCGTCCAGGTCCGCCACGGCCACCAGGTCACCGACCGCGACGCCGGGTCCGAACCGCGCCCCGAGCAGGCGCAGGTAGTCCGACCACCCGCCGAGCCAGCCCGCGGCGTCGTCCGGGCCGCCGTCGTCGTCCTCCTCGTCCGCCTCCGGGGTGACGACGTCCGGCACGATGTACACGTCCGGGTCGGTGCGCGCCCCCGCCGCCGTCAGCACCGGCGCGCCGTAGCGGGCCACGTACTCGGCACTGACCGGGGCCAGGCCGTCCAGCACCTCCGCCGCCCACGTGCCGGGCAGCGTCGCCTCGCGCAGCGACACCAGGTCGCCGTCCGCCGTCGGCACGGGCAGCTCACCCGCCCAGAACGGGGCGTCCGCTCCCCCGGTGAGCCGCACCAGGGCCAGCGCCGAGGCGACGATCTCCCGGGCGCCGTCGTCCTCGTCGCCGTCCAGGACCGTCTCGGCGGCGTCCAGGGCGGCGCGGCGGACCTCCGGGTCCTGCAGCATCCGGTAGGCGTCCGTGGCCACGGCCCCGGCACGGACGAGCAGCGGGTGCGCGACGTCCGGGTGCACCACCCGCAGCCCCAGCACGCGGGCCGTGGCCGCCAGGGACGCCTCGTCGCCGTCGTCCACCGACCCCTCGGGCAGCACGACGGCGCTGCGCACCCCGGCCACCCGGCCGTCGGCCAGCGGGACGCGAGCACCGGCCAGCGACTCCAGCACCCCCGGCTCGTTCGCGTACGGCGCCAGGGCGTCCAGCAGGGCGTGCCAGCGCTCGGCCGGCAACCCGCCGGGCAGGTCGTCGACCAGGTCCGCCAGCGACGCGACCGTCGCCCCCAGGCTGCGCACGGTGGCCTGGTGGCGGGCCGGGACGAGCACCAGACCCGGCAGCACCGGGGCGAGCGCCGCGACGAGGTCGGCGTCGCCGCCCGGGTCGCCCGCGACGACGAGCGCGTCCTGCGGCGTCTCGAGCGCGGGGCGGCCACCGTGGCCCGGGTGGTCGCCGTCCTCGCCGCCGGGCGCCGCCAGCAGCGGCGTGCGGGTCAGCGCCGAGGTGGCGGCCTCGCGGACCGCGGCGTCCAGGTCGGAGCCGGGCAGGCCCGTCGGCACCAGGTCCAGGGGGTCCGGCACGGCGGTCGGGTCGGCGGCCCGCGCGCGGTCCGCGGCCAGGGTGCCGAGGAGCTCGGCGTAGGCGACGCCCGCCTCGGCCGCCAGGTGGTCGGTGGCCGCCCCGGGCAGCACCCGGCGGCGGCCGGCGTCCACCGGGAACGTCGCGAGCAGCACGGCGGGCAGGTCGACGACGACGTCGGTGGGCGTCGGGGCGTGCAGCACCCGGCGCCGAGCGGCGGGCCCACCCGGGGTGCCGCCGTCGTCCGAGGTGCCGCTGCCCGGGATGCCGCCGTCCGGCACCGTCCAGACCAGCGACCAGTCCGTCCGGCGGTGCTCGCGCGGCAGCTCGGCGACGTCCGCCTCGGTGAACCGCCCGCTGCGGTGCACCTGCGGGGCGGCCTTCTGGGCCGAGCCGTCCCAGGTGGCCTGGCGCGGCACGCCGGCGTCCGTGGTCACCACGACGTGCAGGGTGGCGATCCCGGGGAACGCGAGCAGCAGCACGTCGTCGATCGCGTCGAGCTGGTCGCGCACCGCCTCCGCAGCAGCGGCGTCGCGCAGCCGCACCTCCACGACGGTGTCGAACGCGGCGTCGGCGTCCAGTCCCGGCGCCGGGAAGGGCAGGCGGAGCACCGGCAGGTCGTCACCGCGGCCCGCGACGTCGGCCGCCAGCCGCTGCGCCGCCGCGCCGGCAGCGCCCTCGCTGGTCAGCGACGCGAGCGCCGCGCGGGTCTCGTCCAGGGCGAAGCGCACGCCGCCGTCGCGCGAGGCGACCGAGACGTCGTCGGACACCGCCCGCACCGCCGCGAAACCGACGCCGAAACGACCCACCTGCCCGGCCGCGTCGTCCTTCGCGGAGGCGCGCAGCGACGCCAGCGAGGCGACCCCGTCGGCGTCGAGGGCGTGACCGGTGTTCGCCACGCGCAGCACGCGGCGCTCGGGGTCGAGGACGACCTCGACCCGGCCGGCGGCACCCGCGCGGGCCGCGGCGTCGGCGGCGTTCTGCAGGAGCTCGACCACGACGCGGTCGCGGTAGTGCCCGCGCGCGTGGTCCTCCTCCGAGTTCGCGTCCTCACGGAAGCGTGTGGCGGACCCGAGCCACGCCTCCGTGACCGCGTGCCGCAGCGCGGCGGTCCCGAAGACGTCGGTCGTCACGCGCTCTCGTCACCTTCCGGCTCGTCGGACGGGGCTGCCGGCTGCTCCGGCTCCCGGGGGCCCAGGTCCACCTGCTCGACCGTGGACTCGTCGATGATCGGGTCCGGGTCCGGCCACTCGCTGCGGCGGCGGCTCACGTCCGTCTCGGAGTGCGCCCCGCAGCCGTGGTCGAGGGAGACCACCTTGCCGTCGTCGGGCGACCACGCGTTCGCGCACACGCCGAACAGCTGGCCCAGCGGGCCCTGCAGCGGCACGAGGAAGCCGCAGGTCGTGCACTCGGCGTCCGAGGCGACCGCGCCCCGCGACGTCGGTCCCTGCGACCCGCGGTACCAGCGCTCGGCGGCCTCGTCGCGACCCTGCGGGGACAGCACCCGCTGGCGGGCCAGCGCCAGCTCGTCGATGGCGATCTCGTCCTGCTCCTCGTCGCCCGTCGGCGTCCAGCCGGGCTCGAGGCGCGGGTCGTCCGCGCGGAAGGGCAGCGTGTCGCCCGGGCGGACGTCCCCCGGACGCAGCCGCTCCGACCACGGCACCCAGGCCGGGGCCAGGATCGCCTCGTCGCCCGGCAACAGCTCGACCTCGCAGACCGTGGCCGTGCGGCCGCGCGGCACGCGTGCCACCGTCACGGTCCAGTGCCAGCCGTGGTAGCCGCGCATCTCGGCCGCGAACCGGTGCGACATCAGGCGCTCGCCCTCGGCGACGGTCCCGAGGTGCTCGCCGACGTCGTCCGGGCCGGACGCGACCTCCAGCGCCGCCGCGCGCGCCAGCTCGGCGGCGCCGAGCAGGACGGCGTCGTTGCGGGCGCGCGAGCTCACGCGGCGTGCCTTCGCGGGCGCCTCGGCGGATGCCATGATTCGTCTCGCTCTCAGGAATCGAGGTTGTCGGCGACGGCGCGCAGCATGGTGGCGACGCGCTTGCCCGCCTCGCCCTCGGGGTACTTGCCACGCTTGAGCTGGTCGCCCGTGCGGTCGAGCACGCGGATGAGGTCCTCGACGATGCCGGCCATCTCCGACGGCGGCTTGCGCTTCGCCTTCGCCACCGACGGCTGGGGGTCGACGACCCGCACGGCGAGCGCCGACGGGCCACGGCGCCCGTCCGCGACGCCGAACTCCACGCGGGTGCCCGGCTTCGGGTTCGGCACGTCGGCCGGCAGCGCGGAGGCGTGCAGGAACACTTCGCCGCCGTCGGCGTGGGCGATGAAACCGAAACCGCGATCCGCGTCGTACCACTTGACCTTGCCGGTGGGCACCTGAACCTCTTCGTGCTCGTCGTTGCTCTGGTCCCGGCGGGTGCCGGGCAGTGTCCCAGGGTACCGGGGCGGGGGCGGACGCGTCGCATCCGGCCACGGCTGTCCGCCCGGCGTCGAGATCGACGCACCCGGTGCGAGATCGACGTACGGTGCGTCGATCTCGGACGGGTGGGTCGATCTCGCGCAGCGGGGACGACGACGGAACGTCAGGCGGGCACGATGCCGGCGTCGGCGCCGAGCCGGGCGGCGACGGCGTCGAACCAGTCCGCCGGGTCGGACACCGCGTTGTGCAGGTGGCCGAACAGCTCGAAGGAGATGGAGCCGAACAACCCCGACCAGGCCATGAGCGTGCGGGCCACGACCTCCGGGGCCGGTGCGGGGAAGCCGCGCTGCACGACGGCGGCACGCGCCGGCGCGACGACGGCGGCGACGTCGGACGCCGGCGGCCCCGGGTCCCCGCCCGCCTCCGCGGCGATGCCGGCCAGCACGAGGACCACCCGGATCGCGGGCTCCACGGTGTCCTGCGGGGCCGCGTACCCGGGCACGGGGGTGCCGTAGAGCAGGGCGAACTCCCCCGGGTGCTCGACGCACCAGGTGCGCGCCGCACGGCAGGCGGCCAGCCAGCGGGCCGCGTGGTCGGTGCGGGGCGCGTCGTTCTCCGCCTGCTCGACGGCGGCACCGAGCTCGTCGTAGCACTCCACCAGCAGCGCGGTGAGCAGGGCGTCGCGGGACTCGACGTACCGGTACACCGCCGAGGACACCATCCCCACGTCGCGGGCGACGGCGCGCAGGGACAGCGCGGCGGGTCCCTCGGCGCCGAGGCGGTCCCGGGCCGCGGCGTGGATCCGCCGGGTGATCTCGGTGCGGGCGATCTCGCGGGCGGACATGTCGGACACCCTGCCACGGCGGAGCAGCGTTCGCGAAGCAGAGCACCGCTCCGGAACGTGCGGCAGGGCTCGCGGCAGGGTTCACGACGGTGCCCGCGACGCAGCGCGCGACGATCAGTACGCGCCCCGGCCCGAGAGCACCGCCCGCACCGTGCGCGCGAGGACCAGCAGGTCGTCCAGCGGGGTCCAGTTCTCCGCGTAGAAGATGTCCAGCCGCACCGCCTCGTCCCACGGCAGGTCGCACCGCCCGCTGACCTGCCAGAGCCCGGTCATGCCCGGCTTGACCAGGAGCCGGCGACGGACGTGCGCCTCGTACTTCGCCGCCTCGTGCGGCAGCGGTGGCCGGGGGCCGACCAGGGACATCTGGCCCCGCAGCACGTTGAACAGCTGGGGCAGCTCGTCGAGCGAGTACCGGCGCAGCACGCGACCCGTCCGGGTGACCCGCGGGTCGTCGCGCCGCTTGAAGAGCAGACCGTCGGCGTCGTTGCGACCCTGCAGGTAGTCCTCGGCATCGGCCCCCACCCGCATGGTGCGGAACTTCAGCATCCGGAACATCGTGCCGTCGCGCCCCACCCGCTCCTGCGGGTACAGGATCGGACCCTTGCTCGTGGCCGCGACGACGACCGCGACCACCACGAGCACCGGGAGGGCCAGCAGGATCAGCAGGATCGCGCCGACCCGGTCGATGAGCGACTTCGCGACGTACTTCGGGCCGGCGAACTGCGGAGCGGTCACGTGCAACAAGGACACGGACTGCTCGGGGACCACCGTGATCCGGGGCCGGGTGACGCCCTCCAGCGCGGCGGTGAGCATCAGGCCCACGCCCAGCGGCTCCAGCTCCCACCCCAGACGGTGCACGTCGTCGGCGTCGACAGCCTCGGAGCCGCACACCACGACCGCCCGCGCAGCGGTGCCGGTGGCCACCGCCGCCACGTCGGACAGCCCGCCGAGCACGGGGACGCCGGCCACCTCGGGTGGCGAGGAGGCCCCCTCTCCCGGCCCGTCGGCCGCGGGACGGGGCCCGTCGACATCGCCGTACGACCCCGCGGCCGCGCCGTCCGGCACGCAGGCGGCCACGACCCGGTACCCGGACGGCCGGTCGTGCAGATCGTCGACGAGCCGCTCGACCTGTCGGCGGGATCCCACGGCCACGACCTCCGTCGTGCACGCGCCGCGAGCGCGGGCACGCACGAGGCGCGCCCGCCACGCCGACCGTCCGGCGATCAGCAGCGCCAGCCCGAGGGGGAACGCGGTGAGGGCGAAGGCCTGGACACCGGGAGCGGGGACCAGGAGTGCCAGCACCGCGGCCGCGACGAACGTCCGCAGGGCGGCATCGGCGATGCGGTGGAGCTCCTGTCCCCCCTCGCCGAGCACGCGAGGGTCGTAGCCGCCGCTCAACGCGATCGCGACGGGCCACCCGACGACGGCCACGGCCACCAGCGCGAGCAGCACGGCCGTCGCGGCACCGGAGGGCGGCGCGGCGACCACGGCGTCCCGCACCACCAGCGCCACGACACAGGCGGCGGACACCAGCAGCACGTCCGTGGCCATCAGTCGGTGCCGGTAGCCGGTCTGCCAGACCTCGACCCGAGCGCGGGCGCGCCACGACGGCCCCCTGCTGCGCCACACCCACGCCCAGGTGCGGGGCAGTCTCTTCTGCGACTCCGCGATCGTCATCGTCTCGCTCCCGACATCCGCTGGTCCTTCCTGATGCTAGGAGGCGCACCCCACGGGTTTCTGCGGTTCGTCACGCCTTTCACCCGCTCTTTCACCCAGGTGAAAGCGCCGGGTTTCATCCGAGGAAAGGGCTCCCAGCGGTTGCTACCGGAAGCGGTCTGTGATCGGTCGACGGCGCCGCAGGTCACACGTTCGAGAGCAGTGCTCTTGCGCTCTGCCCGCCGTCGTGCCAGGCTGACGACACAGAGTGAGAGCACCGCTCTCGGATTGGAGCTCCGGTCATGTCTCGTCATCTCGTCGTGGGCGCCGGCCCCGTCGGCCGACAGGTCGCCGCCCTCCTCGCCGCCACCGGCGAAGACGTCACCGTCGCCACCCGGTCCGGCCGGGACACCGGCCTGGACCGCGTGCGCCACGTCGCCGTCGACGCGGCCGATCCGGACGCCCTCTGCGCCGTCGACCCGAACGCCGACGTGCTCTACAACTGCGCCAACCCGGCCGACTACACCCGCTGGGACGAGCTCTGGCCGCCGCTGGCCGCCTCGCTGCTGACCAGCGCCGAACGGCTCGGCGCCGTGTACGCGATCACCGGGAACCTCTACCCCTACGGCCCCGTCGACGGCCCGATGACCGAGGGGCTCCCCGACGCCGCCACCGACCACAAGGGCCGGCTGCGGGCCCAGATGTGGGCCGACGCGCTCGCCGCGCACCGAGCCGGGCGCCTGCGGGCCGTCGAGGTCCGCGGCTCCGACTACGTCGGGCCCGGCGTCGGCGAGAACGGCCACGTCTCGCGCGTGCTGCCCGCCGCCCGGCAGGGCCGCGCCGTGAGCATGCTCGGCCGCACCGACCAGCCGCACACCTTCACCGACGTGCGCGACGTCGCCCGCACCCTGGTGGCCGCCGCCGCGGACCACGACGCGCACGGACGGGTCTGGCACGTGCCCTCCAACCCGCCGGTCAGCCAGCGCCAGGTGCTCACCGACGCGCTCGCCGCCGTCGGGAAGCCGCCCGTGAAGGTGCGCGAGCTGCGCGGCGCCACCGTCGCCGTGGCCTCCTGGTTCTCCCCTCTGGTACGAGAGCTGCGCCAGCTGATGTACCAGTGGGAGCGGCCGTACGTGCTGGACTCCACCGCCGCCCGGGAACGGTTCGGGATCGCCCCGACCCCGTGGCCCGAGGTGTGCCGGGGGACCGCCGCGGACTGATCCCCCTCGGCCCCCCCGTTCCCCGTGGCGTCCCCGCTGTGGGCATGAAATCTGCAGTCCAACCGGCAGCGGGATCTGCAGATTTCATGCCCACAACTTCGGGGGGAGCGGGCGTAGCATCGATCAGATGGCCGGTACGTTCACCGAGTGGGTGCGCTCGCGCACGGACGACGAGCTCGTGACGTTGCTCCGCGTGCGCCCCGACCTCGGCACCCCCTCCCCGTCGACGCTGCGCTCCCTCGCCGCGCGCGCCGCCAGCCGCACCAGCACCGAGCGGGCCGTCGCCCACCTGGACGCCGGCACGCTGCAGGTCCTCGAGTCGCTGCTCGCGCTGTCCGACGGCGACACCCCCGTCGGGGCGGGAGCGGTCACCGACGCGCTCGGCGCACCGGGGTCCGCAGACGCCGTCGGTCGCGTCCTGGCCGCCGCCCGCGACGCGGCCCTGGTGTGGGACGACGACGGCGGGGTGCGGCCCGCACCCGGCCTCGACGAGGTGCTCGGCCCCTACCCCGCCGGCCTCGGCCCCGTCCGGGAGGACGACGCCCCGACCGTCGACGTCGGGGCCCTGTCCCCCGCCGCCCGGCAGGTCCTCGACGCGCTCGCCTGGGGACCGCCCGTCGGCGTCGTCCCGCCCGCCGGCTCCGCGCCCCGCGCCGCCGTCGACCAGCTCGTCGGCGACGGGCTGCTGCAACGCTCCGACGCCCGGCACGTGGTGCTGCCCCGCGACGTCGGTCTGGCCCTGCGGGGCGGTCGCACCCACCGGGCACCCGACCTCGACCCGCCCCGTCCGGACGGACGCACCGTCCCGGAGCCGACCGTGGACGCCGAGGCCGCCGGCGCCGCGCTGGAGATCGTGCGTCAGGTCGCGCACGTCCTCGTCGCCTGGGACGACACCCCGCCCGTCGTGCTGCGCGCCGGCGGGCTCGGCGTCCGCGACCTGCGCCGCACGGCGCGGCTGCTCGAGACCGACGAGGCCACCGCCGCGACCGTCGTCGAGCTGGCCGCGAGCGCCGGACTGGTCGCGGACGACGGCGACGCTCCCGCGTCGTTCCGGCCGACCACGCGCGCCGACGGCTGGGAGGAGGCCGACGACGCCGACCGGTGGGCCACGCTGGCCGAGGCCTGGCGACGCTCCCGCCGCACAGCGTGGCAGGTCGGTACCCGCGACGAGAGGGGCACGGTGCGCGCGCCGCTGTCCGCGGACCTGCAGCGACCCTGGGTGCCGCGGCTGCGCCAGCAGGTGCTCGAGGTGCTCGACGCCCAGCCGGGCGTGGCGCTCGGGGTCGACGACGTGCTCGCCGTGCTGCGGTGGCGGTCGCCGCGGGCGGTGCCCCCGGAGGCCGCGGTGGCGGGGCTGCTGCGCGAGGCGGCGATGCTGGGCGTCACCGGCGCCGGGGTGCTGTCCACCCCCGGGCGCGCGGTGCGCGAGCCCGGGGACGACGCCCCGGCCACGGACCTGGGCACGGTCATGCGGTCGGTCTTCCCCGAGGAGGTGCACGAGTTCCTCCTGCAGGGCGACCTGACCGGGATCGTGCCCGGGCGTCCCTCGCCCGACCTCGCGCGGCTCATCGACCAGTCCGCCGAGGTCGAGTCCCGGGGTGCCGCCACCACGGTGCGGTTCACCACCGGGTCCGTGACCCGGGCGCTGGACCACGGCCGCAGCGGGGAGGACCTGCTGGCCGAGATCGCCCAACGGTCCGCCGTCCCGGTGCCGCAGCCGCTGGAGTACCTGGTCAAGGACACCGCACGCCGTCACGAGGCGCTGCGGGTCGGCTCGGCGCAGTCCTACGTGCGGGCCGCCGACCCCGCGATGCTCGCCGGCCTGGCCGAGGACCCGCGGCTGTCGGCCCTGGGACTGGTCCGGCTCGCCCCGACGGTGCTCGCGGCGTCGGTCCCGGCCGCCGAGCTGCACGAGGTGCTGCGCGACCGGGGCCTGCTCTCGGCGCTCGAGGGTCCGGACGGCCGGCCGCTCGGCCGGGTCCGCCGTCCCGACCGGCTGGACCGCGACGCCTGGTCACGACGCCGCGGGACCGGGGCGGTCCGCGGCGTCACCGACGCCGCACGGCGCGAGCTGGTCGACCGGATGCGGGGAAAGAGCACGGGTCGCGGTGCCGGGACACCGTCGGACGGCGCGGGCCAGGATCTGCCGCCGGCGACCGGGGGCGCCCCACCCGGCCCCGGGGGCGCCGTCGGACCGGGTGCCGTCGTCGGGGAGCCCGTGCGCGAGCCCGGGGACGTGCAGGCCGAGCTGAGCGAGGCGCTGCGCGACGGGCGCTCCGTGTGGGTCGAGCTGGTCGGGGCGTCCGGCGGGCTGGAGCGGCGCGAGCTGCGTCCGATGCGGCTCGAGGGCGGTCGGCTGCGCGCGCTGGACGCCGTGCGGGAGGCCGAGCTGACGATCGCCGTGCACCGCATCGCCTCGGTGCAGCCGACCGACTGAGCGGGCGGGCCGCGCCGGCCCCGGACCTCAGACCCGGGCCGCACCGGCCCCGGACCTCAGACCGGGGTCGGCACGGTGAGCCCGTCGAGGACGGTCCCGCGCCACGCCCGGTAGTAGCGCGGCTCGACCGGCGCACCCGGCGCGTCGAGCTCCGCAGCCGCGTGCCGGGCCCAGTGCGGGTCGCGCAGCATGGCGCGCCCGATCATCACCGCGTCGGCGCTGCCGTCGCGCAGGACCTGCTCGGCCTGCCACGCGTCGGTGATGCGTCCGACGGCGGCCGTCGGCACACCGCCCTCCGTCCGGACGACCGCGGCGCCGGGCACCTGGTAGCCGGGCTCCTCGGAGTAGTCGGCGCCCGCCACGAGCCCGCCCGAGGAGCAGTCCACGAGGTCGACCCCCACCTCGCGCAGCCGACGGGCCAGTCGGGCGGTGTCGTGCGCGTCCAGCCCGCCCGGGGCCACGTCCTCGGCGCTGACCCGCACGAGCAGGGGCACCTCGTCGCCGATCGCGACGCGCACGGCCGCGGCAGCGGCCACGAGCAGCCGCTCCCGCCCGCCGCCGCCCCAGTCGTCCTCGCGGCGGTTGGTCACGGGCGACAGGAGCTCGTGCAGCAGGTACCCGTGCGCGCCGTGGAGCTCGATGGCGTCGAACCCGGCCTCCACCGCGCGGCGAGCCGAAGCGGCGAACGCCCGGACCACCTGGTCGAGCTCGTCGCCGGTCGCCGACCGCGGCGGCGCGTAGTCGCCGAACGGCTCGTCCGAGGCGCCGAGCGTCGACCAGCCGCCCTCCTCGACCGGCACGGACCGGTTGCGGTGGGCGTCGCCGGGCAGACCGCGGTACTTGCCGCCCTTGCGGCCGGCGTGGGCGAGCTGGACCGCGATCTTCCCGCCCACGGCGTGCACGGCCTCGGTGACGGTGGCCCACGCCGCCGTCTGGCTGTCGTTCCACAGCCCGGCGTCCTGCGGGGTCACGCGACCCTCGGGCAGCACGGCCGTGGCCTCGGTGACGACGAGACCGGCCCCGCCGAGGGCGAACTGGGCGTAGTGCGCGCGGTGCCAGGCCGTGACGCGGCCCGTGCGGTCCTCGCAGGCGTACATGCACATCGGCGACGTCCAGGCGCGGTTGGCGAACGTGGTGCCGCGCAGCGTGAGGGGGGTGAACAGGGCAGTCATCGTGCGGTGGACCTCCGGGTGACGAGGAGCGCGGCGAGGGAGAGCAGGACGAGCAGCAGCCCGATCCCGCCGACCCAGGCGCCGAGGGCGTGGATGCCGTCGTCGCCGCCGGGGGTGACGCCGGCGGCGACGACGACGGCGGCCAGCGCGGCGCCGACGTACTGGGACGTGCGGTACAGCCCGCTGGCCACACCGGCCTGCTGCTGCTCCACCGCGGAGTGCAGCTGGAGCTGGTTGCCGATGTTGTTGAACCCGTTGGGCAGCCCGAGCAGCCCGCCCAGCAGGACGAACAGCCACACCGGCGAGTCGACGGTCACGGCCCAGACGGCGAGCGCCCCGGCCGCCACCATCGCCGCCCCGCCGACCACCAGCAGCAGGTGGGCCGGGACGCGGGAGCCGAGCCGGGTGGCGACCACGGTCGACACGACGCCGACGCCGAACACCGGGACCATGAGCAGCCCGGCACCGACGGGCCCGAGCCCGCGCGAGGCCTCGAGCCACTGCGGCAGGCCGTAGAAGATCGTGTAGAAGGAGACGAAGGTGACCATGGCGCGCACGCAGGTGCGCCACAGCGCCGGGTTCCGGGTGAGCAGCCGCACGTCGAGGAACGGCTGGGGCGACCGTGCGGACCACAGGACCAGCACGACCACGCCGACGGCGGCCGCGACGAACCACCACCACCGGGCACCGGTCTCCAGGGACAGCAGGCCGAGCATGAGCGTGGCCAGCGTCGCCACGAACGCGACCAGCCCGACCGGGTCGATGGCGCGCAGCGTCCCGACGAACCCGACGGAGGCGCGGGGCGGGTCGGCGGGCACCGTGCGCAGCACCCAGAAGGCCGCGTTGGCCACCATCGGGACGTTGACCCAGAAGATGCCCTCCCAGCCCCAGACCGCCACGATCGGCCCGCCGACGGCGGGGCCCAGGGCCGCGGTGGTCTGGCCGCACAGGGCGATGACGCCCAGCGCCGACGCCGGGGACGTGCGTCGACGCTGCGCCTCGCGGCGGATGATCGCCATCGCCGTCGGGAACTGCAGCGCCGTGCCCACCCCGAGCAGGAACCGGTCGGCGACCAGCCACTCCAGGCTGGGCACGAACGGCCCCGCCACCGAGGCCACCAGCGTGATCGCCAGGCCGACGAGGTAGACGCGGCGCGGGCCGAACAGGTCGGCGAGCCGGCCGCCGGTCGGCGAGCAGACCGCCGCGGACAGGTACAGCGCCGACACGATCCACGCCGTCGCCGGCCCGGTGCCCAGGTCGGCACCGATGGAGACCAGCGCGACGGCCAGGACCGCCGAGTTCAGGCCCTGCAGGATCGTGCCCGAGCCCAGGGCCCAGCTCATCGGCCGCGGGAGCTGTGCCGCCGTCGTCGTGGTCACGGGGCGACGTCCCCCGGCGGGACGACGACGACCCCGGGCTCGGCCGCCAGACGCCGCAGCACCCGCTCGGCCACGTCGGCGAAGCAGGCCTGGCCGAGCACCCAGCCGAACCAGCTCAGCCCGAGGAACCGCGGTCCGAGCACGTCGGCGTCGGCCAGGAGCTGGTCGATCGTGGCGTGCAGGATCCGCTCGTACGCGTCGGCGGTCACGCCGCGCGTGTACAGGGCGAACACGTCCTCGGTCTCCAGCGAGAACGGCAGGGCGGTCAGCCCCGTCGCGTCCCCGTCGAGGGCCACCGGTCGCTCGTCGACCGGCCAGTCGCCGAACCAGCGCAGCCCGGCGTCGCGCAGGGCGCGGGTGGTCCGCGGCGTCTCGGCGCGCTCCGGGGAGAACCAGCCGGTGACGTCCCGCCCGGTGGCGGCGGCGACCGTGTCCACGCTCGCGCGCACGGCGGCCGTCTCGGCGGCCAGGTCGGCGTCGGGCGGGGTGAGCACGTTCGCGGCCCGGCCGCGC
Source organism: Isoptericola haloaureus (assembly GCF_036689775.1). Lineage (NCBI taxonomy): Bacteria > Bacillati > Actinomycetota > Actinomycetes > Micrococcales > Promicromonosporaceae > Isoptericola > Isoptericola haloaureus. Next base: position 50,852 of record NZ_JBAGLP010000110.1, on the reverse strand, counting down.
GCGACGACCTCGGCCGCCCGCTCCCCCACGAGCCGCCCGAGGCCCGGCATGCGCCGCACCCCCCGCTCGTCGAGCGCGACGGCCACCGGGACGCCGGCGTCCGCCGCGGCGTCGAGCAGCCGCCAGACGCCGACCGTGAGCCCGAAGTCCCACTGCGAGAGCCGGGCCACCTGCCCGTGCCGCGGTTCGGACGTGTCGCGGCCGACGCCGCCGGGCATCGACTGCGGCGTGGTGGTGCCGGCCGGCACGACGTCCTGGTAGGCCGGGGCGTGCAGCAGCACGCTCACGACCAGCCGGGCGTCCTGGCGGGGCGCCCACGGGTCACGCCGCAGGTCGTTGCTCGGGGGAAGGGTCGGCGCGAGGACGACGGCGTCGTCCGGGTTCGTCACGAGGCTCACGCGGCCACCTCCTCGGCCAGGGCCCGCGCGTGGGCGAGCTGGGTGTCGTAGTGGTGGGCCAGGTAGTGGTCGGCGATGTCGCCGGCCCGCGTCAGCCACAGCCGGTCGTCGCCGCGCAGCCGGTCGAAGATCTCCTCCAGGTACCGCAGCATGTGGGGCTGGCCCAGCAGGAAGGGGTGCGTGGCCAGGCAGGCCACCCGCGCCTGGCCGTCCCGCTCGGCGTCCCGGGCGAGCCGGTCGACCTGGGCCAGCACGAGGGACACGAAGTCCTCGGGCGACAGGTTCTTGGCGTGCAGCATCGGGACGTCGTTCAGCATGTAGCTGTAGGGCATCGACACCAGCCGGCCGCCGTCGCGGGTGACCAGCGGCCGCGGCTGCTCGTCGTGGATCCAGTCGGCGTGGTACGTCATGCCGTGCGCGACCATGAGGTCGGGCGTGGCGTCGGTGCCGGAGATCTTCGGGCCGAGCATGCCCCGCAACCGCGTGCCGTAGTACGTCTCGGCCAGCCGCTGCGACTGCGCGAGGAAGGCGTCCTCCTCGGACCACGACAGGTCGTAGATCGGCCGCAGGTTGGAGATGCCGTGGCTCATGACCTCCCAGTCACGCTCGCGCATCGCGTCGCGCACGTCCGGGTCGTCCTCCAGCAGCGTCAGGCTCAGCGACACCGTGGACGGGATCTCGTAGCGGTCCACGGCGCGCAGCATCCGCCACAGCGCCACCCGGTTGCCGGCCGCGCGGTGCATGTAGTGCTGCACGTCCGGCGCGGCGACCCGGCCCTGGGGGCTGCCGCCGCCCGGCGGGACGTAGTCGTAGTGCTCGACGTTCGGGGCGTGCCACACGGCCACGCCCTTGCCGCCGGGCCAGGTGACCTGCGGGCGCAGGGGCAGCGGGGCGTAGACGAGCCGGTCGTCGGTGGTCAGCGGGGCCGCGGGCGTCACGCGTGCACCGCCGCGTCGTCGACCGTCCGGCCCGGTCCCGCCGCCCGGGCGGCGAACCGCTCGAGCGTCTCGTCCAGGGAGACGACGTCGCCGAACCGGTCCTGCATGTCCCACAGGCTGGTCTCGCCGGACAGCACGCGGAAGTCGTCGCAGCACTCCTCGACGACGCTCACGCGCAGGCTGCGGTAGGCCGCGTCGACGACGGTGGCACGCACGCAGCCGCTGGTCGACGTGCCGGTCATGACCAGCTCGTCGACCCCGAGCTCGGCGAGCAGGTCGTCCAGGCGGGTGCGCCAGAAGCCGGACGCGACGGTCTTCTCCACGACGTGGTCCTGCGGGGCGGGCGGCACGACGGGGCTGATCTCCGTCCACGGGTCGCCGCGCAGGCAGCGCTCGGTCAGCGACGAGCGCACCCGCTGGGCGAGCATCCGGTCGTCGAGGTCGTCGAGGACCATCACCAGGTAGATCACCGGGACGTCCGCGGCGCGGGCCGCCGTGAGCAGCCGCTGGGTGTGCTCGAGGGCGACGGCGGTGCCCGGACCGATGTTCTCGTGCTCGGTGAAGGCGCGCTGGAAGTCGACGACGACGACCGCGGGACGCTCGCCCGGTCCGACCTTCGTGCGCTCGGCGCGCCGGCGGCGGATGGTCTCGACCTCCGCGTTCCAGTCCGTCATGGGTGGTTCCTCCTCGTGGTCGGGCGGGGCCGCAGCCTCGCGAGCGGCTCGTCGCACCGCGGTGCGTCGGCGAGCGAGCGCACGACGTCGGCGACGTCGTCCGCGGTGACGCGCGACGCCCCGGCGGCGAGCGCCTGGGTGAGCAGACGCCGCCGGTCGGCGGCGTCGAAGGGGGTCAGGTCGCGGTCCCCGGCCGGGTGGTCGACGGCGGCCTCGAGGACCGTGCCGTCGTCCAGCGTCAGCCGGACGCGCGCCGGACGGGTGCCGGGGTCGCCGGGTTCCACCGTCTCCAGCTCGACCCGGTCGGCGACCCCGTACACGGCGGGCGCCCGGAGGGGGTCGGACCGGTGCGGGGCCACGTCGCCGTGCACGAGGGCGCTGGCGACGGCGAACGGGGTGGAGAAGTGCGCACCGTGCGGGGTGCTCCACCGACGGGCGGCGAGCCGCGCCCCGGCCGGGGCCGTGGCGACGGTGATCGAGGTGACGTCGTCGAGGTCGCGTCCGGCGGCGGCCAGCCGCTCGCGCACCGCGAGCGCGGCGTCCGCAGGGGCGTGCGTGTACGCGCAGGCCGCGTGCTGCTTCAGGTAGCCGTGGGCGAGGAGCAGGTCGGTGCCGACGGGCACCAGCTGCTCCGGGCCCAGGTCGCCGACGGCCGGCGGCATCCCGGTGCCGGGTGCCGCCCAGCCGGCTCGCGCGACGCGGGCGGCGGCCAGGCCGGCGACCGCTCCGGTGCCCGCCCAGGTGTCACGGACGTCCGAGCCGGCGAGCACCGGGGTCCAGGAGGTCGCGACGAGCCCCCCGAGCGCGGTGCGCACGGCCCGTTCGACGACGTCGGCACCGGCGTCGGCCAGCACCGCGCACCCGGCCGCCGTCCCCGGTGCACCGAGCGTGCCGTGGGTGTGCACGTCGGCCGCGAGGGTGGTGGCCCGGCCGATCCGCGCGGAGACCTCGTACGCCACGACGAGCGCCTCGAGCAGCTTGCTGCCGCTCGCGCCCGTCGCCTCGGCCTGCGCCAGCACGCCGAAGAGGCTCAGCGCGGCCGGGTGACCGGCGGCGAAGCGGTTGCCGTCGTCGAGCTCGGTCCGCACGGCCGCGGCCGAGTTCAGCCACGCGGCGGCCTCGACGGTGACCCCTGCCGCGGGGACACCGACGAGCGTGCACGGTCCGGGTGCGGGGTCCCAGACGTCCACGAGCCGGCGCATCGCCGGTGTCCCGTGCCCGCCCGCGGTGACGGCCAGCAGGTTCGCCAGCACGTCCTCCAGGGCGGTCCGCGCGTCCGGGGTGACGTCGTCGAGCCGCAGCGCGGCGGCCCAGGACGCCAGTCCGCTGAGCGTCATGTCAGCCCCCGAGGTAGGCGGCCTGGACGCGCGCGTCGTCCGCCAGGTCGGCACCGGACCCCTCGAGCACGACCGACCCCGACTCGAGCACGTAGGCCCGGTCGGCGAACGACAGCACCTGGGAGGCGTTCTGCTCGACGATCAGCACGCTGACCCCGCGGTCGCGGATCGCCGTGACGGCGTCGAACACCGTCCAGGTCAGCTTCGGCGACAGGCCGGTGGACGGCTCGTCGAGCAGCAGGAGGTCCGGCGACCCCATGAGCGCCCGGGCGATGGCGAGCATCTGCTGCTGACCGCCCGACATGGTCTCGGCGAGCTGCGTGCGCCGCTCGCGCAGGATGGGGAAGAGGTCGAGGATCCAGTCCTTCTCGAACCCCCAGCGCCCCTTGCGGGCGCGGGCGCCCATGGTGAGGTTCTCGTCGACCGTCAGCGACCCGAACAGCGCCCGGTGCTCGGGCACGAGCATGAGCCCGCGGCGGGCGAGCTCGTGGCTGCGCCCGCCCACGACGGGCTGGTCCTTGAAGGTGACCGACCCGCCCTGGAGCTTCACCTCGCCGACGATCGTGCGCAGCGTGGTGGACTTGCCGGCGCCGTTGGCACCGACGATCGCGACGATCTCGCCCGGCTGCACCGTCAGGTTCACCTCGTGGAGGATCTCCAGGCCGTGGTAGCCGCTGCGGACACCCGTGAGCTCAAGCATCGGAGGCCTCCTTGCCCAGGTAGGCCTCGACGACCTGCGGGTCGGTGAGGACCTCGTCGGCCGAGCCGGTGGCCAGCACGGCACCGGAGTCCATCATCACGACGTGGTCGGACAGCCGCCGGACCGCGGCCATGATGTGCTCGATGAAGACCATCGTCATCCCTTCGGTGTCACGGAGGTTCTCCAGCAGGTCCAGCACGGGAGCGCGCTCGGCCGGGACGAGCCCGGCGAGCACCTCGTCGAGCAGCAGGACCCGAGGACGCATGGCGAGCGCGCGGGCCAGCTCGAGACGCTTCTGCATCGCGGCGGGCAGCGAGCCGGACAGCTGGTCGGCCCACTCCCCCAGCCCGGTCCGCTCGACGGTCTCGCCGGCTTCCCGGCGGGCCGTGCCGCCGCGCGCGCCGCGGCTCATCGCCGCGATCTCCACGTTCTCCAGCACGGTCATGGTGTGGAACGGCCGCATGAGCTGGAACGTGCGGACCATGCCGCGGTGCGCCAGCCGGTGGGCCGGCTGCCCGGTGACGTCCGCGCCGTCGAGCCGGACCGTGCCGGACGTCGGCGGGAAGTTGCCGGTGATGCAGTTGAACAGGGTCGTCTTGCCGGCGCCGTTGGCGCCGATGATGCCCAGGATCTGCCCCTCCTCGACGGAGATGTCGACCCCGCGCAGGGCCTGCAGGCCGCGGAAGGACTTGCTGATGCCGGTGGCCTCGAGAACAGCGGTCACGACTTCCTCCGACGGGACACGAGCGTGCCGTACACGCCCTTGGGGAGCAGGATCACGACCGCGACGAGGATCACGGCGTAGAGGATGATGTCGAGGCCGCCGTGTCCGGCGAGCCACTCGAACCCGGGCGGCGGTGTGCGCAGGAACCCGGTGACGACGTCCGACAGCGGCGCCATGATGATCGCGCCGACGATCGGGCCCCAGATGGTGCCCGTGCCGCCCACGACCGCGGTGATGATGGCGTCGTTCGAGGCGGCGGCGCCGAAGGCGATCTCCGGGTCGACGAACATGTAGTACTGCACGTAGTACGTGCCGGCGACGGCGGTGATCGCGGCCGAGACGGCCACGGCGAACAGCTTGTGCCGCAGCACGTCGATGCCGAGCGCGGCGGCGGCCACGTCGTCGTCCCGGGCGGCGATGGTGAAGCGGCCGGGCCGGGACCGGACGAAGAGGATGGAGGCCAGCAGGCACATGCCGAGCAGGCCCAGCCCGATCCAGTAGTACCAGGGCGAGCCCGCCGGGAACTGGAAGTCCACCAGGGACGAGCCCTGCTGCACGGGGATCGTGAAGCCGACCGTGCGGTTCAGCGCGTCGTTGCCGATGACGAACAGGCGCAGCGCCTCGGCGAACGCGAACGTCGACATCGTGTAGTAGGCCCCGGTGAGCTTGTACCGCAGCGCCAGGTAGGAGATGCCGACACCGGCCGCGACGGAGATCGCGATGCCGAGGAGCATCCCGAGCCAGGGACTGAGGCCCAGGACGACGACGCCGTAGGCGGTCGCGTAGGCCCCGATGCCGAAGTAGGCGGCGTGGCCGAAGGAGAACATGCCCCCGAACCCGGCCATGATGTTCCAGCCCACACCCATGATCGCGAAGATCAGGACGCGGTTGGCGATGGCCATGTCCGAGGCGGACAGGACGAACGGCACGGCCGCGGCGACGGCGACGAACACGGCGAGGACGACGTAGTCGCCGCGCGAGCGCTGCGACCCGGTGTCCGTGGTGAGGCGGCCGGTCAGCCCGCCGCCTGCGGAGGTCGAGGTGCGTGGGGTTGCGGTGGTGGTCACGAGGCCCTCCCGAAGACACCCTTGGGGCGGATGAACAGGACGATGAGGAAGACGACGAACACGGCCAGCAGCGGGCTCTCGTCCGGCAGGATCAGACCCGCCAGCTGCTCGGTGAGCCCGACGACGAGCCCGCCGACCAGGGCGCCGGGGATGTTGCCCATCCCGCCGAGGACGACGACGACGAACGCCGTGAGGTTGAAGATCGCCCCGCTGGTGGGCTCGATCGTCGTGAAGGGGGCGACGAGCACGCCGGCGGCTCCGGCGGCCATGGCGCCGAGCGCGAAGGTCACCGAGTAGATCGCCTTGGTGTTGATGCCGACCAGCCGGGCGCCCTCGGGGTTGGCGGCCACGGCGCGGATCGAGGTGCCGATCGCCGTCCTCTGCAGCACGAGCGACAGGATCGCCACGAGCACCAGCGCGCCGACGAACGCGTAGATCCGCGACAGCTCGACGGTGGCGCCGAGGATGCTGACCCCGACGTTGCCGGGCAGCTGGACGGAGCGCGGGGTGGGCCCGAACACCAGGAGCAGGACGTTCTCGATCGCCAGCGCGAGGCCGATGGTGACCAGGAGCTGGATCTGGATCGGCGCCCGCATGACCGGGTTGAGCAGCGACGTCTGCAGCAGGGCGCCGAGCACCCCCATCGCGGGGACGACGACCAGCAGGGCGGTGTAGGGGTGGACGCCCATCGTGTCGACGGTGACGAACGTCAGGTACATCGCCAGCGCCACGAGGGCGCCGTTGGCGAAGTTGATGATGTGCAGGACCCCGTAGATGAGCGTGAGGCCCATGGCCACGAGGCTGTAGATGCCGCCGGTGAGCACGCCGGTGACGAGTGCCTGGACCAGCACGGTGCTGCTCCCGGCGCGGAGCGCGGCGACCGCGGTCACGACCGCCAGGACCGAGACCGTGACGATCGCGACCTTCTGGCGTTCGGACAGGGTGGGCCGCCGCGCGGCCGAGCCGGTGGTCTCCGGCGCGTTCTGCAGGCTCGTGGCCATGGGACCTCCTCAGGAGTCGTGGACGGGCGCGGGGAGCGCGGTCACTCGGTCGGCGGAGCGGGGAAGACGTAGTCCGTCTCGGCGAACTCCTGCGGGAAGACCTGGACGATGTCGCCGTCCTGGATCTGCATCACCACGACGGCCGCGTTGGTGTTCTGGCCGGTCTCGTCGAAGGTGACGGGTCCGTCGGCGACCATCAGCGGCGCGTACCCGGTCTCGGTGACCGCGTCGCGCACGGCCGTGGTGTCGGTGGACCCGGCGCGCTCGAGCGCCTCGGCGATGACCATCACGGCGTCGTAGGACAGGACGGCGGAGCTGCGGATCGGCTCGCCGTGCTCGGCCTCGAACGCCTCGGCCAGCGCCTGGGAGTCGGCGTTGGTGACGTCCCAGTGGTAGTTGGCGTCGAAGTAGCCGTCGCCGCCGTTCGGGGCGTCGTTGACGAAGTCGGGCTGGTCGTAGGCGCCGTTGGCGACGCCGTACACGGCCTGCAGGTCCGGCTCGACGATGTCGACCGCCTGCGCCACGAGCAGGGAGTCGCGGTAGTAGCCGGTCACCACGAGCGCGTCGGCGTCCGAGGCGGCGACCTGCGTGATCTGCGTGGTCATGTCGTTGACCGCGGCGGGGTCGTACTGGATCACCGGGTCGACGGTCAGCCCGGCCTCCTCGGCCTCGGCGAGGAAGGTCTCGTAGGCCGCGGCACCGTAGTTGCCCTGCTCGTACAGGTAGGCGACCTGGTCCACCTCGGCGCCGGAGTCCTCCACGAGCGACAGCAGCGACTCGGCTCCCTGGGTGCCCATCTGGCTGGCGCTGGGCTGGAGACGGAACGAGTAGGTGTAGCCCTGCTCGAGGATCTCGTCGAGGGCGGAGACGTCCATGACGAACGGCACCTGGTTGCGCTCCGCCACCGAGGCGACGTTCGCGCTGGTGCCGCTCTGGAAGGTGCCGAGCAGCGCGACGGCCCCCTCCTCGATGAGGCGGGTGGCCTCGCTCTGGCCCGTCTCGGCCTCGCCCTGGGTGTCCGCCGAGTCGAGGACGAGCTCGGCCCCGCCGAGCGACTCGATGCCCCCGGCCTCGTTGACGGCGTCGACGGCCATCTGGGCCGCAGCGGCCATCTGCTGGCCGTCCGCGGCGTTGGACCCGGTGAGCGGGTGCAGGGCGCCGATGTGGATCTCGGCCACGTCCTCGGTGGTGGCCTCCGCGTCGCCGCCGGCCGCGCTGACGGCCGAGCCGGCGCACCCGCTCAGTGCGAGCGTCGCTCCGGCCAGTCCGACCACGGACCAGTTCCGCAGGCTGCGCTTCATGTCTCCTCCTGGGGTGGGCTTGTTCCGAAAAACGGAACAAATGTCGATCCGCCACGCGATCCGAGGCGTCTCGGCTCGCATCAACGTTCTGGCGTGATTGCTCGCCCAATCTAGGCTCCACCAACCACTTGGTTGGTTTCTAGGCTGTTAAGTCTTGGTTTCCATGCGCATACACGTTCCGTTCAATGGAACACCCGCTGCTAGGGTCGGCAACACCACGACCAAGGAGGATCACGTGCCCGAGGACCACCGTTCGTCGACGACGCACCGCGTCGCACAGGTGCTGCTGGCGTTCACGGGGCAGCAGCGCTGGCTGGGTGTCACGGAGCTGGCCCGGCGGCTCGGGCTGGGCAAGGCCGTCGTGCACCGCATCCTGCAGGCGCTGGTGGAGACGGGCCTCGTCCGCTACGACGAGAACCGCCGGCTGTACGCGCTCGGCCCCACGGCGGTGGCGCTGGGCCGCGGTGCGGACGCCGGCAACGAGCTGCTGACCGCGGCACGCCCGGTGATCGCCCACCTCAGCCACGCCACCGGCGAGACGACCACCGTCACCCAGCGCACCGGGCACACCCGGACCTACGTCGGCCAGGTGGAGAGCGCCCAGCACATCCGGATCGCCATCACGCTCGGCGAGCACCAGCCGCTGACGAACGGGGCGAGCGGGCTGAGCATCCTGGCCTTCCTGCCCGAGGAGGACGTCGACCTGGTCCTCCAGGTGCCGCTGCCGCAGTTCACCCCTCGCACCGTCACCGACCCGGACGCCATCCGCGAGCGCCTGGCCGAGATCCGCGAGCGCGGCTGGGCCTACACGGCGTCCGAACGCGTGCCGCACTCGAGCAGCGTGGCCGCGCCGATCCACGACGTCACCGGTGCCGCCGTCGGCTCCCTGTCCGTGGCCTACCTCGACTCGCGCTTCGACGAGCGCGAGGTGCCGCGCCTGGCCGACCTCGTCGTCGAGGCGGCGGAGTCGGCGACGCAGCGGCTCGTCGCCGCCCAGCGCGGCTGAGACGACGACGCCCCGGGATCCCGTGCGGGATCCCGGGGCGTCGTCCGGCGGGAACGCCCGTGGGCGGGCCCGCCGGTCGTCACGCGCCTCAGCCGTCGTGACGTCCCGCGGCGGTCACGGTGAGCCCGGGAGCCGTGCCGGCCCGGCCGGGCGCGGTCCCGCCGTGGCCGGGGTTCTGCCCGGTGCGACCCGGGGCGTCGCCGGACGCGCCCGGGGCCGGGGCCTGCGGCGCACCGATCCAGTCGACCGTCTCGACGCCGCCGGCCTCGTACCGCTCGACCACGCGGGTCGCGCCGTTGCCGGTCGCGGTGACGGACTCGGGGGCGACGTCGTCCTCGACCCAGGCGGAGATCGCGGACATCCAGTCGACCTCGTCCTGCCCGGGCCCGCCGCTGCAGTGGTAGACGCCCGGCAGCATGAAGGTGCGCAGGTAGGAGTCGGTCACGCGCGCCCCGCCGTCGGCGTCGACCACGCGCTCGTAGTAGTCGAGGGTGCCGTACGGCGTGATGAGCGGGTCGGCCCAGCCGTGCCAGAGGATGAGCTTGCCGCCGCGCTCGCGGAACGCCGACAGGTCGACGTCGTCGGCGTTGTAGACCGCGGCCTGGGTGTGCAGCAGGTCGGCCTCGGTCGACGGGTCGAAGTCACCCAGGGAGTACGCGACGCCCGGGTCCTCGGGGAAGGCCAGGTAGCGCAGCACGTTCTGGGCGTAGTCGCCGCTGATGGACATCGAGCCCTCGCTCGTGGCCACGGTCATGAACGGCCAGCCGGCCTCCGAGCCGACGGCGAGGCCGTCGGGGTAGAGCAGCTCGCCGTCGTCGGTGGTGGGCGCGCTGTAGAGCGCCTCGAGGGTCTCGACCTGGGTGGCGGTCAGGCAGTCCGTGCCGTCCCCGCCGTCGGCGCACAGCAGGGTCGCCGGGTCGAAGGCACAGGACAGCGGGTCCCCCACGACGCCGTCGGCCCGGCCGTCGTCGAGGTCGCAGGACGCCAGCACGGCGTCGGACACCAGGCCCACGTCGGTCGTGTCGAGGATCAGGCCACCGTCGGCGTCCCGGTTGACGGTCTCGAAGTGCCCCTGGGAGAGCACCGCCAGGTAGTTCTGGTAGAGCGCGGGGGCGCCGGCGACGATCCCGTCGAAGTCCTCCGGGTAGCGCTGGGCCTCGCTGAGGGCCTGGCGACCGCCCGTGGAGCAGCCCATGAAGTACGAGGTCGACGGCGGCGTGCCGTACAGCTCGGCGAGGGTGGCCTTGGCGACGACGGCGAGCACGTGCGGGGACCGGTAGCCCCAGTCCGCCTCGGCCTGGGCGTCGTCGAGGAACGCGTCGGCGCTGGAGCCGACGTGCCCGGTGTTCTCGGCCCCGACGGCGAACCCGTCGGCGAGCGGCTCGGCGCAGTCCGCGATGGGCACATAGCCGCAGAAGCCGCCGCAGCCCGTCTGGAAGTAGCGGCCGTTCCAGTCCTCCAGCGGCAGCTGCAGGGTGAAGCCGACGGTGCCGCCGGCCGTCCCGCTCAGCGCGCAGGACCCGTCGACGACCTCGGCGGTCTCGACGACCGCGGACAGCGTGCCGGACTCCTCGGCGTCGTCGGGGGCGGTGATGGTGGTGCCGGCCATGGCCGTGCAGTCGGCGGCGGCGAGCGTCACGTCGACCGTGCCGGCGTCGTCGGTGGCCGTCGCGGGGGCGAGCGGCGCGGCGAGCGCCAGCATCGCGGCCAGCGCGGCGACGAGGCGTGCGCCGCGGCGCAGGCGAGATCGGGGATGGTTCGTCATGATGACCCTTTGTTTCGATGAACGGAACAGCCCCCTGGTGGGTTCACGACAGTAGGTCGGCATCTCCGATCAATGGTTACCACTCGGTAAACTTGTCGCGTTGTTCCCCCTGGTGGAACAGATCCAGGGTCGCGGCGGAGACGCAGGAACACGACGGCGCCGCGCGACGTTGGCATCCTGGACGTCTGCCCGGCGTCCAGCCCGCGGAAGGACACGCATGCCCGACGGCCCCCTGATCGTCCAGAGCGACAAGTCGATCCTGCTCGAGGTCGACCACGCGCGCGCCGAGGAGGCGCGCCGCGCCATCGCGCCGTTCGCCGAGCTCGAGCGCGCCCCCGAGCACGTGCACACCTACCGGCTGACGAACCTCGGCCTGTGGAACGCGCGCGCCGCCGGCCACGACGCCGAGCAGGTCGTCGACACCCTCATCGCGTACTCGCGCTACCCCGTCCCCCACTCGCTGCTGGTGGACGTCGCCGAGACGATGGGCCGCTACGGCCGCCTCACGCTGCACTCCCACCCCACCCACGGGCTCGTGCTGGAGTCCACCGACGCCGCGGTGCTGGCCGAGGTGCTCAAGTCCAAGCGGACCACCGGGCTCGTGGGCGAGCGGGTCGACGGCAGCTCCGTGGTCGTCCACCCCTCCGAGCGCGGCAACCTCAAGCAGGCCCTGGTCAAGCTCGGCTGGCCCGCCGAGGACCTCGCCGGGTACGTCGACGGCGAGGCGCACGCGATCGACCTGCGGACCACCACGACGCCGGTCTACCCGGGCGAGGAGGCCTCCGACTGGACGCCGCGGCCCTACCAGCAGCAGGCCGTCGACGGGTTCTTCCACGGCGGGTCCGGCGTCGTCGTGCTGCCCTGCGGTGCCGGCAAGACGATCGTCGGGGCCGGGGCGATGGCCGAGGCGAAGACCACCACGCTGATCCTGGTGACCAACACCGTCTCCGCGCGCCAGTGGCGCGACGAGCTGGTGCGCCGGACCTCGCTCACCGAGGACGAGATCGGCGAGTACTCGGGCTCGCGCAAGGAGATCCGCCCGGTCACCATCGCGACCTACCAGGTGCTGACGACCAAGCGGAAGGGCGTCTACACCCACCTGGAGCTGCTCGACGCCCGCGACTGGGGCCTCATCGTCTACGACGAGGTGCACCTGCTGCCCGCCCCGATCTTCCGCATGACCGCCGACCTGCAGGCCCGGCGTCGGCTCGGCCTGACGGCGACGCTCGTGCGCGAGGACGGCCGCGAGGACGAGGTGTTCTCCCTCATCGGCCCCAAGCGGTACGACGCGCCGTGGAAGGACATCGAGGCGCAGGGCTACATCGCGCCCGCCGACTGCGTCGAGGTGCGGCTCACCCTGCCCGAGCACGAGCGGATGCTCTACGCGACGGCCGAGCCGGAGGACAAGTACCGGCTCGCCGCGTGCGCCCCGGGCAAGAACCGCGTCGTCGAGCAGATCGTCGCCGACCACCCCGACGACCAGGTGCTGGTGATCGGGCAGTACATCGACCAGCTCGAGGAGCTCGCCGAGCACCTGGACTCCCCGCTGATCACCGGGTCGACCACCGTCCGCGAGCGCCAGAAGCTGTTCGCGGCGTTCCGGGCCGGCGAGATCTCCCGGCTCGTGGTGAGCAAGGTCGCGAACTTCTCCATCGACCTGCCCGAGGCGTCGGTGGCGATCCAGGTCTCCGGGTCCTTCGGCTCCCGGCAGGAGGAGGCCCAGCGCCTCGGCCGGGTCATGCGCCCCAAGCAGGACGGCCGCACGGCGCACTTCTACGCCGTCGTCGCCCGGGACACCGTCGACCAGGACTTCGCGGCGCACCGCCAGCGGTTCCTGGCCGAGCAGGGCTACGCCTACCGCATCGTCGACGCCGAGGACCTGGACGCCGTGCCGTAGCGGGTCAGGGCCGAGGAACGAGGCCTTCGACGTTGTGGGCGTGAAATCTGCAACTCTGAACCGGTTCAGAACGGCAGATTTCACGCCCACAACGGGCGGGGGCGGGCGCCGTCGGGCTCGGGGCCATACGGTGCTGGCATGGCTGATGACGACGCCGCACCGGAGACGGACCCGGACGCGGCGGAGGCCGGTTCGCCGGCAGCACCGCCGCACGACGACGACCGCCCGCTCCAGCACGACGACCGGCGTCCACCGCGCTGGGTGCCGCGCGTGCTCGTCATGGGCGCCGCCGCCGTGTTCGCCGCCGTCTGGGTCTGGGGGGCGATCCAGCAGCTCAACACTCTCTTCGTCTACCTGCTCATCGCAGGCTTCGTCGCCCTCGCCCTCGAACCGGTCGTCGTGTGGCTCGTGCGGCACGGCTGGCGGCGCGGTGTCGCGGCCGCCGCCGCGTTCTTCGGGTCCGTCCTCCTCGGGATCGGGATCCTGGCACTGTTCGGCAACCTGTTCATCCAGCAGCTGATCCAGCTCGTCGGCACCCTGCCCGACGTCTACGTGGCGGCCCAGGAACGCCTGCAGGCCAACCTCGACGTCGAGCTGCCGTCCTCCGACGACCTCCTGCAGCAGCTCGTCGAGGAGTACGGCTCCGACGTCGCGTCCGGCACCCTCGCCGTCGGCACCACCGTCGTCGGGTTCGTGTTCGCCGCGCTGACGATCGGGCTCGTCACCTACTACCTCATGGCAGCCGGGCCGCAGTTCCGCGCCGCCGTGTGCCGGTGGCTCAGCCCGGACCGGCAGACCGAGGTGCTGCGGATGTGGGAGATCACGCAGGTGAAGGTCTCGGACTTCATCAGCTCCCGCGTCGTGCTCGCGGCGCTGTCGGCGGCGTTCACCGCGGTGTTCCTCATCATCCTCGGCACGCCCTACGCGCTCCCGCTGGCCCTGTTCACCGGACTGGTCTCGCAGTTCATCCCCACCATCGGCACGTACATCGGCGGCGCGCTGCCCGTCGCCGTCGCGCTGACCTCGCAGGGCGTGCCCCAGGCCCTCGCCGTGCTGGCCTTCATCATCGCCTACCAGCAGCTGGAGAACCTCTACTTCTCGCCGAAGATCTCCGCGCGGGCGCTCGAGATGAACCCCGCCGTCAGCTTCGTCGTCGTGCTCGCGTTCGGGGCGGTGTTCGGGGCGCTGGGGGCGTTCCTGGCGCTGCCGGTGGCCGCGACCATCCAGGCGATCGCCAACACGTACCTGACGCGGCACGAGCTGGTCGACTCCGACATGCTGCGGGACCCGGACCGGCAGCCGCCGAAGGGGTCACGCCGGTCGCGCAACCTGCGCGCCGCGCGGGAGGCCGCGCGCACGGTCGCCGAGCGCCGGGCCGACGGCGTCGGGTGACCCCGGGCCGGTGCAGCTCAGCCCATCAGCTCGCCGTAGTCGGTGACCCGGTCGGCGGGCGGCGCCTCGATCTCGACCGGCTCGCCCCAGCCCGAGAAGGTGGTCGCGGTCACGAGCTCCTGACCGTCGATCTCCACCGTCGTGTCCACCGCCAGCGGCAGGCCGTCCTCGGTGACGCGGAACTCCGCCGTCATGTCGTCCATCTGGTCGACGGCCGCCGGCGCGGCTCCGGCCGCGGCCTCGAGACGTGTCGGGTCGAGCGTCATCGTGTACACGTCCACCGTCCGCCCGTCGAGCTCCTCGGTGCCCCCGTGCGCGAACGCCGTCACGGCGTCGGCCATCATCTCCGCCTGCCCGGCGGGGTCCATCGCGAGCATCGAGTCCATGGTCCCGGCGAACGTCGGGTCCTGGGCGACCTCGTCCGCCGACATGGCGACCCAGTCGACCTCGCCGCCGCTGAGGGTGCTCATGTCGACGTACATGGTGCCCTCGAGCAGGATCATCTCCATCTCGGTCCCCACCGCGCCGATCGACATCGCGAAGGCGGAGTCCTCGAGGCCCTCCCCGACGATCACGTCCCCGCTCTGCGCGGACTCGGTCATCCCGGTCCGCTCGGCGAGCTCCCCGGCGAAGGTGGTCTCGACGTGCACCGACCCCTGCTCGGCCTGCGCCTCGTCCATCCGCTGCGACAGCGCCGCCAGGTCGACGACGTCGGCCCCCTCGTCGGCCCCGCAGCCGGTCAGCACCAGCGTCACGGCCCCGGCGCCCAGCAGGGCGGTGGTTGCGGTTCTCAGCACGTCTCAGCTCTTCCCTCGTCGATCGACGGGTCCACGGAACGACCCGCCCCCCATCGAAGCAGCACCAGGTCACGCCCACGTCACGACCGCGCCGCCGGGGTGAACGTCACCCGCCCCGCGATTGCATCGCACCAGGGGTCGCGCAACGATGCAGATCGTGATCCCCTCTCTCCGGACCGAGCGGCGACGCCCGGTCTCACCGGTCGTCGCCGTCCTGACGCTCGCCGTCGCGGTCGCCGCCCTCGGGGCGGTCGCCACCGGCCCCGCCCACGCCGTCGGCCCCGTGACCGCCGAGGCTCCGCTCTCCGAGCTCGACGGAGACGTCACCGACGTCGCCGGCGTGCTGGACGAGACCGGTGCCGCGGCCGTGCAGAGCTCCCTGGACGAGCTCGCCACGGAGACGCCGTACCAGCTGTTCGTCGTCTACGTCGACCGGTTCGACGGCCTCGACGGCCGCGAGTGGGCGGACGCCACCGCGAACAACGCCCGGCTCGGCACCGAGGACGTCCTGCTCGCCGTCGCGACCGAGGACCGGCTGTACGGCATGAGCTGGGACAACAACATCGACCTCAGCGAGCAGCAGCTCGACGCCGTCCGCGACGCCGCCGTCGACGCGCTGCGCGCCGACGACTGGGCCGGTGCCACCGTCGCCGCCGTCGACACCCTGCTCGCCGTCACCGGGTCCGACGGCGCCTCCAGCGGGGCCGCTGCCGGCACAGGTACCGACGACGGAGGCGGCGGGGGCGTCCCCGGGATCCTCGTGTGGGTCGCGATCGGTGCCGTGGTCGTCGTCGGCGGATTCTTCCTCGTGCGCCGCGCCCGGCAGAAGGACGCCGACCTCGCCCGGCGCGGGGCCGCCGCGGCAGCACGCCGACGTCGGACCGCCTCCTCCGCAGCGAAGCGCCCCGGTCGGGGCCGTACCGCGGGACCCGACCCGGACCGCTTCGCCGGGCTCGGCCTGGAGGAGATGCGGCAGCGGGCCGGCAGCGCGCTGGTGGCGGTCGACGACGCCGTCAAGACCTCCGAGCAGGAGCTCGCGTTCGCCGAGGCCGAGTTCGGTGTCGAGGAGACCCGCGAGTTCAGCGCCGCTCTGGACGCCGCGCGTCAGGAGGTCGCCGCGGCCTTCCACGCCCGCCAGGTCCTCGAGGAGACACCGGACGACACGTTCGGCGAGCACGAGGGGCTGGCAGCGATCATCACCCGCTGCGAGACCGCCGCCGCCTCCCTGGACGCCCAGACCGACGCCTTCGACGAGCTGCGGCGCATCCGGGCCCGCGCGCCGGAGATCCTCGACGAGGCCGAGCGGCGTGCCGGGGAGATCAGCGCGCGCATCGAGATAGCCCGTCACACCGTCGCCGGGCTGGCCGCGACCTACCCGGCCTCGGCGCTGGCCTCGATCAGCACCAACCCCGACCAGGCCGAGTCGCTGGTGGCCAACGCCCGCGAGATCGTCGCCTCCGGCCGCGAGGCGCTGCGCCGGCGCAAGCGGGCCGTCGCCGTCACCGACGCGCGGGCCGCCCAGAACGCGCTCGGCCAGGCCATGACCCTGCTCGAGTCCGTCGCGAGCGCCGGGGACGTCCTCGCCGACGCCGGCACCCGCCTCGAGACGGGGATCGCCTCCATCACCCAGGACATCGTCGACGCCGACCGGCTGGCCCCCGGCGACGAGCGGGTCCGGTCCGCCGCCGCCGAGGCCCGCGAGGCCGCGGACCAGGCCCGGGACGCGAAGGAGGGCGGAGACCCGCTGGCCGCCCTCACGCGGCTCGCCGCGGCCGAGGCCGCCCTCGACGACGCCCTCGCCCCGTCACGGCAGCAGGCCGAGTCCGACGCCCGCGCCCGCGCCCTGCTGCGCGACGTCCTCGGGCGCACCGAGTCCCACCTGCGCTCCACGCGGGACTACATCACCACCCGGCGTGGCGCCGTCGGAGCCGACGCCCGCACCCGGCTGGCCGAGGCCGAGCGGCTCGTCGCCGAGGCCCGGTCGCTGCAGCGCACCGACCCGCAGGCGGCCCTGGCCGCCGCGCAGCAGGCCGAGCGCTACGGGCAGCAGGCCGCGCAGATGGCCCAGCAGGACACCACCGGGTGGGACATGCGCTACGGCAGCGGCGGGCCACGCCGGGGGGCCGACGTCGGCGGCATGATCCTCGGCGGCATCCTCATCGACTCGATGATGCGCGGCGGGCGGCGGCGAGGCCGCTTCGGCTCGACCGGCGGGTTCGGCGGCGGCTTCGGTGGTGGTCTCGGTGGTGGCGGCCGCGGTGGCTTCGGCGGCGGCTTCGGTGGCGGCGGAGCCGGAGGCCGGTTCTGACCCCCGGCCGTCGGGAACGTCCGGGGCACCGCCGTCGTCGGACGTAGTGACGGGCAACCTGGCACCAGAAAGGCACCTCATGAACCAGAAGCAGAGCATCCTCGGCCGGATCGGCCAGCTCGCTAAGGCGAACATCAACGCGCTCATCGACCGCGCCGAGGACCCGCAGAAGATGCTCGACCAGCTCATCCGCGACTACACGAACAACATCGCCGAGGCCGAGCAGGCGATCGCCCAGACCATCGGCAACCTGCGCATGGCCGAGCAGGACTACCACGAGGACACCCAGTCGGTGCAGGAGTGGGGCGCCAAGGCGCTGGCGGCGTCACGCAAGGCCGACGAGCGGCGGGCGGCCGGCGACACCCCGAACGCCGACAAGTTCGACCAGCTCGCGAAGATCGCGCTGCGCAAGCAGCTCGACGCCGAGAACGAGGTCACCACCGCCCGGCCGATGATCGAGCAGCAGCGGGTCACGGTCGAGAAGCTCAAGACCGGCCTGGCGCAGATGAAGGACAAGCTGGTCGACCTCAAGTCCAAGCGCGACCAGCTCGTCGCGCGGCAGAAGGCGGCCGAGGCGCAGCAGACCGTGCAGGGTGCGATCAGCTCGATCAACGTCATGGACCCGACCAGCGAGCTCAACCGCTTCGAGGAGGCCGTCCGGCGCGAGGAGGCGCAGGCCATGGGGCAGGCGGAGATCGCGGCGTCGTCGCTGGACTCGCAGTTCGCCGAGCTGGAGGGGTCGATGGAGGACCTCGAGCTCGAGGCCCGGCTCGCGGCCCTGAAGTCCGGGTCCCCGAAGCCGGGTCAGATCGAGTCCTGAGGCGCTGGTGCCCCACGCCCCGATCCCCGCGAGGTAGGCCACCTCTTGGCGAGGTAGGCAACTCTCCGCCCAGGTAGGCAACCATCAGCCCAGGTAGGCAACCTCCTGGCGAGACGGAGCGCGGCGACCTTGCCTACCTCGAGCGAAAATCGCCTACCTCGACGGAGAGTTGCCTACCTCGAGGGCGAATTGCCTACCTCGCGGGCGAATTGCCTACCTCGACGGAGAGTTGCCTACCTCGCGGGAGGGCGTCAGGCGGCCTCGGCGTCGGCACCCGCGTCGTCCGCACCCGCGTCGTCGGCACCCGCGTCGTCCGCACCCGCGTCGTCGGCCCGTGCATCGGCGCCGCGTCCGACGCCGGCGGCCACCTGGCCCAGGAACGCCTCGGCCAGCATCGCCCCCGAGCGCGCGAGCTCGGCGTCGTGCTCGACCATCTGCGCGTGCACGGCGGCCGTCTCCACGTCGACGTGCGCGAGCGCCCAGCGCACCGCCGTCGTCGGGCCGGCCTCGGGGTGGAACTGCACGCCGAGCGCCGACCCCCACCGGAACGCCTGGTAGGGGTACATCTCCGACCACGCCAGCCACTGCGCGTCCTGCGGCGGCTCGATCACGGCGTCGGCGTGCATCTGCACGAAGGACGTCGCAGCGCCCCGACCGTCGAGGTCCTCGGTGTCCTCGGCGCCGGCGGCCCGCGCGAGCGGGGCGACGACGGGGTCGGCGAGGGCCTCGGTGCGCCAGTGGACGGGGACGACGCCGGCCTCGCGCCCGGGCGGGGCGGCCACCGTCACGCTCCCACCGCCGGCGACGGCCAGGAGCTGCGCCCCGAGGCAGATCCCGAGGGTGGGCAGGTCGGCGGCGACGGCCTCGGCCAGGAGCGACCGGACGCCGGGCAGCCAGGGAGCCTCGTCGTCGGCGTAGGCGTTCATCTGTCCGCCGAGCACCACGAGTCCGTCGCCGCACTCCGCGAGCGTCGGGACGGGCTCGCCGGCGAACAGCCGGACCACGCGGGTGTCGCCGAGCGCCGACCGCCACCGGTCGACGGGGACGTCGGAGCTGTGCTGCAGGACGGCGACTCGAGGCACCGCGGAGAACTCGAACTCGGACACGAGCGACGAGACTACTCCGCACGCGCCCGTCGGTCACCCCCCCCGGTCACGCCCCCGCGCGTACGCTGTGTCCATGGCCTCCCCCTTCTCCGAGCCGACCACCGTGCCGGCGCGCGGCACCGCGCGCACCACCTACCTGCTGGTGGACGGCGAGAACATCGACGCCACCCTCGGCATGAACGTCCTCAACCGCCGCCCGAACCCCGAGGAGCGGCCCCGCTGGGACCGGATCACCGGGTTCGCCCAGCGTGTCTGGGGGCAGGACGTCGTCCCCCTGTTCTTCCTCAACGCCACCAACGGCCAGATGCCGATGTCGTTCGTCCAGGCGCTGCTGGCGATGGGCTACCGTCCGATCCCGCTGGCCGCCAGCGGGGACGAGAAGGTCGTCGACGTCGGAATCCAGCGCACCCTGGAGGCCATCGCCGACCGCGACGCGGACGTGCTGCTGGCCAGCCACGACGGCGACTTCCTGCCGCAGATCGAGCGGCTCCTCGACGAGGACCGGCGGGTCGGCCTGCTGGCGTTCCGCGAGTTCGTCAACATGCAGCTCGCGGGGCTGACCGCCTCCGGCCTGGAGATCTTCGACCTGGAGGGCGACGTGGACGCGTTCACGAGCCCGCTGCCGCGCGTGCGGATCATCCCGATCGACGAGTTCGACCCGCTGCGCTTCCTCTGACCGGCGTCCGACCGGGCCCGCGGCCCCCGGGCCGCCCGGGTCCCCCGGACCGGGGGCCGCGCCGTCGCGCTACGCGACGTCGGCGGGCACGTCCCGTCGGCGCTCGCCGGGCAGCGCCGCGGACCGCTGGGCGATCGTGATCGCCCACAGCGCCGCGATCGCGCCCAGGACGGTCAGCACGAGCACCACCCACAGGAATCCGGTCAGGACCACGACGAGGACGGCCGCGACCAGCACGGCGACGCGCAGCGCGTCGGCGTGCGCGCCGACCCAGCGGGCGAGCCGGCCGTCCTGAGCGGTGACCGTGGCCACCCACGGCCAGCGGCGGCCCGCAGCGACCAGCCAGCGCGGACGACCGAGCAGCACGCCGACCACGACGGTCACGACCGCGACGACACCCACGAGCCAGAAGATCTGGTGGATCTCCCCGGCGACGGCCTCGTAGAGGGTGGTCGCGACCCGCTCGCCGTCCGCGGTGCGCGCCACGTCCACCACCAGGGTGCGCAGCTGGGCGACGAGCGCCGTGACCACGACGACGCCGGCGAGCACCCCGAGGGCGAGCTGGACGGCGCCGCGGCGCCGGTCCGGCGCGACCCACACCGTGGCCACGATCGCCAGCACCGTCAGCGCCACCAGCGCCCAGACGGCCCGGTCCACGATCGTCACGGCGCCCTGGACCCCGTCGAAGGTCTCCCGGTCCATCAGCTCCACCTGGCCGAAGCCCTCGGGGAGCTGCCGGCCGAGCGCCTCGACGAGCTGCTCCCGCGCCTCCGGCGCTCGCTCGGACACCGCGTCCGGCACGGGGAGGTCGCCGACGACGGCCCCCGCCTCCCCGAGCGCCTCGCGCAGCGCGTCGGCGACCAGCGGCAACGTGTTGAGCATGACGGCGTCGTCGGTCAGGTAGACGTTCGGTCGTTCGTCGACGTCGGCCCGTGCCACGGCGACCACCCCGGCGTGCGCACTCTCCACGAGCTGCGGCACCCGGTCCGCGACGGCGTCGGAGGTGAGGGCGCGGTCCACCGCGGAGTCGACCCGGTCCTCGAGCGGTTCGACGATCAACGGGGTCAGGGCGGCGAGCGACGGCCGCTCGACCTGCCCGCCCAGCGCCTCCAGCAGCGGACCGGGTTCGACGTCGACACGGGCCGCCAGGGCTGCCACGAGCGCGGCGTCGAGCTGGTCGAGACGCTCCGCGACCCGGGTGTCGAGGTCGAGCGCGAGCAGCACCTCGTCGGAGACGGTGTCGGCCAGGGCGTCGTAGAACGCCGGGTCGTCGAGCGCGGGCTCGACGGTGTCCATGAACTGGTCGGTGTCGAGCACCGTGCGGTGGGCCCACAGGGCGAGGCAGGAGGCCACCACCAGCAACGTGGTGATCACGACCATCGCGCCGGCGACCCAACGGCGCACCACGGGTCCGCGACCGACGGGACGGACGGGCTGCTCAGGCGGGGACTGCTGGGTCACGAGGGTGTCCTCCCTGGTGGTGGTTGCCGGATCGAGCCTACCGACGTCGGGCACCGTGCGGCGCGTGCTGCCCGTACCGCGGACCGGGCCGGCGTTCAGGAAACTTCCAGCCCCACGGCGCACACTGGAGTCATGGCCACCACCGACGCCAACGCACCCGAGGCACGCCTCGTCGTGGTCGACGACGAGCCGAACATCCGCGAGCTGCTGTCCACGTCGCTGCGCTTCGCCGGCTTCGAGGTGCACGCCGCCGAGGACGGGGCCGGTGCGTTGCAGCTGGTGCGGGACACCGAGCCGGACCTGGTGGTGCTCGACGTGATGCTGCCCGACATGGACGGGTTCACCGTCACCCGACGCATGCGTGCCACCGGTCGGCACACACCGGTGCTGTTCCTGACCGCGCGCGACGACACCCAGGACAAGGTCCAGGGGCTGACGGTCGGCGGCGACGACTACGTGACCAAGCCGTTCAGCCTCGAGGAGGTCGTGGCGCGCATCCGCGCCGTCCTGCGCCGCACGGCCGGCGGCGAGCCCGAGGACGACGCCGTGCTGCGCGTGGGGGACCTGGAGCTCGACGAGGACTCCCACGAGGTGCACCGCGCCGGGGTGGAGATCGACCTCTCCCCCACCGAGTTCAAGCTGCTGCGCTACCTCATGCTCAACGCCGGCCGGGTGCTGTCCAAGGCGCAGATCCTCGACCACGTCTGGCAGTACGACTGGGGCGGGGACGCCAACATCGTCGAGTCCTACATCTCCTACCTGCGCCGCAAGATCGACCACGTGACGGTCCCCGGACCCGACGGCGCCGACGTCGACCTCCCGGCCCTCATCCACACCAAGCGGGGCGTGGGCTACCTGCTGCGGACCACGCCGCGATGACCGACCCGCGTCCCGACAGCGGGCGCCGCTGGAGCTGGGTCGCGCGCACGCCCCTGCGCGTCCGCCTGGTGGCGATCATCGTCCTGCTGCTCGGCGCCGGGCTCGTGCTGGCCGGGCTGACGACCCGGACGGTGGTGTCGAACTACCTCGTCGACGAGCTGGACAGCCAGCTCACCCAGTCCGCCCAGAGCGTGGCGCGCCTGACGACGCTGAACCCGGCCGAGGGCGGCCAGCGCATCCCCAGCGACTACGCGGTGACGCTGCGCAGCTGCAACGGGCTCGACGGCGGCCCGGTGGGCTGGGAGGAGACCCTCGACCGCTTCGGCGAGCCGGAGATCCCCGACGAGTCGCTCGACACCGTCGTGGCCCGCGGGATCAAGCCGTTCACGGTGGGCTCCTCCGGCGGCGGCGACCCGTCCCAGTGGCGTGTCGTGTCGATCCCGTGCAGCCCGTTCCGCGGGGCGGAGGTGCAGGGCGCCGCCTACGTCGCGCTGCCGATGGCGGACGTCGAGGAGACGAGCGAGTACCTGGGCCGTTCGCTGCTGTGGATCGGCCTCGGCATCGTGCTGCTCGGCGGGGCCCTGGCGCTGTGGCTCGTGCAGCGCGCCTTCCGGCCGCTGCGCCGGATCGAGGCGACGGCGGCCGCGATCGCCGAGGGCGACCTGTCGCAGCGCGTGCCGGAGGACCAGCCCGCCAGCACCGAGGTCGGGTCGCTCTCGCTGTCCTTGAACGCGATGCTCACCCAGATCGAGGCGGCGTTCGCCGCGCAGGAGGCCTCGGAGCAGCGCATGCGCCGGTTCGTCTCCGACGCCAGCCACGAGCTGCGCACGCCGCTGGCCACCGTCAAGGGGTACGGCGAGCTGTACCGGATGGGCGCCCTGGACTCGCCCGACAAGGTCGAGGACACCATGGGCCGGATCGAGGACTCGGCACGCCGGATGGGTTCGCTGGTCAACGACCTGCTGGTGCTCGCCCGGCTGGACGAGGGCCGTCCGCTGCGCCGGGAGCCCGTGGACCTGGCCGCCCTGGCACGGGACACCGCCCAGGACCTGCACGCCCTGGACCCGGGACGCTCCGTCCACGTGACCGGGCTGCGGCCCGGCGACCCCCCGCCGTCGGCCCTGCCGGTCACGGGTGACGCCGACCGGCTGCGGCAGGTGCTGACCAACCTGGTGGGCAACGTCGCCCGGCACACGCCGGCCGGCTCGCCGGCAGAGCTGGCCGTGGGCACGTCGCCCGAGGGCGACGCCGTGGTCGAGGTCCGCGACCACGGACCGGGGGTCTCCGCGGAGCAGGCGGACAAGATCTTCGAACGGTTCTACCGGGCCGACTCCTCGCGCAACCGGGAGTCCGGGGGCTCGGGCCTCGGCCTGGCGATCGTGGCCGCGATCCTGGGGGCCCACGGGGGGTCTTCGTCGGTGCACGAGACGCCCGGGGGCGGTCTGACCGTGCGGGTTCAGCTTCCGCGCGCGGGCGGCTACGATGCGTGACGGCCTGGTTCCGGGTCGCCTCTCCGGCAACGTCGGTGGGGCGGCGTAATCTGGAACTACGGCTGGTCACAACATCCGGCCCCTAGGTGAAGGTCTTGATAGCGATGGGCGTGCTCCACGCCGACGCACCACAGTGGTTCCTCTCCGCGTTCGTCCGGACGTGTCACGGAGCCGGCGCCACCGCCTCGGAGGACGACGTCCGAGCGGTCGGGACCGAGCTCATCGACCGATGGTCGGAGACGGATCGCCACTTCCACAACCTGCGCCATCTCGCCGCCGTCCTGCACCGGGTCGACGAGCTCGCGCACGAGACGCACGAGCCGGACCTGGTCCGCCTCGCGGCCTGGTACCACGGCGCCGTGTTCGACGCCGACCGCAAGATCGCCTACGCGACGCGCGGCGGCGAGCAGACCACGTTGAGCGCCGAGCTGGCACGCGACCAGCTCACCGGGCTCGGAGTGCCCGCCCCGCGGGCCGATCGCGTCGCCGAGCTGGTCGAGACCATGGCCCGCCACAAGGCGCTGCCGGGGGACTTCGACTCGGCGGTGCTCAACGACGCCGACCTCGGCATGCTGGCCGCGGAGCCGCAGCGCTACAAGGAGTACGTGGCGGCGATCCGCGCCGAGTACGCGCACATCCCGCTGCCGGACTACCTCGACGCGCGGATCAAGGTGATCTCGAAGCTGCTCGGGCGGCCGCAGCTCTTCGTCAGCCCGCTGGGGCTGACGTGGGAGGAGCCGGCCCGGCAGAACCTCGACGCGGAGCTCCACCGGCTGGTCAAGGAGCGTCGTCGGCTCGAGGCCCAGACCCCCGCGGGGCCGGCCCGCCAGTAGTAGCCCCCGCAGCCGCCCCTCGCCGAGGTAGGCAAGTTCGGGCCGAGGTAGGCAAGTCCGGGCCGAGGTAGGCAACCTCTCGGCGAGGTAGGCCGTCTTCCACAGGCTGTGGACGACGGCGGCGCGCCCGCACGCACCCGCCTAGCGTCGTGAGCAGCCCGGTCCACCGGGACCCACGACGAAGGAGCAGCACGTGCGATACGAGGTCGACAGCGATCGGGTGGCGCAGGCGAGCGCGGCGGTGAACGGTTCCGTCGGAGCGATCCGCGCCGAGGTCGGCGCGATGATGCGTCACCTGCAGGATCTCCAGGCGAGCTGGCACGGCAGCGCGGCGACGTCGTTCGCCGGCGTGATGACGCAGTGGCAGTCTGCCCAGACCCAGGTCGAGACCGCCCTGGACTCGGTCACCACCGCTCTGCAGGCGGCGTCGCAGACCTACTCCGACGCGGAGAGCCAGGCGACCCGCCTCTTCGCGACCCGCTGACCCCCGATCCCCGCACCACCGCCCCGCACCCACCGTTGTGGGCATGAAATATGCACCTCGGACGTCGTCCGGGGTGCATATTTCATGCCCACAACGACGAGGGCTCCACGCACGACGGCGGCCGGCCACCTCCGCAGAGGTGACCGGCCGCCGTCGTGCAGCGAGACGCGGTCAGGACCGCGCCGGGCGCGTCGGGATCAGAAGCCCATGCCGCCCATGTCGCCCATGCCGCCGTCACCGGCCGGCGCCGCGGCGGGCTCCGGCTTGTCGGCGACGACCGCCTCGGTGGTGAGGAACAGCGCGGCGATGGACGCGGCGTTCTGCAGCGCCGAGCGCGTGACCTTGACCGGGTCGTTGACGCCCGCGGCCAGCAGGTCCTCGTACTCGCCGGTCGCGGCGTTCAGGCCGTGGCCCGAGGGGAGGTTCTTGACCTTCTCCGCCACGACGCCGCCCTCGAGGCCGGCGTTGATGGCGATCTGCTTCAGCGGGGCCGAGATCGCCGCGTTGACGATCTGCGAACCGGTCGCCTCGTCGCCGTCCAGCTCCAGCTTCTCGAACGCCACGGCACCGGCCTGCAGCAGCGCGACGCCACCACCGGCGACGATGCCCTCCTCGACGGCAGCCTTCGCGTTGCGGACGGCGTCCTCGATGCGGTGCTTGCGCTCCTTGAGCTCGACCTCGGTGGCCGCGCCGGCCTTGATGACGGCCACGCCGCCGGCCAGCTTGGCGAGGCGCTCCTGGAGCTTCTCGCGGTCGTAGTCGGAGTCCGACTTGTCGATCTCGGAGCGGATCTGCTGGACGCGGCCCTCGATGAGGTCGGCGTCGCCGGCACCCTCGACGATCGTGGTCTCGTCCTTGGTGACGACGACCTTGCGCGCCTGGCCGAGCTCCTCGAGCGTGGCGTTCTCCAGCTTGAGGCCGACGGTCTCGGTGATGACCTGGCCGCCGGTCAGGATCGCGATGTCCTGCAGCATGGCCTTGCGGCGGTCGCCGAAGCCCGGGGCCTTGACGGCGACGGACTTGAAGGTGCCGCGGATCTTGTTCAGCACCAGGGTCGCCAGGGCCTCGCCCTCGACGTCCTCGGCGATGATCAGCAGCGACCGGTTGGTCTTCATGACCTGGTCGAGCAGCGGCAGCAGGTCCTTGACGTTCGAGATCTTCGACTCGACGATCAGGACGTACGGGTCCTCGAGGACGGCCTCCTGGCGCTCCGGGTCCGTCTCGAAGTAGCGGGCGAGGAAGCCCTTGTCGAAGCGCATGCCCTCGGTGAGCTCGAGCTCGAGGCCGAAGGTGTTCGACTCCTCGACGGTGACGACGCCCTCCTTGCCGACCTTGTCGAGGGCCTCGGCGATGAGCTCGCCGATCGCCGGGTCGCCCGCGGAGATACCGGCCGTGGCCGCGATCTGCTCCTTGGTCTCGACCTCGGTGGCGGCGTTGAGCAGCTGCTCGGTCACCGCGGCGGTCGCCTTCTCGATGCCGCGCTTGACGGCGATCGGGTTGGCACCGGCGGCGACGACGCGCAGACCCTCGCGCACGAGCGCCTGGGCCAGCACGGTGGCGGTGGTGGTGCCGTCACCCGCGACGTCGTCGGTCTTCTTGGCGACCTCCTTGACGAGCTCGGCGCCGATCTTCTCGTAGGCGTCCTCGAGCTCGATCTCCTTGGCGATGGAGACACCGTCGTTCGTGATCGTGGGGGCGCCCCACTTCTTGTCCAGGACGACGTTGCGACCCTTGGGGCCGAGCGTCACCTTGACGGTGTCGGCGAGCTGGTTGAGCCCGCGCTCCATGCTCCGACGAGCTTCCTCGTCGAACGCAATCATCTTGGCCATGGGGATTGATCCTCCGCTGTGGCGTGTCAGTGGTCTGCCGGTGCCCGCGACGGACGACCCGTCCCCGTGCGTTCACATCACGCGCGGAGGCGAGCCTCACCGTTCGACCGAGTGGGTCACTCCGGGTCGACTGTCACTCGACAGTCGAGAGTGCTAAGACATTATTGGCACTCTCACCCCGAGAGTGCAAGATGTTCGCCCGCGGCGCACAGCGGCGGTCACCCCCGGCCCGACGCGCGTCCCGGTCGTACGGGATGTCCGACCCGAAACCCGCAGATCCGGGACGTCCGTCCGCCGCGCGGGGGCGGCACGGCCCGGGCAGCGGGCGCCGCGCGCGGAGACAGCGCGTCCCCCCGCCAACGACGAAGGCCGGCACCCGCGACGCGTGGGGCGTCGTCGGGCACCGGCCTCCGCTCCCCCGCGGGGGACGCGTGGGTGCTACGGCATCTCGTGCAGGATGGCGAGCACGTCACCGCTGGCCACGGCGACCTCCGTGACGTTCTCGGCGGGGATGCCGAAGGAGCTCGCCACCGCGAGCGCCGTGTCCTCGTCCTCGGCCGTCGCGTACCAGATCGTGTCGACCTCGGGCGGCGTCTGGCCCTCCGGGTAGTCCTCCGGCGAGACGTTGGTGTACCCCTCACCGACGAGGACGTCGGCGTTGGCGCCGGCCAGGCCCGGGGTGCCGGCCGCGTTGAGCACGCGGACGAAGGCGTCGTAGTTCGGCTCGGGGGCCGGTTCCTCCGTCGGCTCCTCCGTGGGCTCCTCGGTGGACTCGCCCTCGCCGGACCCCTCGGTCGACCCGTCGCCGGACCCCTCGCCGGAACCCTCGCCCTCGGACGACTCCGGGCTGGCGGAGGTCTCCGGCGCGGCCGACTCCTGCTGCGCGGCCGGCGGGTTCTCGGTGCCCCGGCCGTCGGACAGGAAGGACACGATGCCGACCGCCAGCCCGGCGAACACGACGGCGACCAGCAGGAACGGCCAGGCAGAGCTCCACCCGCTGCGGGGCTCGCGGTGCACGCCCACGGGCGACCCCTCGGGACCGCGGACGTCGAACTCGTCGGGCGGGTACGGGTAGTGGCTCTTCGTCACGCCGCACAGGGTAGCGGGTCGAGATGGGCACGAGTACAGAGCTTGTTCAGCACCGTGCCAAACCTGTTCAGCGCCGTGGCGTCAGCCCCGCGTGCCGTCGAGGCGACGCGAGCTGCGCGCGCGCTGACGGGTCGACCGCATGCGGCGCAGCCGCTTGACCAGCATCGGGTCGTGGGCGAGCGCCTCGGGGGTGTCGATCAGCGCGTTGAGCACCTGGTAGTAGCGCGTCGCGGACAGGTCGAACAGCTCGCGCACGGCCTGCTCCTTGGAGCCGGCGTACTTCCACCACTGCTTCTCGAAGGCGAGGATCTCGCGGTCGCGGTCGGACAGCGCCGCGGCGGCGTCCGACGACGGAGCCTGCGTGGAGTCGACCTCGTGGACCAGCATCTCGCTCATGCGCCCCAGTATGGGGCACTTCGGACGTCGTCCCGGGGAGCCGCGGCCCGCGCGTCGCCCCTCGCCCGGGCCCTGCTAGCGTCGCCGTCGTGGAGACGACGCCGGACACTGCCGCCACCGCACCGCCCGCGCCCCCCGCGGCGCCGCCGTCGGGCCCCCCCGCCCCCGGAGCCCCGCCGTCGGGCCGCCCGCCGCTGGACCAGGTCATGGCGCCCGACTGGGCCGCCGCCCTGGCCGACGTCGAGCCGCAGATCCACGCCATGGGCGACTTCCTGCGCGCCGAGGTCGCCGCCGGCCGCCAGTACCTGCCGGCCCCGGGCGACGTCTTCGCGGCGTTCCGGCGTCCGCTCGCGGACGTCAGGGTGCTGGTGGTGGGCCAGGACCCGTACCCCACGCCCGGCCACCCCATGGGACTGTCGTTCTCGGTCCAGCCGGACGTGCGACCGCTGCCGAAGTCGCTGGTCAACATCTTCACCGAGCTCGCCGACGACGTCGGCGCACCGGCACCGAGCACCGGCGACCTGAGCCCGTGGGCGGACCAGGGCGTCATGATGCTCAACCGGGTGCTGACGGTGCAGCCGGGCCGGCCGGCGTCGCACCGGGGCCAGGGCTGGGAACAGGTCACCGAGGCGGCGATCAAGGCGCTGGTGGCCCGCGGCGGCCCCCTGGTGGCGATTCTGTGGGGCCGCGATGCGGCGTCGCTCACACCCTGGCTCGGCGGCACCCCGACCGTGGAGTCGGCGCACCCCAGCCCGCTGGCGGCCTACCGCGGGTTCTTCGGCTCGAAGCCGTTCTCGCGCGTCAACGACCTGCTCGAGCAGCAGGGCGGGACACCCGTGGACTGGCGACTGCCCTGAGCAACCGTCGGCGCGAACGGGTGCAGAATGGTCGCGTGGCTTCGCACGACAGCATCCCCCCGTGGTCCCGCTACGTCGCGATCGGCGACTCGTTCTCCGAGGGCCTGTGGGACCCGTACCCGTACGACGACGGCACCCGCGCCCCCGCCGGCACCGAGACGACCGCGGTGCAGCGCGGCTGGACGGACCGGCTCGCCGACCACCTGGCCGAGCGCCGGGGCGACGAGGGTCTGGAGTACGCCAACCTCGCGATCCGCGGCAAGAAGCTGCGCCAGATCGTCGACGAGCAGCTCGACGTCGCCCTCGCGATGCAGCCGGACCTCGTCTCGATCGTCGGCGGCGGCAACGACATCCTGCGTCCCCAGGCGGACATCGACGGGCTGACCGCGACCCTGGAGGAGTCCGTCGCCCGCCTGCGCGCGTCCGGGGCGGACGTGCTGATGGGCACCGGCTTCCGGGCCGGCGGCGCCCTGAGCCTCACCAGCGGCCGGGTCGGGCAGTACAACGCCACGATCTGGTCGATCGCGCGGCGGCACGGCGCGTACGTGCTGGACAACTGGGGCCTCGGCGCGCTGCACGACTGGCGCCTGTGGTCCGACGACCGCATCCACCTCACCGACGAGGGACACCGCCGCGTGGCGAACGCCGCCCTGGTCGGGCTCGGCCTCGCACCCGACGACGACACCTTCGACGACGCGCTGCCGGCCGCCACGGCGCGGCGTCTGCGCGAGCGGGCCCGCGAGGACGCCCAGTGGGCGCGGGCGCACGTGATGCCGTGGGTGCAGCGGCGGCTGCGGGGCACCTCCAGCGGCGACGGACGGGCGCCGAAGTGGCCGACGCCGCTGCCGTGGCCCCCGTCGGAGCGCTGAGCTTGGCTCAGGACCCGTCCGGGACGGGGACCCGCGCGGCGCCGGGAGGCGTGGAGCCGCCTGTCGGGTTCGAACCGACGACCTTCCGTTTACAAGACGGGAGCTCTACCAGCTGAGCTAAGGCGGCGAGGCGGGACCCATCGTACCGAGCACGACGGCCCCGCCGAAGCGCTGTGGGCATGAAATATGCAGCCCGGCTCGCGCTCAGGCTGCATATTTCATACCCACAGCGAAGGGGTTACTCGTCGGCGGACTCGTCCTCGGTCGCCGTGTCGCCCGCGGCACCGCCGCCCTGGACCGCCGCGAGCAGCGCACCGGGCTGGTTCCAGGTCTCGAAGCGCTCGCCGTCCACCAGGATGGTCGGCGTGCCGAAGCCGCCGTTGGCGTTCCACAGGTCCTCGTTGGCCGAGGCCTCATTCGTCAGCGAGAACACGTACTGGCCGAAGGTGGCGCGGGCCGTCCCGTCGGCGATGCCGGCGGCGACGTCGGCCGGGACGCCGGCCTGCTCGGCGATCGCGGCCATCTCGTCGTCGCTCAGCCCGGAGGTGTTCTCCGACGGCTGGTTGGCGAACAGCGCCTCGTTGAAGGCGTAGAAGGACTCCGGCGCGCGGTCGGCCACCCAGTACGCCGCCGAGGCCGAGCGCGTCGAGAAGTCCGACCCGCTGGACATCCGGTCCAGGATCGACACCGGGTGGAAGACGACGGTCGCGTCGCCCTCGGTGAGCATGGTCTCGACGTCGGCGCCGTTGATGTCCTCGAACTGGCCGCAGATGGGGCACATGTAGTCGAGGTACTCGTCGACGACGGGCCCGCCCTCGTTCTCGCCGCCGGCCACGAGATCCGAGCCGACGGGGATGCCGCCGCCCTCGAGCGCCGTCGCCGGCACGTTCTCGACCTCGGCGAGCGGGACGTCGTCCACGGCCGTCCGCTCCGCCTCGTTCATCAGGATGAAGACGGCGACGGCGACCAGCGCCGCGACGGCCACGCCGAGCGCGCCGAAGACGATCAGCCGGTTGCGGCGGTCGCGCTGCGCCTGCTGCTGCTGGATGGCGAGCGCCTGGGCACGGGCCTCGTCACGGCGCTGCGCCTTGTTCTGCTTGTTGGACATCTCGGTGCGGGTCCTTCGGGTCGTGACGGGCGGGGCGATCCGGCGGCCAGCCTACCGGTGCGGCCGGGAGGGTGACCGGGGCGCGCGGGCGCGCTGCCCGCGCCACGACGCTAGGAAGAGAACCTGGACGGAACCTGGGAAACAGGTCTCAGAACAGTGACGGCGGCCCGTCCATCGGCCACCAGACGATCTCGACGGGGTCGGCGAGCAGCTCGGAGTACAGCACCCACGAACCGACCAGGCAGATCGCGATCACGACGACGGCCCCCACCAGCCCCGGAGCGAGGTTGTTGAGCAGCCGCCGGGCGCCGTCGCGGGCGGTGCGACCGGCCGGACCGAACCAGGTCGCCACGACGGCGAGCAGCATCGCCCCCGCGAGCACCCCGGCGAAGACGATGGGCGCGTTGCGTCCGCCGACGGACCGGGACTCGACGTCCTCCAGCGGCGCCACGATCCAGTTGCCGTCCCCGAACAGCCAGTAGCCGCCCATCATCGCCAGCAGGCCGACGCAGCCGCCGACCACCGCCGCCGGGATGACCCCGAGGGCGCCGATCACGGCGTGGTACGGCAGCAGCAGGCCGGCCACCCAGCCGTCGGAGGACCGCACCCCGCGCCGCTCGCGCCGCTCGTGGAACCGCTGGGACGACGTCCCCACGATCCTGCACAGCACGGTCACCCCGCACAGGGCCCCGAACGCCACCAGCGGGTAGAAGGCCGCGAGCACCACGAACGGCACCCCGAGCGCGAGCACGGTGCCCCACCGCCGCCGGTGGACCGGCGCGACGTAGGGGCCCTGCGGCTCCTCGGGGGTGGGGTCGACGTCCTCGGCCGCGTCCGCGATCTCCTCGTACGTCCGGTACCGCACCTCGCCGAGCGGGATCGCGCGCGTGGCGCCGTCCTGCGCCCCGGCACGGGCCCGCTCGTCGGAGGTCATGGTCTGCGCGGTGCCGGCCGGCACCTCCGCCGGCGGCACGGGCGGGCCGACGACGGCGGTCTCGTCGGGTGCGGGCGACGCGGTCGGCGAGCCCGCCCCGGGCGACCCCTCCTCCGGCGTGCCGGCGCTGCCGACGGCACCGGCCGCCGTCGCCGCCGTCGCGGCACCGGCCGCGACGACGATCCGCTGCGTGGCCTGCGGGTCCGCCTCGATGTCGACGACCTCCCCGGCCCCCTCCTCGAGGTCGCGGCGGATGGCGCGGACGACGTCGGTCGGACCCCACCGCTGGGCAGGGTCGGGCTGCAGGGCACCCGCCAGCGCACGGGCCGTGCGGGCCGGCACCCCGACGAGGTCCGCGCGGCCCTGCCGGGACCGCTGCAGCACGACGTCGGTGGGCCGCACCCCGAACGGCGACCGGCCCGTCGCGGCGAACGCGAGCAGGGCTGCCCAGCTCCACCAGTCCGTCTCCGGGACCGGGTCGCCGCCGTCGAGCAGCTCGGGGGCGATGTAGCCGGGGGTCCCCATGACGAAGCCCGTGATCGTGGTCCGGGTGTCGCCGGAGCTCTGCGAGATCCCGAAGTCGATGAGGCTGGGCCCGTCCCCGGTGACCATCACGTTGGAGGGTTTCAGGTCCCGGTGCACGACCCCGGCGGCGTGCACGGACTCCAGGGCGTCGGCGAGCTGGTCGGCCAGGGAGAACAGGTCGGACACGTCCAGCGGGCCGCGGGCGTCGATCTCCTCCTCGAGGGTGAGGCCCTCGACGAGCTCGGTGACGACGAACGCGTGCGGCCCCTCGAACTCGGCGTCGAGCACCTGGGCCACGGCAGGGTGCCGCAGGCGCTGCAGGGCGGCGACCTCGCGGCGCAGCCGCTGGCGTCCGGCCGGGTCGGCGTCGACGTGGGCGTGCAGGACCTTCAGGGCCACCCGTTCACCCGCGCCGTCCCGGGCCTCGTAGACGGCGCCCATGGCACCGCGGCCGAGCGCGGCGACGACGGTGTACCCGCCGACGTCCGTCCCCGGGGCCAGACCACCGTCCGGTCCGGGCGCGGCCGTCTCCTGGGTCAGTACCTCCGCGTCGTCACCCACAGCCATGACGGACACCGTAGCGTCGCGCCACCGGCTGCGCGCCCCGGCCCGCCGCGGTTCACCCCGCGCGTCGCCGCGAGAGCCTGGATAAGGTGCGCCCAGGACTCCGCACTACCCTGTGCATCGGGTCGGCGTCCACCAACCTTGGGAGAGAACACCTTTGACAGGTCAGGGATCGTCCAGCAGCACGACCGGCAGCACCGAGTCACCCGGCTACGACCTCGTCGTCGTCGCGAACCGGCTCCCCGTGGACTTCGCCGTCGACGACCAGGGGAACCTCGACTGGAAGCGGTCGCCCGGCGGCCTGGTCACCGCCCTCGAGCCGGTGATGCGGGAGAACGACGGCGCGTGGGTCGGCTGGTCCGGCGCCCCCGACCTGGCGCACGAGCCCTTCGAGGCCGACGGCATGCTGCTGGTCCCGGTGACACTGTCGGCCAGCGAGATCAACAAGTACTACGAGGGGTTCTCGAACGACACCCTCTGGCCCCTGTACCACGACGTCATCGCGCCGCCGACCTACCACCGGCAGTGGTGGGACGCCTACCGCAAGGTCAACCAGCGCTTCGCCGAGGCGGCCGCCGCCCAGGCCGCGCGCGGCGGCGTGGTGTGGGTGCACGACTACCAGCTCCAGCTCGTGCCGAAGATGCTGCGCGAGCTGCGCCCCGACCTGCGCATCGGGTTCTTCGACCACATCCCCTTCCCCGCCGTGGAGCTCTTCCAGCAGCTCCCCTGGCGCAAGAACATCGTCGAGGGCCTGCTCGGCGCCGACCTCATCGGCTTCCAGCGCGGCGGTGACGCCTCGAACTTCGTGCGGGCCGTGCGCCGGCTCACCGACCACCCGACCCGTGGCTCGATCATCTCGATGGGGTCCGACGACGCGACGCCGGGCCGGCGCGTCCGGGCGGCGTCGTTCCCCATCTCGATCGACACCCAGCACTTCGACGAGCTCGCCCGCAAGCCGGAGATCCAGGCCCGCGCCAAGGAGATCCGCGCCGACCTGGGCGACCCCGAGGTCGTCATGCTGGGCGTGGACCGGCTCGACTACACCAAGGGCATCCGGCACCGGATCAAGGCCTACGGCGAGATCCTCCAGGACGGCCGCATCGACGCCGCGAACACCACGCTGGTGCAGGTCGCGAGCCCGTCGCGGGAGAACGTCGGCGCCTACCAGGAGCTGCGCCAGCACGTGGAGATCCTCGTCGGGCGCGTCAACGGCGAGTTCGGCGAGCTGGGCCACTCGGCCATCCACTACCTGCACCACTCCTACCCGCCCGAGGAGATGGCGGCGCTGTACCTGGCCGCCGACGTCATGCTCGTCACCTCGCTGCGCGACGGCATGAACCTCGTCGCCAAGGAGTACATCGCGGCCCGCTCCGACCTGGGCGGCGTGCTGGTGCTCAGCGAGTTCACGGGCGCCGCCGACCAGCTCGCCCCCGGGCCGCTGCTGTGCAACCCGCATGACATCGACGGGATGAAGAACATCATCGTCGCCGCGGCCGAGATGCCGGCCAAGGAGAAGCGTCGCCGCATGCGGAACCTGCGCCGCAAGGTCATGGGCGACGACGTCGCCAAGTGGTCGAAGTCGTTCCTCGGGGTGCTCACCGCCGTCCCCGCCCGCGACACCTATGTCTGATCGGCACGACCACGACCACGACCTGGCGGAGACCCTGCTCGGCGCGCTGGACCGCTTCGCCGCCGACGACGGCGCGGCCCTGCTCGTCGCCCTCGACTTCGACGGCACGCTCGCCCCGCTGGTGGACGACCCGACGGCCTCGCGCATGACCCCGGCCGCCCGGGACGCCGTCGACGCCCTCGGGGCGACGGCCGCGGAGCGGGTGCGCCTGGCGTTCGTCTCCGGCCGGGACCTGGAGGACCTCGCGCTGCGCGCCGCTCCCCCGGTCGGCTCCTACCTGGTGGGCAGCCACGGCGCCCAGACGGGGCACGCGACCTCCGACGGGCTCGAGGCGGTGCCCCTGGAGCTCACGGCCGAGGAGCACGAGACGCTCACCGCGCTGCGGGCCGCCCTGGACGAGGCGGTGTCCGGCCGCGAGGGCGCCTGGGTGCAGCACAAGCCGAGCGCCGCCGTCCTGCACACCCGCCTGGCCGGCACGGAGGACACCGAGGCCGCGGTCGAGGCCGCGGACGCGGCCGCCGCCCGGCTTGGGCTGGAGGCGATGCACGGCAAGGACGTCGTCGAGATCGCGGTGCTGCACACGTCCAAGGGCGAGGCGCTGGAACGGCTGCGCGACGTCGTCGGGCACGACGTCGGCACCGGCCGCGTGCGCGTGCTGTACGCGGGGGACGACACCACCGACGAGAAGGCCTTCGCCGTGCTGGAGGCCGGGGACCTGGCGCTCAAGGTCGGCGACGGTGACACCCTCGCGCCGCACCGCGTCGCGGGAGCGGACGACGTCGCGGCGGTGCTGGACCGGCTGCGCGCGTCGTTCGGGGCGCGCTGAGCCGGCCGGGCACCGAGACGCCGGACGTGTGACCTGCACGATGGCGTGATCCGGGTCACGGCCGTGTACTATCGATCCGCGCGACGCCGCCGGAACGGTCCGGCGAAGCCGCGCACACAACACAATGTGTCGCCGCTGACACGCCAGTCGTGAACGCAGCACACCCGACCACAACGGATCGTCCGGCACGTACCTGCCGGTGGAGGGAATCATCATGGCTTCGGTCACCTATGACCACGCGACGCGCGTCTACCCGGGCACGGAGCGCCCGGCCGTGGACCAGCTCAACCTGCAGGTCGAGGACGGCGAGTTCCTCGTCCTCGTCGGCCCCTCGGGCTGCGGCAAGTCCACCTCGCTGCGCATGCTGGCGGGCCTCGAGGACGTCAACGGCGGGCACATCTACATCGGCGACCGCGACGTCACCGACGTGCAGCCCAAGGACCGCGACATCGCGATGGTCTTCCAGAACTACGCGCTGTACCCGCACATGTCGGTCGCCGACAACATGGGCTTCGCGCTGAAGATCGCCGGCACCCCGAAGGCGGAGATCCGCCAGCGGGTCGAGGAGGCCGCCAAGATCCTCGACCTCACCGAGTACCTCGACCGCAAGCCGAAGGCGCTCTCCGGCGGTCAGCGTCAGCGTGTCGCCATGGGCCGCGCCATCGTGCGTCAGCCGCAGGTGTTCCTCATGGACGAGCCGCTGTCGAACCTGGACGCCAAGCTGCGTGTCCAGACCCGTACGCAGATCGCCTCGCTGCAGCGCCGCCTCGGTGTCACCACCGTCTACGTGACGCACGACCAGACCGAGGCCCTGACCATGGGCGACCGCATCGCCGTGCTCAAGGACGGTCTGCTGCAGCAGGTCGGCACCCCGCGCGAGATGTACGACACCCCGGCGAACACCTTCGTGGCGGGCTTCATCGGCTCCCCGGCGATGAACATCGGCACCTTCGAGGTCCGCGACGGCAAGGCGGTCGTCGGCCACGCCGCGGTGGCGCTCGAGCGCGACGTGCTCGACCAGCTCTCCGACGCCGACAACGGCAAGGTCGTCGTGGGCTTCCGTCCCGAGTCCCTCGACATCGCGCAGGACGACTCGCAGGACGCCTTCCAGGTGAAGGTCAACCTCGTCGAGGAGCTCGGCTCCGACGCGTTCGTCTACGGCGAGCTGCTGTCGGACGGTTCGGCCGGCGACCTGCACTCCGGATCCTCGGACCAGGTCATCGTGCGCATCGACCCGCGCGAGGTCCCGATGAAGGGTGACACCATCCACGTCACCATCAAGCAGGGCCAGGAGCACGTCTTCGCGCCGTCGACGGGTGCTCGCCTCAGCAAGTGAGCTGCTGACCTCTGACACGACGGGGCGGGTCCGGCCGGTGCGCCGGGCCCGCCCCGTCGTCGTCTAGGCTGACAGCCCGTCCCTCGTCGCTGGTGGCGGGGAACCGCAACAGACCTGGAGGTGCCGTGGAGCAGCTCAAGATCACCTCCGCGACCCCGAACTCCGCGCTGCTGGACCTGCCGTGGCGCCTCCCGCTGATCGACTGGCCGGCCGACGTCCTCGCGGCGCTGCCGCGAGGCATCTCGCGGCACGTGGTCCGCTTCGTCCGGCTCGACGGCCGCGTGCTGGCGATCAAGGAGATCAGCCAGGACGTCGCCTTCCGCGAGTACGGGATGCTGCGACAGCTGCGCAAGCTCGAGATCCCGTCGGTGCGCCCCGTCGGGGTCGTCACCGGTCGGACGTCCGACAGCGGTGAGCCGCTGGAGGCCGCCCTGGTCACCGAGCACCTGGCGTTCTCGCTGCCGTACCGGTCGGTCTTCAGCCAGTGGCTGCGCGACGAGACCGCGAACCGGCTCATCGACGCGCTCGCCGTCCTGATCGTGCGCCTGCACCTCGCGGGCTTCTTCTGGGGCGACGTCTCGCTGTCCAACACGCTGTTCCGCCGCGACGCCGAGCAGTTCGCCGCCTACCTCGTCGACGCCGAGACCGGTGCCCTGCACCGCGAGCTCACGCGCGGCCAGCGCGAGCACGACCTCGAGATCGCCCGCGTCAACATCATCGGCGAGCTCATGGACCTGGCGGCCGGCGAGCTGCTCGACAGCGAGATCGACGAGGTGGCCTTCGGCAACTCCCTGGTCGACCGCTACCGGGACCTGTGGGAGGCCCTGACCGGCGTCGAGGCCTTCGCCGCCGACGAGCGGTGGCGCGTCGCCGCCCGCATCGAGCGGCTCAACGCCCTCGGGTTCGACGTCGGCGAGCTCGACATCACCACCGACATCGACGGCACGACGGTGCGCATCCAGCCCCAGGTGGTCGACGCCGGGCACCACTCCCGCCGACTGCTGAAGCTGACCGGGCTGGACGTGCAGGACAACCAGGCACGGCGGCTGCTCAACGACCTGGACTCGTACCAGGCGGCGACGGACCGGCAGGAGGACGACCCCCAGCTCGTCGCCCACGACTGGCTGCAGAACGTCTTCCACCCCACGGTCCGGGCGGTCCCCCGCGAGCTGCGGCGCAAGCTCGAGCCGGCGCAGCTGTACCACGAGATCCTCGACCACCGCTGGTTCATCTCCGAGCAGTCCGGGCACGACGTCCCGATGCCGGAGACCGTGGCGTCGTACGTGAAGAACGTCCTGCGCTACCGCCCGGACGAGAAGGCGATCCTCGGCATGGAGCCGGGCGACGCGCCCGAGGGGCCGGAGGCGGACTACTTCCACTACGCCGCGGCCGAGCCGGGCGACCGCGACTGACCGCGAGGTAGGCAACTTTTCGGCCAGGTAGGCAGGTTACTGCCGAGGTAGGCAAGATCTCAGCCAGGTAGGCAATCTCCGGCCGAGGTGGGGCCGATGCCCACCTCGCGGGAACCTTGCCTACCTCGGCAGTAGGTTGCCTACCTCGGCAGTTTGTTGCCTACCTCGCGGAGAGGTTGCCTACTTCGCGGCGCGGGCCTGTGCGACCTCGTACAGCGTGATCCCGGCCGCGACACCGGCGTTCAGCGACTCCACGTCCGACGAGATCGGGATCGACGCCACGGCGTCGCAGGTCTCGCGCACCAGGCGCGAGAGCCCCTTGCCCTCGGAACCGACCACGACCACCAGCGGGTCCGTGGCGAACGCCAGGTCGCGCACGGCGACGTCGCCGCCGGCGTCGAGCCCGACGACGAACAGCCCCGACTTCTTCAGGTCGGCCAGCGTGCGCGACAGGTTGGTCTCCTTGGCGACCGGCACCCGCGCGGCGGCACCGGCGGACACCTTCCACGCCGACGCCGTCACGGACGCCGTCCGCCGCGACGGCACCAGCACGCCGTGCGCACCGAACGCGCCCGCGGAGCGCAGCACGGCCCCGAGGTTGCGCGGGTCCGTGATCGAGTCCAGCGCCACGATGAGCGGCGGCTCCCCCGCCTCGGCCGCGGCGTCGAGCAGGTCGTCGACCGACGCGTAGTCGTACGGCGGCACCTCCAGGGCGACACCCTGGTGCACGGACCCCTCGGTGAGCTGGTCCAGCGCCCCGCGCGAGCTCTCCAGCACCTGGGCGCCCTGGATCGAGGCGAGCTCGAGGATCTCCCGGGTGCGGTCGTCGTGGTCGATGCGCTCGGCCAGGTGCACGGCGGTCACCGGCACCTGGGAGCGCAGCGCCTCGAGCACGGCGTTGCGTCCGGCCACGACCTCCGCACCGCCGGTGGCCTTGCGCGTGCCCCGGGCCACGCCCTTGCGGGCACCCGTGGGCGCCTGCGCCGCGGCACGCTTCTCGGCCGCGACCTTGCGCTTGTACGCCGGGTGGTACGTGCGCTCCTCGGCCTTCGGCGTCGGCCCCTTGCCCTGCAGGCCCTTGCGGCGCTGACCGCCGCTGCCGACCTGCGCGCCCTTCTTGGTGCCCGCCTTGCGCTTGGCACCGGGTCGCTGCGAGTTCCCCGCCATCATTCCCCCTTCGCGTCGGCCAGCGTCCAGCGGGCGCCGTCCGGTGAGTCCTGCACGACGACGCCGGCCGCCGCGAGGCGGTCCCGGATCGCGTCGCTCGTGGCGTAGTCCTTGGCGGCCCGGGCCGCGGAGCGTGCGTCGAGCTCGGCCTGCACGACGGCGTCGAGCGCGTCGGCCACGCGCGTGTCGGCGGCGCTGGCCCACTGCGGGTCGGCCGGGTCGAGCCCGAGCA
Source organism: Isoptericola haloaureus (assembly GCF_036689775.1). Taxonomy (NCBI): domain Bacteria; kingdom Bacillati; phylum Actinomycetota; class Actinomycetes; order Micrococcales; family Promicromonosporaceae; genus Isoptericola; species Isoptericola haloaureus. The sequence goes on along the minus strand of NZ_JBAGLP010000110.1, from coordinate 11,024 downwards.
CGTCCAGCATCCCCCGCAGCGCGACGAGCGCGTCGCGCGCCGCGGCGTCGTCGGAGGAGGCGAGCGCCGAGTTGCCCGCCTTGAGCGTCTCGTGCACGACGGCGAGCGCCGCGGGCACGTTGAGGTCGTCGTCCATCGCGGTGACGAACCCGGCGGGCAGGTCGGCGGCGAGGACCTCCGCCCGCGGGACCTCCCCGACGCGCTCGCCCGCCCGGGCGACGAACCCGGTCAGCCGCTCCCACGTGGCCCGGGCCTCGTCGAGCGTGTCCGGGCTCCACTCGAGCATGGAGCGGTACTGCACGGCCACGAGGGCGTAGCGCACGACGGCGGCCGGGACCTGGGTGAGCAGCTCGCTCATGAGCAGCCCGTTGCCGAGCGACTTGCTCATCTTCACGCCCTGCTGGGTGACCCAGGCGGAGTGCATCCAGCGGTCGGCGAACCCGTACCCGGCGGCGCGCGACTGCGCCTGCTCGTTCTCGTGGTGCGGGAAGCGCAGGTCGAGGCCGCCGCCGTGGATGTCGAACGCCTCGCCGAGGTAGCGGTGCGCCATCGCCGAGCACTCCAGGTGCCAGCCGGGACGTCCGCGCCCGAAGGGCGTGTCCCAGGCGGCGGTCTCGGGCTCGCCGGGGCGGGACGCCTTCCAGAGCGCGAAGTCGTGCGGGTCGCGCTTCTCGGAGGTGACGGCGTCGTCCCCGCCCTCGGGGTTGAGGTCCTCGAGCCGCTGGGTGGTCAGCTCGCCGTAGGCGGGCCAGGAGCGGACGTCGAACCAGACGTTGCCGGGGCTGCTGCTGTAGGCGTGCCCGCGCTCGACGAGGCGCTGCATGAGCGCGACCATCTGCGGCACGTGGCCGGTGGCGCGGGGCTCGTAGGTGGGCGGCAGCACGCCGAGGGCGTCGTAGGCGGCGGTGAACGCGCGCTCGTAGGTGGCGGCGTGCGCCCACCACTCCACGCCGGCGGCCTCGGCCTTGGCGAGGATCTTGTCGTCGATGTCGGTGACGTTCCGGATCAGGGTCACGTCGAGCCCCGACCGGGTCAGCCAGCGGCGCAGCACGTCGAAGGCGACGGCGGGGCGCAGGTGGCCCACGTGGGGCGCCGACTGGACGGTGGCGCCACAGAGGTAGATGCCGACCTTGCCGGGTGTCCGAGGTGCGAACTCGCGCACGGAGCGCGTGGCGGTGTCGAAAAGCTGCAAGGTCACCGGTCCAGGGTACCGGTCAGGTCCTCGAGGACCTGCTCCGGCTCAGCCGAAGGCCTGTCCTTCGCCGCGGTAGGTCGGCACGGTGCCGACGACCTCGTCGCCGCGCACGAGGTGCACCGCCGCGAACCGCTCCATCAGCTCGCCGGCCTTGGCGTGCCGGAACCAGACCCGGTCCCCGACGCGCAGGTCGCGCCCGCCGCGCCGGAGCCGCAGCGGCGTCTGCACCTCGCCGGCGCCCTCGCGGCGCGTCAGCGCCCAGCCGGGCGTGGCCACCCGGGGCAGGCGGGACGGCCCGGCGGGGCCGGAGGCGACGTACCCGCCGCCGAACGCCGTCGCCCAGCCCGGTCCGGGGGTGCGCACCACGTCGAGGCCGAAGAACGCGGCCGGACGCGCCTCGAAGGACCGGTAGTGGTCGAACGTGCCGGGGACGAACAGGCCCGACCCGGCGCTCACCTCGGTGACCCCGGTGCCGGCGGCGGAGGACTCCAGCGACCCCGTGCCCCCGGCGTTGACGAGCTCGACGTCCCGGCCGACGGCGGTCCGCACGGCGGCGAGCACATCACGTCGGCGACGGTCGACGTCGGGGACCGACAGCCGCTTCACGGCCCGCACCGCCGGGCTCGCGTCGGGCAGCCCGGCGACCTGGGCCTCGTAGAACATCAGCCCGCGCACGCGCAGCCCCTCGGTGGTCTCGACGGCGGCGGCCAGGTCCGCGACCTGCGCGGCCGTCCGCAGCGGCGAGCGGCGGGTGCCCAGGTGCGCCCGCCACCGCCCGACGCCCAGCCGGAGCGAGCAGTCGACGTCGAGGCAGACCGAGCCGGCCGGTCCGGCGGCGGGGGCGTCGCGCAGGGCCGCGGACGCGAGCGCGACCTGGGCGACGTCGTCGGCCATGAGGGTGATCTCGCGGCGGGCGACGGGGTCGGCAGCCCACCGGGCGAGGGCGTCGGTGTCGACGGTCGGGTAGCCGACGAGGACGTCCCGGGTGCCGCCGCCGACCAGCCAGAGCGCCTCGGCGAGGGAGAACGCCATGACACCGGTGAACCCGGCCCCCAGGGCGCGGTCGAGGAGGGCGCGCACGCGCACGGACTTCGCGGCCACGCGTGCGGGGGTGCCGGCGGCCCGCCGCAGCAGGTCGGCCGCGTTGACGTCGAAGGTGTCCAGGTCGACGACGGCGAGCGGTCCGGGCAGCCCGGCGGTGGCGCGGGACAGCCGGTCCGTCAGCCTCATGGCCGTCACCGTACACGGGCGTCCGGCCGTGGCAGAGTGTCCGCTGTGAACTTCACCACCTGGGGTCGCACCTACGCCGCCGCACCCGCCCGGCACGCGGAACCGCAGGACGAGGCCGAGCTGCGCGCCCTGGTCGCCCGGGCCGCCGCCGACGGTCTGCGCGTGCGGGCGGTCGGCGCCGGTCACTCGTTCACCGACGCCGCCGTCACCGACGGTCTGATGCTCGGCCTCGACCACCTCAGCGGGCTGGAGTCCCTGCAGCGGCGGCCGGACGGCACCGCCCTCGTCACCGTCGGTGCCGGTACGCGGCTGCACCGGCTCAACCGGCTGCTCGCGTCGTGGGGACTGGCGATGCGCAACCTCGGTGACATCGACCGCCAGTCGATCGCGGGGGCGATCTCCACCGGCACGCACGGCACCGGCGCACGGCTCGGCGGGCTCGCCACGCAGGTGCGCGGGGTGCGCCTGGTGCTGCCGGACGGGTCGGTGCGGTCGGTGTCCGACGGCGACGCCCCGGGGTCGCCCGACCGCGAGCTGTTCGAGGTCGCGCGGCTCGGGCTGGGCTCGGTCGGGATCCTGTCGGCGGTGACGCTCGAGGTCGTGCCGGCCTACCTGCTGCGCTCGACCGAGCGGGTCCGCCCGTGGGACGAGGTGGTCGGCGGCATCGACGCGCTGTTCGACGGCCACGACCGGTTCGACGCCTACTGGTTCCCGGGCACCGACCGGATGCTCACGTGGAGCCACGACCGCGTCTCCGCCGCCGAGCGGGCCGAGCACGAGGCCTCCCGCCGCGGGCCGGCCGGTGCGCTCCGGACGGCCGGGGCCGCCGCCCGGTCCTTCCTCGACGACGAGGTGCTGGCCAACGGGGTCCTCGGCGGCGTGATGCAGGTGGCGGCCGCCGCGCCGCGCACGGTGCCCCGGCTGAACGCCGCGTGCGCGGCGGTCCTCGGCGACCGGACCCACGTGGCGCCGTCGGACCGGGTGATGGTGACGCGCCGGCGGGTACGGTTCGCGGAGATGGAGTACGCGCTGCCGCGCGCCGCGCTGGGCGAGGTGCTGCGCGAGCTGGACCGCTGGCTGCGGGCCGCGGGCGAGCCGGTGCCGTTCCCGGTCGAGGTGCGCTGCACGGCCGCGGACGACGTGTGGCTGTCCACCGCCCGGGGCCGGGACACCGCCTACGTCGCGGTGCACCAGTACCACCGGATGCCGCGCGAGAGGTACTTCCGGGCGGCGGAGGAGATCTTCGTCGCGGCCGGCGGGCGTCCGCACTGGGGCAAGCTGCACACCCGCACGGCGGCGGACCTGGCCGACCACTACCCGCTGGACGACGTCGCGCGGGTGCGGGCCGCCGTCGACCCGGGCGGGGTGCTGCGCAACGACTACACCGACCGGGTGCTCGGTCTCCCCTGACCCTCCGACGCCGCCCGCGTCGCTGTGGGCGTGAAATCTGCAGCCTTCGAGGATGTCGGGACTGCAGATTTCATGCCCACAACGACCGGGACGGGGTCAGCGGGGGACGACGAGGGCGGTGGCGATCGCGGCGATCCCCTCGCCGCGGCCGGTCAGGCCCAGCCCGTCGGTCGTGGTGGCACTGACGGAGACGGGCGCGCCGGCGGCCTCGGTCAGCGCGGCTTCGGCCTCCGTGCGGCGGGGCTCGACCTTGGGCCGGTTGCCGATCACCTGGACGGCGACGTTCCCGATCTCGAACCCGGCCTCGCGCACCCGTCGCGCGGCCTCCGCGAGCAGCACGGCCCCGCTCGCCCCGGCCCACTCGGGCTCGCTCGTGCCGAAGTGCGTGCCCAGCCCGCCGATGCCGGCCGCGGAGAACAGCGCGTCCGCGGCGGCGTGCGCGGCCACGTCGGCGTCGGAGTGCCCTTCCAGGCCGCGCTCCCCCGGCCAGCGCAGCCCGGCGACCCACAGCTCGCGGTCGGAGCCCTCGGGGGCGAGGGCGTGCACGTCGACACCGATCCCGGTACGCGGCAGGATCATCGGCCCTCCAGCAGCAGCTCGGCCACCGCCAGGTCGTGCGCGGTGGTGATCTTCAGGGCGGCGGCGTCGCCCCGCACCATGTGCACCGGGACGCCGAGCGCCTCGACCAGCCCGGCGTCGTCGGTCGCCGCCAGGTGCTCGGCAGCCGCCCGGGCCGCCCCCTCGGCGTGCGCGCGCTGCAGCAGCTCGCGGTCGAAGCCCTGAGGGGTCTGCACGGCCCTCAGCGCCGTCCGGTCGAGGGTGTCGACGACGCGCTCGACCGGCTGGGCGGACTCCCCGCCGGGTGCGGCCGGGCTGCCGCCGTCGGGCACCACGCGCTTGATCGTGTCCGTCACGGGCAGACCGGGGACGACGGCGGACCGGCCGCTGCGCACCGCGGTGACGACCCGCTCGACGAGCGCCGGCGGGGCGAGCGGGCGGGCGGCGTCGTGCACGAGGACGACGTCGGTGGCGGCGTCGGCGCGGCCGAGACCGGCTGCGACGGACGCCTGACGGGTGGCCCCACCCTCGACGACGTCGCAGGGGACCGAGAGAGGGCCGACGGCGGCGACCATGTCCGCGGACCGTCCGGGCGGCGCGGTGATCACCACCGCGTCGACGACGCCGGAGGCCGCGAGGCCACGCGCCGCCAGGGCGATCATGGGCACGCCACCGACGTCGACGAAGGCCTTGGGGATCTCCCGCCCGAGCCGCGTGCCGGAACCGGCCGCGGTGAGGATCGCGAGGGTCGTCAGGAGGCGAGCACCTCGTCGATGATGGCGCCGGCCTTCTCCTCGTCCACGCCCTCGGCGAGGGCGACCTCGGACTCGAGGATCTGGCGGGCCTTGGCCAGCATGCGCTTCTCACCGGCGCTCAGGCCACGGTCGGAGTCACGGCGGGACAGGTCGCGCACGACCTCGCCCACCTTGATGACGTCGCCCGACGCCAGCTTCTCCAGGTTGGCCTTGTACCGGCGCGACCAGTTCGTGGGCTCCTCGGTGTAAGGCGCGCGCAGCACGTCGAACACCTTGTCCAGGCCCTCCTGGTCCACCACGTCACGCACCCCGACGAGGTCGACGTTGTCCGCCGGGACCTCGATCGTCAGGTCGCCCTGGGCGACCTTGAGCTTGAGGTACATCTTCTCTTCGCCACGGATCTTCCGGGTCTTGACCTCTTCGATCAGCGCGGCGCCGTGATGAGGGTAGACAACCGTCTCGCCTACTGTGAACGTCATCTTCAGATGTCCCCTTTCCCAGTGGCCGAGTCTATCACGGAGGGCGCCGCCCACCGCGGGCCCCCGGGCGCCCGCCACACTCCCCCACACCCTGTTTTCGCAGGTCAGAGCGGTGACGTGAGACGGCTGGGTCTGCGCCCCCGGGCCCCACTAAGATGGGGCGGGGCGCGTCGCGTCCTGCACCCTGTGACACCTCGTGCGAGCGGGTCCGACTCCGCCGCACCGCTCCAGCAGAAGGAGAGCACGTGGCTCGCTCCGCCCGCACCGCCCGTACCGCACTCGCCGCCGGCGTCGCCGTCGGGGCGCTGACGCTCGGCGCCTGCGCACCGATCACCACCGAGCTGCCCTATGCTCCGTCGGACGGCACCCGGGTCGACTTCGACGACCCGCAGGTGCGCGGGCTGAACCTGCTGGTCATCGCCACCGAGGAGGGCGGCGACGGCAACCTGCTGGGCGCGCTGGCGAACAACAGCGGCGAGGACGTCGAGTTCACCCTGACCGCCAGCGGTGCGGCGCCCGTCACGGTCGCGGTGCCCGCCGAGGAGACGGTCTACCTGGGCACCGACGGCGAGGAGACCCTGCTCAGCCCGGTCGCCACGATCCCCGGCGGGAACCTCGAGGCCACCCTCGAGGTCGCCGGCCAGAGCGAGCCGTTCTACCTGCCCGTGTTCGACGGCACGCTGCCGGAGTACGCCGACTACCTGCCCTGAGCTGCGGTGTCGGCCGGCGGGTCCACCCGCCCCCGCCAGCCGACCCGCCGACCGCCGTCGGGCAGCACGAAGGCCCCTGCGCTCCCGAGGGAGCGCAGGGGCCTTCGTCGTGCGGGTCCGGCCGCCCCACGGGGGCGACCGGACGACGGATCACCCGAAGCGGCCGGAGACGTAGTCCTCGGTCGCCTTCTCGGCCGGCGCGGAGAAGATCGTCGCCGTGTCGTCCATCTCGATCAGCTTGCCCGGCTTGCCGGTGCCCGCGATGTTGAAGAAGCCGGTCCGGTCGCTCACGCGCGCCGCCTGCTGCATGTTGTGGGTCACGATGACGATCGTGTACTCCTGCTTGAGCTCACCGATGAGGTCCTCGATCGCGATGGTCGAGATCGGGTCGAGCGCCGAGCAGGGCTCGTCCATGAGCAGCACCTGGGGCTTGATCGCGATCGCGCGGGCGATGCACAGCCGCTGCTGCTGACCGCCGGAGAGGCCCGAACCCGGCTTGTCGAGCCGGTCCTTGACCTCGTTCCACAGGTTCGCGCCGTGCAGCGAGGACTCGACGAGGTCGTCGGCCTCCGCCTTCGAGATGCGCTTGTTGTTCAGCTTCACCCCGGCCAGGACGTTGTCCCGGATGGACATCGTCGGGAACGGGTTGGGGCGCTGGAAGACCATGCCGACGTTCTTGCGCACGGCGACCGGGTCGACGTTCGGGCCGTACAGGTCCACGCCGTCCATCTCCACACGGCCCTCGACCCGAGCACCCGGGATGACCTCGTGCATGCGGTTGAGCGTGCGCAGGTAGGTCGACTTGCCGCAGCCGGACGGCCCGATGAGCGCCGTGACCGACTTGGGCTCGATCGTCATGTTGACGTCCTGCACGGCGAGGAAGTCGCCGTAGTAGATGTTCAGATCCTTGGTGTCGATGCGCTGTGCCATCGTCGTTTCTTCCTTCGTGAGTGTGGCTGATCGTCGGCTGCGCGTCAGCCCAGCTTGGGGGCGAACCAGCGAGTGATCAGGCGGCCGATCAGGTTGAGTGCCAGGACCATGACGATCAGCACGAGTGCCGCGCCCCAGGCGTTCTGCGAGGCGATGTCGGCGACACAGGTCGCGGAGTCCCCACCGGGGCAGGGCGCGTCACCCTGCGAGTACTGACGATAGGCGAACACCGGCAGCGTCATCATGCGGCCGTCGAACGGGTTGGCGTTGATCGAGTCGGTGACGCCGACGGTGACCAGCAGCGGGGCCGTCTCACCGATGACGCGGGCGACCGCGAGCAGCACGCCGGTGGTCAGCCCGGCGACCGAGGTGCGCAGCACCACCTTGACGATGGTCAGCCACTTCGGGACGCCCAGCGCGTAGGAGGCCTCGCGGAGCTCGTTCGGCACGAGCTTGAGCATCTCCTCGCAGGAGCGCACGACGACCGGGATCATCAGCACCGACAGGGCCACCGCACCCATGATCCCGATGCGGACCGCGGGCCCGAAGACGAGCGCGAAGAGCGAGAAGGCGAACAGACCGGCGACGATCGACGGGATGCCCGTCATGACGTCGACGAAGAACGTCACCGCGCGGGCCAGCCAGCCCTTGCCGTACTCCACCAGGTAGATCGCGGTCAGGATGCCGATCGGCACGGAGATGACCGTGGCCAGCGCCGTGATGACGACGGTACCGAGGATCGCGTGGTAGATCCCGCCGCGCGGGTCACCGCCAAAGATGTTGCGCATCGACTGCATCAGGAAGTCCATGCTGATCCGGTCGCCACCCTGGGCGACGACCGTGAAGATCAGCCAGCCGAGCGGGATCATCGCCAGCGCGAAGGCGATGTAGATCAGCACCTGCATGGCACGGTCGGTGCGACGACGTCCCGTGTCGACGGTGGAGAGCAGCCGGGCGGTCTCGGAGCTGCCGCCCGGGGAGGTGTGGTCAGTAGCGGCACTCATCAGTTGGCTCCCGAGAAGTCCTTGCGGCGGGCCACGACCCAGCGCGCGGCCATGTTGACGGCCAGCGTGATCACGAACAGGGCGAGGCCGGCGGCGATCAGCGTGTTGACACCGAGCCCGGTCGACTCCGGGAAGTCGGCCGCGATGTAGGCCGCGATGGTCTGGTGCTGGCCGGCGGCCAGGATGTCGAGGCTGTACGTGAACCCCGGCGACAGGATCATCAGCACCGCCATCGTCTCGCCGAGCGCGCGGCCCAGACCGAGCATCGACGCGGAGATGACGCCCGAGCGGCCGAACGGCAGCACGGCGGTCTTGACGACCTCCCAGCGGGTGGCGCCGAGGGCCAGCGCCGCCTCCTCGTGCAGCTTCGGCGTCTGCAGGAAGACCTCGCGGGAGACGGCGGTGATGATCGGCAGGATCATGATCGCCAGGACGACGCCGACCGTGGCCATCGACCGGCCCGTCGGCGAGGCGTTCCCGCCCCAGAGCGGGATCCAGCCGAGGTTGTCGTTGAGCCACATCCAGATCGGCGTCAGCACGGGCGCCAGCGTGAAGAAGCCCCACAGGCCGTAGATCACCGAGGGGATCGCGGCCAGCAGGTCGACCAGGGCACCGAGGAGCTGGGAGAGCCGGCGCGGCGCGTAGTGCGAGATGAACAGCGCGATGCCCATCGAGATCGGCACCGCGAGGAACAGCGCCAGCACCGCGGCGAGGATCGTGCCGTAGATCAGCGGCCCGAGGTAGGCCAGCAGGGAGGTGTCCTCCGGGTAGCGCGGGACGCCCTCGGCGAGCTCCTCGGGGCTGGCCATGATGGCCGGCCAGGCCTCGGAGACCAGGAAGAGCGCGACCGCGGCCAGGACCGCCAGGATCGTGGCTCCGGCCCCGACGGCGATCCATCGGAAGACGCGGTTGAAGCCCCGGTCGGTGTTGCCGCTGCGGCGTCGCCGGGAACCCTGGGCGGGTGGACTGACGGTGGTACTCACAAGGACCCCTCGTTGGTGCTCGGGCACGGGACTCGGCTCGGTGTCGGGTGCCGGACGGCCGGTACCGGCGGCCGGTCGGGACGCTGCGGTGAGCGTCCCGACCGACCGCCGGTGGCCGGTCGGTCGACGAGTCGGATCAGCCCGCGGAGATCGACTCGATGCCGGGCAGGACGGCCTCGCGGATGGTGTCCGACAGCGGCGCGGAGCCGGCGGCCTCCGAGGCGGCCTGCTGGCCCTCCTCGCTGGCGACGTAGCCGAGGAAGCCCTTGACCAGCTCGGCGGTCTCCTCGTCGGCGTAGGTCGTGCAGGCGAGGCTGTAGGAGACGAGCACGATCGGGTAGGTGCCCGCGATGTCGCGGTCCAGGTCGATCGTGTAGACGTACTCGCTGGTGCCCTCGGTGCGCGGCGACTGGGCCACGACCTCGGCGGCGGCCTCGGCCGAGTACTCGACGAACTCGCCACCGACACCCACCGCGACGGTGCCGAGGTCGGCGACCTGCGAGGCGTCGGCGTAGGTGATCGTGCCCTCACCGGCCTGCGCGGCGCCGACGACACCGGAGGTGCCCTGGGCCGACTCCTGGCCCTCGACCGGCCACACGCCGGACGGCTCGGCCGTCCAGGTGTCGGGGGCGACGGTGTAGAGGTACTCCTCGAAGTTCTCGGTGGTGCCCGACTCGTCGGAGCGGTGCACGACCGTGATGTCGGTGCTGGGCAGCTCGACGTCCGGGTTGTCCGCGGCGATCGCCTCGTCGTCCCAGGAGGTGATCTCGCCGAGGAAGATGTTGGCGATGGTCTCCGGGCCCATGTTCAGGGTCTCGACGCCCTCGAGGTTGAAGGCCACCGCGACCGGGCTGACGTAGCCGGGGAACTCGATGACCCCGCCCTCGCCGCACTGCGCCTCGGCAGCGGCCAGCTCCTCGTCGTCCAGCGGGGCGTCCGAACCGGCGAACTTGTAGGAGCCGTCGCCGAAGCCGGTGCGGCCGCCGCCGGAACCGACGGGGTCGTAGTTCACGGTCGCCTCGGGGTTCGCCCCCTGGAACCCGGCGCGCCAGGCGTTCATGGCGGCCTCCTGCGAGGAAGCACCGCCACCGGAGAGCGTGCCCGACAGGCCACCCTCCGTGTCGCCGGAGTCTTCCGTCGCCTCGGTGGTCTCGTCGCCGGAGGAGCCCGCGGGCTCCGGGTCCGAGCCACAGGCGGCGAGGCTGAAGGCCAGCGCGCCGACGGCGACGGCAGATCCGGCACGGGTGAATCGGCTGAGGTTCACGAGTCGTTCCATCCTGTTCACACGTTGGTGGCACCGGCAGGCGCCGGCGTTCGATGGGAACGTTAAGGAGCGCAGGTGGCTCACCGGCCAGGAGCAGGTGAACGAACGATGAACAGCGATCGGACCCTCAGCAAGGTCCAGATCACGGTGCGGTCACGCCGGTGCGCTCGCACGCTCGCTCCGGCTCAGCCCACAGAACCGACGGTCGGGCCGCGCCTGCACTCGCACGCTCGCTCCGGCTCAGCCCACAGAACCGACGGTCGGGCCGCGCCTGCACTCGCACGCTCGCTCCGGCTCAGCCCACAGAACCGACGGTCGGGCCGCGCCTGCGCTCGCACGCTCGCTCCGGCTCAGCCCACAGAACCGACGGTCGGGCCGCGCCTGCGCTCGCACGCTCGCTCCGGCTCAGCCCTCGGTGTCGGCGAACTTGTAGCCGAGCCCGCGCACCGTCAGCAGCAGGCTCGGCGCCCCGGGGTCCGGCTCGATCTTGGACCGGATGCGCTTGA
>NZ_JBAGLP010000018.1:0-368 GCF_036689775.1 Isoptericola haloaureus | reverse complement strand
GACCCGGCGGCCCGCCAGCAGCGTGGACAGCCACAGGGAGAGTGCCCAGGGAGCCGCGACCCCGAGCCAGCCGGGCCCGGAGCCGCCGCCGGCGACGTGCGACGCCAGCGCGACGCCGGTGGTCAGGGCCGCCACCAGGGTGCCGCGCAGCACGCGGACCCGGCCCGCCGACCCGGCGGTACTCACCGCGGTCCACCCTCGTCCCCCCGCGGCGGCCCCCCGCCCCCCGGGCCCCCGGCGTCGCGCTGGCGTCGCACGTCGCCGGCGGCGGCTCCGTGCCCGGCTGGCTCGGGGTCGCGGCTCCCCGGGCACGCGCCCTGTGGCTGTCCACGCTGCTGGCGGGCCGCCGGGTCGCGCGCTGGCGGACG
>NZ_JBAGLP010000006.1:0-306 GCF_036689775.1 Isoptericola haloaureus | reverse complement strand
GAAGGGGCCTCACGGGGCGGGCGGCGCGGGTCAGTCGCAGGCCGCGGGCGCGCAGCCCCCCGCCGCGCTCGTAGCGGCGCTGCAGACGCTGCGGCCCGACCCCGTGCCGCACACCGCGCCCGGCGGTCGGCCGCCCGCGGTCAGGTAGTCGTTGTTCCTACCGATCCGAGCGATCTACTCGAAGAACGTGTAGGCGCCGTTTTGCGGGGCTAGCTTTACCTCGAAGTTAGCGAAATCGTTCACACCGTCGGTCTCTCGTCCCCGCTACAACATATATAGAACGTACTCCATCGGAACATCGATAGA
>NZ_JBAGLP010000106.1:0-324 GCF_036689775.1 Isoptericola haloaureus | reverse complement strand
AGACGCTCGCTGGTGGCGGAGGGAAGCGCGCGCCCGACGGAGCAGCCCGTCCGCGCGGCCGCGGTGGTAGCGCGCCACGACGGTGCCCGAGCCAGGGACCCACCGCCCGGCGGCCGGGCCGCCGTGGGGGGGGCCCCGGGCGCGGACAGCGTCGTGGCGCGGTACCGCCGCGGCGGGGCGGACGGGCTGCGCCGTCGGGCCTGAGCATCCCACCGCTCCGATCGAGCGTCTCAGTTCCTCGGGCTACAGGGTCTGGCTCCGGCGGACCATAGCCGCTCGACTCCCCCGGCAGCCCAGACGACGCCCGCTAGGTTGTCGGGGTGC
>NZ_JBAGLP010000105.1:0-297500 GCF_036689775.1 Isoptericola haloaureus | reverse complement strand
CCGGAGCCCTGGATGCCGGTGGCGGTGGCGGCGAAGTGCGCCTGGAACGCGGCGAAGGAGCCGAACTGGTCCTTGATGGCCTCGGCCAGCTCGCCGGTGGGCTCGCCGCCGCCCTCGGGGGACAGGTTGTGCCAGAAGATGGTGTGGTTGGTGTGCCCGCCGAGGTGGAACGCGAGGTTCTTCTCGTGCAGGTTGACCGCCGCGAGGTCTCCCGACTCGCGCGCCTCGGCCAGCTTGTCCAGCGCGGTGTTCGCGCCGGCGACGTAGGTGGCGTGGTGCTTGTCGTGGTGCAGCTCCATGATCTTGCCGCTGATGTGCGGCTCGAGGGCGCTGTAGTCGTAGGGCAGGTCAGGCAGCGTGTAGACGGTCATCGGGTGTCCTTCGGTGGTCGGAGGGGACGATCCGTCCCGAACCTAGGACCTCGACCCCGGTCGAGGTCAACGGAGACGAGCGTCACACCCCGAGCCCGGTCGCGGGGCCTGGACCTCGAGCGCGCTCGAGGTCCTAGCGTCGCCGGGCATGACCTACGTGATCGCCGAGCCCTGCGTCGACGTCAAGGACAAGGGCTGCCTCGAGGAGTGCCCGGTCGACTGCATCTACGAAGGGCAGCGCTCGCTGTACATCCACCCGGACGAGTGCGTGGACTGCGGCGCCTGCGAGCCGGTGTGCCCGGTCGAGGCCATCTACTACGAGGACGACGTCCCCGAGGAGTGGAGCGACTACTACCGGGCGAACGTCGAGTTCTTCGACGACCTCGGCTCGCCCGGCGGCGCGGCACGGCTCGGCGTCGTGCCCCGCGACCACGCGGTCGTCACCGCGGTCCCGCACGGCGGGGGCGCGTCGTGACCCGGGGCGCGCGGCCGCTGAGCGTGGCCGTCGTCGGCGCCGGGCCGGCGGGCATCTACGCGGCCGGGCTCCTCACCGAGCTCGCACCGGGCACGCGGGTCGACGTCGTCGAGCGTCTCCCCACGCCGTACGGCCTCGTGCGCTACGGCGTCTCCCCGGACCATCCCAAGATCCGGCGGATCATCGACTCGTTGCACGGGATGCTCGAGCACCCCGACGTGCGGCTGCTGGCCAACGTCGAGGTCGGCACCGACGTGACGATCGACGAGCTGCGGTCCGTCTACGACGCCGTCGTGGTGGCCACCGGTGCGCAGCGCGACGCCCGCCTCGACGTCCCGGGCGTCGACCTGCCCGGGTCGTTCGGCGCGGCCGACGTCGTCTCCTGGTACGACAGCCACCCCGAGGTCGCGCGCGAGTGGCCGCTGCACGCCGAGTCCGTCGCCGTCGTCGGTGCCGGGAACGTCGCCCTCGACGTGACCCGGATGCTGATCCGCCACGCCCGGACGCTCGAGCGGACCGACCTGTCGGAGAACGTCCGCCGGGGCCTGACCGCGAGCGCGGTCCGCGACATCCACGTGTTCGCCCGCCGGGGACCCGTCGACGTGCGCTTCTCCCCCGGCGAGCTGCGCGAGCTCGGCGAGCAGGAGGACGTCGACGTGGTCGTCGACCCGGCGCAGATCGTGCGCGACGAGCACACCGAGCGCATGGTGCGGCAGCTCGCGCCGAAGCGGCAGGTCCTGCGGACGTTCGAGCGGTGGGCGGCGGTGCCCGCCGCGGACCGTCGGGCCTCGCGCCGCGTCCACCTGCACTTCCACCGCGCTCCGGCGGCGATCCTCGGCACCGACCGTGTCGAGGCACTGCGGACCGAGCGCACGGCACCGGACGGGTTCGGGCACGCGGAACCGACCGGTGAGGTCGAGGACCATCCGGTCCAGGCCGTCTACCGCGCCGTCGGCTACGTGGGCTCCCCGGTCCCGGGCGTGCCGTTCGACCCCGTCCGGCACGTCGTCCCGCACACGCGGGGGGCCTGCTCGACGGCGACGGCGTCCCCGTGCCCGGCCTCTACGCGACCGGCTGGATCAAGCGGGGTCCGGTCGGGCTCATCGGTGCCACCCGGTCGGACGCCAAGGAGACCGTGGAGACGCTGCTCGCCGCCGACGCCGGGCAGCGGCGGCCCGGGTCCGGGGCCGCGGACGCGATCCTGCGCGGGCGGGGCGTGCCGGTCGTGGACTGGGAGGGATGGCTGCGCATCGACGCGGCCGAGCAGCGGCTCGGTGCGGCGTCGGGCCGGGAGCGGACCAAGATCGTGGACCGGTCCGAGCTCGTCGCGCTCGGCGCCGGGGTGACGGTCTGAACCGGCACCCCGGCGCCGCCGGTCACTCGTCCGCCATCACCCGGTCCACCCGGGCGTCGGCGTCGGCGAGGATCGGACCCGGGTCGTCGGTCGAGGACATGACCTCGTCCATCGCGGGCTGCATGATCGACTGGACCTCCGACCAGCGGTCCGTGACCGGCGAGAGAGTGCCGGTCCCGTCCTCGACGTGGACGGCGAACGCGTCGGCCTCGATGCCGAGCTCGGAGAACGTGGCCACGGCCTTCTCCGAGGAGCTCGAGATGGCGGGGAACACCCGTCCCTCGGCCGCGACGACGTCCTGGCACGCGGGGCTCGCCAGGTACTCGACCCAGCGCCAGGCCTCGTCGGGGTGCTCGGTGCCGGCGTAGATCGCGTCCGACAGCCCGTTGAACACCGACGCGCGCTCACCGGTCGGCCCGACCGGGGTGGGCGCCACCCGGACGTCGACACCCTGGAGCTCCGCCATCGCCCGGGAGTTCCACGAGCCCTCGATCAGCGCGGCGTACCCGCCCGAGCCGAGGGACTCGATCGTCCCGATGCCGGACGTCGCCACGGGCAGGGGCGGCATGTAGCCCTTCTCGATCAGGGAGCGCCACCACTCGATCGCCTCGGCCAGGGCCGGGTCGTCGTAGTCGAAGGACGTCGGCCACGGGTTGGTGTCGGCGTAGGTCCAGCCGTTGCTCAGCGCGTAGGGCGCCCACTGCACCTGGCCGAACCCGCCGCCGCTCTCGTTGTACCCGAGGCCGTAGACGTCCACGCGGCTCGGGTCGAACCCGGGCTCGTCGCCGCGGACCCCGTTCTCGTCCACGGTCATCCGGGCCAGGAACTCCTCGAACGTCCCGCCGTCGCGCGGGTTCCACTCGAGCTCCCACAGGTCCTCGGGCGCGTAGCCGGCCTCGGCCACCATGTCGGCGTTGTAGAACAGCCCCACGGTGTCCCAGTCCTTCGGCAGGCCGTAGAGCCCGCCGTCGGGTCCGCGCGACAGGTCGACGAGGCCGTCCTGGTACTGGTCCAGGTCGATGTCGGAGGCCTCCACGCGATCGCTGATGTCGAGGATCTGGTCGAAGCTCGCGTACTTGCCGAACTGCTGGGCGTGGTCGACGAAGACGTCCGGGGCGCTCTCGGCGACCATGCGGGCCGTGAGCTGGGTCCAGTAGTCGTCCCACCCGTACTGCTCGAGGTTCACGAGCACGTCCGGGTTCTCCTCCTCGAAGTCCTGGGCGCACTGCTGGTAGCCGGGCACCTGGTTGGCGTCCCACATCCAGTAGGTGAGCGTCACCTGGCCGTCCGGAGCGCCGGGGCCCGACGAGGTCGCGCACCCGGCCAGGGCGAGGGCCCCGGTGGCGACGAGGGCGGCGGGCAGGCGGAGCCGGCGGGCGATCCCGGGCTGGGTCGGGGTGGTGTCACTGCGGTGCATGAGGTCCTCACTTGATCCCGGAGAAGCCGATGGAGCTGACGATGCGACGACCGAGCGCCACGAAGAGCAGGACGATCGGCAGCGCGGCGACCAGCGTCGCCGCCATCAGCCCCGACCAGTCCGGGCTGCCCTGCGGCGTCTGCGAGCGGAAGATGCCCAGCGCGACCGTCAGGACGCGCACGTCGTCGCTCTGGCCCACGAGCAGCGGCCAGAAGTACTCGTTCCAGGCCGTGATGTACGTCAGCACGGCGAGCGTCGTGATCGGAGCCGCCGTCATGGGCAGCACGATCCGCAGGAACACCCGGGCCCTGCCCGCGCCGTCGATGAGCGCCGCCTCCTCCACCTCGCGGGGTACCCCCAGGAAGAACTGGCGCAGGAAGAAGATCGCGAACGGCGTCATGAAGAACGTCGGCAGGATGAGACCGGGGAACGTGTTCAGCAGCCCGAGCTCCTTGACGAGCACGAAGTTCGGGATCGCGGTGAAGATGCCCGGCACCATGAGCGCCGACAGGAACAGCGCGAAGACGGCGTTGCGTCCGGGCCACCGCAGCCGCGCGAACGCGTACGCGGCCATGGCCGAGAAGAGCACCTGCCCGAGCGTGATCGACGCCGCGACGATCACCGAGTTGCGCAGGTAGAGCCAGAAGTTGATCCGGCCACCGGCACCGCCCTGGGCGAGCGACTCCTCGAGCGTCGTCAGACCGAAGACGCGGCGGAAGGCGTCGAGGGTGAACTCGGCGGGCAGCAGGCTGTCGGCCTCCAGGGCGAGCGCCCGGTTGTCCGACAGCGCGGTGCGCAGCATCCAGTAGAACGGGAAGATCGTGATCAGCAGGATCACGACGAGGCAGATCCAGCCGCCGATGCGTCCCCACGGGACGGGGCGGCGCACCTTCCGTCGGGGGGCGACCGGGGCCGTGCTCGGCCCCGTCGCGGTGGAGGGGGTGGTGGTCGTCGTCGACACGGGGGCCTCCTAGGAGTTGTCCGACTCGCCCGCCCGCAGCAGCCGGAGCTGCACGAGCGCGACGATCAGCAGGACGGCGAACAGGACGACGGACAGCGCGGACGCGTAGCCGAAGTCGAGCTGGGCGAACGCCAGGTCGTAGATGTAGAGGTAGATGACGCGGGTGGCGTCGACCGGGCCGCCGCCGGTGGTCACGGCCACGGTGTCGAAGATCTGGAACGACCCGGTGACGGTCACGACGAGCACCAGCGCGAGCACCGGCCGCAGCAGCGGCAGCGTGATCGACCGGAACTGGCGCCACGCCGAGGCCCCGTCCAGCGACGCCGCCTCGTAGACCTGCGGCGGGATGGTCTGCAGACCCGCGAAGACCAGCAGGGCCGTGTAGCCCATGTGCCGCCAGACGTTGATCAGCGCGATCGTCGGCAGCGCGAGAGCGGGGTCGCCGAAGAACGCCTGCGGGTCGATCCCGACCTTGCCCAGCAGGACGTTCACGATGCCGATCTGGTAGTCGAGCATGAAGAACCAGACGAGCGCGACGACGACGTTCGCCACGAAGTACGGCAGCAGCGCCGCGCCCCGCACGAGGATCGAGCGGGTCATCCGCTGCAGCAGCACCGCGAGGCCGACGGCGACGACCGTCTGCACGACGATGTTGATGACGACGTAGTAGCCGGTCACGCCCATCGCGTTCCAGAAGAGCGGGTCGTCGACCAGGCGCCGGTAGTTGTCGAGACCGACGAACTGCGGTGGTGCCAGCACCGAGTAGTCCGTGAGGCTGAACCAGGCCCCGCGGACGGCGGGGACGAGGTAGAACACCACGAACCCGACCGTCGCCGGGATGAGGAAGACCATCGCCGCGCGCAGGTCCCCGCGCGGTCGGCCGGAGGGGCGCAGCCGTTGCGGTGCGCGGGCTCCGGGTGCCGGCGGGGCCGGCGGTGTCACGACTGCCATGTCGGTCGCTCCTGTCGCTTCGTCGCGAGCTTCTCGGGGGGCGGGCTTCTCAGACCGCGGTCACGTGGAGCAGGACGCTCCGTTCGGGGAACTGGTGGGGCAGCTGGACCCCGGCACCGGCGAGCGTCCGCCCGCTGAGCCGCACGCCGTCGGACCACCACGGAGGGAGCGCCTCGCCGTGCCCCGGCTCGACCACGTCTCCCGGAGCCAGGGGGCGGACGTCGTAGGTGGTGTCCGGGTCCAGCCCCGGCAGGCGGACGCGGCCCGGTGGGGCCCACACGCCGGTCGTCAGCTGCACGACGGCGAAGATCGCCTCGCCGGCACCCTCGCGCACGACGCCGTGCACCCGCAGGGCGGGGTCGGGGTCGTCGGTGCGGACGCTCCGACCGTGGTGCAGCAGGTCTCGGTGCTGCCGGTACGCCGCCACCCAGCGCGCGACCTCGCTCCGCTCGGCCTCGGAGGCGGCGGTGAGGTCCCACTCGATGCCGAGGTGGCCGAAGAACGCGGTGGCCCCGCGGAAGCTCAGCTCGTGTCGGCGCCCGGTGGTGTGCGACGTCGGCGACCCGATGTGCGAGCCGAGCATCTCGGGCGGGACGAGCAGACCGGTACCGGCTTCGATCGTCTGCCGTTCGAGCGCGTCGATGCAGTCGGAGGTCCAGATCCGCTCGGTGCGCTCGAGGATGCCCAGGTCCGCCCGGCCGCCACCGCCCGCGCAGGACTCGAACTCGACGTGCGGGTGGGCGGCGCGCAGCGCGTCCAGCAGCCGGTACGCGGCGTGCGTCTGGGCGTGGACGCCGGCCCCGCCGGTCGCGGTGTGACCGGCGTCGACGAGGTCGCGGTTGTGGTCCCACTTGACGAAGCCGATCGGGTACTCGGCGAGGATCGCGTCGATCTGGCCGTAGACGTGCTCCCAGGCGCCGGTGTGGGCGAGGTCGAGGACCTGCTGGTGGCGTGCCTCCGGCGGCATCCGGTTCCCGGTCTGCAGGATCCACTCGGGGTGCGCGCGGGCGAGGTCGGAGTCGGGGTTGACCATCTCCGGCTCGAACCAGAGGCCCAGCTCCATGCCCAGCCCGGTGACGTGGTCGGCGAGCGGGTGCAGGCCCTCGGGCCACACGTCGTCGTCGACGGTCCAGTCGCCGAGCCCGGCGGTGTCGTCGCGGCGCCCGCGGAACCAGCCGTCGTCGAGCACGTACCGCTCGACGCCGGCGGCGGCCGCGGCGTCGGCGAGCGCGGTGAGCCGGTCGAGGTCGTGGTCGAAGTACACGGCCTCCCAGACGTTCACGAGCGCCTTGCGCGGGGTGCCGGGGTGCTGCGGCCGGGAACGCAGGTAGGTGTGGAACCGGTGGGAGAGCTCGTCGAGACCGTCGCCGTAGGAGGCGTAGACCCACGGGCTCTCGTACGCCTGGCCGGTGGACAGCCGCACCTCGCCCGCCAGGAGCAGCTCGCCGGCGCCGAGCAGCCGCTCGCCGGTGGGCATGCCCTGCTCGGCGAAGGTCCGGGTGTTGCCCGACCAGGCGACGTGCACGCCCCAGACCTCGCCGGAGCGGTAGCCGAACCCGCGGCGTCCGGCAGTCATCAGCAGGGTCCCGTCGTGGGAGCGTGCGCGCCGGGACTCGCGCAGGTGGGTCCCGGCCACGAAGTCGTGCCGCTGCGGGCTGCGCTCGCGCAGGTGGCGGCCGGTGAAGTCGAGGATCTCGTCGGCCTCGCGCGGCAGGGGCAGCGCGAGGTCGAGGGAGCCCACGGTGAAGACCGCGGCGCCGGTGTTCCGCAGCCGCCCACGAGCACGCACGAGTCCGCCGGGAAGCATCTCGATCTCGATCCGCAGGGCCAGGTCGGCCTCGGAGTCGCGGGCGTCGACGGTCATCCGGTGCGCCACGGGTGCGCCGTCGCGCTCGACGTCGTGCACGAGCCGCACCTGCTCCACGACGAACCGCGTGGAGAAGTCGGCGCCGTCCCGGTGGCCGGTGACGCCCGGGGTGCCGAGCCAGCCCGCGGACTGCTCGGGCAGGATCGTCAGGGGCACGGGGGCGTCCGGCGTGCCGGAGGCCACCGGCGGCACGGCCGCCGCGCGCAGGGCGTCCAGCTCGTCCGCGGGCAGGTCCCCCAGGTCGGCGCCCCAGTGCAGGATCTGCGGCAGAGCGCTGCGGGCGACCTCGAGGACCAGGCTCACCCCGGCGGCCCGCAGGTGCCACAGCCCGTCGGTCGGGCCCGGGGTGGTGGCGTCCGCGGTGCCAGCGGTGTCAGCCGTGCCCGCGGCGTCAGCCAGGTATGTCTGCATCGTCATGGTGACCTCTTCGTCGTCGGTACTAGTTATTTCTACGTCAGAACTAATAGAGGTGTCAAGACGCCCGCAGAGCGTGAGCCACTTCACTTTCAGTGGAGGTCTTCGTTCTGCAGTTGAAGTAACAGCGCCTGCTTTGTTGAGCCGTGGAAGTTAATCCACCACACTGGGGCGATGACGCCAGCACCGTGGGGACCGCTCAGCGGACCGGGCCACGCCGTCGCGCTCGACGTGCTGCTCGACGGCCCCCTGTCGCGGGCCGAGCTCTCCCGTCGGCTCGACCTCTCCGCCGGGAGCCTCACCCGCCTGACCAAGCCGCTGCTCGACGCCGGACTCCTGGTGGAGGTCGACGACTCCCCCGCCGGATCGCGGGTCGGCCGACCGTCGCGGCCGCTGGACATCGTCCCCGAGGCGCACCACTTCGTCGGGGTCAAGATCACCGGGGACACCGCCCACGGGGTGCTGACGACGCTGCGCGCCGGCGTGGTGGACTCCGCCGACGCACCGTTGGACGACCACTCGCCCTTCACCGTCGCGGACACGGTCGCGGGGCTGATCAGCGAGCTGGCCGCCGGGGCGCCGGCCGACGTCACCGCGGTCGGCGTCGCGCTCGGCGGACACGTCGTCGAGGCCTCGGACGTCGTCCGGGCCCCCTTCCTCGGCTGGAACGACGTCCCGCTGGGCGACATGCTGCGCTCGCGCACGGGCCTGCCCGTGGTCGTCTCGAACGACGTCACGGCGCTCACCGAGGCGACGCACTGGTTCGGCGCCGGGCACGGCGCCGCCACGTTCTCGCTGATCACCGTCGGGGCCGGGGTCGGCTTCGGACTCGTGGCGCACGGGCGGCTCGTGACGAACGAGGACGCGAGCCTGGGGCTCGCCAGCCACCACCCGCTCGACCCGTCGGGTCCCCCGTGCTTCGCCGGGCACCGCGGGTGCGCGGTGGCCATGCTGACGATCCGGTCGATCGCCACGCAGGTCTCGGTCGCCCTCGGTCGGGAGGTCGCCTACGACGAGGCGCTCGACCTCGCCGAGGCCGGCGACCCCGCGGCCCGCCGCGTCGTGGACGACGCCGGACGGGCGCTCGGCCGCTTCGTCGCCGCCGCCGCCAACTTCACGATGCCCGAGCGGGTGGTGCTCGGGGGCGAGGGGGTCCGGCTCGCCGACGTCGCGCGGGAGGCGATGCAGGCGGGCCTGCGCGCGGACCGGGACCCGCTCGCGCACGACCCCGTGATCGCGACGCTCAGCCCCTCGTTCACCGAGTGGGCGCGCGGGGCCGCGGTCATCGCGATCCAGACCTTCGTCCTGGGGACCTGATCGGGCCGACGGCCGACCGCCGTCGGGCCCACCGGTCACGGACGGGTGCCCACCCTCGCCCTCGGCCGGGCCGAGGACCCGAGCACGACACCGACCGCCAGGAGCGCGAGCACCGCGTAGCCGACGGCGATCCAGGACAGCTCGAGCGTGGCGGACAGGCGCCCCGCGACCAGGCTCGGCACCGCCGCTCCCCCGTAGGAGAACAGGTAGACGGTGGCCATGAGCCCGGCCCGCTCGGCCGGGTCCGTCCGGGCGAGCAGACCGCGCATCGTCCCGGTGAACGCCGCGCCCTGCCCGGCCCCGGCGACGACGCCGCACAGCACGACGGTCACGACGGACCCGGTGTGCAGGCCCACGACGACGCCCGTCACGGCCAGCGCGAACACGACGATGCCGAGCCGTTGCGCCGCGCCCGCGGCGAGTCGTCCGGTCAGCGGCCCGCCGAACGCGTACGGGGCCATGAAGGCCGCGAAGACGGTCCCCGCGACCAGCGTGCTGTCGGTGCCGAGGTCGCGGGCGGCGATGGTCGGGCTGAACGCCTGGTAGAAGCCACCGAGCGCCCAGGTGGCGCAGAACACGGCGATCGCTGCGGGCAGCAGCGGCCTGGTCGCCGGCGGCAGGGAGACCCGGGGGCGCAGGGACGCGAGGGCCCCGGGCCGGCGTCCGACCGGCTCGGGGCTGCCGGCCAGCAGCGCGGCGCAGACCGCGAGCACGGCCGTGACCACCAGGTACGGCGTCCGCTCGGGCGCCGGGCCGTGCTCCGCGAGCGCCCCGGTGCCCAGCGCGCCGAGGGTGAGACCGATCAACGGCGACCCGGCCGCCGTGGCGGCGGCCAGCCAGCGCGGCCGGTCCGGCGCCAGGTCGACGACGTACGTCGTCAGCGCCGACGACGCGAGCCCGCACGCCACGCCGTGCAGCACCCGGCCGGTGACGAGCACGGACAGGCCGGTCACGTCGAGCAGGGCGAGACTGCCCACCGCCGCCAGCGCGACGGCCGCCAGGCTCACGGTGCGCCGACCGAGGTGGTCCGACAGGCGTCCGAGCACGACCAGGGAGACCATCACCGCCACGAAGTACGACACCGCCGCGATCGAGAGGTCACCGGTGGTGAGGCCGTCCTGCACGCGGTACCGCTCGTACAGCGGGATCGGCGAGCCGGAGGCGGCGAAGACCGCCACCAGCGAGACGGTGGCGGCGGCGAAGCCGAGGCGGGTCCGTGGTTGCACCCGGCGAGCACACCCCGGCACGCTCGGGCGCGACAGTCACTGACGAGGGGTGTACCAGCAGTGTCTCCCGCGCCGGACCCGCCCGGGAGACGGTGGACGGCGGGCCCTGCGCGCGCGACGCCGCCGGCCCGTCCACCGCACCACCGATCGTGAAGGATGTCCCGATGCGAGCACTCGGACTGACGACCTACGGCGGACCCGAGGTCCTGCGCCCCGTGGAGCTGCCCGAGCCCCACGCCGGACCCGGCGAGGTCCGCGTGGCGGTCCGTGCGGCCGCGCTCAACCCCGCGGACGTGATGCTCCGCGACGGGTCCCTGGCAGCCGTGTACGAGGGCCTCGAGCCGCCCTACGTCCCGGGCATGGACGTCGCCGGCCTCGTGGACGAGGTCGGGCCCGACGTCGACCCCGAGATCGCCGTCGAGACCGGCCGGTTCGTGGTCGGCGTCGTCGACAACACCGGGAGCCACGGCGGCTACAGCGAGCACGTCGTGCTGCCGGCCGCGTCCGTCACCGCGGCACCGGCCGGGGCGAGCTTCGCCGAGGCCGCGTCCTTCCTCATGAACGCGCTCACCGCCCGCAACGCCCTCGACGTCCTCGCCCTGCCCGAGGGATCCTCCGTGCTCGTGACCGGTGCGGCCGGGGCGGTCGGCGGCTACGCCGTCGCGCTGGCGCACGCCGAGGGCCTCCGGGTGGTCGCTCTCGCCTCACCTGCCGATGAGGCGGCCCTGCGCGCGGCCGGCGCGGACGAGTTCGTCCCGCGCGGGGACGACGCCGTCGTGGACGTCCTCGGCCTCGTGCCCGGCGGTGTCGACGCCGTGATCGACGCCGCCTGCCTGTACGACCGGATCACCCCGGCCGTCCGCGACGGCGGCACGCTCGTCGACCTGCGCTTCTGGGACGGCGACCCCGGGCGCGGCATCCACGTCGCGCACGTCAACGTCCGCGAGCGCGCCACCGACCACGCCGCGATCGTCCGGCTGCGCGAGCAGGTCGAGGCGGGCCTGCTGCCGATGCGCGTGGCGGCGACCTTCTCCGCGGCCGACGTCTTCGACGCCCACCACCGCCTCGACCGGGGCGGTCTGCGCGGACGGGTCGTGCTGCTCTTCGGCGACGGTCGCGAGGGGACCACGGCGTGACCCGCGGTCCGGCGGGTGGCCGGCCGGCCACCCGCCGGACCGTCAGTCGACGACCGAGATCGTGACCTCGGTCGGGCCGTCGAGCGCGCCCAGGACGGCGGCCGCGTCCGCGTCGTCGAACGCCCCGAGCCGCACCAGACCCGGCGCGTGGCCGAAGTCGCGGTAGAAGATCGCGAGGTTGCCCCAGGGGGCGTAGTACATGAGGTCGCCGGCGTCCCCGGTGGTCCCGTCCGGCTCGCCCGCCGTGGAGAGGCGGGACGGCAGGTCGGCGACCTTCTCGATGCCGTGGAAGTCGTCGAGGGTGAGGGTGAGCGGCAGCAGCGCGAGGAAGTCGCGCGCGGCCGCGCCGTCCGCCGGGGTGGCGGTGAGGTCACGGCCCGCGACCGTGAGTCGGATCGTCATGGGAGCTCCTCGGTGGGTGGTCAGGAGACGGTGACCGTCCCGGTCACCAGCACACCTTCCCCCGCGGCGATCCTGTCCGCACCCACGAGGGGTGCGGTGGCGGACGCCGGTCCGTGCCGGCCGCGCTCGGGGGTCGTCCTCCGCCTACACCGGGACCAGCACGAGCGGCCGGCGCAGGTGGACCAGGAGCCCGACGTCGACCGTGCGCCGCCGTTCGACCAGCCGCACGCCGTCCAGGGAGAGCGTGCCGGTGATCTCGGCCGAGCCGCCGCGGACGGCGACCAGCGCGCCGCCCTCGACGACGGCGGCGACGCCCGTGAGCACGAGCACGACGGACAGCTCGAAGGTGAACCGGCGCAGCCGCACCCCGTCGACCATCAGGTCGACCCGCGGGTGGTGGCTGCCGGTGACACGGTGGGTGGCGAGCGCGACCACCTCCCGGCCCGGGGACCGGGCCGTGCGGCGGCCCGCCGCCAGGAGGTCGGCGGAGGAGCGCCACCCGCGCAGCAGGACGTCGCCGAGGTCGAGGTCGAGCAGCCCGTCGGCGACGGCCGCGACCTCGGCCGCGACGGCCTCGGAGGTGGCCGAGGTCGCGTGCCGCACGCCCTGGAGCGCCGTCCCGGCGACCCCCTGCCGGTGCACGGCCTCGCCCAGGACCTCCGCCGTGTCCCGGCCGGTGCCGTCGTCCAGGAGGAAGACGCGCGCCGACGTCCTCGGCGCGGTCGCGGTGCTGGTCATCTCCCGATCACCTCCAGGTGCTCGTCCGGCGCGTCGGTCGACCCGACGAGCCGGACCACGAGCGTCGCGTCGGACGCCGGGTCCTCCGCCACCCTCACCTCCGGCGCCGACGTCGGACCGGGGCTCAGGCGCACGTGCTCCCGCACCCACCGCCGGGCCCGGCGTCGGCGGACCCGTCGCACCGCCGCGGTCCCCGCCGCACCGGCGAGCACGAGCAGCCCGAGGCCGAGGCCGAGGGCCCAGAGGATCCGGTCCGGGTCCTGGTCACCGGTGACGTCGCCGGTCACGTCACCGGGGTCGTCGCCGGGACCGTCGTCGGCGGGTTCCGGGTCGTCCACCCCGACCGGTGCCAGGACGACGTCCACACCGGTCTCCGGCTCGACCGGGGTCCCCGCGGGCGGGTCCTGCTCCGCCACCAGGTCGCCCTCCCCGACGACCTCACCGAGCACCAGGCCCGACTCCGCGAGCCGGGCCTCCGCCTCGGCGGGCGAGGTCCCGCGGACGTCGGGCACGGTCACCTCGAAGATCCCGAAGACGTCGAACCGCGCCTCGGCCTGCAGTCCCGGGTCCCCGGTGCACCGGGCGAGCAGCACGTGCGGCCCGGGCGAGGACTCCGCCGGGACGGTGACCGTCGTGGCCCCCGAGCCGACCTGCAGGTCGGCCGTCCCGAGGAGCTCGTCGCCGTCCCACAGCAGCTCGACCCTCCGGGCGTCGGTGGTGTCGTCCGGGCAGTCGGTGAACCCCTGGACCACGACGGAGACCTCGGTCTCGGGCGCCCCGGCCCCCGGCTCGACGCTCAGCGTGGGGTTCGAGTCGACGACGGCCGCGGTCCCCAGCAGCAGGCCGAGGACGATCCCCAGCACCCTCCGTGCCGCTCGAGGAGCCACGGCGGCCACCTCCGTCGGTGAGACCTCTCCTCTGATGGTCTGGAGCGGCGTCCCGGCCCACCTGATACGCGCGACCGTCTCCGGGCGAACCCTGCATAGTTGCGCGTCTATGCAGATATGCAGATGATGGGTCCGTGCTGCACGTCCTGTCCCGTCGCGTCTACCGCCGGCTCTTCCTCGCCCAGGTGGTCGCCCTCGCCGGCACCGGGCTCGCCACGGTCGCCCTCGGCCTGCTCGCCTACGACCTGGCCGGCGCCGACGCCGGCCAGGTGCTCGGCACCGCGCTCGCGGTGAAGATGGTCGCCTACGTGGTCGTCGCGCCACTGGCCGCGGCCGCCGTCGCACGGCTCCCGCGCCGCGCGGTCATGGTCGGCTCCGACGTCGTCCGGCTGCTGGTCGCCGGGTCGCTGCCGTGGGTCGGCGAGGTCTGGCAGGTCTACGTCCTCGTCTTCGTCCTGCAGGCCGCGTCCGCCACGTTCACCCCCACGTTCCAGTCCGTCATCCCCGACGTGCTCGACGACGAGGAGGAGTACACCGCGGCGCTGTCCCTGTCCCGGCTGGCGTACGACCTCGAGGCCGTGCTCGCCCCCGTGCTCGCGGCGGCCCTGCTCCTCGTCGTGCCCAGCGCGGCCCTGTTCCTCGGCACCGCGGTCGGGTTCGGTGCGTCGGCGCTCCTCGTGG
This sequence comes from Isoptericola haloaureus, assembly GCF_036689775.1. Taxonomy (NCBI): domain Bacteria; kingdom Bacillati; phylum Actinomycetota; class Actinomycetes; order Micrococcales; family Promicromonosporaceae; genus Isoptericola; species Isoptericola haloaureus. The sequence goes on along the minus strand of NZ_JBAGLP010000105.1, from coordinate 283,303 downwards.
CCGCCACGGTGCTGCCGCGGCGGGGCGCGGAGAACGCCGGGGACGGCCCGCGGATGCCCTTCGGCGAGCGCGTCCGGCACGGGACCCGGCTCGTCGTGCGCACCCCGGCCCTGCGCCCGGTCCTGGCGCTGAACATGGCCGTCGCCGCGGCCGGCGCGTTCGTCATCGTCCAGACGGTGGTCGTGGCGCGCTCGACGTTCGGGCAGGGCGAGGCCGTCGTCGCGCTGCTCCTCGCCGCCAACGGCGTCGGCTCCATGGCGGCGGCCGTCGCCCTCCCGCGCGTGCTCCGCCGTCGGCCCGAGCGGTGGGTCATGGTCGGCGGGGCCGGGCTGCTCACCGCGGCCACCGCCGTCGTCCCGCTCGCCCTCGCCGCGCCGTCCGCCGGGGTCGGGCTCACGGCGGTCGCCGGGCTGTGGGTGCTGGTCGGCCTCGGGTGGGCGTCCGTCGAGACGCCCGTCGGTCGGATCGTGCGCCGCACGATCCCGGCCGCGGACCGTCCGGCCGTCTTCGCGGCCCAGTTCGCGCTGCTGCACGCGTGCTGGCTGGTGACCTACCCGCTGGCCGGATGGCTCGGCACGGCGGTCGGCCTGCCCGCGACCGCCCTGGTCCTCACCGCGCTCGCCGCCGCCGCGACCACGACGGCGGCCCTGCTGTGGCCGCGGGGTCGCACCCCGGCTGCCGCAGGGCCTGCCCGCGCGGAGCCACCGGTGCGATCATGAGTCCCGTGGCCACCACCGAGCGCAGCGCACCACCGGACCTGGAGCTCGACCACGCCGTCGACGTCCTCCGCCTGCTCGCGGACCGCACCCGCCTGGCCGTCCTGGCGATGCTCGACGGGACCGAGATGTCGGTGGGCGAGATCGGCAGACGGCTCGACCGTCCCGGCCCGGCCGTCTCCCAGCACCTCGCCAGGCTCCGCGCCGCTCGCCTCGTGACGTCGCGCCGGGACGGCACGACCGTCTACTACGGCCAGCCGGACGAGCACGTCGCGGCGCTCGTCGCGAACGTGCTCCACCACACCGAGCACCTGCTCTACGAGGTGCCGCCGCACCACCGCGCCGACTGACCGGCGTCGTGGGCGGACGTCCCCGTCAGGACGTCCGCCCACGACCTCGCGTCACCAGACGCGGACGCGGGACGTGCCGGCGTCGACCGCGGCGAGCGGTCCGACGGGGTAGCCCGCGCCGGCCTCCTTCTCCCGGCCCAGCAGGTCGGTCCCCACCACCAGCGGCGTCCCGTCGGGCTCCTCGAAGTCCGCGTCGACGTACCGCACGCGCGGCAGGTCGGCCGCCGTGACCAGGCCGACGTGCGCGGCCACGAGCGCCTCCGGCAGGTTCGTCTCGAGCACGACCTGGTCGCCCTGGTCGACGACGGCGCACGTCACGGCGTCGTCCAGCACCAGGGCGTCCTTCTCCTGCTCGTACGGCGCCGCACCGCCGGCGTAGGCGTTGTGGTGCACGTACGCGGGCTGGCGCAGGCCGTGGAACCGCTCGTGGTCGCCCTTGGACTGGTCCATGCCGCCGAGGTACTCCTCGAGGCTCGCCGGGCAGCCGTCGTAGCCGTGCGTGCCGTAGGTCGTGAGCCGGTGGCCCTTGCTGCCCGGGGCGAACGCGCGGTCGGCGTCACCGCCGAGGAACAGGTTGCCGACGTAGCGGTCGTCGCCGCCGCAGACCACGGCGAACCCCGCGACCTCGGTGCTGTGCGGCCGGTGGTACGGCGTGGCGCGGTCCATGACCTGCTCCAGGCGTACCGCGCCCGCGACGAGGTTGTTGACGTACGCGCCGCCCTGGCTGAACACCTCCAGCGCGACCGGCGAGGCGAAGACGTTGTGGTCCACGACGTAGGGACCGTGGCTGACCTCGACGAACAGGTCGCGCGTGTTCGCGTAGAACAGGTTGCGCGCCACCCGCGTGCCCTGCGTCTGCCAGTCCAGCCACACCCCGAGGGTGCAGTCGTGGATGCGGTTGTGCACGATCTGCACGTCGACGGCGGCGTGCAGCTTGATGCCGCCGATCTCGTAGCCGTAGAACTCGCGCTTCGTCGCGATGTGGTGGATGTGGTTGTCCTCGATCGTCGAGAACACCGCGCCCAGGTGGCCGACGACGCCGTTCTGACCGCAGTCGAAGATCGTGTTGCGGCGCACCACGTGGGAGCCGACGCGCTCGCGGTCCCACCCGATCTGGCGGGCCAGGAACACCGACTCGAGCTGGTACTGGTAGCCGGGCTTGTCGCCGCGCTCGGTGGCGTAGTTGTGGCCCGTCGAGATCTCCTTGCCCAGCGACACGGCCGAGCACTTGGCGTCGTGGATGACGTTGTCCTCGATGATCCAGCCCTTGGCCCAGTTGGGCCCGATCAGCCCGGGCTGGTCGGCGGTCGGCGGGGTCCACGGGGTCGCGGCCTGGGCGAGCTCGAACCCGCGCACGGTGATGTAGTCGAGGTGGTGCTCGGTCGGGTAGAAGACGGCCGGGCGCACGTTGATCTCGACCAGCGCGCCGGTCGGGTCGGTCCCCAGGAAGTTCGCCCAGATGGTCGTCGTGTCCTCGCCGACCTCCGCGTACCAGACGGCGCGGGTCCACTCCGGGTCCTCGACGGGCTCGGTGGTGCCGGTCCAGCCGTCCACGGCCTCGGTGCGCGCCACCGGGGCGGACACGGTGGCGCGGTCGTGCACCTCGGACAGGCTCCGCCCGTCGAGGTAGACCTCGCCGAGGTGCTGCCGCTCCCCGGTCGCCGGCGGGACGAGCCAGTCGCCGTCGACGGTCTCGACGAACGGGTTGCGGTCCCCGAACAGGCTGTTCGGCACCTCGGCGCGCCAGACGTCGCCGTCCTCGCGGTGCCAGGCGGTCACCGGCTCGGACCCCTTGATCACCACGTGCTCGCCGTCGGCGGCCTCGTAGGTGATGCGGCGCAGGTCGCTGAGCCCGCCGCGGGCCGGCCGGACCCACTCGCGGTACTCGCCGCCGTGGACGCGGACGGTGTCGCCGGGCCGGGCGAGCGCCGCGGCGCGGTTGATGGTGCGCAGGGGTGCGCCCGCGGAGCCGTCGGCGGTGTCGGACCCGGTCGTGGCGACGTGGTGGATGGTCATCGTGATGACGCCTTTCGGTGCAGGGGTGCGGAGGTCGGGACGGTCGGACTACTTGCCGAACCCGGCCGTCAGCCCGGAGACGAGCTGGCGGCGGCCGACGGCGTAGGCGGCCAGGATGGGGAGCACGGACAGGACGACGGCGGCCAGGACGGCCGGCACGTTCACGGAGAACTCGCCCTGGAAGGCCCACAGGGACAGGGGCAGCACGCGGGTCTCGGCGCTCTGGGTCAGGACCAGGGGGAACAGGAACCCGTTCCAGATCATCAGGCCGTCGTAGATGCCCACGGTGACGATGGCCGGGCGCGTCAGGGGCAGCGCCAGGCTCCACAGCGTGCGCCACTCCCCCGCGCCGTCGACCCGCATGGACTCGAACAGCTCGCCGGGCACGTCGCGCAGGAAGTTGGTCAGGATGAGGACCGACAGCGGGATCGCGAAGGCGATGGAGGGCAGGATCAGCGCGAGCAGGGTGTCGTAGAGCCCGAGCTGCACGATGAGGTAGTAGACGGGGATGATCGTCGCCTGGATCGGGATGGCGATCCCCAGCAGGAACACCTGGAAGAGCCGCGAGGTCGAGCGCCGGACGGAGCGCACCACGACGTAGGACGCCATGAGCGAGACCGCGAGGATGACGACCACCGAGGTCCCGGTGACGATCACCGAGTTGGCGAAGTACCGCAGGAAGTCGTTCTCGAGCACCTGTCGGTAGGCGTCGATCGTGGGCGCGGACGGCCACGACAGGGGGTTCTCGGTGTAGTAGTCGGCCTGCGGACGCAGGCTGGTGACCACGATGTAGTAGATCGGCACGATCACGACGAGGAGCCACAGCCACCCCCCGAGCCCGCCGAGGACGTTCGGGGTGGTGCGGGTGCTGCGCGCGGTCATCAGACTCCCTCCTGCTGCGACTCCATGCGGTTCGCGCCCGAGAGCCGGTTGAGGGCGAGCGAGACCAGCAGCCCGACGACGACGAGCAGGACGGCGATGACGCTCGCCTTGCCCATGTCGTAGGAGCGGAATCCGGTGAGGTACATGTCCAGCGGCAGGACGCGGGTCGCGTTGCCCGGGCCGCCGCCGGTGAGGACGAAGATCAGGTCGAAGTACGTCAGCGAGCCCACGATCATCAGCGTCGAGGACGTGACCATCGTGTACTTCAGCTGGGGGACGGTGATGCGGAAGAACTGCTGCACGCGGCCGGCGCCGTCGAGCAGGGCGGCCTCGTACATCGAGGCCGGGATCTGCCGGACGCCGGACTGGTAGAGCAGCGAGTGCAGCGGGATGAAGCTCCAGCCGATGACGAAGATCACCAGCCACATCGCCAGGTCGGGGTCGCCGATCCAGTCCTGCGCGAGCCACTCGGCCCCCAGCGCGGCGCCGAGACCGAAGTTCGGGTCCAGCAGCGCGGTGAAGGCGATGGCCACCGCCGCGGCCGAGAAGAGCAGCGGCAGGAAGAACAGCACGGACAGCACGGCGCGGTACCGCTGGCGGCCCGCCATGAAGACGCCGAGCAGCAGCGAGACAGGTGCCTGGAAGAGCCAGGTCCCGACCGTCAGCACGACGGTCAGCCACATCGCGTTCTGCGTGACCGGGTCGGTCAGCGTGCGGCCCCAGTTGTCGAGCCCGGCCCACGTCGGGGTGCCGAGGCCGTCCCAGCTCATGAAGGACAGCACCACGACACCGATCAGCGGGACGAACGCGAAGAGGCCGAAGAAGGCCAGGGCCGGGCCCGCCATCCACAGGCTGGGGCCCGCCGCCCGGCCCCGGGGGGCCCGCCGCGCGGGGCGGGCCTCCCGGGTCACGTCGGTGGTGGCGGGGGCAGTCACAGCGTCGCGTCCATCGTCTCGCTGAACTGCTGCGGGTCGATCTGCCCCAGGAACACCTGGCTGAGGTTGTCCAGCAGGGCCTGGGCCTGGTCGGCCGGCAGCGCCTGGTCCCAGGAGAGCTGGAAGTGCGGGGCGTCACGGACCATGTCGTAGACGAACTCCAGGTACTCGGGGTTCTCCTGCTCCGCGATCCGGTCCTCGAGCCCCGTCAGCGGGGGCACGGTGCCGATCGCCAGCAGCTCGTCGACCGCCTCGTCGGACAGCACCTGGGTGCTGATGTACTCCTTGGCGGTCTCCTGCGCCTCGGGAGAGGCCGAGGCCGAGACGGACCAGAAGTTGGACGGGTTGCCCACGATGTTCGTCGGGTCGCCGGCGCCGCCGTCGACCGCGGGGAACGTGGTGTACCCGAGCCCTCCGGACTCGACCAGCTCGGGCGACGACTCGAGGAAGTTGGGGTAGACCCAGCTGCCCTGCAGCACGAAGGCGGCCTTGCCGGTCTGCACGAGCGCGATGTCAGCGTTCTGGTCGGCGTTGACCGAGCCGAACGCGTCCCCGAAGGCGCCCGCGTCGACGAGCTCCTGGATGCGCGTGGTCGCCTCGACGATCGCCGGGTCCGACCACGCACCCTCCTCGCCGTCGAGCACGGCCTGGAAGACCTCGGGTCCGCCGATGCGGTCGGTGAGGTACTGGATCCACATCAGCTCGGGCCAGACGCTCTGGCCGGCCAGGGCCACGGGGATGACGTCGGCCTCCTGGAGCGCGGCCGCGGCGTCGAGCAGCTCGTCGTAGGTGGTGGGGACCTCGACGCCCGCGGCGTCCAGGACCTCCTGGTTGTAGTACAGGACGACCGGCTGGCTCTGCGTGTTCGGCACCGCGTAGGTCGTGCCGTCGATCTGTCCGTTGGCGGCCACGGACGGGATGACCCGGTCCAGGAGGTCCTGCGTGCCGTCGGAGATGTCGACGACGTTGCCGTTCTCGGCGTAGTCGGCGAGCGTCCCGCCGGCCCAGGAGTAGACCAGCGTCGGGGCGTTGCCGGACCCGACGGCGGTACGGATCTTCTCCTTGTAGGCGTCGTTGGCGAACCAGTCGACGGCGATCTCCCGCTCGGGGTTCTCGGCGTTCCAGTCCTCGAAGGACGCGCGGAACATGTCCTCGCTCCCCCCGGTCAGCGCCCACGCGCTGGCACCGTCGCTCGACGCGCCGCCCGGCTGGTTGCCCCCGCCGCACGCGGCCAGCGTCGCGGCGACCGCCACCGCGGTCGCGATGGCGCCGGTGCGTCGTGCTGTCCTCAGCTTCATTGCTCGGTCCTCTCGGTCGGCGACCGTCGTGGTCGCTGCTCGAAACAGTTTCATTCTGTTTCGTGAACGAGTAGACGCTAGGCAGGGCGATCGGCGGATGTCAACGGAGAAATTGGGGATGAATGGGGCACTACACGTCGAAACAGTTTCTGATCTATGCTGGCTACGCACCGGCCGAAGGAGGACCATGACCGCGACGGGACCACCCCGCGCCACGCTGGCGCACGTCGCGCGCCTGGCCGGGGTCTCGAAGGCCACGGCGTCCAAGGTGCTCAACCGACGTCCCGACGTGTCCGCGCGCACCCGCGAACGGGTCGAGCAGGTGATCGACGAGCTCGGCTACGTCCCGAGCACCGGACCGCGCGGGGGCGACACCCTGGAGAAGGTCAACGTCGTCTTCGACACGCTCGTCAACGTGTACTCGATGCAGGTCCTCGACGGCATCATCACCGCCGCCGACGCGCACGGGGTCGAGGTCCTCGTCGACAAGCTCGACCCGGACCCCGAGGGCGACGGACCGCTGTCGGCGACGTGGATCCGACGGCTCGGGGCCCACGGCCGCACCGGCGTGATCGTCGTGACCTCCGAGCTCACGGCCTCCCAGCGCGCGCTGATGCGTCGGCTGGGTCTGAGCATCGTCGTGATCGACCCCCTCAACCCGCTCGACGACGACGTGGCCTCCGTGGGCGCCACGAACTTCACCGGAGGGGTGCAGGCCACCCAGCACCTGCTCGACCTGGGGCACCGCCGGATCGGGTTCGCCGGCGGCCTGCCGGCGTCCATGGCGTCCCGCGAGCGCCTGCAGGGGTTCCTCAGCGCCATGAGCTCGGCCGACGTGCCGGTCGACCCGGACCTCGTGCTCGAGCAGGGCTTCACCTTCACCGCCGGGCTGGAGATGACCCGCCGCATGATGGCGAGCCCCGACCCGCCCACCGCCGTCTTCGCCGGCAGCGACGCGTCCGCCCTCGGCGTGCTGGAGGCGGCGCGACAGCGCGGGCTGCGCATCCCCGAGGACCTGTCCGTCGTGGGGTTCGACGACACGTACGCCGCCGTGTCGACGGCGCCGCCGCTGACGACGGTGCGCCAGCCGATCATCGACATGGGCCGGGTGGCCCTGCGCACCCTGCTGCAGCAGGCGCGGGGGGAGCAGGCCGACTCCCACCACGTCCAGCTCTCGACCCAGCTCGTGGTGCGGGAGTCGACGGCGCCCGCCGAGCCCTGATCGCGTCAGGCGTCGCCGAGGCTCGCGACGGTCTTGCCGTCGACGTGCTCGCCCGCGGCCAGCGCGGCGAGCGTCGCGGGCAGCTCCGTGAAGGCGGTGTGCCGCCCCACGACCGGCGCGACCCGCCCCTGCGAGACCGCGTCCGACAGGTCCCGTGTCACGCCCTCCAGGAGGTCCCCGATGACCTCGACGGGGGTGAACCCGAAGGACACGGACTGCAGCACGGCACCGCTGCGCGCGAGCGCGAAGAGGTCGATCTCGGCCGTCGGGCCGGCCAGCCGGCCCACGCTGACGACGCGCCCGCCCGGTCGGACGGCGGCGATCGCGTCGTCGAGGACGGCACCGCCGACGTGGTCCAGGACGACGTCGGCGCCCGTGCCGCCGGTCAGCTCGCGCACGCGGGCCACCAGGTCCTCCGTACCCGTCACGACGACGTCGTGGGCGCCGACGCCCTCCAGCAGCGGACGCCGCTCCTCGCTCCGGGTCGTGGCGATGACGCGGCCGGCGCCGAGCTCGGTGGCGACCTGGACGCCCACCAGCCCGATCGCCGACGTCGCGGCGGTGAGCAGCACGGTGTCGCCCGCGGACAGCGGCGCACGCCGCAGGGCCCCGTACTCGGTGAGCAGCGCGGTGGGCAGACCGGCCGCCACGTCGGAGGGCACGCCGTCGGGCACCGGCATGACGTGGCGGTGGTGGACCGCGACGTACTCGGCGAAGGCGCCCGGGCCCACGCCCATGACGGCGGTACCCACGACCGCCGGGTCGACGGCCGACCCCGCGGCGACCACCTCGCCGCTGAGCTCGAACCCGGGGATCCGCACGTCGGCGGCCTCGGTGACGTCGGCGTTGTTCACGGCCACGGCCCGGGTGCGCACCAGGACCTGGTCGTCGGCGGTCTCGGGGACGGGGACCCGGACGAGCTCCGGTCGCACCGCACCGGGCGTGGTCTGCAGGGCGGTCATCGTGGTCATGCTGGCTCCGTTCTCGTGCTGGCCCTGACGACGCTACGTCGCCCCGGCCGACCGTGGGGTGCTGCGTCAGGGCACCCCACGGCGGGCCGGTCCCGCGGGCCGTCGGGCGCTCTCCGGCTCCGGGGAGCGCTGCGACGACACCCGGGTTAGCCTCGCCGGATGTCTCGACGATCGCCTCGGTCCCGCGCGCTGCTGCGCGCCGGCGCCTTCGCCGTCGCCGGCTTCGTCCCCATGCTGGTCCTGGCCTGGTTCGTCCGGTCGAGCACCGCCGTGCAGGACGCCGACCAGGCCGTGGTCGACGCCGCGACCGCGGTCACGCTCGACCACCCCTGGTTGCAGGACTTCTTCGTGGTCTGGTCGGCCGTCACGCAGCCCGGCTGGGTCGTGCTCGCCGGCGCACTGCTCGCGCTGTGGATGTGGCGACGCCGCGGCTACCCCGGGCGCGCCCTGTGGGCCGTGGGCACGCTGCTCGTCTCGTGGGGGCTGGCGAACCTGGCCAAGCTGGCCGTCGGACGAGTGCGGCCGGAGATCGACGAGGTGATCCTCAGCGCCCCCGGGCTCAGCTTCCCGTCCGGGCACGCGACGTCGTCGACGACGGCCGCCGTGACGCTCACCCTGCTCGTCTGGCCCGTCCTCGGCCGCACCGGACGCGTCGTCGTCCCCCTCGCCGCGACGACGTTCGCGCTGATCACCGCCGCCGACCGGATCTTCCTCGGGGTGCACTTCCCCTCCGACGTCGTCGGCGGCATCCTCCTGGGCGTCACCATCTCCGGCGCCTCCTACCTCGGTTACCGCGGGTGGTCACCCACGACCCGCACGACAGATGCGGAGCATCGATGAACACGTTCGTCCACCGTTACGAGCTCGACACGAGCAGACCGACGGGCAAGGCCGCGGCCCGGGACGCCGCGACGCGGGCGCTGCTGCCCGCCCTGGGCGGCTGGCTCGTGCTGATCGGCGTGGGCTTCCTCGTCGTCGGGCCCCTGGACGACTACCCGGAGGGCAACGCGGTCGAGGAGTGGTTCGCCGAGCACCGGACCCCCACGATGAACGCGGTCTCGGAGTGGGTCGGTCGCTTCGGCATGACCGAGGTGGTCATCGGCGTGACGGCGCTGACCGTCGCGATCCTGTGGTGGCGCACCCGCCAGTGGTGGTTCGCCGTCGTCCCGGCGCTGGCCGTCTCCCTGCAGTCGCTGCTGTTCATCACGAGCTCGGCCCTGGTGGGTCGCGAGCGCCCCGACGTCGAGAAGCTCGACGACGCGCCGCCGACGTCGAGCTTCCCGAGCGGGCACACCGGGGCCTCCACGGCGCTGTGGCTGACCATGGCGATGCTCGCCCAGCGCATCGAGAACCCGGCGCTGCGCCGGGTGGTCACCGTGGTCTGCGTGACGATCCCGTTCCTCGTCGGCCTCTCGCGGATCTACCGCGGCATGCACGGCCCGCTGGACGTGGTTTTCGGCCTGCTCAACGGTCTGCTGTGCGTGGTCGTGGCCTGGTGGTACCTGCGGCGGGACACGTCGACCGGCACGGCGCGGCGCTGAGCCTCAGAGCTGCTGGCGGACGCCGGCCGACCGCGCGACGCCCTCGACCTGCTCCTCGAGGTCGTCGCGCAGGGGCTTGAGGCCGGCGCCGCGGCGCAGCACCGGGAGACGGACCGGGTGGTCGACCTCCTCGAGCACGAACCCGAGGGCGGCGTACAGCGCCATCGCGGCCAGGACCAGCCCGAGGACGCCGCCTGTCGTCTCCCAGCCGCCGGACCCGGTGAACTCCGCGACGCCGGTCACCGCGAACCGCACGCCGGAGCCGATCATGACGGCGGCCGCGACGATCTTGCCGCCCGCCGCCAGGGCCGGGACCACCATCGCGAGCGCCGCCGTCAGGAGCAGGACGCCGAGCGCGGGGCTCGACGTCCCCGGCGGGGATGTCAGCGTCGACACGGCCAGCATCGCCCACACCCCCGACACCACGGCCATGCCGGTACCCGCGATGGGGTCGCGGGCGCCGAACCCGATGATCGCGGCCAGCAGCTGCAGCGGGACGGTGAGCACGAGGACGGCGAGCGCCACCGTGCTCTCCTCGGCGGTGCTGAGGATCCCGAGCTGCAGGCAGCTGAACCCGACGGTGGCCACCGCGAGGGACATGAAGCCCAGCGGCAGCGGGTTGCCCGTCGGCCGGAGCACGATCCGGGTGATCTCGAGCTGCTCGCTGCGCGGTCGCGCGTCGGTTCCTTCAGTCATCGCCCCACACAACACCAGGGTCGGGACGTCCACAACAGGGGACGTCGGGCCGGGGACGCAGCGGTCGTTGCGAGATACCCCTATGGGGTATTAACGTGCTGGAGAACGAGCGGCCCGACCGGGCCCGGGAGGAGAGTCGATGAGCACGAACCAGTACCAGGTCACCGGCATGACGTGCGGACACTGCGAGATGTCGGTCCGCGAGGAGGTCGGCGCGGTGCCCGGGGTCGAGGAGGTCCAGGTAAGCGCGGAGTCCGGCACGCTCGTCGTCACCGGATCCGACGACGTCGAGGAGTCGAAGGTCCTGGCGGCCGTCGACGAGGCGGGCTACTCCGCGGTCCCCGTCGCCTGATCGCCCGCGGTGCTCGACGGCGGAGCGGCTCAGTCGATCTGCTCCCCGTCGAGCGCCCGGGCCGCGAGGCGCTCGTCCTCGCTGACCTCCCACACCTCCCAGGCGGCGCGTCCGGCCAGGCCGATGATCACGCAGCCGAGGATCAGGTCGGGCCAGCCCGACCCCGTCACGGCGGTCAGCACCCCCATGGCGATGACGGCGACGTTGACCAGGACGTCGTTGCGCGCCGAGAGGAACGCGGCGCGGCTCAGCGAGCCGCCGTGCTGCCGCACCCCGGACAGCAGCCAGGCCGACGTGCCGTTGACGACGATCGCCCCGGCCGAGGCGACGACCAGCGGGACGACGTCGGGGGCCTGGGGCGCGCCGAAGCGCTGCACGGCCTCCCACGCGGCGAAGACTGCGGGACCGACGATGATCACCGCCATGACCTTGCCCATCACCGCTCGGCGAGCCAACGGCCAGCCCAGCGCGACGAGGATGAGCACGTTGACGGCCGTGTCCTCGAGGAAGTCGACGCTGTCGGCCAGCAGGGAGACGGACCCCGCCTCGAGCGCGACGAAGAACTCGACGAAGAAGTAGGCGAAGTTGATCGCGGCGACGACCGCGACGACACGCCGGAGCCGACCGACGGGGACCGTGGTCACGGCAGGTCGACACCCTCGGGGATCAGGTCCTCCGGCACGCGGTCCAGCAGGTCGTCGCAGGCCGCCGCGTCGCCCGCTCGGCACTGGCCGCCCAGCTCCTGCAGCTCGTCGGCGTCGCCCACCAGACCGCCGAGCTCCTGCAGGTCGTCGACGGAGTAGTCCCCGGTGAGACCGCCGAGGACGACGTCCGGGACGCTGATCTCGCCCTCGGCGATCGCGTCGACCTGGGCCAGGCCGGCCTCGATGTCCTCGCCGTAGGCGTTCCAGAACATCAGGCCGGCCACGACCAGCAGCGTCGTGAACAGCACCTGCAGCGACCCGAGCGTCAGCCCCGTCCGCGCCATGCCGCGGCCGTTCGTCCCGCGCCGGCGGGTGCGGTCCAGTCCGATCCCGCCGAGCACGATCGCCAGGACGCCCACCAGGGGCACCACGATGCCGAGCAGGCCGGTGACCAGGGACGCGACCGCCGTCGGCTCCGTGCCGCGACGTCCGCCCGTGCCGCCGGTCTGCGCGCGCTGCGCCGGGGCAGGCGGCGCCGGGGCAGGCGGTGCCGGACGCTGCGGCGTCGGACGCTGCGGCGTCGCGGGCCCACGCTGCGGTGCGGCCGTTCCGGGCCAGGGTGCGGGGTGCTGCGCCGGTGCCGGGGAGGACGGACCTGCCGGTGCGGACCGGTGCGCCCACGGGGCGGCGCCGTACCCCCGGTCGGCGGGCATGACGGACTCCCGGTGCGGGCGGCCGGCCAGGGGCCGGGTCTGCGGTACGCCGCCACCGGGGAGGACCTGGGTGTCCTGGCCCGCACCCGCGTCGACGATCCGCGTGTCCTCGCCGGCGCCGATGTCGAGCGGCCGGGTCTCCTGCGGGTCGCCCGCGCCCTCGGCGTCGGTCCGGTCGGTGCGGTGCTGCTCGGTCATGGGTCTCCCGTGTCGAGGTCGGCACCGATGCTATGCCCCGGGCCCCGCTCCGGACAGGCCCCGGACACCGGTTCGACCGGACGGGGCGGTGTCCCGGTGCCCGTCGTGCGCGCGGTCCGCGAGCGCCTGGCGCGGACCCCGGGTCCGGGGTGGCCCTGCGGGGCCGTTGGCCGGAGGATCGCCCTGTGAGCACGTCACCGGATCCTGGGGCGCCGGCACCGGCGCGCCGCCGTCATGCCCGCTGGTGGTGGCTCGGCGGCACGCTCGTCCTGCTGCTCACCGGCGCGGCGTTCGTCGCGGCCGAGCTGGAGCACCGTGCCTGGGTCGAGGCGGTGGCGGAGTACGAGGCGGAGGTCGCCCGGGTCACCGAGGAGGCCGAGACCTCGCGCGCCCGGGCCGAGGAGGCCTACGCCGACGGTCTCGCCACGCTCACCGGGGCGATCGACCAGGCCCGACCGGTCTACCGGGCGAGCGAGGACCAGGTGGCCGACCCCGCGGTGCGGGACCCGCTCGACGACGCCCTGGCTGAGGGCCGCCGGCTCCGCGACGCCGAGGTCGCCTACCCCGTCGAGACCCGCACGGTGGAGGCGGTGACCCGGCCGAACCCGTTCTTCGCCGAGGAGCTCCCCGCGGTGACCGTCGAGGTCGTCGACGCCGCGCAGCCGGACCCGGCTGCGCTCGAGTCCGCGGCGACCGACCTCGTGTCGACGGCGGACGCCGTGGCGGCGGCCCGCCGCGAGTGGGCGGTCGCGGAGCTGCGGCCCGCCACCGACGAGGGGCGCTACGCCCTGACAGGCCTGCGCGCGCAGGACGCGGACCTCGGCCTCGGCGCCCTCGACGACGCGGTCACCGCGGCCGAGGCCGTCCTGGACGCCGGGGTCGACGCCGTCGACCCGGACGCGGCCGTGCGCCTGCGGGACACCCTAATCGAGACGTCCGCGTCGCTGTGGCGCACCCGGCTGGACCAGATCACCGCCGAGCGCCGTGCGGCGGCGCGTGCCGACGGCGTCGACTGCCGGGTGGACAGGTGCGTCGCCCTGACCTTCGACGACGGTCCGGTCGCGGAGACCGAACGCCTGCTGCGCATCCTGGAGCGCAAGGACGCGCCCGCCACGTTCTTCATGGTGGGCGACAACGTCGCGCGGAACCCGCAGATCGCCCGAGCGGTGGCCGACGGCGGGCACCTGGTCGCGAACCACTCCTGGAGCCACCCGCAGCTCACCACGCTGGACGACGCCGCGGTCCGGGAGGAGCTGCGCAGCACCTCCGACGCGATCCGCGAGGCCACCGGGACCGCCCCGTTCCTGCTGCGGCCACCGTACGGGGACGTGGACGGGCGGGTCCGCTCGCTCGCCACCCGTGCCGGGCTCGACGTCATGCTGTGGAACCTGGACACGCTCGACTGGGAGACCCGCGACGCGAAGGAGACCCGGCGGGCGGTGCGGAAGCAGGTGGAGCCCGGCAGCAACGTCCTGATGCACGACATCCACGCCACCACGGTCGACGCCGTCGGAAAGATCATCAAGGACCTGCGCGACGAGGACTACGTGCTCGTCACGGCCGACCTGCTCGTCGACGACGAGGACTGACGGCAGGGGCCGCACGGGTCCCTGCCCTCACGACCACGAGGTCCGGGTCCGTCGCGTCGCCACGGACCCGGACCCGTGCCAAGGCTCGTCGACGCCGGTCAGCCGCAGCCGATCGGGTCCACGGGCTCCTCGTGCGTGGTGACGACCTCGTCGCCGGCGATCTGCGCCGACGCCGTGACCGTCACGGTGCTCGCCGGGACCGACGGCTCACCCGTCGAGAACGACTGGTACGCGTGCCGGCCCGGCTCGACGTCGGTGAACGTCGTGCTGCCGGCCAGCGTGACGACCTCGACGTCGACCGCGACGTCGCCGACGTTCCGGACGCGGACCGCCACGTACGCCGTTCCCGCCATGCACCGCGGCTTCACCGTCACCTCCGTCGGGAGCGTCGGCTCGGACACGTCACCTCCGACGACCGCCTCGTCCCAGACGACCGGGGCGTCGTCGGTCAGCACCGCGACCCGGAACGACGTGCCCGCGGCGAGGTCGCCGGGAAGGGTCACGACACCCTGCTGCGCGGCGTCGAGCTCGACCGGACCCAGGGAGGTGACGCCGGCGTCCGTGAGGACGTAGGCGTGCCCCGTCGTGTCCGCCCGCAGCGGGTCGCCCGCCGGGTCGAACCCGGCGGCGTCGAGCGGCAGCTCGGCCCCGGCGCCCGCCGGGTCGGCACCGATCAGGCTCTCCGAGAGGTGCGCGCCCGTCAGGTCCTCACCCGTCGGGGCCAGCGGGGTCAGCTCCCACACCTGGGTGTCGTCCCCGGTGGCGTTCTGCAGCGTCACCGGGCCGGACCCCGCCGGGGCGGTCAGGTAGAGGTCGGTCGCCCCCGCCGACTGGATCCGGTAGCCCCCGTCGCCGGTCTCGACGAGGTTCCAGCTGCCCGTGTCCTGGTCGTCGACCCACTGGCCGACCCGCTGGCCCACGCTGGGGAACCCGGTCCACACCGCGGCTGCCCGCCCGCCGGACTTGTTGAGGAAGGTCTCCGCGCCGTCGGGCCGCGTCATGACGTGCCAGTACTGGGTGTCGGCGGCAGCGTCCTGCGGCTCGGCGACGACGTCCGGCACGTCCCCGTTGCCGATGTTCGCGTCCGTGGTGTTGCCGCCGGTCCCGATCACCTGGCCGGAGGCGCGGTTGGTCAGCCGGTAGTAGGTCCCGTCCGAGTCGCCGAGGTCGACCTCGGCGTGCCGGACGACGGCGCCGCTCGTCGGGCCGCCCCAGACGGCCTGGAGGATGGCGACGCGTCCGGTGCCCTCGACGTACTGCAGCGCCCGGCTGTAGCCGGTGCCGATGGGCGCCTGGTGCTCCGTCCAGGTCCCGTCGCTCGCCCCGGACTCGTTGACCCAGATGTTGCCGCTGCCGAAGGAGTTGTACAGGATCCGGCCGTCGGGCAACCGCTCGAGCACCGGGCTGCCGCCCGGAGCCAGGGTGCCGGACCCCGGGGTCACCGGCAGCCCTTCGATGCCGGCACCGGCGGCCGTCCCGTCGGCGTGGAACGCGAGCGGGTCGTCGGCGATCTTGTAGCGCGCGACGGTCCCGCCGCCGAAGTACTCGAACGTCATCAGCCACTGGTCGTCGCTGGTCGGCACGACGTACGTCATGCCGGGCCGGCCGCCACCGATCTGCGTCTTGCCCGCCCCGCGGTCGACCGTCAGCCCCGGGGTGTCCACGACCGGGTCGCTCCACTCGGCGCTGACGCCGTCCCAGGTCCGGTGGACCAGGATCTGGCCGTGCGAGTCCGGCGCCGTGTCGTTGTCCGGGTCGACCTGCGCGACGCCGGTCGCGGGGTCGTAGCCGAGGTAGTCGTTCTCGTCGGAGTAGTAGGCGACGAGCAGACCGTCGTGCACCATCAGCTGCGGCTCCCACACCGGGTCGACCTGCGCGAAGGTGTTGGCCGAGGAGATCCGGCCGCCGATCGCGCCGGCCGAGCCTCCCTGCCACCCGCCCCGGGCGACGATGTCGACGACGTCCCACGAGGCGCCCTCGTCGGTCGAAGCGAACAGCGCGATCGCCAGGTCGCTCCGGTCGCCGTCGTTGTCCGGCACCCACGAGGGGTCCGCGGCCTTCTGCTCGAGGAAGTAGTGGTCGTCGCCGGAGACGACGCTGGCCAGCAGCAGCGTCCCGGCCGCGAGGTCACCGACGTCCTGGGGCAGCACGTACAGGTTGGGGTTGGTCCAGTTGCTGATGTACGGGTCGTACTCGGGGTCGTCGCTCAGGTAGGCGGGAGGATCGACCTCGGACAGCGGCAGCCACGACTCGCCGTGGTCGTCGCTCGCGTAGACCGGCATGGTCTGCCCGTCGGCGCTGCCGGTCTCCGCCACGACGGTCGACCGCTCGAAGGCCATCACGAGCCGCCCCGACGGCAGCTGGACGGACTTCGGGTAGATCGCGCAGTTGCCGGTGCCCTTCAGGCACGGCTCGTCGCCCAGCTCGTAGACGGTCCCGCCGGTCGGGTCGTAGCCCTGCGCCGCCAGGGCCGGGAGCGCGGCGACGGCGGCCGCGGCGAGAAGTGCGGTCACGGTCCTGACTGATCTCGTCCTGCTCATATCCCCTCCGTTGGGGTGATCGGGATCGGCGGGGCTCGTCGTCGAACCCCGGGGACCGCCCGGACCGGCGAGGAGTCCGGTCCGGGCGGAGCTCTCACTGCTCGACGGTGAAGCCCTGGGAGCTGCCGTACGAGACGAGGTTGTCCTGCCAGGCGACGAGGCCCTCGTTGAGGTCGCTCTTCTGCGTGTAGGCCTGGCCCACGGTGTCCGGGAAGACGCTGTTGGCGTAGACCTGGAACGGCAGGTACTGCCAGTCGGTCGACACGTTCTCGGACGCCTCGACGAGGACCTCGTTGATCTTCTGGCCACCGAAGTACTCCGGCGCGGCCTCGAGGAACTCCGGGTCGTTCAGGTGCGCCGTCGTGGACGGGAAGCCGCCGGACTCGAGGAACACGTCCACGCTCTCCTCCGAGCTGTTCAGCCAGCGCACGAACGCCGCCGCGAGCTCGGGGTTCTCGGACTGCTTGATGACGGCCTGGGAGCTGCCGCCGTTCTCCGCGGTGGTCGGGTCACCGTCGTAGCTCGGGATCGGGGCGACCCGCCACTTGCCGGCGCCCTCGGGCACGGAGCCCTCGAGGATGCCCGGCATCCAGGCGCCGGTGACGATCGTGGCGAGCGTGTCGTTGCCCAGCGCCTTCCACCAGTCGTCCGACCACGTGGGGATGTCGGCCAGCAGGCCCGGCTCGAGCATCTGGTTCCACATGTCGGCCCAGCGCTGGGAGCCCTCGTCCTGCAGGTCGATGCTCACGGTCGTGCCGTCGACGGTGTACGGGTGACCGCCGGCCTGCCAGATGAGCGGCTGGACGAAGCCGGGGTCCCCGGCGTCGTTGGTGATGTACGTCGACGGGTCGGCCTCGTGCAGCGTCTCGGCGGCGGCCACGTACTCGTCCCAGGTGGTCGGCACCTCGATGCCGTGCTCGTCGAAGATGTCCTGGTTGTACATCAGGACCAGTGGGCCGGAGTCCTGCGGCAGGCCGTACAGGCCGCCCTCGACGCTGACCTGCGCCCAGGTCGAGGCCGTGTACTGGTCCTCGAGGCTGCCGAGCCCCAGGGTGTTCAGGTCCACGAGGCTGTCGGAGATCGCGAACTGCTGCAGGGCGTAGTACTCGATCTGCGCCACGTCGGGGGCTCCCGAGCCGGCCGCGATCGCGTTCTGGAGCTTGGTGTACTCGTCCGTCGCGGTGCCGGCGTTGACCACCTCGACCGTGACGTCCGGGTACTGCTCCATGAACGCGGCGGCCTGGTCCTCGCCGGACGGCGTCCACGTCCAGTAGGTCAGCTCGCCACCCTCCTCGAGGGCGGCGTCGAGGTCGGCTGCGGCCTCGGGGTCGGGCTCGGAGGATCCGGCGTCGGTCCCCGTCTCGGCTCCTCCGCAGGCGCTGAGCAGGCCTGCTGCGAGGAGGCCGGCGGCGACGGCGGCGGAGGCTCGGCGAGCCTGTGGGCGGATGGTGGTGCGCATGGTTGCTCCTTGGTCACTTCGTCGTGCCGGACGCCGACGGTGGCGCCCGCCGTGGTCGTGCTGAGGTCTACTGCTTGACGCTCCCGGCGCTCAGGCCGGACTGCCAGAAGCGCTGCAGGAAGAGGAAGACGGCGATGATCGGCACGATCGCGACGAGCGAGCCGGTGATCACCAGGTTGAAGATGGGCTCGGCCGCGACACCGGCGGCCTGCGAGCTCCACTGGTTGAGCCCCACCGTCAGCGGGAACCACTGCGGGTCGCTGAGCATGATCAGGGGCAGGAAGTAGTTGTTCCAGGTCGCCACGATGGTGAACAGCGCCACCGTCACGATGCCCGGCGTGAGCAGCCGGATCGAGACGGTGAAGAACGTCCGCATCTCGGTGGCGCCGTCGAGCCGGGCCGCCTCGAGCAGCTCGGTCGGGACCGAGTCGATCGTGTAGACCCAGATCAGGTAGAGGCCGAACGGGCTGATCAGCGACGGGATGATGATCGACCAGGGCGTGTTGGTCAGCCCCAGCTGGCTGAACAGCAGGAACGTCGGCACCGCGAGCGCCGTGCCGGGCACGGCCACCGCTCCGAGCACGACGGCGAAGTAGGCGCTGCGCCCGGGGAAGCGGAACCTCGCGAGCCCGTAGCCGGCGAGCGTGGCCAGCAGGGTCGCCCCGCCGGCGCCGACGACGACGTACAGCAGCGTGTTGCCGAGCCAGCGGAGGTAGATCCCGTCGTCGTAGGTGAACGTCGCCGCGACGTTGTCCCACAGCGCGAACGAGTCGCCGAACGCCAGGCCGAACGACGAGAACAGGTCGCCCTGCGTCTTCGTGGCGTTGATGAACAGCCACACCAGCGGCACCAGTGCGTAGAACAGGAAGAGGACCATGACCAGGGTCAGGGCCGTGGACTTCGGCGGCCGGGTGATCGAGAAGGCCCGACGGCGGACCCGCGGGTTGATCGTGCGTGGCCGGACCATCAGCGGTCCTCCTTCCGGGAACCGCGCAGCTGCACCACGTAGGCGATGGCCGCGGTGATGACGCCCATGATGATGGCGACGGTGGCGGAGTAGTTGTACTGCTGGCCGGCGAAGGACAGCGAGTAGGCGTACATGTTCGGGGTGTACGAGCTGGTGATGACGTTGTTGGCCAGCGGCTGCAGCACGTTCGGCTCGTTGAAGAGCTGGAAGCTGCCGATGATCGAGAAGATCGTGGCGATGACGATCGCGCCGCGGGCGGCGGGGAGCTTGATGGCCTTGATGACCTGCCAGCCCCGGGCCCCGTCGATCTCGGCCGCCTCGTAGAGGTCCGTGGGGATCGTCTTGAGCGCCGAGTAGAAGATCACCATGTTGTAGCCGACGAACTCCCAGGTCACGATGTTGCCGATCGAGACGAGCATCCACTGCGGGGCGAACGGCGCCAGCACGTCGCTGCCGAGCCAGTCGTTGATGCTCGCGGTGAGGCCGAAGTTGTCGCCGTAGATGAAGCCCCACATGAGCACGGCGACGACGGCGGGCACGGCGTACGGCAGGAAGATCACGATGCGGAAGAACCCGGTCGCGTACAGCCGTGCGCTGTCGATCGCGAGGGCGGCCGCGAGGGCGAGCAGCAGCATGATCGGGACCTGCACGAGCAGGAACAGGAAGACACGCCCGAAGCCCGCCCAGAAGGCCGGGTCGTTGAACGCCAGGACGTAGTTGTCGAGGCCGACGAACGCGTTGCCGCCGACGAGCTGGTTCTGGAAGAGGCTGAGCCACAGGGCGTAGAGCAGCGGCGCGATGAACGCGACGACGAACACGGCGGCGAACGGCCAGGTGAACTGCCAACCGGTCCAACGCCGCTTCGGTGTGCGGATCTCCTGGGTGACCCGTGCCGGGGTCACCCTCGGGGGGGTGAGCGTGGTCATCGGACGTCTCCCGGGTGGTGCGGCTGGTCGGAGGGACCGTCGGAGACGAAGACCCGGCAGCCCCACGGCTCGAGGTCCAGCTCCTTGCCGGCCGGGTAGCGCGTGCCGCCGACCGGTTCGACGACGTCCTCGTCGAGCACGACGGTGGTCCGGTCCCAGCTCCAGTTGAAGGCGAAACGGACCCGCCGCCCGTCCCGCACCGTTCCCGACGCGACGGTGACCGGCAGCGTCGCGGTCGTGGCGCCGTCGTCCGGTCGCGGGTCGACGAGCTCGACGACGGCGCGTGCCAGGTCGCGGCCGGGCACGCAGCCCACCGTCGTCACGCGGCCGGCGCCGTGCTCGTGGGTGGTCACGGCGGCGAAGTCGCCGAACCGGGGGTGCGCGTACGTCGCGAGCGTCGTCGCGCCGTCGGGCCGCAGGCACTCGACCCAGTACCGGCCGATCGCCGAGAGCGGGAGGGGGAGCTCGTCGGACCCGATGACGGTGACCTCGTCCTCCAGGTTCGAGAACTCCTCGTAGGAGGCGCCGGCGGCGGCCGCGAGCCCCGGCGGGGCGACGTCGACCCGGGCCCGGGCCTCGTCGTCGGCGTACCCGGTGCGCACGCCGAGCACGAGGTGGCCGCCGTGCTCGGCGTACTCGCGCAGGAAGGCCAGCTCGGCGTCGGTCGTGACGTACAGGCCGGCGGCGACCAGCACGGGGAACCGGCGCGCCATCTCGACCGCGCCGCGCTCGAGGGCCTGCTCCAGGTGCAGCACCCGGGCCTGGCGGCCGGTCTCGACGACGGCGGCGTGGAAGGCGTCGAAGACGTGCTCGAACGACTCGTCGTCCGGCGTGCCGCCGATCGTGAAGGGCGGCATGTACTGCAACGCGTACCGGCTCGGGTTCGACCACAGCACCGCGACGTCGGCGTCCGGCTCGTAGCCGTCGAGCAGCGGCGAGATCTCGCGCAGCTCGGCGCCGATCTCGGACACCTCGTCGTAGACGCGCCCGGGGACGAGGCTGTGCGGGAGCACACCGCCCCAGTAGGTCTCGGCCCCGTAGGGCAGCGTGTGCCAGTGCCAGTACTCGATCATCGCGGCACCGCGGGAGACGAACGCCATCGCGGCCTGCTTGAGCTGGCCCGGGTAGGGCGGGAAGTTGGTCGACGCGTCGTCGATGGCCTGGGCGTTGGTCTCGGTGACGAGGTAGCGGTCCTGCTGGGAGGAGTAGAGCCGGTCGGCCTGCCGGAAGAGCCCGGCGACACCGGTGGTGGTCCAGTAGTTCGGCGCGGACTTCTCCACCGAGGCGTCGAGCCGGTCCTGCATCCCGTAGTACGGGTTGCCGGCGGTAACGTCGAGCGAGGTGAAGAGCCCGCGGTCGTCGAGGCCCCGGCGCGGGTACTGCAGGCACGTGGTGACGAACTGCTCGGGCCGGGCGTACTCGCGGACGATGCCCGCCTGCCAGGCGATGAACTCCGAGGTCTGCTCGGCCTGGAACCGTCGCCACGCCAGGTCGTACTGGGGGAACGAGTTGCCGTCGGGCCGCCACAGCTCGCTCCAGTCCGCGAGGCGGTGCGACCAGTAGGTCAGTCCCCACTCGCGGTTGAGCGTCCCGACGTCGCCGTACTGCCGCTTGAGCGACCGGACGAACCGCGTGAACACGCTGTGGTTGTGGAAGAGCTCCAGGCCCGGCTCGTTGTCCACCTGGTAGCCGATCACGGCCGGGTGGTCGGCGTACCGCGCGGTGATGCGGCGGACGATCCGCTCGGCGTAGTGGCGGAACGTCGGGTTGGTGTAGTCGACCTCCTGCCTGGCGCCCCACGGGATGGGCTCGCCGGTGCGGCGCTCCCCCGCGATCTCGGGGTGCGCCGTCTGCAGCCACGGCGGGACCGCGTAGGTCGGCGTCCCGAGGACGACGGCGATCCCCCGCTCGTGCGCGGCGTCCAGCACCGGGGCCAGCCACTCGAGCTCGAAGCGGCCGTCCTCCGGCTCCCAGGTGGACCAGACCGACTCGCCGACGCGGATCACGGTGATCGACGCCTGCACCATGAGGTCGAGGTCCTCGATCATCCGGTCGCGCTGGTGGTACTCCGGGTAGTAGGCGACGCCGAACAGCGCTCCGGTCGGGAGCGAGGGCGCGGGGCGTGGGTCCATCGGTCAGGTACTCCGTTGTCTGTGCTGCAGTCGGCGGTGACGTACGAGCGACTCTAGGGCCTGATGTTGTCGGCAACATAGCGTCGTTATCGGATTGTTGCCGGTAACATGGCGGTGAGTCAACCCGTCTCCGCGCCAGAGCTACTCTGGCTGGATCGATCTCGAGCACGCCGAAGGAGCGTCGATGGACCCGCACACGACGGTGGACGACGCTCCGACCGGCGACGACGTCGGCGGCGAGCTGCCCGGACGCCCCCGGCGGCCCGCGCTGTCGACCCTGCAGCGCGCCTCCGCGCCGGGCAGCGACAAGCCCCCCACGATCTACGACGTCGCCAAGGCCGCCGGCGTCTCGCACCAGACGGTGACCCGCTACCTGCGCGGGTACGAGGGCATCCGTCCGGCGACCCGGGACCGCGTCGTCGCGGCGCTGGAAGAGCTCGACTACCGGCCCAACCTCACGGCACGGTCCCTGACGACCGGCCGCTCCCACCGCATCGGCGCCCTCACCCACGAGATCGACAAGCACGGGCCGAGCAACATCGCCCAGGGTGCCGCCGCCGCGGCCCGCCGGGCCGGCTACGTGCTGGACATCTTCACGCTCGACATGAGCGATCCGCGCTCGATCCGGGACACGCTCAAGATGCTCCGGCAGCACGACCTCGCCGGCATCCTGGCGCTGACCTCGACCGACGCGATGACGCGCGCCATCGAGGCGGCGAAGTTCACCGTCCCCGTCTACCTCGGCGGCGAGCCCGACGAGACCCCCACCGAGCACTCCGAGCTCACCGGGATCGGCTTCCCCGCTCTCGTCGACCACCTGGCCGGGCTGGGCCACCGGTCGTTCCTGCACATCGCCGGACCCGCCACCTGGCCGGCCGCGCGCAACCGCACCCAGGCCTACGAGGAAGCCGTCGCCGCCCGGGGGCTGCGGTCCGCCGGCGTCCTGCCCGGGGACTGGACCGCCCGGTCCGGGCACGACGCCGTCGCCGCCCTCGGGGAGGATCTCGACGCGACCGCCATCGTGGCGGCCAACGACCAGATGGCGCTGGGCGCGATGCTCGCGCTGCGCCGACGGGGCCTTTCCGTCCCCGGCGACGTCAGCGTCACCGGCGTCGACGACATCCCCGACGCCGCCTACTTCGCCCCGCCCCTGACCACGCTCCGGGTCGACTTCGCGGCCCAGGGCCGCAACATCGTCGACGGGCTCCTCGCCCAGATCGACGGGCGGCCCCCCGTGCGGTCCATCACCCCGCACTCCGAGCTCGTGGTCCGGGAGTCCACCGGACCCGCACGGTAGGAGCCAGATGTCCACCGTCCTGGTCACCGGAGCCTCCGGCTTCATCGCCAAGCACGTCGTGCGCGAGCTGCTCGACGCCGGGCACACCGTCCGCGCCAGCGTCCGCTCGGAGCGTCGGCGCGCCCAGGTCGAGGCACTCTTCCCCGGCACCGGGATCGAGTTCGTCGAGCTGGACCTCACCTCCGACGACGGGTGGGACGAAGCCCTGGCCGGGGTCGACGTCCTGATCCACACCGCCTCCCCCTTCCCGGCCGCCCCGCCCCGGGACCCTGAGGACCTCGTCCGCCCCGCGGTGGACGGGACCCTGCGCGCCCTGCGCGCGGCACGGGCTGCCGGGGTGCACCGTGTGGTGCTGACCTCGACGTGCGGTGCGATCTACAAGCCCGCCGACCACCAGTGGTCGCGGCGCAAGACCCGGGAGGACTGGACCGAGGCCGACGGGCCGAAGACGTCGGCGTACGAGGCGTCCAAGACGCTCGCCGAGCGGGCGGCGTGGCGGTTCGTGGACGAGCACCCGGAGATGCGGCTGACCGTGATCAACCCCGGCATGGTGTTCGGGCCCGCGATGGACGAGCACTACGGGTCCTCCCTGGAGACCGTCGAGCAGCTCGTCAGCGGCGCGATGCCGTTGCTCCCGCGGATGAGCATGCCCGTCGTCGACGTCCGCGACGTGGCGCGCGTCCACGTCCGGGCGATGGCCGACGACGGCACCGTCGGGCAGCGGTTCCCGGCGAACGCCGGCGTGCTGTC
This sequence comes from Isoptericola haloaureus, assembly GCF_036689775.1. Lineage (NCBI taxonomy): Bacteria > Bacillati > Actinomycetota > Actinomycetes > Micrococcales > Promicromonosporaceae > Isoptericola > Isoptericola haloaureus. Next base: position 259,109 of record NZ_JBAGLP010000105.1, on the reverse strand, counting down.
GATCCCCGAGATGGCGGAGGTGCTCCGCCGGGCCTACCCGGACGCGAAGATCGCCCGCCGCGTCGCCCCGGACTGGCTGATCCGCGGCCTGGCCCGCGTGGTGCCGCTGATGCGGACCGCGGCCCAGGGCCTCGGCCTCAACCCCGACGTGGACGGCTCCGACGCCCCGCGCAGGCTCGGCTTCGAGTACATCCCCCCGCGCGACGCCCTGCTGGCCGCGGCCGCCTCCGTGCGACGTCCGTGATCGTTCCGTGACATCGGTGGCCTGGGGGGATAGGGTCCAGGCAGCCTCACGGCAGCGTGGGGTCTCCGGAGCGGGCGCCGAGCCCTGTCACCGCCCCGGACCACCGGCGAGAACGACGACAGGGACGGGGGACCCACTCTCGGGCACGGACGTGTCCTCGGGGTGAAGCCGCGCAGGGAGACCTGCCGACCGGGTCAGTCTCCGACCCGAACCCGACAGCTAACCCCGCAGGCGCGAGGAGATGCCGACGATGCCCTGCACCACCCCTGCACCACCCCGGCCCGACGCACCGCTGCACCGCCGCCGGGGACGGCGATGAGGCACGCCCGCGACACGCCTCTGCCCCGCACCACCACCCCCACCGCGACCCGGACCTCGCCCCGCGGCCCGGGTCGGCACGTTGCCTCCTCCGCGGACCGACGACGTCGCTCCGGACCGACCTGGTCCTCCCTCGCGCCCACGAGCTGGCCGCTGAGCATCGGCATCGGGATCGCCGTCACGATGGCCACCACGACGGGCATGGCCGTGGCGGACGGGACGTCGCAGCCGGCGCGCTCGGCCGCGCCGGACACCGCGCCCTCCGGCATCCGGGCCACCCCGGACGCGCCCAACGCCGCCGACACGAAGCGGGACACCGCCGCCGTCGTGGCCGCCGCCCGCCAGGCCGTGCTGGTCGACCGGGAGCAGGGCGCGTCCCGCAGCGGAGCGCGCACCGCGCGCACGGCGCCGCAGGCCGCCGGCGGCATCGTCGTCCCGAGCGACGCCACGATGTCCGGCGAGACGGTGTCGCTCGACGTCGAGTCCGCGCCCGAGCCCCCGGTCCTGCCGGGATGCGACGGCTACGCCACCGGGGCCGGGTCCAACGGCTACATCTCCTCCAGCGAGATGTGCACCCTGTGGGACGGCAAGACCCTGGTCCGCGCCGACGCGGCCGTGGCCCTCGCCCGGCTCAACGAGTCCTACCGCGCGACCTTCGGCGAGAACATGTGCATCACCGACGGCTACCGCAGCTACGCCCTGCAGGTCTCGACCCGCGCGGCGAAGGGCTCCCTGGCGGCCCCTCCCGGCACGTCGAACCACGGCTGGGGTCTGGCCGTGGACATCTGCCCGGACTCGTACGCCGGCAGCCGCTACGACTGGCTCCGGGCCAACGCCCCGGCCTACGGCTGGGACAACCCGGCCTGGGCACGACCGGGCGGCTCGAAGTACGAGCCGTGGCACTGGGAGTTCACCGCCGCCGTCGCGCAGATGGGCTGAGCCCGACCGCGGCTCAGCGCCGCACGGGCACGACGACGTCCTCGGGCACGAAGCCCGCGAGGTCGACGACGGTCTCCGGGGCAGCGCCGTCGGACCAGTGCAGCGATCCCGCGCCGGAGGCCAGGTCCACCTCGAGGCGGGCGACGGCGTCGGGCACCTCGGCGCCACGGCGCTCCATCGTGAGGCGGGACCCGTCGAGGGCGGTGTCCACGTCGCCGTCGAACGCGGGGAAGGTGCTGCGGAAGCGGCACAGCGCGAGCAGGCGCTGGACCAGCGGGGTGGCCAGGGCGGCGTCGACCTCGGCGGTTGTGTAGTGGTGCCGGTTGACGTCCCGGCCCACTCCGGTCCGCTCCAGCAGCTCGACGTCGTTCTGGCCCGCCAGCAGGCCGACGTAGTAGACCTGCGCGATCCCCGGGGTGAAGAGCTGGATCGACCGCGCGGCGAGGTACCGGGCGTCGTCGCGGCCGAGCGCGTCGTAGAACGTCGAGTTCACCTGATACAGGTCGAGGTTCGACGCCGCGGCGCCGGTCGCGCGGGCCGACGCGCCACCGGTGCGCTCGTGGATGCCCTCCACGAGCGCGTCGATCTGCTCCGGCGTGAGGAGCCCCGGCCGCTCGGCCTCGCCCGGGGCGACCGTCTGGTCCGGTCCGACGTCGATCACCCCGATGCCGTCGTGCGTGTCGAGCACCGTGACCGCGTTGCGCGGACGCTCGCGCAGCCAGTCCACGAGCGCCGTGCCGTCGCCCGTGTACAGGGCGTGCAGCACCAGCGGCGGCAGGGCGAAGTCGTAGACGAGGTCGACCTCGCGGGCGATCTCGACCTGGCGCCGGTAGTACGAGTGCACCTCGACCAGCAGGTCGACACCGCGCTCGCGCGCCTGCGCGGCGAAGTCCGCGATGAAGTCGAACGTCTCGGGCGTCATGAAGCACGTGGTGCCCGGCGTCTTGACCGCGTAGCCGACGGCGTCGAGCCGGACGAGCCGGACGCCCGCGCCGGCCGCGGCGTCGAGGATCGAGGTGAGGTACTCGCGGCCCAGCTCCGAGGTGACGTCGACGTCGATCTGCTGGGGCGTGAACGTCGTCCACACGTACCGCAGCCGGTCCCCGAGACGGATCGCCGTGAACGGGAGCCCGGGTCGGGGCCGGTAGATGCGGGCGAGCTCCTCCTCCCGCGCGCCGTCGGGGAACACCGACGACATCGTCAGGAACATCGGCGCCCACGGCGAGGCGTCGCCACGGGCGACGACGTCGAGGAACGCGGCCGAGTCCGCGGACACGTGGTTGACGATGAGGTCGACCATCACGTCGTGCGTGCGCGCCAGCTCGCGCACGTCGTCCCACGTGCCCAGCCGCGGGTCGACGGCGGTGTGGTCGATCGGGTCGAAGCCCGCGTCCGCGCCGTCGAACGGCGTGTAGAACGGCAGGACGTGCACGCCGCCGAACGCGCCGGCGACCTCCTCGCGCCGCAGGAAGCCGGCCAGCCCGCGCAGGTCACCGCCGAGCCTGTCGGCATAGGCGATGAGCTGGACCTGGTCCTGCGTGGCCATGGGCACGCCCTCCCTCGGGTCGGCCGGACTGCTCCTTCCCCGCCATGATGCGGCGGCGACCGGGGACCTGCTCGTCGTACGGCCCCCGTGCGTGTCCCCCGCGCGGTGCCAGACTGGAAGGGCCGGCCCCTCCCGGACGGCCGGCCGCGAGCGCGACGGAGCCGCGCTGCACGCCTGTCAGGAGATGCCCCATGAACTGCTTCGAATGTGCCACCGACCAGCAGACCACGACGCCCGCGGTCACCGTGTGCTCGCAGTGCGGAGCCGCCTCGTGCGTCCGGCACACCCGGGTCGCCCACGCGCACGAGGAGGTCGACTACTCCCCCGGAGCGCCCAGCGAGCTGGACCTCGGACGGCGGATGTTCTGCACGACCTGCGCACCCGCGTCAGCCAAGCAGGTCGGGGCCTGACGCGGGTCACGACACGCTTCACGACACGCTCGGCCGCCGCGATCTAGGCCGTCGACGCCTGCTCCTCCTCGAGGAGACGCGAGAACCGCTCGCGCCCCGGCAGCTCGAGGAGCGGGTACCCGTGCAGGACGTGCAGGTTGCACATCGCGAGCACGTAGGAGTGCTCGAGCAGGTCGACCGTCGCCGTCCTGCCGAGACGACGCAGCACGGTGGGCACCGCCGCGTCGGCCTCCGCCCGGTCCCGCCAGGCCCGGCGCGACTCGTCGTCGTCGCCGAGCAGGTCGAGCACGGCGCGGGCACGTCGGGCCCGGTCCTCGTCGCCCTTCGTCAGGAAGGCGTCGGCGATCCGGTACGGGGACTGCTGGATCTGGACGATCGCTCCCCGCTGCCCCCGGCCGGTGCGCTCGCACTCGACCCAGTTGTGGACCAGGCCGCGCTGACGCCGTTCGGTGGGCACCTGGTACATGACGCTGCTGGACCGCAGCAGGGTGAACAGCTCTCCGACCAGGAACCGGCGGGCGTACCGCAGCCGCCTCCAGTCCAGCGCGGTGGTGGCGTTGACGACGACGAGCTCGTCGATGGTGCGACCCACGACGGGCAGGTCCGGCGAGCGCTCCAGGCGGGTCTCGAGCCCGTCGGGCCACTGGTCGGCCAGGTTGTCGTACACGCCGCCGTCCGTGAGCAGGAAGTCCTCGGCGACTCCCCCGTCCTTCGGGCCGCCGTGGAAGCCGTAGGGTGCCGTCGGCAGCCTCCGCGGGGTGAAGGCGCCGGGCATGCTCAGGGACGCCTGGACGGCGGTGGACAGTCGCATGCCGTTCGGCGAGCCGGTGCCCAGCCGGTAGGAGTAGAGGAACCGGGGCGTGAGGTAGAGGTGCTCGGCCGACTGCAGCTCCGTCGCGCACACCACGTGGTCGAGGGGCCGGTCGACGTCCTCCAGCCGGGTCGACCTCCCGTCCCGGTGGAAGTGGGTCCGGGCCAGCGCGCGGTCGAGGACGTGCGAGCGGCGCTCGAACCAGCGGGCGGTGAGCCCCAGGAGCACGCTCCCGGCGAGCAGCGTGAGACCTGACCTCCACGACAGGCCGTCGAGGAACGCGAACACGACGCCGGACAGCAGGGTGGCCAGGGCGGCACCGACCCCGGCGAACACCGACAGCAGGTAGGCGTTGGTGGGCGGACCCCAGAAGAAGAGGCCGGTGTCGGCGAGGTGCCGCACCAGCCGCCTGATGCTGCGGTCGAAGCCGGACGGGTCGGTGGTCGTGTAGTCGGTCTCCTGCGCCACGACGCCGTTGGCGATCGATCCGCCGGACACCGAGGAGATCGCGGAGACCTCCTCGTTCTTGCCGCTGTCGACCAGGTAGAGCAACGTGCCGAGGCCCCAGGCCGTGGCGCGGTGCCCGCCGCCGGAGATCGCGACCCCGATGTGCTGGTTCATCGGTCGCTCAGCTCCCGGGTCCCGTCAGGGCGAGCACCGCGTGGCCTCCGCCGGCCACCTGCACCACGCCGTCGGCGACCTCGACGCCGTCACCGAGGAGCGTCGTCGCGGTCGCGCCCGCGAGCGCCGGGATCGTGGCCCGGGCCGCCTCGCGGCGGGGGTTGACGACGACGAGGTGCCCCTCGCCGCGCTGGTAGACGAACGGGTACCCGACGTGCAGCACGGTGCGCGGCCCGCCGGTGCGCAGGGCCGGAGTGCGCCGGCGCAGGTGCACGAGGTCGCGCACGTGGTGCAGGAGTGATCCGGGGTCGTCCCGCTGGGCCGCCACGGTGGGACGGGACGGGTCCGGGTCCTGCGGGAGGTAGAGCCGCTCGGCCGGTGCCGTCGAGAAGCCGCTGTTCGCCAGCGCGTCGTCCCACTGCATCGGGGTGCGGCAGCCCGCGCGGTCGTAGCCCGGGTTCCAGCGGCTCCCCTCCGTCTCCGGCGCCTCGGGCAGGTTGCGCATCCCGATCTCGTCGCCGTAGTAGATCGACGGCAGCGATCCCCAGGTCAGCAGGAACGTGAAGGCGGGGCGCAGCTGGTCACCGGTGCGCGGTCCCGCGGCGAGCCGGGAGAAGTCGTGGTCCGCGGTCGGCAGGACGACCAGCCGGTCCGCACCCGCCTCGCGCTCCCGCGCGTCCCACTCGGTCAGGAAGGTCTCGAGCGCGCGGGTGCCGTCCGCCTCGTCGACGTCGGGGTCGACGTAGCAGGGTTCGGCCACCGCCGGGTCCTGCCACGTCAGGTAGCCGGTGGCGCCGTTGTTGAACAGCGCGCTGTGCTCGCGCTGGATGACGAGCGCGAAGTCCGCGTCGAACCCGCCGCGCAGCCCGGCGTCGGCGGTGTTGTCGTCGTCGGCCTCCGGCAGCAGCACCGCGTCCGGGTACCGCGCGTGCATCCAACCCGCGATCTCGCGCCACAGCGCGGTGGTCGCCTCGAGGCCGGGGTCGTCCTTCACGAGCGAGAAGGCCAGGTCCACCCGGAAGCCGGCCACCCCGCGGTCCAGCCAGAACCCGATGATCTCCTGCAGGGCTTCGCGGTTGCGCGTCGGGTCCGGGGCGTCGGTCGCCTGCCGCCACGGCTCGTCGGGATGCGGCCGGGCGTAGCCGAAGTTCAGCGCCGGCTGGGAGTCGAAGAAGTTCTTCAGGTACCAGCCCGGACGGGGCCCGGGCGACGGGACGAGCGCCGGCCCGTCGCGATCGGCCCAGATGTACCGGTCGTCGCCCGGGTCGGCCAGGGCCCGGACGAACCAGGGGTGGTCGATCGACGTGTGTCCCGCGACGAGGTCGAGCAGCACCCGGATACCGCGCCGGCGGGCCTCCTCGACGAGCTCGACCATGTCCTCGTTCGTCCCGTACCGCGGCGCGATCTGCAGGTAGTCGACGACGTCGTAGCCGGCGTCCCGGAACGGCGAGGCGAAGCACGGGTTGAACCAGATGACGTCCACCCCGAGCCACTCCAGGTGGTCGAGGTGGTCGATGACGCCGCGCAGGTCGCCGATCCCGTCGCCGTCCGAGTCGGCGAAGGACTGCGGATAGATCTCGTAGACGACGGCGTCGGCCAGCCATCCGGGTGGCGCGCCGGTCGTGTCGTCGCTCGTGTCACCACTCCGCCGCGTCGTCATGGCCCGAGCCTAGGAGTGATCCGCGACCGGCGCGGGTCGGAGGCCCCACGCAGGGCGTCCGCCGTCCCGTCCTGTGAGGCGAGCGGCCGTCCGTGACGGCACAGGGCGTACCGTACGGTCGTCGCGACCACCCGAGAGGACCCCCTGTGACCCGACGCTCCGGCCGTCCGAGCTCCCTGTGGCGAGGGGTGCGGCAATGGGTCGACCCGTTCGTCGTCGCCATCGTCCTCGCCCTCCTGATCGGCGTCGTCGTCCCCGTCCCGGACGACGTGCGCGGCGTGCTCGACGTCGTCACGGACGTCGCGATCGCCCTGCTGTTCCTGCTGTACGGCGCGCGGCTGCCGACGCGGGAGATCTGGCGGTCGCTGACCAACTGGCGCCTCCAGGGCTCCCTGCTCGTCGCGACGTTCGTCGCGTTCCCGCTCGCCGGGCTCGCCCTCTCCGCGGCCGTCGGCCCGCTCGTCGGCCAGGGGATCGCCGTCGGGCTGCTCTGCGTCTCGCTCCTGCCGTCCACGGTGAACTCCGCCGTCGCGTTCACGTCCGTGGCCCGCGGCGACGTCGCGGGGGCGATCTGCGGGGCCACCGTGTCGAACGTCGTCGGCATGGTCGCCACTCCCCTGCTGGTGCTCGGGCTGATGAGCGGGGTGGTCGCCGGTGACGGGGCCGTCGGGGTGGACGGCCTGCAGACGGTGCTGCTGCAGCTCCTCGCGCCGCTCGTGCTCGGCCAGCTCCTGCAGCCCTGGGTGGGCGGGCTCGTGCGGCGGCACAAGGCCGTCACCACGGCCGTGGACCGCGGGACGATCCTGCTCATCGTGTTCACGGCCATCAGCGGCGCGACCGCCGAGGGCATCTGGGCGGACATGACCGTGTGGGTCGTGCTGGTGCTCGTCGGGTCGGCCGGGGTGCTGCTGGGCGTCATGCTGGCCGCCACCTGGTGGGGCGGCCGCGCGCTGGGGATGCCCCGCGACCAGCGGGTCACCCTGCTGCTCGTCGGAGGGATGAAGTCGCTGGCCACGGGCCTGCCGATGGCCTCGGCGCTGCTGCCCGCCGCCACCCTCGCCGTCGTCGTGGTGCCGCTGGTCGTCTTCCACCAGCTCCAGCTCGTGGTGTGCTCCGTGCTGGCCCGGCGACTCGGGCAGGAGCCGGTACCTGCCGAGGCGGGGTCCGGGCGGGACTGAGCCGCCGGGCCTGCTCTCGTCGGGCCGACGACGGACGGCCTCAGAGGAGCGCGGCGACCTTCTCGGCGGTCTCCCGGGCCGAGCCGGGGTTCTGTCCGGTGACGAGGTTCCCGTCCACGACGACGAAGGAGACGAACGGCAGCTTCGCCTTCTGGTAGAGCGCCCCCCGGTCCTTCACCGCCTCCTCGGCGTTGTAGGGCACGATCTTGTCGACGCGCGCGAGCACCTCCTCGGTCCAGGCGAAGCCCGTGAGCCGGCGCCCGGTGACGAGGAGGGTGCCGTCCGAGAGCCGGGTGTTGAGCAGGCCGCAGTACCCGTGGCAGACGGAGGAGACGACGCCGCCCTGCTCCCAGATCTCCCGGGTGAGGCGTTGCAGACCCTCGCTGTCGGGGAAGTCGTACATCACGGCGTGACCGCCGGTGAAGTAGATCGCGTCGTAGTCGGCGGCGTCGATCTCGTCGGGGCGGGCGGTGCGTTCCAGCAGCTCCATCCGGTCGGGGTCGCCGTGCCAGGCCTTGGCGGTCTTGTCGTAGGTCGGGAACTTCAGCGACCGCGGCTCCAGCGGCGACCGTCCGCCCTGGGGGCTGACGATCGTCTGCTCGACGCCGCGTTCGGCGAAGACCTCCCAGGCGTGCGTGAGCTCGGACAGCCACAACCCGGTCGGGTGCGACGGGTCGTCGTAGTGGCCGACGTTCGTGACCACGTGGAGGATGCGCTGCGTCACGGGTGTGCCTCCTGTCGGGCGGGGATCGCGGGCTCCGGGGTCTCCGGGTGTCGGTCGTCGACGCCGACGGCGAGGATCGCGGCGACCGAGGTCCGCACGCGGGCGGCCACCTCGTCGTCGGACCCGGGCGGAAGCTTGCCGTCCAGGTGGAGGAACGCCAGGCCGTGCGCCAGGCCCCACAGCGCCGTCGACAGGCTCGGGACGTCCGCGGCCGGGATCGAGCGCTCGACGACGCGATCCAGCACGACGTGCAGCTCGCGGGCCGCCCGGACGCGCTCGTCGTTCTCGTCGTCGCACTCGTGGCCGAACATCAGGCGGAACACCGCCGGGCGGCGCAGCGCGAAGGACACGTAGGCCACGCCGAGCGCCGCGATCTCGTCGACGGGACCTGCTGTCGCGGGCAGGTCGGCCACCGCTCGCTCCAGCTCCTGACGCAGGTCGTGGAAGGCCTCGACCGCGACGGCCGCGTCGAGGGCCTCCCGATCGGCGAAGTGCCGGTAGGGCGCCGTGGGCGAGACCCCGGCGCGCCGCGCGACGCCGCGCATCGAGAAGGCCTCACCGGCCTCCAGGCTGTCGACGGCGGCGCGGAGCAGGGCGGCGCGCAGGTCGCCGTGGTGGTAGCTCGTGCGGGATGTTGACACTGCTAACACTGCCTCCTACGCTGATGTGTACACCGCACACATTAGTGCGCGGTCCCCTCCACCGCCATCCGTGCCGCCCGGGCGTGCCCGGCCGCGAGGCACCGTCGAAAGAGTCGAGGCCCCGATGCAGACCATCCTGGGAGCGAACGGTCAGATCGCCGTCGAGCTCGCGCGCGAGCTGCACCGCTCGCACACGTCCGACCTGCGGCTCGTGAGCCGCCACCCGCGCCCGGTCCACGACACCGACGCGCTCGTGCGCGCCGACCTGCTCGACGCCGAGCAGACGGCCGCCGCGGTCGAGGGCAGCAGCATCGTCTACTTCACGGCCGGGCTCCCGGCGGACACGGCGCTGTGGGAGCGGCAGTTCCCGACGATGCTGCGGAACGCCCTGGACGCCACCCGCGCCGCCGGCGCGAGCTTCGCCTACTTCGACAACACCTACATGTATCCCCAGGACGACCGCCTCCAGACCGAGGACACGCCCTTCGCGCCGGTCGGTCGCAAGGGCCGGGTCCGCGCGGCGATGGCACGGATGGTGCTCGACGAGATCGAGCGGGGCGACATCCCCACCCTCATCGCCCGGGCTCCCGAGTTCTACGGCCCGGGACGGACGCAGAGCATCACGAACACGCTGGTCCTCGACCGGCTCGTCGCGGGACGGAAGCCTCGGGTGCCCGTCCGGGACGACCGGCGTCGGACGCTCGTCTGGACGCCCGACGCGAGCCGCGGCCTGGCCACGCTGGGCAACACCCCGGACGCGTTCGGCCAGACCTGGCACCTGCCCGTCTCGGACGGACGGCCGACCTACCGAGAGCTCGTCGCGACGGCGAACGAGGTGTTCGACCGGGACGCCGGCCACACCGTCGTCCCGCGCTGGGCGCTGACCGCCGCCGGCCTGGTCTCCACCCAGGTCCGCGAGCTCGCCGAGCTCCTGCCGCGCTACGCCCACGACAACCTCTTCGACGCCACGAAGTTCGCGGCCCGGTTCCCCGAGTTCGAGGTCACCCCGTACCGTCGCGGTCTGGAGATCATCCGCGAGGAGACCAGGCCCGACCACGGCTGACACCTCACAGAGGAGACGCACCATGCTGAGACGCCACGCTCGACGAGTCGCCGTCGAGGTCGAGGTCGAGCCACGGTGACCGATGCACCCGTGGTGCTGATCTCTCCCGCGATGGGCATCGGTTCTCGCTACTACCGGCCCGTGGTCGCGGCGTTCGAGGACGCCGGGTGGGAGGCGCGCGCCCTGACACGTCGCGGCTTCGAGGACCCGACGATCACGGCCGCCCGCGGCCGGGACTGGAGCTACCGGGACGAGATCGACGACATCGCTGCCGCCGTCGTCGCGGCACGCCGCGAGCGCCCGGACCGCCCCGTGCTGCTGCTCGGCCACAGCCTCGGCGCCCAGCTCGCAGCGGGCTACCTGCTGACCGGTGGCGCGGTGGACGGGCTGATCACCGTCGCGGGGGCCCTCCCCGACCACCGCCACTTCCCGTACGGCGGTCTGCACCTCGTGCTCATGGGTGGCGTCATCGTGCCGGCGCTCACGGCCGTCTTCGGCTACCTGCCCAAACCCGCGTTCGGCGGTCCCGGCGCCCGCACCCTCATGCGCGAGTGGGCGGCGATGGCCCGCAACGGGCGGCCGCCCTTCCCGACCGCGCCACCCATCGGGACGCCGTCGTTCGTCGTCAGCCTCGAGGGCGACACGCTGGCACCCCGCCGGGCGGTCGAGGCGTTCGCCCGGGACCTGTTCGACCCCGAGGTCGTCACCCGCTGGGACTACGCCGACCGCGAGGTGCCCGCCGGAGCGAGCAACGACCACATCCGGTGGGTCCGCTCCCCCGAGCGGGTGGTCTCCGCCGCGGTGCAGTGGTGGTCGGGCCGTCCGCGCCACTGACCGGCGACGACGTCCCCTCCGGCGGGAGAATCAGGTTCCCTGCCGGCCACACTCACGGCACGATGTCGGCCATGGATCTCGTCTCGCCCCGCAAGGCTTCCCCCGGTGACCAGGTCGCCGTCGTCTCGCCGTCGTTCGCCGCGCCCGGGTTCGCCCCCGCGGTCCACGAGCAGGCGATGCAGCGCCTGCAGGAGGTCACCGGCCTGGTCCCCGTCGAGTACCCGACCACCCGACGTCTCGGTGCGACGCCGCAGGACCGTGCCGCGGACCTCAACGCGGCATTCGCGGACCCCGAGATCCGCACCGTGCTGGCCACGATCGGCGGCGAGGACCAGATCACCGTGATCCCCCACCTCGACGCCGAGCTGGTGCGCGCGGACCCGAAGCCGTTCCTCGGGTACAGCGACAACACCAACCTCCTCAACTGGCTGTGGATGCACGGCGTCGCGGGCTTCTACGGCGGGTCGACCCAGGTGCACCTCGGGCCCGGGCCGTCCGTCGACCCGGTGCACGCCGCCTCGCTGCGCGCCGCGCTGCTCACCGGCGAGCGCCTGGAGATCACCGAGCCCGGCGAGTCCGAGGACTTCGGCGTCGACTGGCAGGACCCGGCCGCGCTCACCGCGCACGGCGACCGCGAGCGCACCGAGCCCTGGACGTGGGCCGGACCCGAGCGGTCCGTCACGGGCCGCACCTGGGGAGGCTGTATCGAGGTGATCGAGTGGATCCTCACCGCGGGCCGCTTCCCCGCCGACCCGGGTGTCCTGGACGGCGGAGTGCTGCTGCTCGAGACCTCCGAGGAGCTCCTGCCGGCCCGCGAGGTCGGCTGGATCGTGCGGTCGCTCGGCGAGCGCGGCCTCCTCGAGGCCGTGCACGCCGTCGTCGTCGCGCGCCCGCCGACGTCGTCTTTCGACGTGGAGCGCACGACGGCGGAGCGCGCCGCTAAGCGCGCCGAGCAGCGCGACGTCGTCGTCGAGACGGTGCAGCGCTACAACCCTGACGCTGTCGTGGTGGTCGGGGTGCCGTTCGGCCACACCCGGCCGCAGTGGATCCTGCCCTACGGGGGCATGGTCACGGTCGACGGTGCGCAGCAGCGGGTCTGGGCGGAGTACGCCTGACGGCGGCCCCGTCGGCGTGATCCGTGCGTCCGGCGGAGCGACCTCAGACCGTCTCTGACCTCTTCTGTCGCGCGAACTTCGCCGGCAGGTTCGGCCCGTCCCACACCTGGATCGCCCGCCAGATCGATGCGGCGATCGGCACGGCGAGCACCGCCCCGGTGATGCCGACGAGCACCGTGCCGGCCGTCAGGGCGAAGAGGATGGCCAGCGGGTGCAGCTGCAGGGTCCGGCCCATGACGATCGGCTGGAGGAAGTTGCCCTCGAGCTGGTTCACACCCACGACGATCGCGACGACGATCAGCGCCTCGACCGGACCCACGGCGACCAGCGCCACCAGTGCGGCGAGGATGCCCGCCAGGGTGGCACCGACGAGGGGGATGAACGCGAGCAGGAAGACCAGGACCGACAGCGGGAGCGCCAGGGGCACGCCCACGATCGCCAGGCCGATCCCGATACCGACGGCGTCGGCCGCCGCCACGATCGCCGTCCCGCGGACGTAGTTGCCCAGGGTCTGGATGGTCGCCGTCCCGACACGCCGGCCGCGCTCGTACGCCTCGCCGTCGAACGGGCGCAGGAGGAACTCCCACATGGCAGGGCCGTCCTTCAGGAAGAAGAACAGCACGACGATCATGATGAAGAAGCCCGCGACGAAGTCCGCGGTCTGCGACACGCCCTGGAGCGCACCGGACCCCACCGCGCTGGACTGCAGGAAGTTCAGCGCGGAGTCCCGCACGGAGCTGATCTGCTCGGAGGAGATCTGGAACGGCAGGTCCTGGACGTAGGACTGCAGGGAGTCGAAGCCGTCGAGCGCCTGCTGCTGCAGCTCGTCCCACTGGTCGACGACGGCTCGCACCACCAGCCACATGACGGCGGCCAGGATGGCGATCAGCGCGAGGAGCGCGAGCCATGTCGCGAGGAGCGACTGCACCCCGCGGCGGCGCAGCCAGGACACCAGCGGCGAGATCGCCGCCGCCAGGACCAGCGCGATGAGGAGCGGGATCACGACGAGGGTCAGGCGCGTGCCCGCGAAGGCGAGGACGGCGACGACCGCGATCACCGCGAGGACCTGCAGCGAGCGTGTCGCGACCCGGCCCACGCCGTCGGACCACAGCTTCGAGGCTCCGCTCGGCTCGGGAGCGCTGGGCGGTCGCGACTCGACCTGCGTCGCCTGAGCCGGGCTGCGGTCGGTGCGTCGCGCACGACGGCCGAAGAGTCCCATCGACGTCCTTCCTCGCTGAACCGGTGGGTCCGGACGTGATGACCGTAGTGCGGCTGCGCCGGGACGCGGTGGCGGCGCGCTGAGCCCTCGTGACTCAGGCACCCGTAGCCCGTGACCGTGCGCTGCGAGGCCGGGTGAACTTCGGCCCAGGAGCCCGTTCTGACGGCGTGAAGGACGCCGGTGACGACTAGATTCTGTTCGCTACGTCAACTGACACCGTGGGGGTTCCGATGTCGTTCCGCTCGCTGTTGTCCGCCGTCATCGCCTGCATGCTCGCAGCCACGATCGGTCTCGTCGTGCCCACGGTCACCGCCGCACCGGCCGAGGCCGCCGGCGACAAGGTCTCGGCACGCAAGCTGCTGCGGCAGCTGCCGGTACGGTACGAGACGAACAAGGGCTACGACCGGTCGAAGTTCCGCCACTGGATCGACACCGGCGACAAGGACGTGTGCGACACCCGCGAGGAGGTCCTCATCGCCGAGGCCGTCCGCACGCCCCGCGTCCGAGCGTCGACCTGCGCGATCTCCGGCGGGAAGTGGCGCTCGAAGTACGACCGACGCACGACGACGAACCCGTCGACGTTCGACATCGACCATCTCGTGCCGCTGAAGGAGGCTTGGGCCTCCGGGGCGAAGAAGTGGACCAAGAACACGCGCAAGCGGTTCGCCAACGACCTGCGCTACAAGCACTCCCTCATCGCGGTGTCCGCGTCGTCCAACCGGTCCAAGGGCTCCCGCGAGCCGCACCAGTGGATGCCCCCCAACCGTTCCTACCGCTGCACCTACGTCAAGCAGTGGATCGCCGTGAAGTGGCGCTGGAAGATGAGCGTCAACACGAAGGAGAAGCGCTACCTCAACGCGCGGCTGGACAAGTGCAAGAGCGTCCAGGTCCTCAAGCCCGCCCGCGCCACGGTCACGCTCCGGTCGACCAGCACGAGCTCCGGGTCGACCGACCAGCGCAGCGCCCCCTGGAACCAGCCTGGACCCGACCTGGACTGCTCCGACATCCGTAAGAAGGTCCGCGTCTACCCGCCCGACTACCACCGCCTCGACGCCGACGGTGACGGCTGGGGCTGTGAGTCGTACGGCTGACCGAGTCCTCCCTCGGTGGTCACCGCCCGCGGCATCGTCCAGCATGGCGGGATGCGTCCGGATGACGACCTCGAGGAACGTCTTGACCGGCTGGAGTCGACCCAGGCTCTCTACCGCGTCGTCGCGGAGTACGCCCACGGAGCGGACAACCGTGACCTCTCCCGCTTCCTGGCGACGTTCCATCCCGACGCCACGTGGGACGTCGGCGTGGCCCGCTTCGTCGGCCACGACCAGATCCGAGCCGCCATCGAGCACCAGTGGGACTCCCAGCCGCAGATGCACCACTGGACCAGCAACACCTCCATCACCCTGACCGGGCGGGACGCGGCCGAGGGCGTCTCCAGCGTCGCGGCGTTGACGCGACGGGCCGACGGACGGTGGCTCCTCTCGGCGGGCAGCTACCTGGACTCCTTCGAGCGGCGTGCCGGCAGCTGGGCGATCGCGACGCGCCGTGCCGTCGTGCACTCGAGCGTCGACGTCACGGGCGACGACGCCGGCGCACCACCTCCGAGTGGGCCCGGGAGCCCGTAGGTTCCTCATCTTGCGCCTGACCGCATGGCGGAAGGCCGGCAGGCGTGAGGTCGGAGACGTCGGCCTCACGGACCGTCAACATGGCGGGGGAGCATGTGCAAAGGCGGATCGTTGCCGATCTCGAACGCTCGGCTCCACCGGAGTCCTCGAGGTAGCGGAGTAGACCTCTATGGAACGGCGCATCGCAAAGCGGCCGAGGCGGCGCACAACAGCCTCCCCCGCTACGACACACTCATCGTGATCCGAACCGGGCGCCCCGCGAATCTCCGCCGTGCTGTCACTCGTGAGCGACCACTAGGACGTCGTCGCGCCCCAACCGTCGTAGTCGCCGTGCGCCTGCTCGACGGCACCGATCACCTCTGCAAGGAACGCGGCGACCTCTTCGTCACCGAGCCTCTGGGGCCGTGTGGCCTTGAGCAGGACCTTCAAGCCTCGGCGCCCCGTTTCGACATCGAAGCCTGCCGCGCGGAGCGTCGCCGCAGCGTCCCTAGCCCGAGACCCACGCATGAAGTAGGCGAAGTGCTCGACCGGACGAGCCTCCGCGAGGTCGTCTCCCAGCTCGATCCGCTTCCCACGCTGTCGTACCCATAGGGCGTATTGCTGCTTGAATGACTCAGGGCCCGCCATTGCGGAATGGTGGCACAGGGACGCAGCGTTTCCGAGTGCTCGCTCGGCACGGTCTCACCTGGACTGCTTCAGTCATCCTTAATCCATCGTTCAGATCTGCTTATGAAGCAGATCTGTAAGGGTCTGAAGGATCGGCTGCACGTCGACAAGCGGGGTCAGACCTGCATGTCGACGAACCGCGAGTAGTGGCCCTGGAACGCCACCGTGATCGTGTCGGTCGGACCGTTACGGTGCTTGGCGACGATCAGGTCGGCCTCGCCGGCGCGCGGGGACTCCTTCTCGTAGGCGTCCTCGCGGTGCAGCAGGATGACCATGTCGGCGTCCTGCTCGATGCTGTTGTGGACAGCGATGCCGTTGGCGATGAAGTTGTGAGTACCCAGCACTGTCGCGTCGAAGACCTGCTTCTCCCCCATCGGCTCGATCGACACGACCTCTTCCCACAGCAGGTCGTTGACGGCCTCGATCTCGAGATCAGCCTCGTCGAGCACCTCCGCGACGACGCCGAGCCGCTGGCGCCCGCCGTCCTGAACAGTGGCCGTTCCTGCGGCAACCACCTGGGCACTGAGGATGTCGCGCACCTCGTCCCAGATGTGGCGGGTCCCCCCACGCGTGCCAGACGACTGCGCACGAACCTGCTCCAGAAGCCGAGCTGCCCTCGCAGTCTCCGAAACTTCGATGCCGATCTCCTGCAAGAACCGTCGCAGATCGTCGACCCCGTCGATGGTGAGACGCAGGTCCGAGGGTGCCGTGGTGACCCGGGTGGCGATGCCGAAGCGCAACAGGAGCCGGGCGACGCCCTCGAGCACTCGCTGCGATCCAGGCAGCGTCACGCGTCCAGCCTCGTCCGAACCCAGCACTGCACCGCGATCGGTGAACAGCGTCTTGAGGAAGAGCGCGATCTGGTCCTTCGGCAGGTGGAAGACCGCTGCCGGGACGCCGAGCTCGGGAGCAGCCCAGTCGCCATCCGCGAGCGAGGCAACCTGCGCCGGAGACTCACCGTCCCCGAGCAGGTGCGCCAGCATGACCACCTTGCGGTCGTCCCACGCAGTGTTCTGCTCCGGTCCCGGGACGTGCCGCGGCACACCGAGCCGGGACCCGACCTCGAGCTCGCCGAGCGGGGTCCAGCCCTCGTAGGTGAGGAACGGGTGGTTCGCCGTCGCCTCGATCTCCTTGCCGGAGGCCAGCCGGAGCCGGTACACGGGCTTCACCCCGGTGGCGAACACATGCGTGAGGTGACGCCGCACGTACTGCAGTCGGTCGTTGAGCGCCCACACCGGCACGTCGGTGGCGCCCTGGGCGTGGAGCTCGCCCATCGTCGTCTCGGCCCCCGTGTCGGCGCGGAGGATCCTCGTGTCCTCGGTCAGACATCCGGATTCACGAAGATCGGACATCTGCGGCTTCTTGTCGCTGCGGGTCTCGGGACCACGGTTGAGCTGCGACAGCGCGATGACCGGGACCTCGATCTCCTTCGCGAGCAGCTTCAGCGCACGCGAGAACTCGGAGACCTCCTGCTGCCGGGACTCGACCTTCTTGCCGGACGTCATGAGCTGCAGGTAGTCGACGATGACGAGCTCGAGGTCGTGCTTCTGCTTGAGCCGGCGGCACTTGGCGCGGATCTCGGTGAGCGACATGTTCGGCGAGTCGTCGATGAACAGCGGCGCCTCGGACACCTTGCCCATGATCTTGGCGAGCTTCTGCCAGTCGTCGTCGCCCATCGAGCCGTTGCGGAGCTTCTGCAGGTGCACACGCGCCTCGGCCGACAGCAGACGCATGGTGATCTCGTTGCGGCTCATCTCGAGCGAGAAGACCACGGAGGTCTTCTGGGCCTTGATGGACGCCGCGCGGGCCAGGTCCAGCGCCAGCGTCGAGTTGTGGGTCGGGATCATGGCCCGGCTCGCCAGGTACAGATGCTCCGGGTGGTCGATCTGGACGCAGCGCACCGGCACCGAGGCGACGGAGCGAACGTCGACGATCTTCCACGCCGCACCGGGTCGCGACACCGAGTGCGCCGCGCCGCGATCCATCGAGGCCACGATCGCCTGGGTCGTCCGCACCGACGTGTCGACGGGGTCACCGGACAGGCTGGTCGCCCACTCGTGCTGGGCGTCCGCGACGATGGTCGTGCCGTCGTCGAACTCCACCTCGTAGCAGGGTCGGCCGGTCATGATCTCGGTGGCCTCGACGACGCGCGTGGGCGTGCCGTCGGGGGCGAGCAGCTCGTCGCCGACGGCGACCTCGCCCATCGTGGTCCAGCCGGTCGGCGTCGGCAGCGGGGTGTCGAGCGCGAGCGCCTTACCCATGGCCGGCCGCGCGGCCACGACGACCATCTGCCCGGGGTGCAGGCCGTTGGTGAGACGGTCGAGGTCCGCGAACCCGGTGGGCACGCCCACCATGCCCTCGCCGCGGTTCCCGGCAGCCTCGATCTCGTCCATCGTGCCGCCGATGATGTCGGCCAGCGGCGCGTAGTCCTCGGTGGTCTTGCGCTCGGTGACGGCGTAGATCTCCGCCTGGGCGTTGTTGACGACGGCCTCGACCTCGCCGCCGTCGGTGGCGTACCCGAGCTGGACGATCTTGGTCCCGGCCTCGACGAGCCGGCGCAGCACGGCCCGCTCGCGCACGATGCGCGCGTAGTACCCGGCGTTCGCCGCCGTCGGCACGCCGGCCATGAGGTCGTGGATGTAGGAGGCGCCACCGATCCGGCCGATCTCGCCGCGCTTGGTCAGCTCGGCGACGACGGTGATGGCGTCGGCCGGTTCGCCGCGGCCGTAGAGGTCGATGATCGCCTCGTAGATGGCCTCGTGGGCCGGGCGGTAGAAGTCGACCCCGCGGATCTGCTCGACGACGTCGGCGATCGCGTCCTTGGACAGCAGCATGCCGCCGAGCACGCTCATCTCGGCGGGGATGTCCTGCGGAGGGGTGCGGTCGAAGGCGGGCGACGACGCTCCGTATCCCGCTTCGAGCTCCTCGATCGACATGCGTCCCCCAGTCCGGTTCTCACCGGAAGACCACGCCACAGGCGGCGCGTTCACCGGTCGTCAAGGTCTTGTTCTACCGTGCCCCTCCGACACTCGGGTCGACGGTAGGCGCGCCCGTGCACGACTGCAACGGACGCTGTGGACGAACATGTGGACCCCCATGTGGAAGACTGCCCGCAGCCTGTGCACAGGCGGTGGACAACCCTGTGCACAACTGGGGAAATCTCCTGTGTACAAGCCCTTGCGTGCGGCCTGACCTGGGCCGACGCCGTACTCATGCTGTGGAGGAAAACTCGGTGGGTGACATCCGCCGCATCGATCGCGAGATCCTCGCGCTCGCCTGGCCAGCCCTCGGGGCGCTCGTCGCCGAGCCGCTGTTCGTGCTCGTCGACAGCGCCGTCGTCGGCCACCTGGGGACCGCCCAGCTCGCCGGGCTCTCCCTCGCCTCCACCCTGCTGGTCACCCTCGTCGGACTCTGCGTCTTCCTCGCCTACGCCACCACCGCGGCTGTCGCCCGCCGCCTGGGCGCCGGGCACGACCGCGCCGCGCTCCAGTCCGGCGTCGACGGCATGTGGCTGGCCCTCGGGCTCGGCGTCGTGCTCGCGGCGCTCCTGTGGACGGCCGCCCCGTGGGCCGTGGCGGTCATGGGGGCCTCGGACGACGTCGCCACGCACGCGGTCACCTACCTGCGCTGGTCCGCGCCCGGCCTGCCCGGGATGCTGCTCGTCCTGGCCACGACCGGCGTGCTGCGCGGGCTCCAGGACACCCGCACTCCGCTGTGGGTGGCCTCGGGCGGCGCGGTGCTCAACGCGATCGGCTCGGTCACGCTGGTCTACGGCGTCGGCCTCGGGATCGCGGGATCGGCCCTGGCGACGACGACGGCGCAGCTGCTGATGGCGGTCGTGCTCGCCGTCGTCGTGGTCCTCGGCGCCCGACGCCGTGGCGCCTCGCTGCGCCCGCACCGTGCGGGGATCTGGGCCAACGCCGTCGCCGGGGCGCCGCTGTTCGTCCGGACCGTGTCCCTGCGCCTGGCGATCCTGCTGACCGTGTGGGTCGCGACAGGACTCGGCGCCGTCGCGCTCGGCGGTCACCAGGTCGTCAACAGCCTCTGGGGACTGGCGGCGTTCGCGCTGGACGCCCTCGCGATCGCAGCCCAGGCGCTCGTCGGATTCGGGCTCGGTTCCGGGGACACCGCGCGCGTGCGGGCCGTGCTGCGGCGCTGCCTGCAGTGGGGCGTCGGTGCCGGGGCGGTCATCGGCGTCGTGCTCGCGGCGGCGTCCTGGTGGATCGCGCCGCTCTTCTCCCCCGACCCCGACGTGCGGGTCGCCATCACGGCCGGGCTCGTCGCGTGCGGGGTGTTCATGCCGATGGCGGGCTGGGTGTTCGTGCTTGACGGCGTCCTCATCGGCGCCGGGGACGGCCGGTTCCTCGCGTGGGCCGGCATGCTCACCCTCGTGGTCTACGTGCCCGTCGCGCTGGCGGTCCGCGCCTGGGCGCCGGACGGAGCGGCCGGACTCGCGTGGCTGTGGGCAGGGTTCGCCGGCGTGTTCATGCTGGCGCGCGCCCTGACGACGGGGCTGCGAGCCCGCGGCGAGCGCTGGATGACCACCGGCGCCTGAGCGAGATGAGCCCGCCGCGCCTTCGCGTCGGCAGTTCGTCGTGGGATCGGCAGTTGAGAGTGCCGATCCCACGACGAACTGCCGACCAGAAAGCGCCGACCAGAAAGCACGGTCCGGGAACGACGACGGCCCCGGCTCCCCCACAGGGGAACCGGGGCCGACGGGCGATCGGACCGGCGTCAGCCGGCGACGACCTCCAGCGCGATCTTCGCCGACACCTCGGGGTGCAGGCGGATCGACACGGTGTGCTCACCGAGCGACTTGATCGGCTGGCCGATCTCGATCTTGCGCTTGTCGACGGACGGGCCGCCGGCCGCCTTCACGGCAGCGGCGATGTCCGCGGTGGTGACCGCACCGAACAGGCGGCCGGACTCACCGGCGTGCGCCTCCACGGTGTAGGTCCGCGACTGGATCGACTCGGCCGCGGCCTGAGCGTCCTCGCGCGTGGCGATCTCGCGGGCCTTGCGAGCCTTGCGGATCGCGGAGATCTGCGACTCGGCGCCCTTGGTCCACGGCGTGGCCAGCGAACGCGGGACGAGGTAGTTACGGGCGTACCCGTCCTTCACCTCGACGACGTCGCCGGGCTCACCGAGACCGGTCACCTCGTGGGTCAGGATCAGCTTTGCCATGATCTGGATCCTTTCCTCAGCGGGCCGACGACGAGTACGGCAGCAGGGCCATCTCGCGCGCGTTCTTGACGGCCTTGGCGATCTGGCGCTGCTCCTGCACGCTCACGCCGGTGACGCGACGGGCACGGATCTTGCCGCGGTCGGAGATGAACTTCCGCAGCAGGGCGGTGTCCTTGTAGTCGACCGTCTCGACCTTCGCGGCCTTGAGCGGGTTCGCCTTCTTCTTGGGCTTGCGCACCACAGGCTTGGCCATGGTGAGTGCTCCTTCTCAGGTGTGGACCTCACCGGCACGAGGCCGGGAGGTCACGGGTGATCGTGGATGTGGGCGACGATCAGAACGGGGGCTCGTCGGAGAACCCGCCGCCCGAGGACGCCGGGCCAGCCGTGGCCCAGGGATCGCTCTGCTGTCCGCCGCCGGAGGAACCGAATCCACCGCCACCACCGGGCTGGCCACCGGCGTTGCCGCCGTAGCCGCCACCGAATCCGCCGCCACCGCCGCCGCTGCGCTGTGCGCGGGCGACCTTGGCGGACGCCCACCGCAGCGACGGGCCGATCTCGTCGACCTGCAGCTCGACGACGGTGCGCTTCTCACCCTCGCGGGTCTCGAACGAACGCTGCTGAAGGCGGCCCTGCGCGATGACGCGCATCCCCTTCGTCATGGACTCGGCGACGTTCTCCGCCGCCTCGCGCCAGATGGAGCAACGCAGGAAGAGCGCCTCGCCGTCCTTCCACTCGTTCGACTGTCGGTCGAACGTGCGGGGTGTCGACGCGATCGTGAAGTTGGCGACGGCTGCACCCGACGGGGTGAAGCGCAGCTCCGGGTCCGCGGTCAGGTTTCCCACGACCGTGATGACGGTCTCACCAGCCATGCCAAGCTCCTTCGTTCGTCCGCGAGATTCGGCTGTCCTCGATGTTCAGTGGCATCCCATCACGGGGCACCGACAGGTGCCCAGCCGGGATACGGGGTGTCTCGGTTCAGCGGGTCTCAGTGAGCGACGGCGCGGAGGGTCTTGGTCCGCAGCACGCCCTCGTTGAGGCCGAGCTGACGGTCCAGCTCCTTCGCGGTGTCCGGCGTCGCGGTGTAGTTCACGACGGCGTAGATGCCCTCGGAGCGCTTGTTGATGTCGTAGGCCATCCGGCGACGACCCCAGATGTCCACGTTGTCGACGCTGCCGCCGTCGGTCGTGATGACCTTGAGCAGCTTGTCCAGCGTCGGGCCCACGGAGCGCTCCTCGACCTCCGGGTCCAGGATCACCATCAGTTCGTACTGACGCATGAGTCAACCCACCTCCTCTGGTCTCAGCGGCCACGGTCGTTCCGTGGCAGGAGGGTTCTTGCGTGCGTCGGCCGTGCCCTGCCGCCCCCGGTGGGGACGACGGCGGTACGGCCAGTCGACCAGGATACCCGCTGCGGGCACCCCGGACGAAGCTCGGTGGCGCGTGGTGTCGGTCACCCGTTGCCGTTGCCGTTGCCGTTGCCCGGTGGGCTGGAGGGCGACGGCGACTGCGTGGGCTCCGACGTCGGCTCCTGCGTGGGCTCCTGCGTCGGCTGCGGCCCGGTCGAGACCACGATCCGCACGGTGGTGCCCGGGTCGACCTCGCTGCCCGCACCGGGCTCGGTGCGGATCACCTGACCGCGCGGGATCTCGTTGTTGGGCTCCTGGACGACCTCCGCCCCGAGGCCGACCCGGTTGAGCTGGCTCTCGGCGGACCCGGCGGGCTGTCCGACGACGTTCGGCACCGCGACCTGCTCCTGCTCCTCGACCGCCCCGGTCGAGACCCAGAGCGTGATCGTCGAGCCGGACTCCACGGCACCGCCCGGGTCGTAGAAGTTCACCACGGTGCCCTTCTCGGCCTCGTTCTCGGTCGCCTGGGTGGCCACGTCGAGCCCCAGGCCCTGGAGCAGCGCCGTGGCCTCGTTGATGTTCATGCCGATGAGGTCGTCCGGCAGCTCGACCCACTGCGGGGTGGTCTCGCTCGGGGTCGGCGACGGCGAGAACGTCGGCCGCGGCGGCGTGTAGTCGGGGAACTCCGCGACGTCCTTGCCCTCGAGCGCGACCTGCATGAAGTCGGTCCAGGCGTCCGCCGGCCACGTCGAGCCGGTGATCTCGCCGTAGGGCTCGAAGTCGTCGATCTGGACCGTGTCCTTGATGATCCCCGCGTCGAGATCGACGGTCTTGTACTGCCGCAGGTTGACCACCGTGGCCAGCTGCGGGGTGAAGCCGGCGAACCACGCGGTTCGGTTGTTCTGCGCCGTACCGGTCTTGCCGGCCACGGGTCGGCGCTGCCCGTCGGGCCCGGTGAGCTCGAGCGCGGCCCGGCCGGAGCCCTCCTCGACGACCTGCGTCATGGCGTAGGTCGCGGCGTTGATCACGTCCCGCTCGAACCGCTTCTGCGCCGAGGTGTCCGGCTCCCAGCGCAGGGTGCCGTCCATGTGCTCGACGTTCTTGATGACGTGCGGCTGCACGTAGAAACCCCCGCCCGCGATCGTCGCGTACGCCGAGGCGAGGTCGCGGGGGAAGATCGAGGCGGTGCCGAGCACGTTCGAGTTGTTGGCGGCGACCGGGTTCTCCCCGCCCTCGCCGATCCCCAGCCGGTGGGCGACGTCCGCGGTCTTGGCGGGGCCGACGTCGATGTTGAGCTCGGCGTAGGCGGTGTTGACCGAGTGCGCGGTCGCCTCGACGAGGTCGATCTGGTCCCCGTAGTCGTATCCGCCGAAGTTGTTGACGGTCCAGTCCTGGCCGTCGTCGGCCTCGGGGAAGATCTTCGGCGAGTTGCCGTCGTACCGGTCGGTGAGCTGGCGACCCTCCTCCAGCGCCCCGATGAGCGTGAAGGGCTTGAACGTCGAACCGGCCTGCACGACGTCGTCCGTGGCCGTGTTCATCTGCTGCTTGAGGTAGTCCGGACCCCCGTACAGCGCCCAGATCGCCCCGTCCTCCGGGTTGATCGACACCAAGGACGCCCGGACGTTCTTGTTCGCTCCCTCGGGCATGTTCCGGACGATCTTCGCCGCGTTGCGCTGCAGCTTCGGCTTGATCGTCGTGTGGATCTGCAGACCCCGGGACTCGAGGTCCTCCTTCGTGAACTCCCCGCTGGCGAGGAGCTCCTTGCGGACCGCCTCCATGATGTAGCCCTTCTGGCCACCGAGGCTGTTGCCGCTGGAGCTCTTCTCCACGAACTCGGGGAACTCGGCGGAGTCGGCCTCGGCCTGGGTGATGTACCCCTGGGCGGCCATCCGGTTCAGGCTGCGCTCCCACCGCGCGGTCGCGATGTCGAGGTTCTCCGACGGGTCGTATCGCACGGGCGCGGGGATGATCCCCGACAGCATCGCCGACTCCGAGAAGGTGAGGTCCGCGGCGTCCTTGTCGAAGTACGCCTGGGCGGCTGCCTGCACGCCGTAGGCGCCGCGCCCGAAGTAGATCGTGTTGAGGTAGCGCTCCAGCACCAGCTCCTTGGGCTGCTCCCGCGTGATCTTCAGCGAGATGATCGCCTCGCGGGCCTTGCCGGCGATGTCGGTCGTCTGTCCCAGGTAGTAGCGCTCGACGTACTGCTGGGTCAGGGTGGAGCCGCCCTGCCGGGAGTCCGTGGTGAGGTTCGTCCACATCGCCCGTGCCAGACCCATGACGTCGACGCCCGGGTCCTCCCAGAACGAGGCGTTCTCGCTCGCCACGACGGCGTCGCCGACGTGCGAGGGCAGGTCCTCGTAGGCGACGATCTCGCGCTTGACGGTCGAGAACGTCCCGATCTCCTTGCCGTTGGCGTAGTAGACCGTCGTGGCCTGGTGGTCGACGTCGTCGAGGTTCTCCGGGATCGCGGTGGAGGTCCACGCGGCGAAGAACACCCCGGCGCCGAGCGCGGCGAACGTGAGCGCCGCGCCGAGGACGATGCGCCACGACGGCAGCCACCGCTGCACGAGGCCCTTGCCCCGGCGCGGATAGTTCCAGAAGCGACGGTTGCGTGTGCTCGCCACGTCCACCCTTTCGAAGTGCGATGTCCTCGTCCCTGTTCCGCCCCCTGCGGACACGAGGAACCCCACCGCACACTAGGGGATACGCCGCACGGCATGGGCAGAAAGGCGCGCGACGCAACCGTTTGTGCGCCGGTCGTCCCCAGAGCCCTGCCCCGTGCTCCACGAGCCCTTCACATTCCGCTCCGCGACCGCGGACGACGTGACGCGCAACGCACCGATTGCCCGGCTCTCACGCGCGTCCTATCCTTATGATGTATCGACTCGATACAACGTCATGAGAGGTGCCGTCGGCACGGGAGGGAGAGCACGGGTGCGTAGTCGCTCGAACGTTCTCGAGACGGCCGTCCTGGGCCTGCTCAGCTCCGCCCCGCTGCACGGCTACGAGCTGCGCAAGAGGCTCAACCTGCTCCTGGGTTCGTTCCGCGCCTTCTCCTACGGCAGCCTCTACCCGGCCCTGAAGTCCCTGGTCGGGCGCGGGCTGATCGAGACGGTCGACCCCGACCCGGCCACGTCCCGTCCCGGCGCGACCGGCGCGACGGGACGACCGTCGTCGGGCACCAAGCCGCTCACGGGGCGGCGGGGCCGGATCGTCTATCGCCTCACGCCCGAGGGCAAGGAACACCTCCAGACCACTCTCGCCTCCTCCGGCCCCTCGGCCTGGGAGGACGAGAGCTTCGACGTCCGGTTCGCGTTGTTCGCGCAGACTGACGCCGAGACCCGCCTCCGCATCCTCGAGGGCCGGCGCACCCGGCTGACCGAGCGCCTGGAGGCGGTCCGGGAGTCCGCAGCCCGGACCCGCGAACGGCTCGACGAGTACACTCTCGAGTTGCAGCGGCACGGACTGGAGCAGGTCGAGCGCGAGGTGCGCTGGCTCGACGGGCTCATCACGACCGAGCGCGACCGCGTCAGCGGCCGCGACCGCGACCACGACGCCGGGGCGCACCACGCCCCGGCCCCGAGAAACAAGGAGCGAGGATGACCTCCGTCCGCGTTGCCATCGTCGGTGTCGGAAACTGTGCATCGTCCCTGGTCCAGGGTGTGCACTACTACCGCGACGCCGACCCGGCCGACACCGTCCCGGGTCTCATGCACGTGCAGTTCGGCGACTACCACGTGAGCGACCTCGAGTTCGTGGCGGCGTTCGACGTCGACGCGAAGAAGGTCGGCTTCGACCTGGCCGAGGCGATCATCGCCTCGGAGAACAACACGATCAAGATCGCGGACGTGCCGCCCACGGGCGTCATGGTCCAGCGCGGCCCGACCCTCGACGGCCTCGGCGACTACTACGCCGCGACCATCGACGAGGCGGCCGACGAGCCGGTCGACGTCGTGCAGGCGCTCAAGGACGCGAACGTCGACGTCCTCGTCTCCTACCTGCCGGTGGGCTCCGAGGAGGCCGACAAGTTCTACGCGCAGTGCGCCATCGACGCGGGCGTGGCCTTCGTCAACGCCCTGCCGGTCTTCATCGCCTCGGACCCCGAGTGGGCGAAGAAGTTCGAGGACGCCGGTGTGCCGATCGTCGGCGACGACATCAAGTCCCAGGTCGGCGCGACCATCACGCACCGCGTGCTCGCGAAGCTCTTCGAGCAGCGCGGCGTCATCCTGGACCGCACGTACCAGCTGAACGTCGGCGGCAACATGGACTTCAAGAACATGCTGCAGCGCGACCGTCTCGAGTCGAAGAAGGTCTCCAAGACCCAGGCCGTGACCTCCAACCTGGAGGGCCCGCTGGCCGGGAAGAAGGACGACCGCAACGTCCACATCGGCCCGTCGGACTACGTCGCCTGGCTCGACGACCGCAAGTGGGCCTACGTGCGCCTCGAGGGCCGCGCGTTCGGCGAGGCGCCGCTGAACATGGAGTACAAGCTCGAGGTCTGGGACTCCCCCAACTCGGCCGGCATCATCATCGACGCCATCCGCGCGGCGAAGATCGCCAAGGACCGCGGCATCGGCGGCCCGATCCTGTCGGCGTCGACCTACTTCATGAAGTCCCCGCCGGTCCAGATGGAGGACACGCAGGGCCGCGCCCAGCTCGAGGCCTTCATCACCGGCGACGTGGAGCGCTGACCAGCCCCGCGAGGTAGGCAACTTCTCGCCGAGGTAGGCAACTTCCCCACCAGGTAGGCAGACTGACCGTCACGGGCGCCGGTTGCCGCGGGTCGTCGGACCGGTCGGTCCGCCTCCCTCGGCCGGATCTTGCCTACCTCGGCCGGATCTTGCCTACCTCGGCGGAAGGTTGCCTACCTCAGCGGAAGGTTGCCTACCTCGGCCGGATCGGGCCTACCTCGGGACAAGGACGGAACAGCGGTGGGAGCACTGGGCGAGACCTGGCACGACCTGCGCGCGCTGCTGCGCCTGCAGGGGTTCCGCCGGCTGTTCGCGGTGCGGCTCGTCTCCCAGGCCGGCGACGGCATGTTCCAGGTCGGGCTCGCCTCCCTGCTGTTCTTCTCCCCGGAGCGGGCCGGGACGGCCGCCGGCGTCGCGAGCGCCTTCGCGGTGATGCTCGCCCCGTTCACGATCGTCGGCCCGTTCGCCGGCGTCTTCCTGGACCGGTGGCGACGCCGTCAGGTGCTCGCCTACGGCAACGCCCTGCGGCTGCTCATCACCGGTGCGATGGCGGCGATCATGCTGACCGTCGGACTCGGCGGCAGCGGCGACGTGTGGGTGATCGTCCTGGGCCTGCTCGCCCTGAGCGTCAACCGGTTCCTGCTCGCCGCTCTCAGCGCGGGTCTCCCCCGCGTCGTGGCGGGCCCCTACCTGCTCACGGCGAACTCCCTGACCCCGACCCTCGGCGCGGGCGCCGTGTTCCTCGGCGGCGGCATCGGTCTGGTCCTGGGTCTCGGCATCCCGCCCGGGCGGATCCACGACGCCGCCGCGCTGGTGTGCGCCGCCGTCGTCTTCGGCGTCGCCGGGCTGCTCGCGCTGCGGCTGGGACGCGACCAGCTCGGTCCGGAGCACCCCGCCCGCGGCCACCTCGCCGCCGAGCTCGCCGCCGTCGCGCGCGGTCTGGTCGACGGTGCCCGCTACCTCACGGCCCGCCGGACCCCGGGTCAGGCGCTGCTGGTCATGGGAGCCCACCGGTTCCTGTACGGCGTGGTCTTCATCGCGGCGATCCTCATCTCCCGCAACCTGCTGGCCGACCCGGGCGACACCACGGCCGGCCTGGCCAACTTTGCCCTCGTGCTGGCCGCGACGGCGGTCGGCGGGGCGGCCGCCGTCGTCGTCACCCCGGTGTTCTCCCGGCTCACCGGTCCGCAGGGCTGGATCGTGTGCATGCTGCTGCTCGCCGCGGCCTCCCAGCTCCTGCTGGCCACGACGCCGGCACGCACGGTCATCTTCCTCGGGGCCGGGCTGCTCGGCCTCGCTGCGCAGAGCGCCAAGATCGCCGTCGACACGATCGTGCAGCGCGACACCCACGACGACATCCGCGGCCGCGCGTTCGCGTTCTTCGACGTGCTCTACAACGCCGCGTTCGTCGGTGCGGCGCTGCTCGCCGCGTGGGCCGTGCCCGACGACGGCTGGTCGCGCGGCCTGTTCGTCGCCCTCGCGCTGGCCTACGTGGCTGTCGCGGCGGTGCTCGGCCTCACGGGTGCCCGGCACCCGGCGCCCGTGCACCTCTCGGGAGATCCGGCCCGGGTCGACCGCCCGGTCGACCGCTGAGCCGGCCACGGGACCGGCCACGGCGCCGACCGATGAGTTCCGGGCAGAAAACAAGTCGCCCCGGGCGAGGGAATATCGCAGGCTGGTAGTGCCTTGAGTTGACGGGTCAGTCCGTGCGCAGCGCCGCCCGCGGTCGACAACAATCGATGCGAACCACCGGGAGGGGTCATGTCCGCACGCACCACCGAGGCGCCGCCCGGCGGAGCGCCCCACGACGACGTCTCCGCCCGCGACACCGACAAGCTGTCGCGCGAGCACCTCGGCGTCATCGCGCTGCTGATGGTGTCGGCGTTCATCGTCATCCTCAACGAGACGACCATGGGCGTGGCGCTGCCCGCCGTCATGGACGAGTTCGACATCGAGCCGTCCGCCGGGCAGTGGCTGACCACCGCCTTCCTGCTGACCATGGCCGTCGTCATCCCCACCACGGGGTGGCTGCTGCAGCGGGTCGGCACCCGGAACGCGTTCGTCCTGGGCATGTCGCTGTTCACCCTGGGCACCCTGCTGGCCGGTCTGGCCCCGGTGTTCGGGCTGCTCGTGGCCGCCCGCGTGGTGCAGGCCTCCGGCACGGCCGTCATGCTGCCCCTGCTCATGACCACCGTCATGACGATCGTGCCCCCGCACCACCGCGGTCGCGTCATGGGCAACGTGTCGCTGGTCATCGCCGTCGCCCCCGCGCTGGGCCCGACCATGTCCGGCGCCGTGGTCAACGCCCTGGGCTGGCGCGAGGTCTTCTGGGTCATGCTGCCGATCGCGCTGCTCGGCCTCGGCATCGGCCTGTTCCTGGTCCGTGACGTCGCCGAGCGGTCCCGCAAGCACCTCGACGCCCTGTCCGTCGTCCTGGCGGGTCTCGCCTTCGGCGGCCTGGTCTACGGCCTCTCGGCGCTGGGCGAGGCCGCGCGGCACGCCCCGCCGGTCTCCCCCGCGGTCCCGATCGTCGGCGGCCTGGCCTTCCTCGGACTGTTCGTGTGGCGTCAGCTGCGCCTGCAGCGCACCGACGACGCCCTGCTCGACCTGCGCGTCTTCCGCGCCCCCGGGTTCCCCGCCGGCCTGAGCGTGCTCGTCGTCGCGATGATCGCGATGTTCGGCATGATCATCGGCCTGCCGCTGGTGCTGCAGGAGGCCATCGGGCTCGCACCGCTGGCCAGCGGCCTGGTGATGCTGCCCGGCGGTCTGCTCATGGGTCT
The DNA here is from genome assembly GCF_036689775.1 of Isoptericola haloaureus. Lineage (NCBI taxonomy): Bacteria > Bacillati > Actinomycetota > Actinomycetes > Micrococcales > Promicromonosporaceae > Isoptericola > Isoptericola haloaureus. The sequence goes on along the minus strand of NZ_JBAGLP010000105.1, from coordinate 229,498 downwards.
GCTCGGACCGGTCGTGGGCCGGATGTACGACCGCGTCGGCCCGCGCCCGCTCGTGCTGCCCGGGGTGTCCGCCGTCGGGGTCGCGATGGTCCTGTTCGCGACGCTGACGCCGTCCTCGCCGATCTGGTGGGTGATGACGGGCCACATCGTGCTCAGCCTGGGCCTGGCCTGCGTGTTCACGCCGACCCTCACCTCGGCGCTCGGTGGTCTGCCGCCGCGGCTGTACTCGCACGGGTCGGCGACGATCACCACGCTGCAGCAGCTCGCCGGGGCGGCCGGGACCGCGATGTTCGTCGCGCTGCTCACGCTCCGTTCCGTCGCCCTGCTGGACGACGGCGCCACCGAGGCGGTCGCGACGGCCGGCGGTGCGCGACTCTCCTTCGGGGTGGCCGCCGTGGTGATGATCGGTGCGGTGCTGCTGGCCACGCGGCTGCGCAAGGCGGAGGCGACGACCTCGGAGACGCCCGCCGCGCACTGAGGACGCCGGGTCGACCGCGGGTGACACGCGTCCCACCCCGCCCTGCCACAGGACCGTCCTGTGGACAGGCGGGTCCGGTGCGCCGCATCATATGGTTCTCCGGATCGTCCGACGACGTCCCGGTGGAACGTTGGGGGAAGGGTCAGGGCATGCCACAGTCACCGTCGTCGCCGACCGACATCACCACGCTCGCTCGCGACCTGCTTCCCGCGGTCCACGACCCCGAGAAGGTCGTGACCGGCGGTGCCGTGCTCCTGGTCGACACCAGGACCCACGACATCGTCGACACCAACCCCGTCGGGGCCCGCATGGTCGGCGGCCTGGAGCTGCCGACCTCGTTGAGCGCCTGGTGCGCAGCGGCGGGCCTGTCGGTGCAGGGCGGGGAGACCACGGCCAGCGAGGCCCTCGCCGGCGCCGTCGACGGCAGCTCCGGCGTCGCGGTCCTCTCGGCGCGGCACAACACCCCGGACGACCTGTGGGCCGTCGGCGTCCCGCTCGCCGGTGCCCCCGGCACGCTGGCGAACCGGGCGATGCTGGTGCTGCTGCCCGGCACCGGCCTGACGGAGGCGGTCCCGGCCAGCGAGTTCGACGGTCTGCAGCGGCGCGCGGCCGTGGCCAGCCACCTCAGCTTCACCATCTCCGACCCGTCGCTGCCCGACGACCCGCTGATCTGGGTCAACCCGGCGTTCTGCCGCGTCACCGGCTACACGACCGACGACGTGCTGGGCCACAACTGCCGGTTCCTGCAGGGCGAGGGCACCGACCGCGACACGGTGGACCGGATCCGCGCCGCGCTGGAGGCGGGCGAGGCGGTCGGCGAGACCCTGCTGAACTACCGCAAGGACGGCACGCCGTTCTGGAACCAGGTGGTCGTCTCCCCCATCCACGACGACGAGGGCAACGTCACCCACCACGTGGGCATCCAGACCGACGTGACCGACCGGGTGCACTCCGACCGGCTCCAGGCCCTCGAGCTCGACGCCGCGAACCGGCAGACCGACCGCCTGCGGCTGCTCGCCTCGATCACCCAGGAGCTCGTCGACCTGTTCGACGAGGAGTCGGGCGCTGCCGTGCTGCCGGCGCTCGTGGCCCCGCACTTCGGGAGCTGGTGCGCCGTGCTCCTCGTCGACGAGTCCGGAGCGCCGCGGATCGTCCACGCCGCGGCCCGGGACCCGCAGCGGGCCGACGACATCAGCGCCCTCGAGCGGTCTCACCGCTGGATCGTGGAGTCACCGACGGTCCTGAAGGTGCTGCAGACCGGGACCGACGAGATCTCCGAGCCGTTCCCCGTCGACGTCGACTCGCTCCCGGCGCGCACGGACCCCGCGGAGCTCGCCGCGCTGCGCCGGCTCGGCCTCGGGTCGGCGATGGTCGTCCCGCTGCGCGGCCGCGCCGGCGACATCGGCGTGCTCATCGTGGTCAGCGACAACACCGACGTCGCCACCGCCTTCCCGCCCGCCGACGCCCGCGACATCGTGGCCCTGGGCGCCCGGTCGGGCCTGGCGCTGGACAACGCCCGGCTGTACCGCCGCGAGCAGCAGACCGCACTCACCCTGCAGCACAGCATGCTCCCCGAGATCGTCGAGGCCCCCGGACTGGACTGCGCCGCGCTGTACGAACCGGCCTCCGTCGGTGCCGACGTCGGCGGCGACTGGTACGACGTCGTGCCGCTGCCGGACGGGCGGGTCGCGATGTCCGTCGGCGACGTCGTCGGGCACGACATCCGGGCCGCCGCGTCGATGGGTCAGCTGCGGTCCGTCCTGCGCTCCGAGGCCTGGTCAGGACTGTCGGCCCACGAGGTCGTCGGCGGGATCGACGACCTCGTGCGCGGCCTGCAGATGGCCGACATGGCCACGTGCGTCTTCGCGATCCTCGATCCGCCGGACGACGCCGGGAACCGCCGGATCACCTACACCCGTGCCGGGCACCACGCCCCGCTGCTGCTGCACTCGCGCGGCGAGGTCGAGAAGCTCGAGGGGGCGCTCACCACCCCCGTCGGGGCACCGCTGCTGACCGAGACGGTGCCGGAGGCCTCGACGGTGCTGCACCCGGGCGACTCCCTGGTGCTGTTCACCGACGGGCTGATCGAACGACGCGACCGGTCCCTGCGCACCCAGCTCGCCGAGCTCCTGTGGTGCGCGGGCGAGGTCGACCCGGACCTGGACGCGGCCGGGATCCGCGACGCGATCGTCGAGGCCTGCGCCGACGGCACCCAGGAGGACGACACGTGCATCCTCGTGGTGCGCAACATCCCGACGCGGTCGTCGGGCGAGGCCGACGTGGAGCTCGTCGACCCGGGCGAGGACCGCACCGGCTCCCGCCGGGCGCCTGGTCAGTCCTGCCGGCCGGCCCACCAGGACTGAAGCTCCGCGGTGGCGCGCTCCGCGCCCAGCGGCCCGTGCTCCATGCGCAGGCCCAGCAGGTGGCGGTAGGCCTGACCGACGACCGGTCCCGGTCCGACCCCCAGGATCTCCATGATCTGCGTGCCGTCGAGGTCGGGCCGGATCGAGTCGATCTCCTCCTGCTCGCGCAGCCGGGCGATCCGCTCCTCGAGGTCGGTGTAGGCGTCCGCGAGCCGCTTGGCCTTGCGCCGGTTCCGGGTGGTGCAGTCGGCCCGGGTGAGCCGGTGCAGCCGTTCCAGCAGCGGGCCGGCGTCGGTGACGTAGCGGCGGACGGCGGAGTCGGTCCACGCACCGTCGCCGTACCCGTGGAACCGCAGGTGCAGCTCGACGAGCCGGGAGACGTCCTTGACGACCTGCTTCTCGTACTTCAGGGCACGCAGCCGCTTGGCCGTCATCTTCGCGCCGACGACCTCGTGGTGGTGGAAGCTGACGCCGCCGCCCGGCTCGAACCGGCGCGTGGCGGGCTTGCCGATGTCGTGCAGCAGCGCCGCGAGCCGCAGCACCAGGTCGGGGCCGGGCACGGCGCCGTCCGGGCCGGTCTCCTGGGCGATCGCCTGGTCGAGCACGATGAGGGAGTGCTCGTAGACGTCCTTGTGCCGGTGGTGCTCGTCGATCTCCAGACGCAGGGCCGGCAGCTCGGGCAGGACGTGGTCGGCCATGCCGGTGTCGACCAGCACCTGGAGCCCGGCGCGCGGGCGGTCGGCGCAGAGCAGCTTGGACAGCTCGGCCTGGACCCGCTCGGCGGACACGATCTCGAGCCGGCCCGCCATCGCGTCGATGGCGGCGCGCGTGGCGGGCTCGACGGTGAAGCCGAGCTGGGCGGCGAAGCGCGCGGCGCGCAGCATGCGCAGCGGGTCGTCGTCGAACGAGCGCTCGGGCTCGATCGGTGTGCGCAGCACCTGCTCGGCGAGGTCGGTCAGCCCGCCGAACGGGTCGACGAACGTCAGGTCCGGCAGCCGCACCGCCATCGCGTTGACGGTGAAGTCCCGTCGGGACAGGTCACCGTCGAGCGTGTCGCCGAAGGCGACGACCGGCTTGCGCGAGTCGGGGTCGTAGGAGTCCGAGCGGTAGGTGGTCACCTCGACCACGACGTCGCCGGCGGGCTCGCCGTCGCCGTCACCGGCCCCCCGGGCGAACCGGCGGGCGCCGATGGTGCCGAACTCCTTGCCGATGTCCCAGTGCGCGTCGCCCCAGCGGGCCAGCAGGCGCTGGGTCTCGTCGGGCGTCGCGGACGTCGCGAAGTCCAGGTCGGCGCTGGTCCGGCCGAGGAAGGCGTCACGGACGGGGCCGCCGACCAGGGACAGCTCGTGACCGGCGGCGGAGAAGATCTCGCCGAGCTCGACGGCGGCCGGCGCCATCTGCGCGAGCACGCCGAGGGCCCGGCGCAGCAGCGCCGCGGGAGCGGGAGAGGCAGGGTTCGACACGACGGTCCATCATCCCAGATCCCGCCGCCGGGCGCGTACCCGTCCCGGGCCGACGCCGTCCGCCGCCGCGCGGGCGGGCCCCGACCGGCGGCGTCGGGACCGGCGGGTGAACTCGGTAGGGTAGGCCCATGTCATCTGCGGTACCGGCACCCGGCGCTCCCGAGGAGCGCCGATCCGTGCCGGTGCCGGTCCCTCCGGGCGGGCATCCGCTCAAGGTCGACCCGGCCCGCCTGCGTCGTCGGACGGCGCCGAGCACCGTGGGGAGCACCGGCCACCTGCCCGTGGTCGACGAGACCTCGGCCGGGGGCCTCGTGGTCGAGCGGCACGTCTCGGGCCACCGGGCGGCGGTGATCCTGCGGCGCAACCGTGCCGGTCGCCTCGAGATGTGCCTGCCCAAGGGGCACCTGGAAGGAGCCGAGACGCCGGAGGAAGCCGCGGTGCGCGAGATCCGCGAGGAGACGGGGATCCAGGGGACGGTCCGCCGCACCCTCGGCGTCATCGACTACTGGTTCAGCGGCGAGGACCGCCGCGTCCACAAGGTCGTGCACCACTTCCTGCTGCGGGCCGACGGCGGGCTCATCACGGCCGCCGGGGACCCCGACGGCGAGGCGGAGGACGCCCGCTGGATCCCGCTGACGGAGCTGCCCGACCGGCTGGCCTACCCGAACGAGCAGCGCCTGGCGACGACCGCCCTGCAGGTCCTGACCCGCACCCCGGACCTGGTCGAGTGAGGGCCAGCGCGTGACCGACACCCGCACGACGGGCGCCCGCAGCCGCGTCCTGCTCCTGCTGCTGTCCGCCCTGCTGCTGGCGGCGCCCCTGGTGCTCGTCTCGCCCGTGCCGGCGTCCGCGCACGAGGACGTCCACGCCGAGATCGTCCGGATCGCCCCCGTCGTGGTCGGACCCGACGACACCCAGCAGGTCGCCCTCCGCGTCACGAACGACACGGACGCCGAGCTCACGGGGCTGACGGCGGAGCTGGGGGTGGGGTGGCGCCCCGTGACGACCCGTGCGGGCGTGGCCTCGTGGGCCGCCGGGGAGTCCGGGCTGGCCGCCACGCAGCTGCGCGAGCCGCTGGACCCCGTACCACCGGGTGAGTCGGTGCAGACCACGCTCTCGCTCGACGTCCGGGCCCTCCGCCTCGGCGAGGCCGCACCCTGGGGGCCGCGGCAGATGTCCGTGCGGGTCGCGGACGGCTCGACCACCCTCGAGCTGCTGCACTCGTTCCTCCTCTACGACCCGGGCACCGGCGCGGCGTCGTCGGACCAGGCACCGCCGCCGCCGGTCTCCCTGACGGTGGCCGCACCCGTGACCGGCCCCGTCTTCGACCCGGCGGCGCCCGAGGACTACGCGGACACCGTGGTCGACCGGTCCGCGCCCGGCGCCCGGTACGACCGGCTCCTCGCGGCGGCCACGTCCCCCGTCGGGGCGCTCTCGCTCGCGGTGGACCCCGCCGTCGTCGCCGCCGCGGAGCAGTCGTCCGACGACGACGCGACCGCGTGGGCGGACCGGCTGCGGCGGACCGGGGGGCCCGGCGTCGTGACGCTGCCCGTCGGCGACCCCGATCTCGCCGCGCTGGCGCACGCCGGCACCGGCGCCTCCACCGTCGCCGAGATCGCCGAGGGCGGCGGCGCGCTGCCCGCGTCGTGGTCACCGGCGGACGACTGGGGGCCACGTGTCGCCTGGCCCGCCGGCGCGGTGGACGCACCGACGCTCGCGACGGCCGCGCGGGCCGGTGCCGGCGCGGTCGTGGCCGCCGAGGGGGCGACGCTCCCGGACGACGCCGTCGGCGGGGTCGGTGCGGCGACGGCTGCCGGAGGGCAGGTACCCCTCGCGGCGGCGGACCCCGTCCTCGGCGCGGTGCTCGGGTCCGCGACCGGCAGCGGGCGGTCGGTCGACGAGCCGGCCGCCACGGTGCAGCAGCTGCTCGCCGACACCGCCGTGCTCGCCGCGGACGCGGCCGCGACCGGGGACGCGACAGCCGTCGTGGCCGCCCTCCCCCGCGGCTGGTCCCCGGACGTGGCGACCTTCGACGCCGTGCTCGGCCCCCTCGCCGAGCAGAGCTGGGTGGAGGTCGTCGACCTCACCGCCGCCCTGGCCGATCCCGCGGCCGAGGACGTGCCGGCCGAGGTCGCCGACGAGGCGGTCGCCGAGTCCGAGCTCGCCCCCGGCGTGGTCCGCGACCTCGTCGCGGCCTCCGACGACGTCGCTGCCTTCGCCACGGTCGCGGCCGACCCGGACGCGCTGACCGCGGGGGTGGACCGTGACCTGTTCGCCCCGATGTCGGTGGCCTACCGCGACGACGTCGAGGCCCGGACGGTCGCCGTCGGTCTCGCCGAGGACCGGGCCCGGCAGGTGCAGTCCGGCATCAGCGTGCTGGACCGTGCGGACGTGCTGCTCATCAGCGACGCCGGCGACCTCCCCGTGCGGGTGCGGAACGAGCTGCCGGTGGACGCCCGGGTCACCGTCCGGCTGCGGCCCGACGACCCGCGGCTCGTCGTCGAGACGGTCCCGGAGATCGTCGTCCCCGCCGGCGAGTCGCGCGACGCGCAGGTGCGGGTGCGGGCCATCGGCTCCGGTGACGTCACCCTCGACGTGGAGGTCACCGCGCCCAGCGGCGTGGAGGTCACCGCACCGACCGAGTTCGCGCTGAGCGTGCGGGCCGGGTGGGAGACCGTCGGGACGGCGGTGATCGCGGCGGGGGTCGGCCTGCTGTTCCTCACCGGCATCTGGCGCACGGTGCGCCGCGGACGCTCCGACCGGCGCACCACCGGCGAGCAGGTGGCGGAGTCCGCCGTGCCGACCGACCGGCCCCGCACCGTGCCATCCCAGGACGCTTCTCCGGAGGACACCGAGTCATGACCACCGATCCCCCCGAGCCGGGGACCCCCGGGGCCGGTCCGGCCGGGCCGGACGAGACCGCGTCCGGGTCGACGGCGGACCCGCAGGGTGTGCGCAAGGCCAGCCTGGGCAGGGGGTCGCTCGCGATGTCGCTGGGCACCGCGGCCTCGCGGGCCTCCGGTCTGGTGCGCACGATGCTGCTGGTCGGTGCCGTGGGCGCCGTCGGCACCGTGGCCAACGCGTTCGACATCGCGAACAAGCTGCCCAACATGCTGTTCGCGCTGATCTCGGCGGGCTTCCTGCAGTCGGTGCTGGTGCCCCAGATCATGAAGGCGATGTCGGCGCGCAACGCGCGCGAACGGCTCGACAAGCTGCTCACGATCTCCGGGCTGGGACTGCTGTCCGGGACGATCGTCCTGGTGGCCGCCGCGCCGCTGGTCGTGCACCTGATGACGCTGAGCGACGCGTGGACCCCGGAGGCCCGTCAGCTCGCCGTGGTGTTCGCCTACTGGTGCCTGCCGCAGCTGTTCTTCTACGGCCTGTACACGCTGCTGGGCCAGGTGCTCAGCGCGCACGGCCGGTTCGCGGCCTACGGCTGGGCGCCGGTGGCCAACAACGTCGTGTCGATCCTGGGGTTCGGGGCGTTCATCCTGCTGTTCGGGCAGGCACCCGCCGCCGGCCTGGGCGACGTCGAGGCGTGGACGACCCAGCAGACGCTCCTGCTGGCGGGCACCGCGACCCTCGGCATCGCCGCGCAGTCGGCGATCCTCGTGCCGGCCCTGCGCAAGGCGGGGTTCCGGTGGGGGTTCCGGCTCGGCCTGCGCGGCATCGGGCTGCGGTCCGCCGGCAAGGTCGTCGGGTGGACGATCGGCGCCGTCGTGCTCGAGCAGCTCGGCGTCATCTACCTCACCAACGTCACGGGCGCGGCCAGCCAGCTCGCCGAGGACCTCGGCGAGGTCGCCGGCGGTCCGGCGGCCTACACCCAGGCGATGTCGATCTACCTGCTGCCGCACTCGCTCGTCGTCGTCTCCATCGTCACCGTGCTGTTCCCCCGGATGAGCGCCGCGGTCAACGCCGGCGACCTGGCGGCCGTGCGCCGGGACATGTCGCTGGGCCTGCGCTCGGCCGGCATCTTCTCCGTGTTCTCCGCCACGGCGCTCGTCGTGCTCGCGTTCCCGTTGACGAAGGCGCTGCTGCCGTCGGCCTCCGAGATCGAGGTCGAGGCGATCGCGCCGATCCTGCGGGCGATGGCCGTCGGCACGATCGCTCTCGGCGGCACGGTGCTCGTGCGCCGCATGTACTTCGCCTTCGAGGACGGGCGCAGCATCTTCGTCATCCAGGTGATCGCCACCGTCGCGCTCGTGGCCGGGCTGTTCGTCGCGACCCAGACGCTGCCGTTCTCGGCCTGGGCCATCGCGGCGGGCGGCTCCTTCGCGCTGGCGACGTGGATCTCGCTGCTGCTGCGGATCCGCGGCATGAACCGCAAGCTGCACGGCATGGACGGCCCGCGGGTGCTCCGGCTCTACGTCCGGGCGTCGCTCGCCGCTCTCGTGGCCGGCGGCCTGGGATGGCTGACGATCCACCTGATGGGCGCCTCGGCCTCCTCCTCCTGGCCGTTCGCGCTGCTCGCGACGGCGGTCGCGGGACTGGTCATGGGCGTCGTCTACCTCGGGCTGCTGAAGCTGATGCGGGTGCGCGAGCTCGACGACGCCCTGGCGCCGATCACCCGCCGACTCCGCCGAGGCGCCGCATGACGGGCCGCTCCCTCTACCATGGTCCGCAGGAACCCCACACCCCCACGGAGGCCGACAGGTGACCACCGCCCAGCCCGGGACCGTCATGGTCGACCGTTACCGGCTGAACCAGCCCGCCGCCACCGACCTGGCGGCGGCGGAGGCCTGGGACGCCCACGACCAGATCCTGGACCGTCCGGTCCGCGTCACGTTCGTCGGGGGGCCGCAGGCACCGGCCGCGCTGGACGCCGCCCGGCGCGCCGCCCTGGTGGCCGACCCGCGGCTGTGCCGCGTGCTCGACGTCGGCACCACCGACCTCGGGACCGGTGAGCAGTCCTACGTCATCACCGAGCCGTACGCCGGTGAGTCCCTGACGCACATCGTCTCGCGCGGGCTGGTCGACGCCCAGCAGGCACGCGCCCTGATGGGCGAGGCCGCCACCGCCCTCGAGGCCGCTCGGCAGCGGGGAGTGCACCACCTCGCCCTGCGCCCGGAGGCCGTGCGGGTGGACGGCCACCGCGTCGTGGTCACCGGCCTCGGGATCGACGCCGGTCTGGCCGGGGTCGAGGCCACGGAGAGCGACGCCGCCGCCCGGGACGCGCGCGGGGTCGTTGCCCTGGGCTACTATGCGCTGACGGCGCGGTGGCCCGGCGAACCCCTCGACGTGGACTGGATCGCCCCGGACGCCGTCCGCCCTCTGCCCGCCCAGACCGGGCCCGACGGCGTGCTGGCCGTGTCCGAGCTCGTGCCGCACGTCGACGAACAGATCGACGACCTCGTGCGCCGCACCTTCGGGACCGGTGGCGGGGCGCCGGAGGGGCCCGGCGACGTCGTCGCCGCCCTCGAGCCGTGGGGCCAGGTCTCCGTGCTGGGATCGCTGCCGCAGTTCGTCCAGCCGACGCCGGAACGCCCGGTCCGGTCCTCCGTGCTCGGCGCGGGCAGCCCGGCCGGTGCCGAGAGCCTGCCCGGCACACCGCCGCCGGCGCCTCCGGTCCGTCGGCCGTCCACCGGGCGCATCGCCCGGGGCGCCGCCGTCGGGACGGCCGGCGCCGCAGCCGGCGCCGCCTACGCCGCCAACGGCGGCTACCCGAGCGCGCCCGCGCCCGGGTACGGGCAGCAGGCCCCCTACGGTCAGCAGGCTGCCTACGGACAGCAGGCCCCCCCGGCCGCACCGGGACAGGCTCCCGGTCAGGTGCCTCCGCCGCCTCCGGGCCCCGGGTACGCACCGGCCGCCGCGACCGGGGCGCCGCCGTCCGGTGCGAGCCCGGCCACGGGTTCGTTCGGCTCGACGGCGGCACCGAAGCGACGCGGCGTGAACCCCACCCCGATCGTGCTGGCACTCATCCTCGTCGGCGTGGTGATCGCCGCCGTGTGGGCCGTCGGCCAGGCGCTCAGCCCGTTCGACACGAGCCCGCCGCCGGCCGCCGAGGCCTCGCAGACCCCGACCGCTGACCCGAGCGAGGGCAGCGGCGAGCAGTCCGGCGAGGAGTCCGGCGAGCCGGAGCCGACCGAGGAGGAGAGCCCCGAGGTCCGCCCGATCATCGAGGCGGGCAGCGAGATCGACCCGCTCGGCAACGGCGAGAAGCCCGAGAAGGTCGAGTTCGCCTACGACTCCGACCCCTCGACGTTCTGGCACACGTACACGTACCAGAACGACCCGGTCTTCGGCGGCTTCAAGGAGGGCCTCGGCTACGAGGTCGAGCTGCGCGAGCCCGCCCCCGTCACCGAGGTCGAGCTGAACACGAACAGCGAGGGCGGGTCCTGGGAGCTGCGTCGCGTCACCGCCGACGACCCCGAGGGCGGTGAGGTGCTCGCCTCGGGCTCCTACTCGCCCGACACCGTCATCGAGCTCGACGAGCCCGTCGTCATGGACGGCTTCGTGCTGTGGACGACGGAGCTGCCGACGTCGGCGGGCGAGTTCCGTCTCGAGCTCAACGAGATCACCGTGTCCTGACCCCTCGGAATGCCGGGGCCGGTCCACGACGTTGCCACCAGGTGCCGGCCTCCGACCGGTTCCCAGACTTCCAGGAGAGATTGTGACCGACCAGTCGAACAGCCAGGACGCCCCGGTGCGCGACATCGTCATCGTCGGGTCCGGCCCCGCCGGGTACACCGCAGCGATCTACGCCGCCCGCGCCGGCCTCGCGCCCGTCGTGGTCGCCGGCTCCGTGACCGCCGGTGGTGCGCTGATGAACACCACCGAGGTGGAGAACTACCCGGGCTTCCCGCCCGGCATCCAGGGGCCCGACCTCATGGACGCGATGCGCGAGCAGGCCGAGCGTTTCGGTGCCGAGGTGCTGTGGGACGACGCCGAGACGCTCGAGCTCGACGGCGACGTGAAGACCGTGGTCACCGGCGGCGGCAAGACCTTCCGGGCCCGCGCCGTCGTCCTCGCCACGGGCTCGGCCTACCGCGAGCTCGGCCTGCCGGAGGAGAAGCAGCTGTCCGGCCGCGGGGTCTCCTGGTGCGCCACCTGCGACGGCTTCTTCTTCCGCGACCAGCACATCGCCGTCGTCGGCGGGGGCGACTCCGCCATGGAGGAGGCGACCTTCCTCACCCGGTTCGCCGCCAAGGTGACGGTCGTGCACCGCCGCGACGCCCTGCGCGCCTCCAAGATCATGGCCGACCGCGCCATGGCCGACCCGAAGATCGAGTTCGCCTGGAACAGCGAGGTCGCCGGCATCGAGGGCGGGGACAAGGTCTCCGGCGTCCGGCTCCGGGACACCGTCACCGGCGAGGAGCGCGACCTCGACGTCACCGGTCTGTTCGTCGCGATCGGGCACGACCCGCGCAGCGAGCTGCTGGCCGGACAGGTCGACCTGGACGAGGACGGCTACGTCCTCGCCGAGGGGCGCTCCACCCGCACCAACCTGCCGGGCGTCTTCGCCTGCGGCGACCTCGTCGACCACACCTACCGCCAGGCCATCACCGCCGCCGGGTCCGGTTGCGCCGCGGCGCTCGACGCCCAGGCGTACCTCGCCGAGCTCGCCGACATGTCCGAGACGGACCCGGAGGACCTCCCGGCCGCGCTCGACGCCGTCGCCGGCTGACCCACCCCACCGAAGGAGACACATGCCTACCGTCGCCGTCACCGACGACACCTTCCAGACCGAGGTCCTCGAGTCCGACGTCCCCGTGCTGGTCGACTTCTGGGCCACCTGGTGCGGCCCGTGCCGCATGGTCGCGCCGATCCTCGAGGAGCTGTCCGACGAGTACGCCGGCAAGGTGAAGATCGCCAAGCTGGACACGGACGCGAACCAGGCCACCGCCATGGCGTACGGGATCACGTCGATCCCCACGCTGAACGTCTACGCCGGCGGCGAGGTCGTGAAGTCGATCATCGGCGCCCGCCCGAAGCGCGCGCTCACCGACGAGATCGAGAGCGTGCTCGCTTCCTGACTCACCGTGTCGCACGCCGTCCCGGCGTCGTCGTGCACAGCGGCCGCCCCCGTGGTCCACGGGGGCGGCCGTCGTCGTTCCACCCGCGCGACCACGACCGCACCGTGACCTGCTCACGAGACCTTCACGGGTGGCGTGGGACACTGGCGGGGTGACTGAGCAGAATCGCCTCACCGAGCAGACCTCCGGCACGCGCCTCGACCCCTGGTTCGGCGCGTACGCAGAGCGCACGCGCGGGATGCGAGCGTCGGAGATCCGCGCACTGTTCTCGGTCGCCAACCGCCCGGAGGTCGTCTCGCTGGCCGGCGGGATGCCCTTCATCGAGGGGCTCCCCCTCGACGTCATCGGCGAGGCGATGGACCGGCTGGTCCGGACAAAGGGCACCCGGGCGCTGCAGTACGGCTCGGGCCAGGGCGAGGAGTCCCTGCGCGAGCGCATCACCGAGGTCGTGGCCCTGGAGGGTGTCGAGGCGCACCCCGACGACATCACCGTGACCACCGGGTCCCAGCAGGGTCTGGACCTGGTCACCCGCATCTTCATCGACCCCGGTGACGTGGTCGTCGCCGAGGCCCCCTCCTACGTCGGTGCGCTCGGCGTGTTCCGGTCGTACCAGGCCGACGTCGTCCACGTGGAGCTCGACGCCGACGGCCTCGTGCCCGCCGCTCTCGAGTCGACGCTGACGGAGCTGGAGGCCGCGGGCCGCCGGGTCAAGATGCTCTACACGATCCCCAACTTCCACAACCCGGCCGGCGTGACGATGTCGGTGGAGCGTCGCCCCCAGATCCTCGAGATCTGCCGACGCCACGGGGTCCTCGTCGTCGAGGACAACCCCTACGGCCTGCTCGGTTTCGAGGCCGACCCCTACCCCGCGCTGCGGTCGTACGACGACGACGGCGTGATCTACCTCGGCTCGTTCTCCAAGACGTTCGCCCCCGGGTACCGCGTGGGCTTCGTCATCGCCCCGCACGCGGTCCGCGAGAAGCTCGTGCTCGCCTCGGAGTCGGCGATCCTGTCGCCGTCGAACGCGTCGCAGCTCGCCGTCGAGACCTACCTCGACACCTGCGACTGGCGCGCCCAGATCAAGGACTACCGGGAGATGTACCGCGAGCGACGCGACGCTCTCGTCGGCGCGCTGGCCGAGCACATCCCGTCGGCCAGCTGGAACGTGCCGGTCGGCGGCTTTTTCGTCTGGGTCAAGCTTCCCGAGGGACTGGACGCGAAGTCGATGCTGCCCCGTGCCGTCACCGAACGCGTCGCCTACGTGCCGGGCACCGCCTTCTACTTCGACGGCCAGGGCGCGGACCACATGCGCCTGTCGTTCTGCTTCCCGACGCCGGACCGCATCCGGGAGGGTGTGCGCCGACTGGCCACCGTCGTCAACGCCGAGGCCGAGCTGGTCCAGCTCTTCGGCACGACGGCGCAGCCCGACGACGACCCGACGGACGTCGAGAACCCCTCGCCCAACCTCGCGTGACCCTTCCAGCCTCTGAGGTGACCACTCGCATGACTGCCCCCGCGTCCGACGCCTCCCCCGTGACGCCCTCGTCCGGAACTGTCGGACCTGTCGTGATTCTTGCCGGCGGACTGTCTCACGAACGCGACGTCTCCGTCCGGTCGGGACGTCGCGTCGCCGAGGCTCTGCGCGAGGCCGGCGTCGAGGTCCTGGTGCACGACGTGGACGCGGACCTCCTCCGCTTCCTCCGAGACACCGACCCGGCCCTCGTGTGGCCCGTGCTGCACGGGGCCAGCGGCGAGGACGGTTCCCTGCAGGACGTCCTCGCCCTCGCCGGCGTCCCCACCGTCGGGACCGGTCCGCGCCAGAGTCGGCAGGCCTGGAGCAAGCCCGTCGCCAAGGCGGAGCTGCTGCAGGGCGGGCTCAGCACGCCCGACTACGTGACGCTCCCCCAGGCACTCTTCCGGGACCTCGGTGCGCAGACCGTGCTCGACATGATCGTCGAGCGCCTGGGCCTCCCCCTCGTGGTCAAGCCCGTGCAGGGTGGTTCCGCGCTCGGAGTGACCCGCGTGGACGACGCCGGCCGCTTCCCTCGCGCGATGGTCGACTGCTTCTCCTACGGAGACACGGCCCTCATCGAGCGCGCCGTCGACGGGATCGAGGTGGCCGTGTCGGTCGTGGACGGGCCCGACGGGCTCGAGGCGCTTCCGGCTGTCGAGATCGTCACCAGCGGCTCCTACGACTATGACGCGCGCTACAACCCCGGTCCGGTCGAGTACTTCACGCCGGCGCGCCTCGACGCCGAGGCCGGACGAAAGGTCGCCGAGGTCGCGCGGCGAGCGCACGAGATCCTCGGGCTCAAGCACCTCTCGCGGACCGACATCATCCTCGACGCCGACGGCACGCCGCACGTGCTCGAGGTCAACGTCTCCCCCGGTCTCACCGAGACCTCCCTGCTCCCCCAGGCCGCCGAGGCCGCCGGGTACCCGTTGTCCGTGCTCTACCGCCGGATCGTGGAGCACGCGCTCGTCGCCGCCCGCTGACCCCGCGGACAGCGCGTCTCCGTCACCGCGCCACACCGCCCGCTGTTTCACGTGAAACGACGGGCGGTACTGCGTGCGGAGAGAGATCGCCCGGCGCCGCGCGGTTTCACGTGGAACGCGTGGTCCAGTGGTCGCCCGATCGTCTCGGTGCCGTGCGCCCTTCACCTGCCCACCGACCGCGCAGCAACCTCCGGACGGATCCGGGTAACCGCGGGATCGATGGCTCGCCTCCGCCCATGGTCGGGATGCGTCACCGGGCTCCGGGCTCCGCGTCGAGTCCGGGTCCCGACGGATCCACGAGAGAGACGAGCCGCCTGCTCCGGCCGTGAACGGCGTCGACGGGATCGCGGCCACCCTCGTCCGTTCTCCACAGGCCCGGCGGTCGGCGCCGGCTGACGTCGTCCCTCAGCCCACGAGGCGTGGGTAGGCATCGCGCCGGCGGGCGTCGGAACCTCGTCGGCTCCCCGCACGCTGCCGGCACGGACATCTCGCCGCGCCGCACGATCTGCGCACCGGACTTTCAGGAGTGCTGGACCACGGCTCCGGCCGTCACCGCCGGGACGGACCTGCCGCCGGTCGAGCACGACCCCGGTGCCTCACGGCTCGGCGCGCGGAGAGGTGGCGACGTGTGCGGGCACGCGACACGACTCCCTCCGCGGGACCACCTACTGATCCGCTCCGGTGGAGGGACCCCACTCAGCTCAGGACGACGGGCGTCGACTGCTCACCCATCCCCCACGGCGCGAGGCCACGCTGCTCGTCGTCGCGCAGCGACGGCCCGCACACCGACCGGAACGACACGGGCCGCTGTTTCACGTGAAACAGCGGCCCGTGCGGTGAGGCAGTCTCCTCTACTCCGAGGTCTTGAGGACCCCCGGGTCCTCCGGCGCCATCACCTCGAGGATGCGGTTGAGGTCCTCGACCGAGGCGAACTCGACCGTCATCCGTCCCTTCGTCTTTCCGAGGTTGACCTTCACCCGCGTCTCGAAGCGGTCCGACAGCCGCGACGACAGCTCGTCCATCGCCTCGACCCGCTGTCCCGCCCGCGGCTTCTTCCGACGCGGGGCCTCCTCGTCCGCGGCCTGCATGAGGGTGACGATCTCCTCCGTCGCCCGGACGGACAGACCTTCCGACACGATGCGCTGCGCGAGCCGTTCGATCTCCGCGCCATCGGTGAGTCCGAGCAACGCGCGAGCGTGCCCGGCCGACAGCACGCCGGACGCCACACGTCGCTGCACGAGCGGAGGCAGACGCAGCAGGCGCAACGTGTTCGAGATCTGCGGACGAGAGCGAGCGATCTTCGCAGCGAGCTCGTCGTGCGTGCATCCGAAATCGTCCAGCAGCTGGCGGTACGCCGCAGCCTCCTCGAGCGGGTTGAGCGCCGCACGGTGCAGGTTCTCGAGCAGAGCGTCTCGCAGCATCTGCTGGTTGTCGGTCCGTCGCACGATCGCCGGGATCGTCTCCAAGCCGGCCTGCTCGGCAGCACGCCACCGACGCTCACCCATGATGAGCTCGAAGCCGCCGTCGGTGTCCGGATCGGGGCGCACGACGATCGGCTGGAGGATCCCGATCTCCGTGATCGAGTCGACCAGCTCGTCGAGCTCTCCCTCGTCGAAGACCGTCCGCGGCTGCCGTGCGTTCGGTCGGATCGCCCGCAGCGGCACCTCGGCGAACTGTGCGCCGGGCACCGGCACCAGCCCGTCGTCCAGACCGGGTGCGTCGACCGCCCCGCTGTCGCCGGCGCTGGATGCCGCACGATCCTCCGACCGGTCCGACTCCCCCGCGTCGAAGGCCGAGGCGGGGTCCTCGGGCGCATCGTGCTCGGACACCTCGTACCGGGGGACCGTCCGGTCCGCCTCGGCGGGGAGCTCCTCACCCGTCGTTCCTCCGGGGCGCGTCGGGGTCGAGCTGATCGACAGCCGTCCGCCGGCGATGGCCGAGTCCCATGACGCCGAACGACGACCAGTGCGTCCCGCGCCGGACTCCTCGGAGTCCGCCGCGCTCCCGGCCGAGGCAGTCAGCACGTCGCTCGTGCGGCCGTCCTCCCCACCCGAGAAGAAGACGTCGGTCGGGTTCTCCTGGGCCGGCCCCTGGGGGATCAGCGCACCCAGCCCCCGGCCCAGCCCGCGCTTCTTCTGGCTCATGCTCCACCAGCCTCCTGGTCTCGAACGGGATGAGGATTCGTGTCCGTGCCGCGGCGACGCGGCGTCGGCCGCACGCTGTCCATCACCCTGGTGTCCCCGATCCTACGCGCGTCACCGCAGGTCAGCGCGTTGAACGGCATGCTCCGCCATCTCCCGAGCGGCCTCGAGGTAGGCCAACGCACCGGTCGAACCCGGGTCGTACGTCATCACGGTCTGCCCGTGCGACGGTGCCTCAGAGATGCGGACGGACCGCGGCACCGTGGTGCGCAGCGTCTGATCCGGGAAGTGCGTCCGCACCTCGGCGGCGACCTGCTGCGCCAAGTTCGTCCGACCGTCGTACATCGTCAGCAGGATCGTCGACACGATCAGATCCCGGTTGAGGTGGGACTTGATGAGCTCGATCGTCTTCAGCAGCTGGCTCAGACCCTCGAGCGCGTAGTACTCGCACTGGATCGGAATCAGCACTTCGCGACCTGTGACGAAGGCGTTCACCGTGAGCAGTCCGAGGCTCGGCGGGCAGTCGACGAAGACGTAGTCGATCGGGTCCTCGCCCCGGGACGCGCGCTCGTCGAGATACGTGTCGAGAGCCTTGCGCAGCCGGGTCTCGCGGGAGACGAGCGAGACCAGCTCGATCTCGGCACCCGACAGGTCGATCGTGGCCGGCACTCCCCAGAGGCCCTCGACGTCGGGGCACGCCTGCACCGCACCGGACAGCGGAGCCTCCTCGACGAGCACCTCGTAGATCGACGGCGTCCCCGCCCGGTGCTCCAGTCCCAGCGCGGTGGACGCGTTGCCCTGGGGGTCGTTGTCGATGACGAGGACCTTCAGTCCGGCTCGTGCCAGACCGGCGGCGAGGTTCACCGTCGTCGTCGTCTTGCCGACGCCGCCCTTCTGGTTCGCGACCGTGAGGATGCGGGTCCGCTCCGGTCGAGGGAACCGACGCCCGTCCAGCTCGATGCGTCGCCGTGCGTCGAGAGCCAGCTGTGCAGCGAGCGGCGTGCTGTCGTCCATCTCGGGCACGGAGTCCATCAGCGCCTCGCGGTGGGACTCCGGCGACGGGGCCGGGATGTCGTCGATCGCCCACGCCCCGTCCCCTGTTTCACGTGAAACGAAGGCCTGCCCGTCACCGGACGCGGATCCTTCTCGACCGTCGTCGGACGCGTAGGGCGGCCGATCGGAGCTCATGTTCACGGGGTCGATCCTCCAGGTCGCATCAGGCGTTGACCAGTGCCGCGAACACTCTACGGCCTCGGTCGACGCCACGCGGCGCTGACACCCCCCGTCGGCCCGACGAGATCCGACAGATCTGACGACGTCGCCAGCAGCGCATGCGCGTCACCGTCGGCCGGTTCCACGTGAAACGAGGTCGCCGTCAGCGGCGACGGATCCGCACCACCGTGGTCGACTCCGCGCCCTCGACCGTCCGTCCCTCGAGGATCTCCGGCTCGGCCGCCTTGTACTTGCGCAGCACCTTCCGCGCCGGCTCGATCTCGCGCTCCACGCTGCGCCCCTTGAGGACCACCATCTCGCCGCCGGGGCGCACCAGGGGCAGAGACATCCGCGCCAGCTTCGACAGCGCGGCCACCGCACGGGAGGTCACGGCCTGCACCTCGAAGGCTCCGTCGTACTCCTCGGCCCGCCCGTGCTTGACGACGACGTTGGTCAGCCCGAGGTCCTCGGCGATCTCCGACAACCACGTGGTCCGCCGCTCCATCGGTTCGACGAGGAACACCTCGGCGTCGGGACGCATGATCGCCACGACGATGCCCGGCAGGCCCGCGCCCGAGCCGATGTCCGCCACCGACGAGGCGGACGACAGGAAGGGCACCACGGCGGCCGAGTTGAGGATGTGTCGCTCCCACAACCGGTCGACCTCGCGCGGGCCGATCAGTCCGCGCAGCTCGCCCTCCTCCAGCAGCCGCCGGTGGTAGCCGGCCACAAGGTCGTACCGGTCACCGAAGAAGTCACGCACCGCCGTGCTGGTCCCCAGCACCTCGTCCGCATCCGTCATGTCGCCCATCCTGGCACCTTCCGATCCGTTCGCCATCGTCGTCCCACTCGCCGCACGCGGCGCACTCCCCCGCACCGGCGCCGCACCGCCGTGCTGCACATGATCCGCCGTGCTCGCACACGACGAGGGCCCGCCGTTTCACGTGAAACGGCGGGCCCTCGTCCCAGGTCAGTCCTTGTCCGCAGCCCGGGGCGGGTGCACCACCACGTGCCGGTGCGGCTCGACGCCGGCCGAGTCGCTGACCAGACCCGCCGCCGCGACCGCGTCGTGCACGACCTTGCGCTCGAAGGCGTTCATCGGCTCCAGCGAGAGCGGCTCGCCCGAGCTGCGCACCTGGTCGATCGCCTCGACGGCCCGCTGCTGCAGGGCGTCACGACGCTTCGCCCGGAAGCCGGCGATGTCGAGCATGAGGCGACTACGGTCCCCCGTCCGGGCCTGCACCGCGAGGCGCGTGAGGTCCTGCAGGGCGTCCAGCACCTCGCCGTCCCGGCCGACCAGCACGTCCAGCGCCTCGGGGCCGTCCTCGGAGACGACCTCGACGACCGCGCGGTCGTGCTTGATGTCCAGGTCGATGTCGCCGTCCAGGTCGACGATGTCGAGGAACTCCTCGAGGTAGTCGGCCGCGATCTCGCCCTCCTCCTCGAGGCGCGGGACGAGATCGGAGGTGCCCTCCGGCGTCGTGTCCGTGGTCATCGCGCGGACCTCATTTCTTCTTCTTCTGGCGGTTCTTCCGCACGGGCTGCTGCCGCTGGCCCTGCGGCTTCGGGGGCTCGGGAGCCTTCTCCTCCTCGACGACGATGCCCTTCTTCGCCGCCTTGGCCGCGCGCTTCTCCTTGAGCAGACGCTCCGCCTCGGAACCCGGGGCCGGCATGCGCTTGATCGTGTAGAACTGCTGACCCATCGACCAGAGGTTGGTCGTGGTCCAGTAGATCAGCACACCGACCGGGAAGTTCACGCCCGAGATCAGGAAGATCAGCGGCAGGACGTACAGCAGCATCTTCTGAGTGTTCGCCATCGGGCCCTCGAGCGCGGCCTTCGGCATGTTCTTCATCGTCAGCTGACGCTGGGTGAAGAACGTCGTGGCGCTCATGGCCACGATGAGGAACAGGATGACGATCCGGACGCTCCAGTCGTCCGTCTGCAGGAAGACGTCGGAGAGCTGAGCACCGAACAGGTCGGAATTCTCGATGTCCGCAGCGACCGGCTGGTCGATGGGACCGATCGGGTCCTGCGTGCCGGACGCGATGTTGCCCAGGTTGTAGAGCAGGCGGAACAGGGCGAAGAAGATCGGCGACTGCAGCAGGATCGGCAGGCAGGACGCCATCGGGTTGGTGCCGTGCTTGCGGTACAGCTCCATCGTCTCCCGGCCCATGGCCTCACGGGACGACGGGTCGGTCTTGCCCTTGTACTTCTTCTGGATCGCCTGCAGCTCCGGCTGCATCATCTGCATCCCGCGGGACGCCTTGATCTGCTTGAAGAACAGCGGGATGAGCAGGATCCGGATGACGATCACGAGCGCGACGATGGACAGGACCCAGGCGAAACCCGGACCGTCCTGGAATCCCAGCGCCATGAACAGCTGGTGCGACCCGTACATGATCCAGGCCACGACCCACTGGATGGGGTACAGGATGGTGTCGAAAAACCCCATGTGTCTCCTCTGTCGTAAAAGCGTGTCCGGGTGGCGCGTTCCCGGGAGGTCAGTGCGTGTGGGCGCCGCGGTGCTCGTGCCGAGCGGGCGGCACGTCGTCGACGCCGCCCAGGCTCCAGGGGTTGCACCGCAGGATCCGCCACAGGGCCATCCCGGTTCCGCGCAGCGGACCGTGACGCCGGATCGCGATCACCGCGTACTGCGAGCAGGAGGGGAAGTACTTGCACGTCGGCCCCGTCCACGGGGACACGACCGCCTGGTAGACGCGGATCGCCCCGACGAGCACGGCCACCGGCAGCGCACGGGCGATCTCGCGGCCGCGGGAGAGCACGGCGCTACTCATCGGACACGCTCGTCGGCGCGCCGCAGCACCGTGGCGGTCGCCCGCTCCACGTCCCGCGAGAGGTGGGCGTAGTCAGCCGTCGCGGCGCGCGGCAGAGCCCGCAGGACGACGAGGGCGTCCTGCGGGAGATGCTCGAGCTGCCCGGACGCTGCGCTGCGCAGCCGGCGCTTGACGAGGTTTCGACGAACGGCATTGCCCACGGCCTTGGACACGACAAGACCGACCAGCGGCCCTCCGTCCTCCCCGGGGACCCGGGTGAGGTGGACGACCACGGTCGATCGGCCCGCGCGCGCGCCGCGGCGCACCGCCCGTTCGAAATCGACGGAACGGCGCATGCGGTGCGCCGCGGGAAGCATGGCTCAGGCAGAGAGCTGCGCGCGGCCCTTGCGGCGGCGGTTGCCCAGGATGCTGCGGCCGGCGCGGGTGCGCATGCGCAGACGGAAGCCGTGGGTCTTCGCACGACGGCGGGTGTTCGGCTGGAAGGTCCGCTTGCTCACGAGGTACTCCAAGAAACGTCGGGGAGGCACACCGTCAGTTCCTCGACGATGTCGGTCAGGTTGCAGGGCGACCACTGCCGGGGCAATGTGTCGACCGGGCCGACCCGGGGTCCGCGCCGGACGAGGGCGCGCGAAAGTACCTGGAACGGCTGTCCGACGTTACGCCGTCGGACAGCGTCAGGTCAACTGGGGCCGACGTGACGACGACGACACGAGGGCCCTCCGGTCCGCCGTCGTCCACACCGATGTCCACAGGCTCCACAGGGTGTGGAAAACTATGTGGACACCGCACACGTACCAGTCCGGAGGAAGCCGTGCCCCAGCCTGACGAGAACATCACCGACGTCTGGAACCAGACGTTGGCGACCCTCGAGGCGCGGCCCGACATGACCGCACGCCAGCTCGCCTTCATCAAGCTGGCCAAGCCGATGGCCATCCTCGACGACACCGTGTTCATCGCGGTGCCCCACGAGCAGACCCGCGCGTACCTCGAGACGAGCGTGCGCGACCAGCTCATGTCCGCCATGTCGGCGACGCTCGGCCGCGACACCCGGTTCGGCATCACCGTCGACCCGGAGCTGAGCCACGAGGCCCTCACCGGACCCGCCCAGGACTACACGCCGCCGCCCAGCGCCCACGAGCCCGAGCCGACGCCGCCCGGCCCTCCCCCGGGTCGGCTGCCCGACGAGCGTCCCGCCGACAGCGAGCCGACGCGCCTGAACCCGAAGTACATCTTCGAGTCGTTCGTCATCGGCTCCTCCAACCGGTTCGCCCACGCGGCCGCGGTGGCCGTCGCCGAGGCCCCGGCCAAGGCCTACAACCCCCTGTTCATCTACGGCGACTCCGGTCTCGGCAAGACCCACCTGCTGCACGCCATCGGCCACTACGCCAACAACCTCTACCCGCACGTGCGGGTGCGGTACGTGAACTCCGAGGAGTTCACCAACGACTTCATCAACTCCATCGGTGAGGGCCGCACGGGAGCGTTCCAGCGCCGCTACCGGGACGTGGACGTCCTGCTGATCGACGACATCCAGTTCCTGCAGGGCAAGGAACAGACGATGGAGGAGTTCTTCCACACCTTCAACGCGCTGCACAACGCGGACAAGCAGGTGGTCATCACCTCCGACGTGCCGCCCAAGCAGCTCGACGGGTTCGAGGACCGCCTCCGCTCGCGGTTCGAGTGGGGACTCATCACCGACGTCCAGCCGCCCGACCTCGAGACGCGGATCGCGATCCTGCGCAAGAAGGCCGCCAGCGAACGCCTGGACGTGCCGGCCGACGTCCTCAGCTACATCGGCTCGCGCATCTCGACCAACATCCGCGAGCTCGAGGGCGCCCTGATCCGGGTCACCGCCTTCGCGAACCTCAACAAGCAGCACGTCGACCTCGCCCTGGCCGAGATCGTCCTCAAGGACCTCATCACCGACGACGACCAGGCCACCGAGATCACCCCGGCCGTCGTCATCGCCCAGACGGCGGCGTACTTCGGCCTGACGATCGACGACCTGTGCGGTTCGTCCCGGTCCCGGGTGCTGGTGACGGCCCGGCAGATCGCCATGTACCTGTGCCGCGAGCTGACCGACCTGTCGCTGCCGAAGATCGGGCAGCAGTTCGGCGGTCGTGACCACACCACGGTCATGCACGCGAACAAGAAGATCGCCGGCCAGATGGCCGAACGACGCTCGACCTACAACCAGGTCACCGAGCTCACCAGCCGGATCAAGCAGCAGCACCGCGGCTGAATCCACATGTCCACAAGCCTGTGGACACCTGTGGACAACTCCGGTGCACAGGCTTTCCCACAGGTTCGTGCCCGGTATGGCGCCGTATCGCCCGCTCCGTCCCCATCCTGTGGACCCCTGCGGTGGACAACTGCGCCTGCGCGTCCCGGTGGCCGACACACACGTGTGGACGAACCTGTGGACGCCTGTGGAACACGCCGTGCGGCTGGTGGATGAACGAGCGGCGAACGGTGGACGCCTGTGGGGACGCAGATCGCCGTCCCCAGGACGCCGGAGTTGCCCACAGGTTCGCCCCCAACCGCCTCCACACCCATCTGAGCGCTCTGACCTGCGAAGACGTCGTCCGTCAACAGAATCCACAACCCCGATGACGACGATGAACGTGTTCTTCCCTCCAGATGACCCACCCGCCTTCATGGCCTGCGAGGCCGTTCCGGGACCAGCGGCCCGACAGGCCGGGGCACGGTAGTGTTCGGTCACGGACGGTTCGGCCCGTACCAGCCGAGACACCCCCGTCCGCGCACCGCACGAGAGCTCCGAGGAGTGGGATGAAGTTCCGCGTCGAGCGCGACGTCCTGGCCGAGGCCGTGACCTGGACGGCCCGCACCCTGCCCACGCGCCCGCCCGCCCCGGTCCTGGCCGGTGTGCGCATCGAGGCCGACGCGTCCGGCTCCATCGTGCTCGCGAGCTTCGACTACGAGGTCTCGGCACGGTCCGAGATCGCCGCCGAGGTCTCCGAGGCCGGCACGGTGCTCGTCTCGGGTCGCCTGCTCGCCGAGATCTCCCGCGCCCTGCCCAACAAGCCGGTCGACGTGACCGTCGAGGGCAACAAGGTCGTGCTGACCTGCGGAGCGTCCCGCTTCACGCTGCTGACCATGCCGGTCGAGGACTACCCCGCGCTGCCCGCCATGCCGGAGCTGTCCGGTACGGTGGCCGGGGACGCCCTGACCCACGCGGTCGCGCAGGTCAGCGTCGCCGCCAGCCGCGACGACACGCTGCCCCTGCTGACCGGCGTCCGCATGGAGATCGAGGGCGAGCGCATCACGCTGCTGGCCACGGACCGCTACCGGCTCGCTCTGCGCGAGCTGACCTGGACGCCCGCCACGCCGGGGTTCAGCTCGGTGGCGCTGGTCCGTGCCCGGACCCTCAACGACGTCGCGAAATCGCTCGGCTCGGGCGGCGGCCTGGTGAACATCGGGTTGTCCACCGGGGAGGGCGTTGACCTCATCGGGTTCGAGGCCGGCGGCCGACACACGACCTCCCAGCTCGTCGACGGGGACTACCCGGCGGTCCGGCGTCTGTTCCCGGACGCCACGCCGATCCACGCCGTCGTGCCGACCCAGGCGCTCATCGACGCGGCCAAGCGCGTCTCCCTGGTCGCCGAGCGCAACACCCCGATCCGGCTGGCGTTCTCCGAGGGCCAGGTCGTCCTCGACGCGGGCCAGGGCGACGACGCGCAGGCGTCCGAGGCCCTCGAGGCCGTGCTGGTCGGCGAGGACATCCAGGTGGCGTTCAACCCGCAGTTCCTGCTCGACGGGCTCGGTGCCCTGGGGACGGACTTCGTGCGGATGTCGTTCACGCACCCGAACAAGCCGGTGGAGTTCACCGGGCAGGAGTCGCTGGACGGCGAGGACTCCTCGGAGTACCGCTACCTGCTGGTGCCGATCCGCTTCTCCTCCTGACCTGCTGACGGGACCGCCCCCGGTCGCCCGCGGCAGGGCCCGGGGCGACTCCTCGCGCGCCGCGGGCACCCAGCCCGTACGCTCGCACCGACCGCACTTCCGGAGGTTATCCACATGGTCACCCACATGGGTCTCGTCGGTCTGGGCAAGATGGGCGACAACATGCGCGAGCGCCTGCGCCGCGCCGGGATCGGGGTGACGGGGTACGACCCGCGCCCGGAGGTCTCCGACGTCGGCTCGCTGGCCGAGCTCGTCGAGGCCCTGCCCGGGCCGCGTCGCGTCGTGTGGGTCATGGTGCCCGCCGGGGAGCCGACGCGGGAGGTCGTCAGCGCGCTCGCGGGTCTCCTCGACGAGGGCGACGTCGTCATCGAGGGCGGCAACTCCCACTACCCCGACGACCAGGAGCGGGCCGCCGAGCTCGCCGAGCGTGGCGTCGGGTACGTCGACGTCGGGGTCTCCGGCGGCGTGTGGGGCCTGGAGAACGGCTACGGCCTGATGTGCGGCGGTTCCGACGCCGACGTCGCGTTCCTCATGCCCGTCTTCGACGCGCTGCGCCCCGAGGGCCCGCGCGAGGAGGGCTTCGTGCACGCCGGCCCCGTGGGCGCCGGCCACTTCGCCAAGATGGTCCACAACGGCATCGAGTACGGCCTCATGCAGGCCTATGCCGAGGGCTACGAGATGCTCGCCGCCAAGGACATCGTCACCGACGTGCACGGCACGATGCGGGCCTGGCAGCGCGGCACCGTCGTGCGGTCCTGGCTGCTCGAGCTCATGGTCCGCGCCCTCGAGGACGACCCGCGCTTCGACGCGATCGACGACTGGGTCGCGGACTCCGGCGAGGGCCGCTGGACCGTGGACGAGGCGATCGACAACGCCGTGCCGCTGCCGGTCATCTCCGCCGCCCTGTTCGCCCGGTTCTCCTCGCGGCAGGAGGAGTCGCCGGCGATGAAGGCCGTGGCGGCGCTGCGCCAGCAGTTCGGCGGTCACGCCACCAAGCCGTCCGCCGAGTAGGCCCGCCACACTGGAGTCATGTACGTCTCGCACCTGTCCCTGCTCGACTTCCGGTCCTACGAGTCCGTCGACGTCGAGCTCGAGCCCGGACCGAACGCGTTCGTGGGTCGCAACGGGCGGGGCAAGACGAACCTCGTCGAGGCCGTCGGCTACGTGGCGACCCTCGGGAGCCACCGGGTCGCGAACGACACCCCGCTGATCCGTGCGGGGGCCCAGCGGGCCGTCGTGCGCACGCGGGTCGTCCGGGGGGACCGTGCCTCGACCGTGGAGCTCGAGATCACCGCCGGCAAGGCGAACCGGGCCCGCATCAACCGTGGTCAGCTGGGCCGCGCGCGCGACGTCCTGGGGATCCTGCGCACGGTGCTGTTCGCCCCGGAGGACCTGGCCCTGGTCAAGGGCGACCCCGACGGCCGGCGCCGCTTCCTGGACCAGCTCGTGGTGCAGCTCCTCCCCCGCGCCGCCGGCGTGCTGGCCGACTACGAGCGGGTCCTGCGGCAGCGGTCGGCCCTGCTGAAGTCGCTGCGCGGTCACCGTGCGGCGGGCCGCGACGTGGACACCTCCACCCTGGAGGTGTGGGACGGGCGTCTGGCGCAGCTCGGCGGGCAGGTCCTCGCCTGGCGTACCGCACTCGTGCGCGCGCTGCAGCCCGTCGTCGCCACCGCGTACGAGCAGGTCAGCGACGCCGACAGCGCCGCCGAGCTCGTCTACCGCTCCACGGTGGTGCCCGACGGCGGCACGGCGGTGGCGCCGTCGGCCCCCGACGGCGAGGCCTCGCCCGCTGAGCCCGCTGAGCCGGCTGAGCCCGACGGGCCCGCCGGCGGACCGCCCACGGCGGCGGAGGACCTGGAGAAGCTGATGCTGGCGGTGATCGAGGAACGGCGCCCGGCCGAGATCGAGCGCGGCCAGAGCCTCGTGGGTCCGCACCGGGACGACCTGGAGCTCGTGCTCGGCGGGCTCCCGGCGAAGGGGTACGCGAGCCACGGCGAGTCGTGGTCGTTCGCGCTGGCGCTGCGGCTGGCGGCCTTCCGTCTGCTCGGCGGCGGGGCCGAGCCGTCCGCGCCGGACGACGTGTTCTGGGACCCCGACCACGGCTCGGACGCGGACCCGGTGCTGGTCCTCGACGACGTCTTCGCCGAGCTGGACGTGCGGCGTCGGGAGCGCCTGGCCGAGCTGGTGGCCGAGGCCCGGCAGGTGCTCGTCACGGCGGCGGTCCCGCAGGACGTGCCGGACCGACTGCTGGGCGCCCGGTTCGAGGTCGGCGACGGGCGGGTCGTCCGTGTCTGAGCACGGGCCCGACGACCCGGGTGCACCCGGCGGCGAGGGTCCGGACGAGGCCGACGGGCCGCGCCGCCGCGACCCCCGTCCGGTCGTCGACCGCACGGAGCTGACGCCGCCGTCCGAGGTCGCCCGCGAGGCCCTGAACCGTGCCAAGGCGGCCGCGCGGGCGAAGGGCCTGCGTCCGGGCTCCCCGTCGCGCCGCTCACCGTTGGCGGAGCCGCGCAAGGACCCGGGCCGGGGACCCAACGCCCGGGACCCGCGGCTGATGTCCGACGTCGTGGCCAGGCTGCTGCGGGACAAGGGCTGGACGGCCGAGGTCTCGGTGGGCGGCGTCGTCGGACGCTGGCGCGAGATCGTCGGCGACCAGGTGGCGGACCACTGCACGCCGGAGACCTTCGAGGACAAGGTGCTCGTGGTCCGCACGGACTCGACCGCATGGGCCACCCAGGTGCGCCTGCTGGTCCCCACGCTCCTGCGCCGGCTGGCCGAGGAGGTCGGCGAGGGCGTCGTGGAGCAGGTCACGGTGCTCGGGCCGTCGGGTCCGAGCTTCCGTCGCGGACGCCGGACGGTGCGCGGGCCGGGTCCCGGCGACACCTTCGGCTGACGGCGAGACGCGACAGATCGCCCGGGCAACCACCGATGTGGACAGGGCCTGTGGACAACGTGGGAGAACCCACACGCTCCGGTGGGCAGAACCCGCGATTTCTTGCGCTTTCACGGTAGACTGACCAGATGTTCCCGGGCCGCCTCCCGGGCTCGTGTCAACGGCGTGCGACCGGCCCTCGGGCCGGTCGTCGGCTGCTCGGGTCGTGAGGTGTCCCGGGATGGACGAGCACCGACCCGCAGCCGGCGCCCCCGCGCGTCACTCCTGTGTGCTGCAGCCCGGGCACCACCCGGGTCGACCTGTCGCGTGCATGGACGACGAGGAGTGCTCCAGCCTGTGGCTCAGCGATCCGACGGCGGTTACGACGCCGGGAACATCACCGTCCTCGAGGGACTCGAGGCCGTCCGCAAGCGACCCGGCATGTACATCGGGTCGACGGGTGAACGCGGTCTGCACCACCTGGTCTACGAGGTCGTGGACAACTCGGTGGACGAGGCCCTGGCCGGGCACGCCGACCGGATCGACGTGACCCTGCTGGCCGACGGCGGTGTGCGGGTGACGGACAACGGCCGCGGCATCCCGGTGGCCATGCACCCCACCGAGGGTCGTCCCACCGTCGAGGTCGTCATGACGATCCTGCACGCCGGCGGCAAGTTCGGCGGTGGCGGCTACGCCGTCTCCGGTGGCCTGCACGGGGTGGGCATCTCGGTGGTGAACGCGCTGTCCAGCCGCGTGATCACCGAGGTCGAGCGCGACGGCTTCGCGTGGCGCCAGGAGTTCGCCGACGGCGGCGCCCCGGTGGGCGAGCTGCAGCGCCTCGGCGAGACCGACCGCACCGGCACCACGCAGACGTTCTGGGCCGACCCGGCGATCTTCGAGACCACGGACTACGACTTCGAGACGCTCCGCGCCCGGTTCCAGCAGATGGCGTTCCTCAACAAGGGCCTGCGCATCACGCTGACCGACGAGCGCACCGAGCACGTGTCGGGCCCCGACGAGGTGACCGGCGCGCTCAACTCGCGGGCCGTCGTCGCCGCCCTGGAGAGCGCCGACGCCACGGACGGCCAGGACGCCGCCGCCTCGCCGGACGACGAGGTGCACGACTCCGAGTCCGCCTCGGGCGCGGTGCGCACCGTGACGTACAAGTACGACGGCGGGCTGCGGGACTACGTCGCGCACATCAACACGGCCAAGAAGGCCGAGATCATCCACCCCGAGATCATCGACCTGGAGGCCGAGGACACCGACCTCAAGGTCTCGGTCGAGATCGCGATGCAGTGGACGACGGCGTTCAGCGAGTCCGTCCACACGTTCGCCAACACGATCTCCACCACCGAGGGCGGCACCCACGAGGAGGGCTTCCGCGCGGCGCTGACGAGCCTCGTGAACTCCTACGCCCGGGACAAGGCGATCCTCAAGGACAAGGACGAGAACCTCACGGGCGACGACATCCGCGAGGGTCTCACCGCGGTGCTCAGCGTGAAGCTGTCCGAGCCGCAGTTCGAGGGCCAGACGAAGACGAAGCTCGGCAACACCGAGGCCAAGACCTTCGTGCAGCGCATCGTGCGCGAGCGGCTGACGGACTGGTTCGACGCGCACCCCAACGAGGGTCGCGACATCATCCGCAAGGCGATCTCGGCGTCGCAGGCGCGTATCGCCGCCCGCAAGGCGCGCGAGGCGACCCGGCGCAAGGGGATCCTCAGCTCGGGCGGCATGCCCGGCAAGCTCAAGGACTGCCAGTCGAACCGCCCGGACGAGTGCGAGATCTACATCGTCGAGGGCGACTCCGCCGGCGGTTCGGCCGTGCGCGGCCGCGACCCGCACCACCAGGCGATCCTGCCGATCCGCGGCAAGATCCTCAACGTCGAGCGGGCGCGGCTGGACAAGGCGCTGTCCAACAACGAGGTCCAGGCGCTCATCACGGCCTTCGGCACCGGCATCGGTGAGGACTTCGACATCACCAAGCTGCGGTACCACAAGATCGTGCTCATGGCCGACGCCGACGTCGACGGTCAGCACATCTGCACCCTGCTGCTGACGCTGCTGTTCCGGTACATGCGCCCGCTCATCGAGCACGGGCATGTCTACCTGGCCCAGCCCCCGCTGTACCGGCTGAAGTGGTCCAACGCCCCGCACGACTACGTGTACTCCGACCGGGAGCGCGACGCCTTCCTCGAGCAGGGCATCGCGGCCGGCAAGCGGATCCCGAAGGACAACGGGATCCAGCGCTACAAGGGTCTGGGCGAGATGGACTACTCCGAGCTCTGGGACACCACCATGGACCCGGAGCACCGGACGTTGCTGCAGGTCACCATGGACGACGCGGCCGCAGCGGACGAGATCTTCTCGGTACTCATGGGTGAGGACGTCGAGTCCCGCCGCAGCTTCATCCAGCGCAACGCCAAGGACGTCCGGTTCCTCGACATCTGAGCCGGAGACGGCGCGTACAGAACGAATCTGGGTTCTGTACATCGGATGATCGAGGCAGGACCAGCGCCCCGGCGGCGCAGGAAGGAACGGATTCACGGTGACGGACGAGACCCCCGGCCCGGACATGACCGACGGTATCGACGGCGGCAGCCCGGAGGCCCTGGCGGCGGTCGCGCACGGACGCATCGAGCAGGTCGACCTGCAGCTCGAGATGCAGCGCAGCTACCTCGACTACGCGATGAGCGTCATCGTCGGTCGCGCGCTGCCCGACGTGCGCGACGGGCTCAAGCCGGTGCACCGGCGCGTGCTCTACGCGATGTACGACGGCGGCTACCGGCCGGACCGGTCGTTCTCCAAGTGCTCCCGCGTCGTCGGCGACGTCATGGGCAAGTACCACCCGCACGGTGACACGGCGATCTACGACGCCCTGGTCCGCCTCGTGCAGGACTGGTCGATGCGCTATCCGTTGGTGGCCGGCCAGGGGAACTTCGGCTCGCCAGGCAACGACCCGGCGGCCGCCCCGCGGTACACCGAGTGCAAGATGGACCCGCTCGCGATGGAGATGGTGCGGGACATCGAGAAGGACACCGTCGACTTCCAGGACAACTACGACGGGCGCACGCAGGAGCCCACGGTCCTGCCGTCGCGGATCCCGAACCTCCTGGTCAACGGTTCGGCCGGCATCGCCGTCGGCATGGCGACCAACATCCCGCCGCACAACCTGCGCGAGGTCGCGGCGGGTGTGCAGTGGCACCTCGAGCACCCGGACGCCTCCAAGGAGGAGCTGCTCGCCGCGCTGATGCAGCGCATCAAGGGCCCCGACTTCCCCACCGGTGCCCAGATCCTCGGCACGTCCGGCATCGAGGAGGCCTACCGCACGGGGCGCGGCTCGATCACGATGCGCGCCGTGGTGAACGTCGAGGAGATCCAGAACCGGATCTGCCTGGTCATCACCGAGCTGCCCTACCAGGTCAACCCCGACAACCTGGCCACGAAGATCGCCGACCTGGTCAACGACGGCCGGATCTCCGGCATCGCCGACATCCGGGACGAGACCTCGGGCCGCACGGGGCAGCGCCTCGTCATCGTGCTCAAGCGCGACGCCGTCGCGAAGGTCGTGCTGAACAACCTGTACAAGCACACCTCGCTGCAGGAGAACTTCAGCGCCAACATGCTGGCGCTCGTCGACGACGTCCCCCGCACGCTCAGCCTCGACGCCTTCGTGCGGCACTGGACCACGCACCAGATCGAGGTCGTGCGGCGCCGCACCGAGTACCTGCTGCGCGAGGCGCAGGACAAGATCCACATCTACGAGGGCTACCTGAAGGCGCTGGACGCCCTCGACGAGGTCATCGCCCTCATCCGTCGCTCGCCCGACGCCGACCAGGCGCGCACCGGCCTGATGGACCTGCTCGACATCGACGAGCAGCAGGCCAGCGCGATCCTGGCTCTCCAGCTCCGCCGGCTCGCGGCCCTGGAGCGGCAGCAGATCCTCGAGGAGCACGCGAAGCTCCAGGCGCAGATCACCGACTACCAGGACATCCTGGCCCGGCCCGAGCGGCAGCGGTCGATCGTCGGCGAGGAGCTGGACGCCGTCGTCGAGCGCTGGGGCGACGAGCGCCGGACCCACATCCTGCCCTTCGACGGCGACATGTCGGTCGAGGACCTCATCCCCGAGGAGGACGTGGTCGTCACGATCACCCGCGGCGGCTACGCCAAGCGCACGCGGACGGACTCCTACCGGGCCCAGCGTCGCGGCGGCAAGGGGATCCGGGGCGCGCAGCTGCGCGAGGACGACATCGTCGACCACTTCTTCGTCACGACGACGCACCACTGGCTGCTGTTCTTCACCGACGCCGGCCGCGTCTACCGCGCCAAGGGGTACGAGATCCCCGAGGGTGCGCGCGACGCCAAGGGTCAGCACGTCGCCAACCTGCTGGCGTTCCAGCCGGGCGAGCAGATCGCGCAGGTCCTGGCCCTGCGGGACTACGACGACGCGGAGTACCTGGTGCTCGCCACCCGCCGCGGCCTGGTGAAGAAGACCCGCCTGGGCGACTACGACTCCCCGCGCAGCGGCGGGCTCATCGCCATCAACCTGCGCACGGACGACGACGGCACCCCGGACGAGCTCGTGTCCGCCCGGCTGGTCGACGCCGACGACGAGCTGATCCTCGTCTCGCGCAAGGGGCAGTCCATCCGGTTCGCGGCCGACGACGACACGCTGCGCCCGATGGGACGCGCCACCTCGGGCGTGACGGGCATGAAGTTCCGCGCGGACGACGAGCTGCTCGTGGCCGACGTCGTCGAGCCGGAGACCGACCTGTTCGTCGTCACCGAGGGCGGGTTCGCCAAGCGCACCCGCATCGACGAGTACCGCCTCCAGGGCCGCAACGGTTACGGCATCAAGGTCGCGAACCTCGTCGAGGCGCGCGGCGACCTCGTCGGTGCGCTCGTCACCGAGCCCGACACCGAGGTGCTGGTGATCATGTCCAAGGGCAAGATCGTCCGCTCCCGCGTCGACGAGGTGAACCTGACCGGACGCACGACCCAGGGCGTGACCTTCGCAAAGCCGGACAAGGGCGACCGGATCATCGCCGTCGCGCGGAACGTCGAGCGTCGCGCAGAGGCCGAGTCGGTTAGCGTGGAACAACCGGCCGACGACGTCGAGCCGGCCGAGGAGGCGACGGCGAGCACGCCGGAGCAGGACGAGACCGGGGACGGGAACATCTGATGGCGAGCCAGAAGACGACGTCGCAGGCGGGCACTCCCCTGTCCGCGCCTGCTGACAGCACCCAGCCCATCACGCCGGTGTCCGAGACGACGGACCGGTCCACCGGGTCCGAGCGGCCCGCTCCGGCGCAGCCTGCACCGGAGCAGCCCGCACCCGCCGAGCCCGAGCCTCGGGACGAGGGCGCGGCCGAGGCGCCCACGAACGGTGCGGCCCGGTCCTCCTCCGCCGAGGCCTCCTCCGACAGGGCTTCGTCCGACGGGGCTTGGTCCGACGGGGCTTGGTCCGATCGGGCTGCGCCCGACGGTGACGCAGCGGCGTCCTCGGACGCCGAGTCGCCGAAGCACGGGACCGAGACCTCCGGCGCGGCCAAGAACGGTGCCGTGAAGGCGGCCGCGGCCGCGCTGGCCGCCGCACGCAGCGCCGCGAAGAAGGTGCAGTCCGCCGGGTCGGCCGCTTCCGGTGCCACCCCGGGCGGCGCGCAGCCGACCGGCTCGACGGCCGGCACGGGCTCGTCGGCGCCGCCCCCGCCCCCGGACGCCACGTCGTCCGGTCCGCGCCCGGAGATGCACTACTCGGCCGGTGGCGTGCACGGCAGCGCCCAGCAGGTGCCGCTCTCCGCCGAGGGCTCGCCCCAGACCGGCGCGCAGCCGGCCGTCGCGCCGGACGGTCTCGGCAGCCCGCGCCGCGTGCGGCTCTCGGTGTCGCGCATCGACCCGTGGTCGATCATGAAGCTGGCGTTCCTGCTCTCGGTGGCGATCGGGATCATGACCGTGGTCGCGACGGCCGTCGTCTGGTACTCGCTGAACTCCGTCGGCACCTTCGCGACCGTGCAGGACTTCCTCATCAGCACGCTCGGCCCGCAGGCCGTCGACATCACCCAGATCGTGGAGCTCGAGCGCACCGTGTCCCTGGCGACGCTGATCGCCCTGGTCAACGTCGTGCTGTTCACGGCCATCGCGACCATCATGGCGATGCTCTACAACATCACCGCCGCGCTCGTCGGGGGTGTGCACCTGACCCTGACGGACGAGTGACGACCGGGCCGCACCGGGCGACGGACGTCACACCCACCGGGCCCGGTTCCGGTTTGGGGCCGGTGGGGCCCGTACGGTAATGTTCCGTGCTGCACGCCCTCTCCGAGAGCGTGCCGCGAGGGGCTATAGCTCAGACGGTTAGAGCGCTTCCCTGATAAGGAAGAGGTCGGAGGTTCAAGTCCTCCTAGCCCCACTCCACGGTCGACGAGGAGGTCCATGTTGAAGAAGATCATCGTCGCCGTGCTGGCTGCGGTCGCCGGCTACCTGGTCTGGCGCCGGCTCTCCGAGGACGCCGCGGACCGTGACCTGTGGACCGAGGTCACCGACTCACTCGACTGATGACCCCCAGGGGCCATGGCGCAATTGGTAGCGCACCTGCTTTGCAAGCAGGGGGTTAGGGGTTCGAGTCCCCTTGGCTCCACCCCGTCCCACCACCTCGTGCCCCCGCCGTCACGGCGGGGGCACGACGCGTTTCCGGCGCCGACCGTTGCCGCACCGACCACGGCCCCGGACGCACGGGAGCCCCCGTCCACCGCGGACGGGGGCTCTCGTGCGTCGGACGACGTGCGGGTCCGACTACTCCTTCTTGTCGTCGGCCGGGGAGGCCTGGCCGACGGAGTTCTTCGCCTCGTCGGCGGCATCGGCAGCCGCCTCGCCTGCCTTCTCGGCGGCGTCGCCGGTCTCCTCGGCCGCCTCGCTTGCCTTCTGGCGCGACTTCGCGGTCCGCGAGGACGCCTTCTCGCGTGCCTCGGAGACGGCCTCCTTGCCCTTGGCGACGGCGGAGCCGGCGGCCTCGCCGACCGCCTCGGCCGCGTCACCCACGGCGTGCCGTGCGTCGCGCGCGACGCCGTCGAAGTCCGGAGTCGAGGACTGCTCCCACGGCTCGGCCCAGGGGTCGTTCTGCGGCTGGGCCCGGCGGTAGAAGGCGTAACCGACGGCGGCCAGGCCACCGACGACCACGGTCCAGCCGAACGCCTTGCGGCGGCTGGACCGGCGCTGGGCCTTGCGCGCCGACTTCTCGGCGGACTTCGCCGCCTGCTTCGCGGCCTTGCTGGCCTCGTCGGCGGTGGCCGCGGCCTTGGCGGCGGCCGCGTTGAAGGCGGTGACGAGCTGCGGGAGATAGTCGTCGACGAGCTTGTCGTGGGCGGTGTCGATGAGGGGTCCGGCCTTGCCGGCTGCGTCCTCCACGCGGGGTGCCGCAGCCTGGACGCTGTCGTTCCACGCCTTCTCGACGCGCGGCCGGAGCCACTCGAGGAAGGCGTCGGCACGAGGTCCGGCCCAGTCCTTGGCCTGACCGGCGGCGTCCTTGGCGCTGTCCGCGGCGCGGGCGCCCGCGCCGACGAGCGCGGCCGCGACCTCCGCGGTGGAGTCCTTCACCTTGGCGGGGTCGATCTTGGGAGTCTGCACCATGGCCCCACTCTGCCACCCCTGGTAGTCGCGCGCAGCGTCACACGCCAGGTGATGTCCCAGTTGGCGCGGTGGTGACATGATGGGTGCCATGTTCGCAACCCTCCACACCTCCGCCGGTGACATCCGCCTCGAACTGCTGCCGAACCACGCGCCGAAGACCGTCGCGAACTTCGTCGGTCTCGCCCGGGGCACGACGACGTGGACCGACCCGCGGACGGGCGCCGAGCGCAACGACCCGCTCTACGACGGCGTCATCTTCCACCGTGTCATCGAGAACTTCATGATCCAGGGCGGCGACCCCCTGGGTACCGGCACCGGCGGCCCCGGCTACACCTTCGACGACGAGATCCACCCGGAGCTGTCGTTCGACCGCAAGTACCTGCTCGCCATGGCCAACGCCGGCAAGCGCCGCAACCCCGTGACCGGAGCGGCCGAGGGCACCAACGGCTCCCAGTTCTTCATCACCACCGCCGAGACGCCGTGGCTCAACGGCAAGCACACCATCTTCGGCGAGGTGGCCGACGACGAGTCCCGCGCGGTGGTCGACGCCGTCAACTCCACCGCGACGCGTCCCGGCGACCGTCCCGTCGAGGACGTCGTCATCCAGAGCGTGACGATCGAGGACTGAGGGGCCCGACCATCAGCACGCCGCCGCACCCGCCGTCGGGTCCCCCGACGGACGCGCCCCCGGTCTGTCCGCGGCACCCCGACCGGGTGTCCTACGTGCGCTGCCAGCGCTGCGGCCGCCCGGCCTGCCCGGAGTGCCAGCGCCCGGCCGCCGTCGGCGTCCAGTGCGTCGACTGCGTGGCCAGCGCGCAGCGCAGCACGCGCAGCGCCCGGACGGTCTTCGGGGCCACGGTGCGGGGCGGCCGGCCGGTCGTCACGCTGACGATCATCGGGTTGTGCGCGGTGAGCTGGATCCTGCAGCTCGCCACCGGCGGCGCCTGGACCCAGGAGTGGGCGTTCTCCCCCGCCACCGGCCAGGTCGAGCCGTGGCGGTTCCTCACCGCGGCGTTCCTGCACTCCACGACCCCGCTGCACATCCTGTTCAACATGTACGCGCTGTGGCTCGTGGGACCGTTCCTCGAGCAGGCGTTCGGTCGCGGACGCTTCATCGCCCTCTACCTGCTGGCCGCGGTCGGCGGGCAGGTGGGCGTGCTGCTGCTCGCCGACCCCACGCAGGACAGCTGGTTCATCGGGGTGGTCGGTGCCTCCGGGGCCGTCTTCGGCCTCTTCGGCGCGATCATCCCGGTCCTGCGACGGCTCGGGAAGAACGCCGGGCAGATCGTCGTGCTCATCGCCATCAACATGGCCCTGCCGCTGTTCGTGCCGAACATCGCGTGGCAGGCGCACCTCGGCGGCCTCGCCGTCGGGCTGGTCATCGGCGCCGGGTACGCGCTGGCCCCGCGCGAGCGGCAGCGCCTCGTCGGGTGGGCGCTGCCGACCGCCGTCGGCGTGGTGCTGGTCGCCGCGGCGACGTGGAAGTACTCCACGGTGCCGACGGTCGCCGGGCTGCTGGGGCTGTTCTGAGCGTCGGTCGGAGGAGCCGTCGTACCGTCATCCCCAGGGATATGCACAGGTGTGGAATCACACCCGTGTCACCTGTACAGCGACGTCACTTCCAGCGCGTGGTCAGCGAGAACCCGGCGATGATGAGCACGAAGCCGACGAGCAGGTTCCAGTTGCCCAGCGCCGGCACCGGCAGGCCGAGGTTCTGGCTCGTCAGGTAGTAGGTGACGATCCAGGCGAGGCCCGCGAGCATGAGGGTCAGCATCGTCGGCACGAGCCAGCGCGGGTTGGCCGAGGACTTCTGCGGCAGCGCCGGCTCCGAGGCGGCGGACTTCTTCTGGGGCTTCTCGGACTTCTCGGACACGGGTCGGCTCCTGTCGGGACGAGGGTGCGACGCCCGAGAGCGAGATCTCGGCACGCCGACGACGGTTCGTCGTCTAGCGTAGTGCTCAGCAGCACTGCTCCGGGCACGATCATGACGAAGGGAGGCCGCTGTGTCATCTCGCATCCGATCCGGGATCACCGTCGCGGTCGTCCTCGCGCTGTCCGGGGTGCTCTTCACCGTCAGCGCGCAGCTCAGCAGCGGCGACGAGAGCCGCCACGCGGAGGACCTGTCCGCGGTCGTCGCCGAGGAGGCCGACCGCGTCGACGCGCTCACCGAGCAGGTGGCCGCCCTCGACGCCGAGATCCAGGCGCTGAGCGAGGCGGTCCCGGGAGACGTGCCGCGCCGCTCCGCCGAGCTGCGGTCGGAGGAGGGCGTCGTCTCCGGCGCCTGGCCGGTCGAGGGACCGGGCATGCGGGTCGCGCTCGAGGACGCGCCGTCGTCGTCCCTGGCCATCGAGAACGTCACGGCGGACGACCTCGTCGTCCACCAGCAGGACGTGCAGCACGTCATCAACGCCCTGTGGGCGGGCGGCGCCGAGGCGATGACGCTCCAGGGCGAGCGCGTGACACCGACCAGCGCCTTCCGCTGCTCGGGGAACATCATGCTGCTGCACGGCAAGGTGTTCTCCCCGCCGTACGTCGTCGAGGCCGTGGGCGACCCGGACCGCCTGCAGTCCGCCCTCGACTCCTCGCCCGGTGTGGCCATCTACCAGGACTACGTGGACTGGATCGACCTCGGGTACGCGGCCGAGCCGCTCGACCGCATCGAGATCCCTGCGGCGTCCGGCGGTCAGGACGTGCAGTTCGCCGACGTGCCCGACGGCACGGACGTGTTCTCGTGAGGCACGCCCCCGCCGACGCCGGCCGTCGCGGCGGCGGCGCGGTCAGCGCGACGATCGGCGTCGTCGGCGAGCTGCTCATCACCGCCGGCGTCGTGCTCGGTCTGTTCGTCGTGTGGCAGCTGTGGTGGACGGACGTCCAGGCCGAGCGCATCCACAGCCAGGTGCTCGCCGAGCTGGACTGGCCCGAGCCCCCCGTCGAGGTGCCGTCCGGCAGCTCCGTCGAGGGGCCCGCCGTCGCCGAGGAGCACCGGGACGACCCGCCCATCATGGGCGAGCCCGCGTTCGGCGAGGTCTTCGCCCAGTACTACGTCCCCCGGTTCGGTGCCGACTACGTCGAGCCGGTCGCCCAGGGGATCGACAAGGCCGAGGTGCTGGACCGGCTCGGCATCGGGCACTATCCCGACACCGCGCTGCCCGGCGACCTCGGCAACTTCTCGGTCGCCGGGCACCGCACCACCTACGGCCGGCCGTTCCACCAGATCGCCGAGCTCCAGGAGGGCGACCCGATCGTGGTGCGGACCGCGAACACCTGGTACGTCTACCGGATGACCTCCTCGCAGATCGTCTGGCCGAACCAGGTCGAGGTCGTCTCCCCGGTCCCCGGTGTCCGGCCGGGCGAGCCCCTGCCCGAGCTGACGCAGCGCTTCCTGACGATGACGGCCTGCCACCCGATGTACTCGGCAGCCCAGCGCTACATCGTGCACGCCGAGCTCGACTACTGGGCCCCGGTGGACGAGGGGATCCCGGCCGAGCTGCTCGACGCCGGTGTCGAGATCCAGGCACTGGCCGACGACGACGCGGGGGTGCGATGATGTACGGCCTGCTGTGGCGCGCCCTGCCCGGTCCGGCCTGGTTCCGGGCGCTCCTGCTCCTGGCACTGTTCGTGGCGGCCGTCTGGGTCTGCTTCGAGTGGGTCTTCCCCTGGTTCTCCGAGTACGTCCCCATCAACGACAACACCGTCGAGGCGCACGCACCATGACCTCCATCCTCGTCGTGGACAACTACGACTCCTTCGTCTACACGATCGTCGGCTACCTGGACCAGCTCGGCGCGAGCACCACCGTCGTGCGCAACGACGCCGTGCCGGAGCCCGACGACCAGGGCCGGTTCCTCGGTGAGGACGGCACGGTCTACGACGGGGTCCTCGTCTCGCCCGGACCCGGGACGCCGAAGGAGGCCGGGGCGTCGGAGGACGTCATCCGGGCCTGCGCGCGGTCCGCGACCCCGATGCTCGGCGTCTGCCTCGGGCACCAGGCGCTCGCCGAGGTCTACGGCGCGACGGTCTCCCACGCTCCCGAGCTGATGCACGGCAAGACCAGCGAGGTCGAGCACGAGGGCACCGGCGTGCTGGCGGGCCTCGGGTCGCCGTTCACCGCGACGAGGTACCACTCCCTCGCCGTCGAGCCGCGCACGGTGCCGGCCGAGCTCGAGGTCACCGGGACCACCGCCGGCGGGGTCGTCATGGGTCTGCAGCACCGCGACCTGCCGCTGCACGGCGTGCAGTTCCACCCCGAGTCGGTGCTGACCGTGGGCGGCCACCGGCTGCTCGCCAACTGGCTGGCCGTGTGCGGCGACGCCGACGCCGTCGAGCGCTCCGCCGGCATGGCGCCCCTGGTGCACACGGCCTGACGCTCCCGCCGCCACCACGGTCCCGTGCGGGCCGGGACCGACCCGCACGGGACCGCGGCTACGGCACCGTGTGCCGCACCGTGGCGCGGTGCTCAGTCGACGGGGTCGGGCTCCACCGGCAGCCAGGCGCCGTCGTCGGACCCGTCGTCCTGGCCCGGCGGCGCGGGTGCGGGCTCCGGCGTGGGCCCGCCGGTGCAGTTCTGGCCCGACTCGCCCGTCGAGACCGTGATCGTGACCTCGGAGCCCTCGTCCACCTCGGTCCCCGCCGCCGGGTCCTGCGCCGAGACGAAGCCCGGGCAGTAGTCCGCCGAGGACGCCGTGGTCTGCACGGCGTTGAGGTTGGCCTGGCTCCCGAGCGCCTGCTGCGCCTCGTCGGCCGACATCCCCACGACGTCGGGCACCTGGACGGTCTCGACCTCGCGCGCCTCGCCGATCGTCAGCGTGACGCGGGTGTCCTGGGCGACCGCGCCCTCGGAGGGCGACTGGTCGACCACGAGCCCGACGTCGTTCGGGTCGTCGACCTCCTGGGTCTCGATGGTCGAGTCCAGGCCCAGGTCGTCGAGCGTCTGCTCTGCGGCGTCGCGCTCCTGGCCGATGAGGTTCGGCAGATCGACCTGGCCGTTGGAGACCGTGAGGTTGACCGAGTCGCCGGGTTCGACCGCCTCGCGCGGGGCCGGGTCGGTCGAGACGACCTCGTCCTCCGCGAAGTCGGCGTTCGCCTCGCGCGTCACGTCCCCGACGACGAGACCGGCCTCCTCGATCTGGTCCTCCGCCTCGCTCAGGGTGGACCCGGTGAGGTCGGGCATCGCGAAGGTCTCGGGACCGCCGGAGAAGAAGACCTGGACGGTCGAGCCCTCCTCGACCTCGGCACCCGCCTCCGGGTCGGTCCGGGTCAGGGTGTTCTCGGGCTCGTCGGAGTCCTCGTCGATCCGTTGGGAGAACACGAGCCCGACGGCCTCCAGGGCCCGTTCCGC
Source organism: Isoptericola haloaureus (assembly GCF_036689775.1). Classification (NCBI taxonomy): domain Bacteria; kingdom Bacillati; phylum Actinomycetota; class Actinomycetes; order Micrococcales; family Promicromonosporaceae; genus Isoptericola; species Isoptericola haloaureus. The sequence continues at coordinate 188,816 of NZ_JBAGLP010000105.1, read as the reverse complement.
CTCGGTCGGACTCATGTCGGAGGTCAGCTCGGGCACCGTGACCGTCTCCGGCGCGGTGTCGCCGCCCCGCAGCAGGAAGAACAGGATCGCCGCGATCGCGAGCACGCCGATGACGATGAGGGTCCACATCAGGCCCTTGCGGCTCGGCTTCTCCTCCTCGGGCGGCACCGCCGCACCGGTCGCGGTCTGGTCCGCGGGCAGACCGGTCGGGCCCCACGGGGACTGCTGGGCCGGGTCCATGACCTGGGTGGAGCCGGGGTCGCCGAGGACCTGGGTCGCGGCGTAGCCGGCGCCGGCCCCCGCGGCGAGCGCGCCGATGGCGGGAGCGCCGATGGCGCCGCCGCGCATCGCGGACTCCAGGTCGGAGCGGAACTCGGCGGCCGAGGAGTACCGCTGGTCGCGGTCCTTCGTCAGGGCCGTGAGCACGATGCGGTCGAGCACCTCGGGCACGTCGTTGGCGAACTCGCTCGGGCGCTGCGCGGCCTGGCCCACGTGCTGGTAGGCGAGCGCGACCGGCGAGTCGCCGATGAACGGCGGACGTCCGGTCAGCAGCTCGAACAGCACGCAGCCGGTGGAGTACAGGTCGCTGCGGGCGTCCACCTGCTCGCCGCGGGCCTGCTCCGGCGAGAGGTACTGCGCGGTGCCGATGACGCCCTGGCCCTGCGTCATGGTCGCGGCGGAGTCGGCGACGGCACGCGCGATGCCGAAGTCCATCACCTTCACGGCACCCGTGGGCGTGATCATGACGTTCGCCGGCTTGATGTCGCGGTGCACGATGCCCGCGTGGTGGGAGTACTCCAGCGCGCTGAGGACGCCGACCGTGATCTCCACGGCCTCCTCGATCGGCACGGCCGCGCCGTCGGCGAGGATGTCGCGAACCGTGTGGCCCTCGACGTACTCCATGACGATGAAGGGGATGTGGACCGACTGGCCGGTGGCGTCGGTGGAGGTGTCCTCCCCGGTGTCGTAGACCGCGACGATCGCCGGGTGGTTGAGCGCGGCGGCGGACTGCGCCTCGCGCCGGAAGCGGGCTAGGAAGGACGGGTCGCGCGCCAGGTCGGAACGCAGCACCTTGATCGCGACCGTGCGGCCGAGGCGTGCGTCGTGGCCGATGTGGACCTCGGCCATGCCGCCACGGCCGATGAGCTCACCGACCTCGTAGCGGCCGGCGAGTACTCGGGGCGTGTTCTCCACCACTCAGTCGTCCTTCTCGGTCGTGGCCGCACCGGCTGGGCGCGGCGGGTCTGGGAGCATCATCCCAGAGTCGGTCACGGTCATCGCCCGCAGGGTCGCGGGCTGTGTCGTGCTGGCGGCCGCCTCGCCGTCGTCCCCACCGGTCAGGCCGCTGATGAGCGTCGCCGCCAGCAGCACCCCGAGCAGCCCGAGCAGGGCCAGCAGGGGCCAGGACATCCGGCCGAGCGCTCCGAGCCGGCGCCCCGTCGTCGTGGACGTGCGCGAGGCCCCCGAGCGGGTGCCTGCCCGCGTCGCGCCGCTGTTCCGTTCGCCCTGCGCGGGGGTGGTGCGTCCCGCGCCGTGCACGTCACGTCGCGCGGGATAGGTCCGCGGCACCGGCGGGCGGCCGTGGTCGCGGCGGGTCCGGGTCGGCATCTCCGGCTGGTCGGGCGTCGAGGTGCCGGCGGACTCCGGTTCCGGGCGCGGCGGCGTCGGGCGACGCTCGGTCGGCCGCGGGGTGCGCTCCGGCTCCTCGGTGCGGGCGTGCCGCACCGGTGCCGGGCGGCCGTTGCGTGCCGCCCGTCGTGCCGACCGGGACCGGGCACCGAGGGGATCCTCGGCGATCTCGCCCGCCAGGGCGTCGAGCTCGTCGGCCAGCTCGGCCCCCGAGGCGGGTCGCTTGCCCGGGTCCTTGGCGAGCATCCGCATGATGACGTCCACCAGTCCCGGGTGCACGGCCTGCGGCAGCGGCGGCACGGCGTTGTTGACGTGCGCGACAGCGATGTCGACCGGCGTCGAGCCCGTGAAGGGACGCTTGCCCGCCGTCGCCTCGTAGGCCACGATGCCCAGCGCGTACAGGTCGGACGCCGGGGTGGCGGCCTGCCCGACGGCCTGCTCCGGCGAGAGGTACTGGGCCGTGCCCATCACCATGCCGGTGGCGGTCATCGTCACCTGGTTGGCCGCCAGCGAGACGCCGAAGTCGGTGATCTTCACCCCGCCGTCGTGCTCGAGGAGGATGTTGCCGGGCTTGACGTCGCGGTGGACCACCTGGGCCTTGTGCGCGTGGTGCAGGCCGCGGGCGGTGGCCGACAGGATCGGCAGCAGCTTGCGCGGCGCCACCACGGGCTCCCGCTCGAGCAGGTCCGCCAGCGGCTCGCCCAGCACCAGCTCCATGACGAGGAAGCCGGCGCCGTCCTGCTCGCCGTAGTCGTACATCTGGGCGATGTTGCGGTGGGACAGCGAGGCGCTGTTGCGGGCCTCCGTGCGCAGGCGGCGCAGGAAGTCCTCGTTGCCGGTGTACTCCTCGCGGAGCACCTTCACGGCCACGTCCCGGCCGAGATACTTGTCGTCGGCGACCCATACCTCGCCCATGCCCCCGACGGCGATGCGCCGGGTCAGGAGGTAGCGGTCCCCGAGGGACAGTCCGGTGGTCGGCCTCATCCGTTCAGCACCGCCTCCATGACGACCCGGGCGATCGGTGCGGACACCTGGCCGCCCGTGGCCTCGGAGGTGCCGATCGAGCCGCCGTTCTCCACGAAGACGGCGACCGCCACCTGCGGGTCGTCGGCCGGGGCGAACCCGGTGAACCAGGTGTGCGGCGGTGCGTCGCTCGTCGTCTGGGCGGTCCCCGTCTTGCCGGCGACGGACACCCCGGAGATCTGCGCCGCCGTGCCGGACCCGCCCTCGACGACGCCGACCATCATGTCGGTGAGCTGGTCGGCGGTGTCGGTCGAGACCGCCCGGCCCAGGCTGTTGGACCGCGTCTCGGAGACGACGTCGAGGTTCTGGTCGCGCACCCGGTCCACCGAGTAGGGCTCCATCACCTCGCCGTCGTTGGCGATCGCGGCCGAGACCATCGCGATCTGCAGCGGGGTGGCGGCCACGTCCCACTGCCCGATGGCGGACTGCGCCACGAACGCGGGGTCGATCGGGGGTGCGGGGAACACGCTGGCGGCGGTGCCGAAGGGCACGGTCATGCCGGACCCGAACCCGAAGGCCTCGGCCTGTTCCTGGAGGGCCTCGTCGCCGAGGGTGACGCCGAGCTCGGCGAACGCGGTGTTGCAGGAGATGCGCAGCGCGTCGGCCAGGCTCTGCTCCCCGGAGGACGAGCAGGAGGTGCCGCCGTAGTTGTTGATCGAGCGGTCCGTCCCGGGCGGGGTGTAGGTGTCGGGGGCGTCGACGACCGTGTCGGCGGTGTACTCCCCGCTCTCGAGGGCCGCGGCGGCGGTGACCAGCTTGAACGTCGACCCCGGGGGGTAGATCTCCGCGGTCGCGCGGCTGTTCAGCGGCTTGTCCTCGGCGTTGGACAGCTCGAGGTAGGCGTCGTTCGCGTCCTTGGTCGAGTGGGTCGCCAGGTCGTTCGGGTCGAACGTCGGCTTGGAGACCAGTGCCAGGATCCGGCCGGTCGACGGCTCGAGCGCGACGACGGCGCCCCGCTGGTCGCCGAGGGCGTCCCAGGCGGCCTGCTGGGCCGCCGGGTCCACGGTGAGCTCGACGGCGGAACCCTGCGGGTCCGTGCCGGTCAGCAGGTTGCGCAGCCGGTCCACCCACAGGGCGTCGGCGGAGCCGGCGAGGAAGTCGTTCTCGGCGCGCTCGATGCCGGAGGTGCCGCTGACCAGCGAGTAGTAGCCCGTCAGCGGGGCGTACAACCGGCCCTGGGTGTACTCGCGCTGGTAGTTCCACTCGTCGTCGACCGGGACGGAGTCCGCCACGGCCTCGCCGCCGACGACGATGGGGCCGCGGTCGGTGCCGAACTGCTCGTACAGCGTGCGCGCGTTGCGGGGGTCGCTGTTCAACGAGTCCGCGGCGAAGAACTGGATCCACGTGGTGGAGACCAGCAGCGCGAGGAACATGACCATGACGATGGAGGCCAGCCGACGTGCGGTCGTGTTCACGGGCGGTCACCTCCTCGCGGGGACTCGGGGTCGGTCGGGTCGAGATGTTCGGTGGGGTCCGACGAACCGGTGGTGCCGGTGGGGCCTCCCCCGTCGCGTTCGGAGACGCTGCGGCGCGGCAGCGCGGTGCCGGCCGCCGGGGTGCCGTCGTCGGGCACCCGCGAGGGGCCGCCGACGGCGGGGGTGCCCGCCACCGGGGTGCCGTCGTCGGGCCCGGCGCCGGCGCCCACGAGCACGGGCTCGCGCTCGTGCGAGACCTGGCCGCGCACCGGCAGGTCGGACGGGCGGCGTGCGCTGTCGGAGATGCGCAGCAGCAGGGCGATGACGATCCAGTTGGCCAGCAGCGACGAACCGCCCTGGGCCATGAACGGCAGGGTCAGACCGGTCAGCGGGATGATGCGCGTGATGCCGCCGACCACGACGAAGATCTGCAGCGCCATGACGAACGCGAGGCCGGCGGCCAGCAGCTTGCCGAAGCCGTCCCGCACCGTCAGGGCTGACTTGAAGCCGCGCTGGACGATGAGCAGGTAGGTCAGCAGGATGGCGGCCAGGCCCGTCAGCCCGAGCTCCTCGCCGAGGGCGGCGAAGATGAAGTCCGAGTAGGCGTACGGGATCTGGAAGGGGCGGCCCTCGCCCCAGCCGGTGCCGAACAGGCCGCCGTTGGCCATCGAGAACATGCCCTGGACGAGCTGGAACGACCCACCGACCTCCCGGTCGTACTGCTCGGCGTCCAGGGGGTGCAGCCACACGTCGATACGTGCTCCGACGTGCGGGAACAGCCGGGCCGCGGAGATCGCTCCCACCGCGAACAGGGTCATGCCGAGCACGATCCAGCTCGAGCGGGCGGTGGCCTGGTACAGCATGGCGACGAAGAGGCCGAAGAACAGCAGCGACGTACCCAGGTCGCGCTGGAAGACCAGGATCACCAGGGAGACGCCCCAGACGAGCATGATCGGGCCGAGGTCGCTGAGCCGCGGCAGGTGCAGGCCCAGGACCTTCGGCCCGGCCAGCGCGAGCGTGTCCCGGTTGACCACGAGGTAGCCCGCGAAGAACACGGCCAGCGCGATCTTGGCGAACTCGGCGGGCTGCAGCGAGAAGCCGCCGACGGAGATCCAGATGCGGGCGCCGTTGATCTGCTCGCCGAGGCCGGGGATCAGCGGCAGGGACACCAGCAGCAGACCGACGAGCATGAAGATGTAGGTGTACCGGCGCAGCCAGCGGTGGTCGCGCAGCAGCCACAGGAGCGTGAACGCGACGACGGCGCCCAGCAGCGACGCGGTCATGTTGCCGGCGGCGTCGGCCGGGGCCATGCCGGCGGCGCCGGAGATCTCCAGCCGCCAGATCATCGACAGCCCGATGCCGTTGAGCAGCACGACGGCGGGCAGGATCACCTGGTCCGACCACGGCGCGCGGAACCGCAGGACGAGGTGGGCGACGAGCGCGGTCGCGGCGAGGAGGGCGCTGCGCCACCAGAAGCTGTCGGGCAGCTCGTCGCGGATCGACAGCCCGACCATCGCGTAGCCGCCCATCCCGCCGGCGAGCGCGAGCAGGAGCAGGAAGACCTCGGCCAGGCGCAGGGGGCGACGTTGGCGAGGCGCCACCGTGGAGTCCGCGCTCACGCGTCACCCTCCCCCGCGGCCTGCGCCGGCTCCTGGCTCGGCGAGGAGCCGGGACGCGGGCTGGGCCCGTCGGAGGGACTCGGGGACGGGGAGCTGCTGGGGGAAGGGGCCGGGACGGGCGTGGGGGCGGCCTCCTCGGCGAGGCGGTCGGCCCGCTCCAGGGCCTCGTCCAGGGACTCGGCGCGGATCGAGCCGTCGAGCCGCTCGATCCAGTAGGCCGGCAGGTCGTCGACGGACGTGCTCGTCACCTCGACGGCCCGCGACAGGGAGATCGGGCCCGCGTCCTGCGGGATGCCCTGGTAGACGGCGACCTGGCCGTCGGCCACGCCGAGGTAGTACTGGTCCTGCGTCCAGCCGTAGGCCCACCAGCCGCCGAACCCCAGGCCGGCCAGGACGAGCAGCGTGACGAGCACGCCGACCCACGGGCGACGACGGGGTCGGACGTCGTCGCTCGACTCGTCCTCGTCCTCCTCCTCGTCCTCGTCGTGGGGAGCGGGGGCGGCCGGTGCGGCCTCGGCGGCCGCGGGCTCCGGGCCGGTCTCGCGGGTGACGGGTGCGGCGACGTCCGTGGCGGCGGCCCCCACGACCTGGGTGGTGTCGGCCGGCGGCGGGACGACCTCGTCGTCGACGAGGTCCGCGACCACGACCGTGATGTTGTCGGTGCTGCCGGCCGTCATCGCCAGGGTGATGAGCAGGTCGGCCGCCTCGTCGGGCGACTCGCACTCGCCGAGGACCTCGGTGATCTGGTCGACGGGGACGAACCCGGACAGGCCGTCGGAGCAGAGCAGCCACCGGTCCCCCGCGCGCGCCTCGCGGATGGACATGTCGGGCGTCAGGTCGACGTCGAAGTCGCCGAGGACCCGCATCACGACGTTGCGCTGGGGGTGCGTCTCGGCCTCGTCCGGCGAGATCCGGCCGGTGTCCACGAGGTGCTGGACGAAGGTGTGGTCGACCGTGACCTGCGTGAGGGTGCCGTCGCGCAGCAGGTAGGCGCGCGAGTCGCCGAGGTGCGCCATCGCCAGCGTGTTGCCCGAGCGCAGCAGGGCGGTGACGGTGGTGCCCATGCCGGCCAGGTCGGGATCGATCTCCGAGGCGTGCACGAGGTCCTGCCGGGCGCGCTCGACAGTCTCCTCCAGGTCGTGCAGCGCCTGGTCGGGACCGTGCTCGGGGGTGTCCAGCGGGGCGAGGGCCGAGATCGCCAGGCTGGAGGCGATGTCGCCGCCGGCGTGCCCGCCCATCCCGTCGGCGACGACCAGGAGGTTCGGGCCGGCGTAGGCCGAGTCCTGGTTGTCGTGGCGCACCAGCCCGACGTCGGAGCGCGCGGCGTAGCGCAGGGCGAGGGTCACGGGGCCGTCACTCCTGCAGCTCGACGACGGACCGGCCGATCTGCACTCCGACGCCGGGACCCAGGCGGGTCGGCGCCGAGACGCGCTGGTCACCGAGGTAGGTGCCGTTCGTCGACCCCAGGTCCTCGACGTACCACTGGTCGCCCTGCGGGAAGATCCGCGCGTGCCGGGAGGAGGAGTAGTCGTCGTCCAGCACGAGCGTGCAGCTCGGGGCGCGGCCGATGAGGATCGACGAGCCGGACAGCGGCAGCGTGGTGCCGGTCAGCGGTCCCTGCGTCACGACCAGGCGGGTGGGACCCGACGGTGCGGCGCCGCGGGGGGAGGGCGTCGGCGCGGCCGCCGGGGCGCCGTCGTCGGACTTCTTGCGCGCACGGGGCGTGCCGCGCAGCGCGAGGTCGCGGCGGAGCACGGCCACCGCGGAGAGCACGAACACCCAGAGCAGCACCAGGTATCCCAGCCGCAGCAGGGTGAACGTCAGCTCGCTCATCCGGGGCGGATCACCACTCCTCGTTCGTGCGTCCGGCCGAGGTGCCGGTCCAGAACATGATCCGGGTCCGGCCGATGGTCAGGGTGTTGCCGTCCAGCAGGGTGGCTGCGGGGACCTGATGACCCTCGACGAAGAGCCCGTTGGTGGATCCGAGGTCGGTGGCGACGACGCCCTCGGGGGTCACGCGGATCTCCAGGTGGCGCCGGGAGACCCCCGGGTCGTCGACGACGATGTCGGCCTCGGCGTCGCGGCCGATGACCGTGACGGGGCCGGTGAGCAGGTAGCGCTGACCGTCGATGTCGATGAGGGGGTGGCGGGTGCTGGGTGCGGGGTTGGTCGCCGGCGCGACGTTGCCGCGGACCGTGGCCGAGCGCAGCTGGAACCGTCCGCGGGTGAGCTGCTCGTCGCGCTCGAAGGACACGCTGACGGGTCCGACGAACGCGTAGTGCTGGGACGACGCGTACTCGGTGAGGTTGGTGGCGAGCTCGTCCGCCAGGGTCTCCGCACCCCACGACTGCACGTGGTCGAAGTCCTCCGGCCCGAGCTCGATGGTGAACTCGTTCGGTGCGACGGTCCGGTCGTGGCCGACGACGGCGGCACGGTCGTCGATCTCGCGCCGCAGCCGGCTCGCCAGCTCGACCGCCTTGACCTCGCTGCCGCGTCCCACCTTCGCGAACGCGTTGTTCATGACCCGCTCGACGCTCTTCTCGAATCGGTCCAGCGCTCCCATGCCACCTCCTTCCGTCAGCCCGTCGTGTGCGGGCAGACTATCCAGATCGTAGGCAACGGTGCACCACCCGCGCCCACGAACCTGTGGATTTCGTGCGAATCCCTGGGGCAGAGGTGGTCCCCAGGTCACAGGGGGATCACGATGCGGGGCTTCTCCTTGCCGTCGGTCGGTCCGAGGGTGAGCGGACGGTCCTGTCCGGGTGGTTGCTGAGCGGTCGACGTCGCGTCCGGTCAGCCTTCGACCGCTGATGCCTGACCGGCTGACCCGTCGCGGCCCGAGGTCCCGCCGAACCTCGCGGTGCGGTGTGACGCACGTCGCCGCCGGAGGCCCTGGATCGGGTTGGGATCCGGGGGTCGGTGCGTGCTAATCTGCTCCGGCAAGCGCGAGTGGCGGAATAGGCAGACGCGCACGGTTCAGGTCCGTGTGCCCGAGAGGGCGTGGGGGTTCAACTCCCCCCTCGCGCACGTTGGACTGTTCTCGGTATCGAGGGCGGTTGAGCTGCGAAAAGTCCCGGCCGGGGTAACCCGGCCGGGACTTTTGTCGTTTCTGGGCGGTTCGCGCAGGGCTCTAGAGGTTGGCGCTGTGCTGGCGTGGGCCTGGTCGGCGGTCCGACGGCGGTTGTGGCTGTGTGTGGCGCTGTCTCGGGGTGCTCCGGCCCGGCGCGGGGCGTGCTGGTCCGTCCGGCGGGTGCCGGTAGGTGTCAGGTGGTCGGGTTGTGGCGGGTCGCGGCGGCCTTGCCGGGTGGTCCTCGGTGCGGGTTCGGCGCCGAGCGGGTGGTGTAGCCCATCGGTCGGTCGTCCGGTGGTTCGCCGAGCGTGGCTTACCAGGGCTCGGTTATGCCGGCGGCGACGTACCAGCGGTGCAGCTCGCAGGCGTTGTAGGCAGCCAGGACGAAGGCGAGCAGCAGGGCGGTCGGGTTCAGCCGGCGGACCCGGATGAAGCCGTGGTTGACGTCGGCGTCGTGGACGCGGATGCGGGAGTTGAGGCCCTCGATCCGGTTGCGGCGGTGGTAGGAGCGGGACGAGACGGTCAGGGCAGACCGGCACGCTCCGACGTTCTGTGTCGGCAGGATCCGAGTTTCGGGGGCGGCAGATTCCGACTCGGGGTAGCGGCAGATTCCGACCTGCGGCTACGTTGGGGTGCGTGACCAGCCTGATCGCACGCCGACTGACCCGAGTTGTCCGCGACCGCTCGGCGACCACTCCGGTGCTTCTTCTCGAAGGGCCCCGTGGTGTGGGCAAGTCGACGCTGCTGGATGGGCTGGCGGCCGAGTCGGATGCCGTCGTGATCGACCTGGATCGAGAGGACTACCTCCAGCTCGCACTGAACAGCCCGTCTGCAGTCGTCGGAGAGGACACGCCGGTGCTCATCGACGAGTACCAGAAGGCTCCGTCGTTGCTGGACGCGATCAAGGCTCGCCTCAACCACGAGACGCGGCCGGGCATGTTCGTGCTTGCCGGCTCGGCGAGCTACGACTCTTTGCCGCAAGGCACGCAAGCCCTGACAGGGCGCATCCAGCGCCTACCCGTCATGCCCTTGACGCAGGCCGAGCTCGATGCGACAGGCAACGATCTCATCGCGCGCGCTTTCGAGGGAGACGTCGAGCACCACGTCCGGACTGCCACCGCGTCGCGGGACGAGTATGTCGATCGCGTGATGCGAGGCGGGATGCCGCTTGCGCTTGCGCAACCTACCGAGGCCGACCGGTCCCGCTGGTTCGAGGCGCACGTGGGGCAGTCGATCCAACGAGACGCCGGCGAGCTGCGGCGCATCGGCAGAAAATCTGACCTCCGGGACGTGCTCACGCGCACCGCCGGGCAGACGGCCAGCGTCCTCAACGTCTCGAAGGTCGCCAGTGACGTTGCTCCGTCGTGGGACACGACCTCCGCCTACATCGAGCTCCTCGAGTCGCTGTTCCTCGTCCGTCGGCTCCCCGCATGGGGCATGACCGTCCTGCCAAGGAGCATCGAGTCTCCCAAGGTCCACGTCGTCGACTCCGGAATCGGCGCGCACCTGCTGCGGCTGAGCGCAGCGAAGATGAAGCGACTCGACCCGTCCTCGCTCACGGAGTTCGGCCACCTGCTCGAGTCCTTCGTCGTCCAGGATGCGATCCGGCAGACGACGTGGATGGACGCCCCTGTCTCGGCCGGGTACTGGCGCACCCGGGACAACGTCGAGGTCGACCTGGTTCTTGAGCGCCACGACGGTGCGGTCGTCGCCATCGAGGTGAAGGCGGGGGATCACGTCAAGCGGACACAGCTCTCGCCGCTGGTCGCCCTGCGCGATCGTCTGGGGTCGTCCTTCGCAGCCGGGATCACGTTCTACACGGGCGGGACCGGATACGAGGTGGACGACCGGATTCACGTGCTCCCGATCGAGCGACTGTGGACCTGACTCCTCGACGCCGGTCAAGGCGGCGCTACGCGAAGCGGGTGTGCCTGGGAGGGCCTCGGAGGTGTGCCTGGTTCGCTTGAGATCGCTGACTCCCTGCTGGTCAGCGACTTCCCGAGATCAGCCACGTTGGACTGTTCTCGTTTTCGAGAGCGGTTGAGCTGCGAAAAGTCCCGGCCGGGGTGACCCGGCCGGGATCTTTGTCGTTTCTGGATGGTTCGCGCGGGGCTCTGGAGGTTGGCGCTGTGCTGGCGTGGGCCTGGTCGGCGATATGAGTCAAGAGATGATCGGAGTCGCCCCGGCGTGTCCGGAGACTCGGTGGGTTGCGTCAGGCCGCGTCGGCTTGGCGCTTTCTGTGACTGTAGTAGAACGCTTCGGCCTCGAGGGGTGTGAGGTCGTCGATCGAGCCGTGGGTGCGCTCGGTGTTGAACCAGTGCACCCAGTCCAGTGTCTCGATCTCGACGTGGTCGCGGCCCTTCCAGGGGCCTTCGCGGTGGATGAGCTCGGTCTTGTAGAGCCCGATCTGGGACTCGGCAAGCGCGTTGTCGTACGCGTCGCCGACCGAGCCGACCGAGCCGACCGAGGCGTCGATGCCGTGTTCGACGAGCCGGTCGGTGAACGCGATGGAGGTGTACTGCCCGGGCTCAACCGGTGGTCGCAACACCCGAGGTCAGGAGGGTGTCGTGGGACGACCGTCGAGATGGGTGACGGAGGTGGCCAAGCGGGGGCCGATGCGGTCTCCGGGACATCCGGGCCATCAGCGCGCGGTGGAGCGCGCGTTCTGGGATGAGGTCGCGATGGGGAAGCTGCCGCGGGAGGCCGCCGAAGCCGTGGGCGTGGCGCAGGCCGTGGGGCAGCGGTGGTTCCGCCACGCTGGCGGGATGACGCCATACTCCTGGCCTGCCCCGTCGGGCCGGTACCTGTCGTTCGCAGAGCGAGAGGAGATCGCGATCCTCAACGCGCTCGGCAAGGGCGTTCGCGAGATCGCCGGCGCGCTCGGGCGGAGCCCGTCAACGATCTCGAGGGAGCTGCGCCGCAACGCGGCAACCCGCAGCGGCAAGGTCGAGTACCGGGCGTCGGTGGCGCAGTGGAAGGCGGAGCTGTACGCCCGCCGACCCAAGGCCGCAAAGCTCGCGACGAACCCCGAGCTACGGAAGTACGTCGAGGAACGCCTCGCCGGTCAGATCCGCCTGCCGAACGGTGAGATCGTGCCCGGTCCGACAGAGCGGGAGTGGAAGGGGCTGAACAAGCCGCACCGTCAGGATCGCCGGTGGGTCAACGCGTGGAGCCCCGAGCAGATCTCACACCGGCTCAAGATCGACCACCCCGATGATGAGTCCATGCGGATCAGCCACGAGGCGATCTACCAGGCCCTGTTCATCGAGGCCAGGGGCGCGCTCAAGCGCGAACTCATCCTCTGCCTGCGCACCGGTCGGGCGCTGCGCATGCCTCGCGCCCGCTCCAAGCGAGTGGCCTGGGCGCACGTCACCCCCGACGTCCTGATCAGCGAGAGGCCCGCAGAGGCAGACGACCGGGCCGTTCCAGGTCATCACGAGGGCGATCTGATCATCGGGATCAACAGGTCAGCGATCGGGACCGTCGTCGAGCGCACCACGGGCTTCACGACGCTCGTCCATCTACCGCGAGAGGTCGGGTGGCGCGAGCAGCCCCTCGTCAAGAACGGGGTCGCGCTCTCGGGCTACGGCGCCATCTCGATGAACAAGGCGCTGGCGGCGGCGCTGGCATCGATGCCTGAGGATCTGAAGCGGTCACTGACCTGGGACCGCGGCAAGGAGATGTCGGCCCACGCGCAGTTCACCATCGACACCGGCCTGAAGGTCTACTTCGCCGACCCCCGCAGCCCTTGGCAGCGCGGGACGAACGAGAACACCAACGGGCTGCTGCGCCAGTACTTCCCCAAGGGCACCGACCTCGCCCGGTGGAGACCGGATGACCTCCAGGCCGTCGCTCACGCTCTGAACACCCGCCCCCGCAAGAGACTCGGCTGGCGCACCCCCGCCGAAGCCTGGAACGAGCACCTACTATCCCTGGAACAGCAACGTGTTGCGACGACCAGTTGAATCCGCCCTGGGAGCCGGCGTCGGTGTGGTGGACCAGCCCGGACAGGTCGGTCACGCCCTGGGTGCGGCGGGTCCACATCGCCATCTCCAGGCAGTCCAGGACCAGATCGGTGCGCATCGAGGTGGCTGCACGCCAGCCCAGGATCCGACGGGAATGGACGTCGAAGACGAACGCGACGTAGACCATGCCCGACCAGGTGGGCACGTAGGTGAAGTCCGCGACCCACAGCTGGTCGGGAGCGAACGCCGCGAAGTGCCGGTCCACCAGGTCGGCGGGTCTGGCCGCCTTGGCATCGGCGACTGTGGTGACCGGGCGCCGGCCCCGCACCGCGCCGGTGATGCCCAGCTCGCGCATCAGGCGTTCCACGGTGCAGCGGGCGACCTCGTGCCCGTTCCTGCGAAGCCGGAGCCATAGCTTGCGGGCGCCCAGGATGCCGCGCTTGGACCACTCGGCCCAGATCGCGGACTTCAGCTCGGCGTCACGCACCGCCCGCTTGGACGGGCCACGATCGCGGGCCTCGTAGTACGTCGACGGGGCGATCTTGATGCCGTGCTCACCGAGCACGGCGCAGATCGGCTCGACTCCCCACCGCAGGCCACCCTCGCGGCTGTCCTTGTGGCTGCTGACGAACGCCACTATCTCGTCGAGGGCCGGTCGAGCTCGGCCGCGAAGAAAGCCGACGCCGCCTTGAGGATCTCGTTCGCCCGGCGCAGCTCGGCGTTCTCGCGCCGCAGCCGCTTGAGCTCTGCGGACTCCTCGGTGCTGACCCCGGGCCGCTGACCCGAGTCGACCTGGGCCTGGCGCACCCACTTGCGCACCGACTCCGTGCTAGTGACCCCGAGCCTGGTCGCGACCGCACGGATCGCTTCGTACTCCGAGCCGTAGTTCGGTCGCACCTCAGCGACCATCCGCACCGCTCGCTCACGCAGCTCCGGCGGGTACTTCGAGGGACGTGCCATAACCAGCATCCTTCCAAGGAATCTGGTCTCCGGACACGCCGGGGCGACTCAGTCGGGTTCAGCCGGCGGACCTGGATGAAGCCGTGGTTGACGTCGGCGTCGTGGACGCGGATGCGGGAGTTGAGGCCCTCGGGGCGTGACTGTCCTGCCCAGGAGTATCGAGTCTCCCAAGATCCACGTCGTCGACTCGGGGATCGGCGCTTACACCCTGCGCCTGAGCGCCGCGAATATGAAGCGCCTCGACCACTCCTCCCTCGCGGAGTTCGGTCATCTGCTCGAGTCCTTCGTCGTCCAGGATGCGATCCGGCAGACGACATGGGTGGATTGCCCGGTCTCAGCCGGGTACTGGCGCACCAGGGACAACGTCGAGGTCGATCTGGTCCTGGAGCGCCACGACGGTGCGGTCGTCGCCATCGACGTCGAGGCAGGGGATCACGTCAAGCGGACGCACCTCGCACCGCTGGTCGCCCTGCGCGATCGCCTGGGATCATCCTTCGTCGCCGGGGTCACGTTCTGCACGGTTGCGACGGGATGCGAGGTGGACGACCGGATACGAGGTGGACGACAGGGTTCACGTGCTCCCGATCGAGCGCCTCTGGACCTGACTCGTCCCCACAGATCCTGCGACGTCCCGTCGACGACGGTGGGCTGCCGTGCCCCTTCGTGTGGACCCACCGGCGCCGAGGGTGTGCTCATCGTGCCGGCGCCGCGAACTGGCTGAACACCCCGAGTGTCGGATGCTCTGGTGAGCGAGTTCCCGTGATCGGCCATATTGCACGATGGCCCCGGTTCTTGGGAACCGGGGCCATCGCCGTGGACACTCCGGGGCGCTACGTGATCCAGATAGTGCGGTGAACGTCGTGGGTCCCGGTACCGATCTTCCCGGTCTTGATGCGCCGGTCGAACCGGTCGTAGACGAAGAACTTCGTCTCGGGACGCTGCAGCTTCGACGTGGAGAACGTGCCGTCCGCACGCACCTTGATCGTGATCTGGTAGTAGCTCGATGCCGACTGGCTGGGAATGCGGATGAGGGCTGCCGGTGGCCGGTTGTCCGGGGTGTGGACCGTGCCGGAGAAGGTTCGCTTCGGGGTCGTCCTCCGGAGCCAGAAGTTCTTGCGCGCGGTGGATCCGCCGCTCGACAGCGTCACCTTGGCTCGACCCCCTGACACCCTGTCGACGCTGGAGATCTCGAGGCGGTACGTGCTCTTCACGGGGCCGCCGAAACGGTACGGGAACTTCCCGCCGCCGCACGTCTTCTGCGCTCCATAGCCCCACTTGTCGTAGTAGGAGACGCAGGCCGACTTGTGCCGGGGGACGCGGACGGTGCCGGAGACCGTCGAGAGGCGGTAGGAGAAGGTCGGGAAGGTGGTGGTCGTGCGAGCGTTCACCTGCACGACCCGCGACGTGTTCGTGCCGATGGCGATCACCCGGTAGCGGCCGGGTGTCACCCGCCGGAAGGTCACCGACTTCTTCTGGCCCTTGTGCTTGACGTCGACCTGGGTGCCGTCCATGGTCTCCAACGCGATGGCCATGGTGCCGTAGGGACCTGTCAGGTCACCCCTGAAGTTCAGCCTGCCCGTCACCGTGCCGGTAGCGGGCAGCCGGAGCTTGCCGAGGTTGACCTTCTCGCCCGCCACAACCGTGACCGTGCGCTTGATGCGGGCCAATCGCGGCTGTCCAGGGGCGCGCTGGTACACGTCGACGCAGACCCGGTAGGTCCCGGGGGGCGCTTGGACTGCCTGCGCTTCTCCGCGGAAGTATGCTCGACCGTCGGGATCCCAGGTTCCCCAGCAACGATCGATGCGGATGCGGACCTCGGATGGCGACACCAGCGAACCGTCGCGCCGCACGACCTTGGCCTGCACGACACCGGCAGCCTGGAGCGTGACGTTCGCCGTCGTGGTAGATCCTGCGTCCACGCGGACAGGCGCTCCCCCCTCCGCGGTGGTCTCGTAGCCGCCGATCAGCCAGCGAGGTTCTGCGATCACCTGGTACCACCCGGCGGGACGATCGAGGGAGTAGTACCCGAGATCGTCGGTGGCGGTCTCGACAGCTCGGGAGCCGGAGATCCTCCCGTCCCAGACCAGGACGGATGCTCCCGCGACGGGCTCGCCCCGCCAGTCGACCACGCGTCCCGAGACGACTCCGGGTGCTGCGGCCGCGGCGGGGACCTGCCAGGTCATCGGCGTCAGCGCGGTGACCAGTGCTGCGAACAGTGCAGTGAGGACGGTGAGTCGGTGGTGCCGTGCGATAGACATCAGGCTCCCGAGGTGTGCGACGGAGCGTCGGACCCCGCCGGGGCGTCGAGCGCTGCTTGCCGTCGACGCTAGAGGACGCCCTCGATGGCCGCCGTACCAGTGCGGGTGAAAGTGGGGGTGAAGGTGCTGGCACGCTGTGTCGGCGGGTGGGGGCGCCGGGACCTGCGCGAGCTGCTCGCCGAGAACACCGTCGGCGCAACCGTCCGGTCCGATCGTCGGCGCATAAGGTGCGATCTACAAGCCGGCCGACCCCGTCTGGTCCCGCATCCGTCGCCAGGATCGGGGTACGCGCGACGGCCTACGACGGCGCGGCGGGTCAGCGTTCCCCGGCGAACGCGGGGCGGATGTCGACCCCGGAGCGGCCGACGTGCTCCGGGCGGCCGCCTCACGTCGCAGCGATAACCTGGTGCGATGGCGGAGAGCTCGGGGGGTCGTGCGACCAAGGACGGTGCCGTCCAGTCCGTCGACCGGGCCGCCGCCATCCTGGAGCTGCTGGCTACCGCCGGCGAGCTCGGGGTCAGCGAGATCGCCCGCGAGCTGGGCGTGCACCGTTCCACCGCGTTCCGCCTGCTGGCGACGCTGGAGGCGCACGACCTGGTCGAGCAGGAGGAGCGCCGCGGCACCTACGACCTCGGCGTCGGGCTGCTCCGGCTGGCCGGACGGGTGACGCGCCGCATGGACATCGCGACGGACGCCCGGGCGGTGTGCGACGACGTCACGACCGAGGTCGACGAGACCAGCAACGTCGCGATCCTCGACGACGACGCGGCGGTGAACATCACACAGACCACGAGCTCGCAGCTCGTCGGGGTGGCCCGGCAGTACGTCGGCCAGCGCACCCCGCTGCACGCGACGTCGACCGGCAAGATGTTGCTCGCCCACGCCGGCGACGAGGTCCTGGCGACGGTGCTCGACGGCCCGCTCGAGGTGTGCACGGACCGCACGATCACGGACCCCGCGGCGCTGCGCGAGGAGCTCGCCACGATCCGGCGTCGTGGCTGGGCGGCCGCCGTCGCGGAGTGGGAGCAGGACACCAATGCGCTCGCGGTCCCGGTGCACGGGACCGGTGGTCGCGTGGTGGCGGCGCTGAGCGTGACGGCGCCGAGCTTCCGGATGGCTCCCGAGGCCTTCGAGGAGATCGCGGCGGTGCTGACCCGGCATGCCGCGGGGCTCAGCGCGCGGCTCGGCGCGTAACCGACGCCCCCCCGGGAGGGGGCAAGAGGCTCCTCGGTCCTCTCACGAAGCGCGAACCCTCTTCGTCCAGTAGCTGGCTGTGGTCTTCTTCTCGTAGCCGGGTCGTGAGCCCTTGACCTTGACGACGAGGCGTTTGCCGTGGGCGGAGGCGGGGATGGTGAAGGTGTTCGACCGGGTGGTGGCGATGCGCACGCCGTCGGCCTTCCAGATGTACTTGTGCCAGGTGGGTTCGGGGTCCCAGGTGCCGCGGTCGACGGTGAGGGTGGATCCGACCTTGAGGGCGCCGTCGATGGTGGGCCGCGGCGCGGTGACGGCCCCGTGCGCGACGGAGCCCGTCGGGTCGCTCGTGACCGTCGACTCGTGATGCTCCCCGCTGCCCGTGACGGTGACCGTCACGCGCTTGTTCAGGGCCGACGGCGGGAGGGTGAACGTGCGAGACGTCGCGCCGTGAACAGGCTCGCCGTCCACGCGCCACACGTAGTCGAAGCCCGTCGCGGCCGGCGTCCATGTGCCGGTCTCCGCCGTCAGCGCCTGCCCGACCACCGGGGCGCCCGTGATCGACGCCTCTGCCGCGGTGAAGGCAGCGGGTTCGACGATCACCGTGTGGTCCTGCTGGGAAGGGAGGAAGCCGTGGCCACCCTTGTAGACAGCAGTAAGCGTATGGGTGCCGGGCTCCAGTTCGTCCTCGTTCCCGAGCCAGAGTCGAGCGCGGCCTTCGGCGTCCAGCCTGGTGTCGGAGCCGAAGTACCAGTCCTCGAGCCTGAGGCCAGTGGTCCCGACCGGCGTCGTGTCCTCGGCGGTCACGGTCGCCCACACGACCTCGGGCTGGTGGCCGTACGTCCACGACCCGGGCAGATCCGTGTCGATCTGTGTCGTCGCCGCCGGAAGGACCTCGACCTCACCGCTCCATGAGGCAGCGTCGACGTCCCCCCAGCTGCCGTAGTCCAGGTGCACGGTATGGGAGCCCACCGGGAGTGCCATGTGCTCAGCACATCCACTGGCGCGTGCGCCGTCGTACGAGGTGTAGAGCTCGCTCGGCGTTCCGTCGGTGCTGCGTAGAGCAGCCTGGTCGTAGTTCGGATACCACAGCCGAGAGCCGTCCTCGGTGGCCAGCGTGACGCAGAGGGTGTCTTCGGTGCCTTGATGCCACGTCGACGGGCCGGTGGTGCTCACCGTGACCGGGCTCGGTGCCTCGAGGTCGAGCGCGGTGGTGAGGATCGTCGCGGCGTACGGGCTGCCGGTGAACGTCAGGTCCAGCTCGTACCTGCCCGCGTCCTCATGGTCACGAGAGTCGAAGTCGACCTCCGCCTCGCCGTTCTCCACGGGGCTCGCTTCGAGCGACGTCGTCGAGCCGTCCGGGCCCCGCACTGTCGTCGTGACTTCACCCGAGACGGGGGTGCCGTCGGGCAACGAGGCGCTGACCGCCATCCGGATCCAGTCCGTCACGCGGCGCGGCCGGTCCGCGGGTGCTGCCCCCCGGTCCAGGACGACGTCCACGGCGACTGGGTCGCCGTGCATGATCGCCCAGCGTCGCGAGGTGTCGTCGTCGCCGGCGACCGCTGTGTAGACCGCACGGTCCTGCGGCACCGTGGGGGGCGTCGCGCCGGGTGCGCTCAGGCCCCACGTCAGGAGCGTCCCGTCGTCCAAGGTCGCGGCCCCCCTGCCGCCGCCCATCGTCGCGAGAGTGACGACCGAGCGACCATCCGGGGCTGCGGTGAGCTCCTCCCCGGAGGTTGGTGAGATGACCCGACCGTCGGCGGTGGCGCCGATCGCCTGGTCCTGCATGTCGACGCCGATGAACCGGGTGCCCGCCGGCGGCTCGTAGACCGTGGTTGTGGAGGAGTCGCGTCCGGCGTGACAGACGACGAGGGCACCGTCGCTGCGGAGCGCGGCCCAGCTCTCCGAGCCGGACCCTCGGGAGATCGCGGTGTACTGAAGGTTCTCCCCGGGATCCCGCGCGTCGGTGCAGACGATGCCGGGATGGCCGGACGGGTCGAGGGTTCCGTCCGAGCGCAGAGCGAGGCCCTCGGCGATCGCCGTGTAGGAGGAGCCGTCCGGCGGGGTGAGCACGATGTCGCCCGACATGTCCGCCACGGTGCCGTCCGAGCGGAGGAGTCGTGCGGACCCGTTGTACGTGGTGGCCACGGCCGTGTAGCTGACTTCGGCGGTCGGGGCCGGGGCGTGCTGTGACCGTCGCGACGAGCTCAGCTCATGGCGGTCGACGCCACCGTCGCTGCGGAGGACCAGGAGCTGTTGGTCGCTGACCGCCATCCCGACGGCATGCACGCCGTTGGGCAGCGTGGCCGGTGCACTGGTGCGGTTTCCCCACGCGACCAGCTGCCCGCCGTCCGGTCCTGCGGAACCCTCCTGCACGAAGGTGCGTTCGAGCGGCTCGGTCGTCGTGTCGATGCGTGCGGGGCCGGCGCCGTCCGTCAGCGGGGCCGGGGCTGCCGGGACGGCATCCACCGGGCCGGCCGAGAGCCCGACCGTCAGGGCCGACGCGACCAGCGACGCGCCCGCCCTCCGGACGAGGGAGGGGGAGCGTCGGGCGGCGGAGGTCGTCATCGGGTTCTCCAACGAGGGGGGCGAGTGCCTGGACCCTAGCGACTATCCACCCCGAGGTTCAAAGAGGACGTGGCGGGTAGGTCAACGGCACTCCATCGACGCTGCGCCACGGGGCCGAGCGCCGACGGCGGGGCGTGAAGACCGTTCCGCGGGCCGGACGTCCCGCCGGGCTCGGCGCCTAGCCGCGTAAATGCTGCGTAAACCCTGACCGAGGACCCTCGTCCCCGCCGTCGTGCACGCCTACGCTGTTGCGTCATAGACACGATGTTGCGCAGAGCGCGACATCCTCCGACCGAGGAGGCCGTGCGATGACCGACCTGTCCCGCCTCGACCACCAGCCCCGCATCGTCGTGATCGGCCTCGGCGTCGTCGGCGCCGCGCTGGCCGACGAGCTCACCCAGCGCGGCATGCGGCACGTGACCGTCCTCGAGCAGGGTCCCCTGTGGGAGACCGGCGGCTCCTCCTCGCACGCGCCGGGCTTCGTCTTCCAGACCTCCCCGCACCGCACGATGAGCCTGCTGGCCCGCCGCACCCTCGACAAGCTCGACGGGCAGAAGGTGGACGGGCAGTGGCTGCTCAAGCGGCTCGGCGGCCTGGAGATCGCGACCACCCCCGAGCGCCTGCACGACCTGTCCCGCCGGCACGGCCTCGCGCAGTCCTGGGGCATCCCGTCCCGGCTCGTCGACCCCGACGAGTGCGCCGAGGTCTGGCCGGGCCTGGACACCTCCGGCGTGCTCGGCGGCTTCCACACCCCGACCGACGGCGTCGTGAAGTCCGTGCCCGCCGTCCGCTGGCAGGCCGAGCGGGCCGTGGAGCACGGCGCCCGCCTCGTGCCCCGCACCCGGGTCGTGGGCGTGACCCGGACCGGCGGCCGCGTCACCGGGGTCGAGGTCCTTCCGGTCCCGGCACCCGACGGCGCGACGCCGGAGCACGTGCCGGCCGACGTCGTCGTGGCCTGCGCCGGCCTGTGGGGTCCGGGCCTGGCCCGCGACCTGCTCGGGTTCGAGCTGCCGATGATGCCCATGGAGCACTGCTTCGGCCTCTCCGCACCCGTGCCCGGACTGATCGGTCGGCACGACGTTCTCGACGAGGCCTCCCGCCCGATGCTCCGCCACCAGGACTTCTCGCTGTACCTGCGCGAGTACGTCGACCGGATCGGCATCGGCGCCTACCGCCATCGGCCGATGCCCGTGGAGCCCGACGGCGTGGCGGGCGCCGACGAGTTCGCGGCCACCGGCGTGCACCCCGCGATGCACCCGCTGACCTGGGAGGACTTCGGCCCGTCGTGGGACGAGGCGCGCCGGTTGCTGCCCGAGCTGCGCGACGTCCCCTTCGGCGAGGGCTTCAACGGCATCTTCTCCTTCACGCCCGACGGCGGGCCGATGCTGGGTCCGGTCGCCGGGGTGGACGGGCTGTGGCTCGCGCAGGCCGTCTGGGTCACCCAGTCCGCCGGCGTCGGGCAGGTCATGGCCGACTGGATCGTGCGCGACGACCCGGGCGTCGACACCCACGGGCTGGAGTACACCCGCTTCGACCCCGCCGTCGTCAGCCGCGACTGGACGCGCGCACGGGCGGCCGAGGCGTACGCGGAGGTCTACGACGTCGTCCACCCGCAGGCCTCCACCGAGGTGCAGCGGGGCCTGCGCACGAGCCCGTTCCACGACCGCCAGCGTGAGCTCGGGGCCGTGTTCGAGCAGGCGAACGGCTGGGAGCGGCCGCTGTGGTTCGAGGCCAACGCCCCGCTCGTGGACGACCTCGACCGCGTCCCGGAGCGCGACGCGTGGGCCGCGCGGCACTGGTCGCCGATCGCGGCCGCGGAGGCCCACGCCACCCGCACCGCCGTCGGCCTGTACGACATGACCCCGCTGTCCCGCCTCGAGGTCTCCGGCCCCGGGGCGACCGCGTTCCTGCAGCACCTGGCCAGCAACGACGTCGACCGGGCCGTCGGTCGGGTCGTGTACGCGCTGCTGCTCGACGACGCGGGCGGCATCCGCTCGGACGTCACCGTGACCCGGCTCGGGCCCGAGCGCTACCTCGTCGGCACCAACGGGCACCGGGACCACGTCTACCTGGAGAGCCGGTGCCCCGACACCGTCCGGATCACCGACCTCACCGCGGGGACGTGCGGGCTCGGGCTGTGGGGACCGCGTGCCCGAGACGTCCTCGAACGCCTCACCGACGACGACGTCTCGCACGCGGCGCTCGGCTACTTCCGCGCGAAGCAGCTCCGGGTCGCGGGTGCGGACGTGCTGGCGATGCGCGTCAGCTACGTCGGCGATCTCGGCTGGGAGCTGTGGACCACCGCCGACCACGGCCGACGGTTGTGGGACAGCCTCTGGGAGGCCGGCACGTCGTCGGGACTCGTCGCCGGAGGACGACGCGCGTTCCACGCGCTGCGCCTCGAGAAGGGCTACCGCGCCTACGGCAGCGACATCAGCCGCGAGCACTCCCCGGCGGAGGCCGGCCTCGGGTTCGCCGTGAGCCGCCGCAAGGGCGACTTCGTGGGCCGGGCGGCGCTCGAGGACCGGCCGGTCCGACGGCGGCTCGCCTGCCTCACGCTCGACGACCCGGACGCGGTCGTGCTCGGCGGCGAGCCGGTGCTGGCCCGGGCCGCCGGACCGGGCGAGGGCGCCGTCGGGTACGTGACCAGCGCCGACCAGGCGTACACGCTCGGGGTGACCGTGGCGTATGCCTGGCTGCCCCCGGAGCTGGCCGAGCCGGGCCGCGCCCTGGAGATCGAGTACTTCGGGCACCGCCTGCCCGCTACCGTGCAGTCCGAACCGCTGGTCGACCCCGAGATGTCGCGCATCCTGCGCTGAGAGAGGTACCCGTGCAGCACCACGACGTCATCGTCCTCGGCCTCGGCTCGATGGGCGGTGCGGCAGCCAACGAGCTCGCGGCGCGCGGCCTCGACGTCCTCGGCCTGGAGTCGTTCACCCCCGGCCACGACCAGGGCTCGGCGCACGGCGGGACGCGGATCGTGCGGCAGTCGTACTTCGAGTCCCCCGAGTACGTCCCCCTGCTGCGCCGGGCCTACGAGGGCTGGTCCCGGCTCGAGGCCGAGTCGGGACGCGACCTGCTCACCCTGTGCGGCGGCATCTACCTCGGGGACCCGGCCAGCCCGACCTACGCGCGCAGCCGGGCGGCCGCCGAGGAGCACGGCCTGGACCACGAGGTGCTGGACGCCGCGGAGATCCGCCGCCGCTTCCCCACCATGGACCCGGCGGACGACGCGATGGGCTTGTACGAGTCGGCGGCGGGTTATGTACGCCCGGAGGAGACGGTGATCGCCAACACCGAGGTGGCGGCCCGCAACGGCGCGACGCTGCGCTTCGGGGAGCGGGTGCAGCGCTGGAGCGCGACCCCGGGCGGCGGCGTCGAGGTGGTCACCCCCGAGGGCACCTACGGCGCCGACCGGCTCGTGGTGACGCCGGGCGCGTGGGCGCCGCAGATGCTGCCCGAGCTCGAGCTGCCGCTGTCGGTCGAGCGCATGGTCTTCTACTGGTTCACCCCGGACACCGACGCCGTCCCGGTCGAGCGGTGGTCGCAGGAGCAGCACCCCGTGTACATCGAGGAGACCCACGGCAACGGCCAGATCTACGGGTTCCCGATGACCGACGGCCCCGCCGGCGGGTTCAAGCTCGGGTACTTCCACCTGGGCACGCCGACCGACCCCGACGCCGTCGACCGCGTCGTGCACTCCGACGAGACCGCCGAGATGCGCCGTCGGGCCCTCGAGCTCTTCCCGCACCTGACCGGTCCCGTGGTCCAGGCCAAGACCTGCCTGTACACCGTGGCACCCGACGAGCACTTCGTCATCGGCACCCACCCGCTGCACGACCAGGTCGCGATCGCCTGCGGGTTCAGCGGGCACGGGTTCAAGTTCGTGCCGGTGGTCGGCGAGATCCTCGCGGACCTGACGACCGACGGCGCGACCGACCTGCCGATCGGGCTGTTCGACCCCCGGCGCCCGGTGCTGCGGCCCTGACCCGCGGCGCCGGCGCCGGTCGGCGTCACGCGAGCTGCTCGCGCACCCAGGCGTGGAAGGTCTCGATGTGGTGCTCGGCCGGCACCAGCGAGCCGCCGTCGGCGTAGGCGGCCGACGACATCGCCGGCTGGGTCCGCTCGCAGGCCTCGAAGTCCTGCCGGTTGACCCGGTCGAAGAGCTCGACCGACCGGGACACGTCCGTCCCCGCCTCGACGACCTCGGGCAGGAACAGCCAGTCGCACTCGACGTACGTACGGTCCACCGCGGTGGGGAACATGCGGTGCACGACGACGTGGTCCGGCACCATGTTGACGAACACCGACGGCTTGATCGTCACCGCGAAGTAGCGTCGCTCCTGGTCGGCGGCGAGCAGCGGGAGCGGCGCCACGCCGGCGGACCCGTCGACGGTGAACCCCTCGACCCCCTCGCCGAACTCCGCGCCGCGCCCGACGTACGTCTGCGCCGCCCAGCCGTCGGCGAACTCGGGGATGACCTCGGTGAGCTCGGGGTGGATCGTGGCGCAGTGGTAGCACTCCATGAAGTTCTCGATGATCAGCTTCCAGTTGGCGTGCACGTCGTAGGCGATCCGCTTCCCGAGCCGCAGGTCGGCGACCTGCCAGGCGTCGAAGGTCTCGGCCTCCCCGAGCCGCGTGACCAGCTCGCCCAGCACCGTCTCGGTGAACGACGGCGGCGAGTCCGCCAGGCAGACCCACACGTAGCCCATCCACTCGTGCACGGCGACGCCGCGCAGCCCGTACGCGTCGCGGTCGACGTCGGGCATGCGGGTGAGGTTGGGGGCGGCGACGAGCCGTCCGTCGAGGTCGTACGTCCACGCGTGGTAGCCGCACTGGAACTTGCGGGCGGTGCCGGCGGGCTCGGTGCACACCCGCATGCCGCGGTGCCGGCACACGTTGAGGAAGGCCCGGATCTCGCCCCGGCGGTTCCGGGACACCACGACCTGCTCGCGGCCGACCTGCACCAGGCGGTAGTCGCCCGCCCCGGGGATGTCGTCAGCGCGCAGCACGCACATCCACTGCGTGGAGAAGATGCGCTCCTGCTCCAGGGCGAACACGTCGGGGTCGGTGTACCAGCTGCCGCCCAGCGTGGGCAGGATCGACCCCGGCAGGGGCTCGTCGAGCTGCTCGATGATCATGCGGGGATCCTCTCGGAGGCGGGCCGACGGCGGTGTGTCTTGCGCCAGCGCATCAGCCGGCGGGGCTGGTTCAGGGCGAAGGCCGCGACCTCCTCGTCGCCGGAGCGGAAGACGACGAACAGTCCACCGTCGGCCGAGAGCACCTCGGAGGTCTCGCCACCGCGCAGGCTGCCCGCCATCTGCAGCCGGGCGTCGTACTGGTCGGACCAGACGTAGTCGGGTTCGACGTCGGCCTCGGGCGGCTGCCCGTGGGCGACGACGGCGGCCACGCGGCGCGCCTGGCGCACGGTGCGCGTCCAGTGGGAGCAGCGCTCGCCCGCCCAGACCGCGCAGTCGCCGACGGCGTGCACCCCCGGCGCGGCGTTGCCCGTCGCGTCGCAGACGACTCCGCCGTCCAGCGTCAGGCCGCTGCCCCACAGCCAGCCGGCGGCCGGGTCGGCGCCCGCGGCCGCGACGACGACGTCGGCCGGCAGCTCGCGCCCGTCGTCGAGCAGGACGCCGGACGTCCCGGACCCGGTGGCGTCGGCGAGCGCGCTCAGGACCCGCACGCCGGTGACCATCCGGACGCCGTGCGACCCGTGCAGCGTCTGCACCGCGGCGCTCGCGTCGGGACCGATCGTGCGCAGCAGCGGTCCGTCGTCGGCGCAGGCCACGGTGACCCGGGCACCCAGCGTCGTCAGGGACGCGGCGACCTCGAGACCCAGGAACCCGGCGCCGGCCACGACGACACGGACCCCGGGACCGACGGCGGACCGCAGCGCCTCGGCGTCCTCCAGCGTGGCGACCGTGTGGATCCCGGCCACCGCACCGGGCAGCCGCCGCGCGACGGCTCCCGTCGCGACGACCACGTGGTCCCCGACGACGAGGGTGCCGTCGTCGAGCGTCACGGCGCGGGCGTCGACGTCCAGCGCGACGGCTCGGCGGCCGAGCCGCCAGGTGACGCCGTCGTCCCCGTCCGGCGGGCTCAGGGCGAGGTCGCCCCGGTGCAGCCGCCCGGCGAGGAAGTCCTTGCTCAGCGGGGGGCGGTCGTAGGGCGCGTGCTCCTCGGCGCCGATGACGACGACGTCGCCGGTGTAGCCCTCGGTCCGCAGCGTGCTGGCGACGGTCCAGCCGGCGAGGCCCGCGCCGACCACGACGACGCCGGTGCGGGTGACGGCGTCCACGGGCCCGGTCATGCGGAGACCACCCCGGGCGGCAGGCAGGGCGCGGCGGTCGACAGCTCGACGAGGACCTCGCCGTCGACCACCTCCGCCCGGTGCACCCGCACGCCGCCGCGCGCGGGGCCGCCGTCGGGCACCCCGCTGCGCAGGCAGAACCGGCTCTCGTGCAGCGGGCACTCGACCGCGCCGTCCTCGAGCCAGCCCTCCGCGAGGGAGGCGTCCTGGTGGGTGCAGGTGTCGTCGATCGCGTGCACGGTGCCGTCCTCCGCGAGGAAGACGGCGACCGGCGGCGCGACGGAGTCGACCCGCAGTCCCTCACCCGGGGTGAGGTCGCTCAACGAACACAGACGATGCATACCGGCGGCTCCCCGGCTCGGACGTCGAGAGATCGCGGGCGGTGATGCGCTATGCGCAACGTCGTTCGCGATACACAACAGCGTGCGGATGCGCCGCGGGCGCTGTCAACGACGTTCCCGAACGGTTCGCGAATGTTTACGGCGCTGAAACGCCGCCGGCCGACCGGTCCGTCACGACCCGGCCCGGATCACCGCGCCAGCGGCCGGGCCTCGTCGAGGCCTCCCAGCTTCTCCGGGTTCCGGACCAGGTACAACGCCGTCACCCGGTCGCCGAAGGTGTCCACCAGCACGGCGACCTCGGCCGTCCCGTCGCGGCGCACCACCACGGCGGGAAGCCCGTTGTAGGACCCCTCCTCCCAGCGGGTGCCGGCCCCCGCCGTGCGGACCAGCCCGGCGAGGAACGCCGCCACCATCTCCGCCCCGCGGATCGGGCGCCGCGCCGCCGAGGCCACCCCGCCGCCGTCGGACAGCGACACCACGTCCGGGGCGAGCACGTCCATCAGCCCCTCGACGTCGCCGGCCTGGGCCGCGACGACGAACCGCCGGGCCACCTCGGCGCGCTGCTGCGGCGAGGGGTCGAACCGCGGACGTCGGGCCTGGACGTGCTCCCGTGCCCGGTGCGCCGTCTGACGCACCGCGGCCGGGCTCCGGCCCGTGGCCGCGGCGATCTCGGCGGTCCCGAAGCCGAACACCTCGCCGAGCACGAACACGGCGCGCTCGAGCGGACTGAGGGTCTCCAGGACCAGGAGCATCGCCACCCCCACCGACTCGGCGAGCAGAGCGTCGGCCACCGGGTCGTCGACGCCGCGGACCGGTTCGGGCAGCCACGGCCCGACGTAGTCCTCCCGACGACGCTTCAGGGTCCGCAGGTGGTTCAGCCCCAGCCGCGTCACCACCGCGACGAGGTAGGCCCGCGGGTCGCGGATCTCCTCCCCGCCGCCGGCGGCCGCGTGGACCGCCCGCGACCAGCGCAACCAGGTCTCCTGCACGACGTCCTCGGCGTCGGCGGCGCTGCCCAGCAGCTCGTAGGCCACGGTGAAGAGCAGCGGGCGGTGCTCGACGAACGGCCCGGTCGCGGCGTCGTCGGCCGACGGGCTATCGGTCATGCCGCCTCCCACGCCGGGACCAGCGGCAGGTCGCCCGCGCGCGTGAACAGCGGGCTCGGGTGCCGGGCGAGCCATACCGTCCCGCGGCAGATCTGCTCCTTGACCAGGGCCGCCGTCCGTCCGCCCAGCACCCGGCCGCGCGGGGTGTCGTCGAGCTCGCTGGGTTGGACCAGGCCCCGGCGGCGACCCAGGCTGACGCAGGTCGCCGTGAACCCGACCGACGCCGCGGGCGGCTCCTGGCCGCGGAGTTCGGCCAGGACCGTGGTGGCAGCGGCGATGCCCAGCGGCAGGGCGGCCTGGCAGCTCCACCGCGCCGTCGTAGCTGCGGCGTCCCCGGCCGCCACGATCGTGGGGACCTGCACGCTCCGCAGCGACTCGTCGACGCGCAGCCGTCCGGCCTCGTCCACCGCGAGGCCGCTGGCCCGCGCCAGGTCCGGCACGGTGAACGACGTCGAGTCCACCGTGATGCCCTCGCCGACGTGGTCCACCCGCTCACCCTCGCGCACCTCGACGCCGAGCGCAGCGAGCGCGCGCCGCAGCACGTCGCGACCGGCGTCCGACAGCCCGCCCGCCAGGGTCGACGCGACGAGCCGCACGACCAGGTGCGGACGGCCCTCGGCGATCTCGGCCGCCGTCTCGATCCCGGTGAGCCCGCCGCCGACGACCGTCACCGGCGTGCCCGGGGCCGCAGCGTCGAGCCGGTCGCGCAGCGCGGTGGCGCCCGGAAGGTGCTGCACGGACAGCGCCCCGGGCAGGGACCGCGGTGCGCCGCTGCCCACGGCGTGCACGACCCGGTCGGCCGCGAGATCCCCGCCGTCGGCCAGCTCCACCCCGTCCCCGGCGACCCGGGTGGCCGTGCCGACGTGCAGCGCGACCTCGGGTCGCAGCACCGACCGCAGCGGGCGGACCGCCGACTCCGTCCGGGCGGCGTGCTGGTGCAGGCGGATGCGCTCGACGAACTCGTCGCGCGGGTTGACCACCGTGACGTGGGCTGCGCCCTCCCGGGCGATCCTGTTCGCGGCCGCGACACCGGCGTACCCGGCGCCGACCACGACGACCTGTGTGTGGTGCATGATCCCGTTCCTCTCGTCTCACCCATACGACACCGGTGAGCGACGAGGTGTGACATGGCCTGCCGGTCGGTCCGGTGGGATCCTGGAAGGGCGGTCCCCGGGAGGTCGCGATGGTCCAGACGTCGTCATCAGACCCGTGGTACGTCACGTCGCCGGACGGGACCCGGCTGGCGGTGTGGAGCACCGGGTCCGGTCCCCCGCTGCTCCTGGTGCACGGGTCGATGTCCGACCACCGGCGCTGGCGCATCACCGAGTACCTCAGCGACGACCGGACGGTGCACGCGATGGACCGGCGCGGACGGGGCGGCAGCTCGGACGGCCCGGACTGGGCACCGGAGCGTGAGGTCGAGGACGTGGTCGCCGTCGTCGAGGCCGTGGTCGCCGACGCCGGGCACCCGACCGACGTGCTGGGCCACTCGTTCGGCGGCTACCTCTCGGTCCGGGCCGCGGGACGCACCGCGCAGGTGCGCCGGCTGGTGCTCTACGAACCGGCGGTCGTGCCGCACCCCCAGCCGCCCGAGGTGGTCGCCCGGGTGCAGGCGGCGGTCGACGCCGGACGGTACGAGGAAGCCGTCGAGGTCATGATGCGGGACGTCCTGCACATGCCCGAGGCAGAGCTCGCCGTGCTCCGGGAGCAGCCGAGCTGGCCGGCGCGCGTGGCCACGGCCCCGACCCTGCCGCGCGAGGAGAGCGTCCCGCTGCTGCTGGACCCCGCCGAGGCGGCCGCCGTCACGGCGCCGACCCTGCTGATCCGGGGCGGGGACAGCCCGGAGTTCCTGCAGGACGCGATCCGGACCGTGGCGGGGTCCGTCCCGGACTGCCGGGTCGTGACGCTCGAGGGCCAGCAGCACGTGGCGGACCAGACCGACCCGGAGGGGTTCGCGACCGTGGTCCGAGAGTTCCTCCGGGGCTGAGGCGGACCGGCGCGCGGACCGGCCGCGCAGGTCAGCCGCGCAGGTCAGCCGTGCAGGGCGGCGCGGTCGTCGTCGGCTCTCGCTCGGGGCGACGGCCGGACCTCGTCGCGCAACCGGCCCATCCGGGCGTCGAGCTCGGCCGCGACGCGGGCGGCGTCGTCGATCTCCGCGGCGAGGTCCGCCGGCAGCTCGGCGTTGTACTTGTAGTGCAGCTTGTGCTCCATCGAGGCCCAGAAGTCCATGGCGATGGTGCGGACCTGCAGCTCGACCGGGACGTGCTCGACGTGGTCGGACAGGAAGACCGGCACCTCGACGATGAGGTGCAGCGACCGGTAGCCGTTCGGCTTCGGCGCGGCGATGTAGTCCTTGGTGGCCATCAGCCGCAGGTCGGCCTGGGTGCTGAGCATCTCCGCGATCCAGTAGACGTCGGAGACGAACGAGCACGTGATCCGGATGCCGGCGATGTCGCGGATCTCGGACCGGATCGCCGGGACCGTGAGGTCGGTGCCCTGGCGCACCGCCTTGGTCAGGATGCTGTCAGGGGCCTTGAGCCGGCTGCGCACGTGCTCGATCGGGCTGTAGTCGTAGGTGCTCTCGAACTCCTGGCGCAGGATGTTCACCTTGGTCGACACCTCTTCGATGCCGAACTGGTAGATGAGCCGCAGCCGCTGGAACTCCGTGCGCAGCTCCCGGAACCGCGCCAGCAGCCCGTCGCGGTCGTCCGCCAGCACGAGCTCCGGCGACTCCGTCTGCAGCCGC
This sequence comes from Isoptericola haloaureus, assembly GCF_036689775.1. Classification (NCBI taxonomy): domain Bacteria; kingdom Bacillati; phylum Actinomycetota; class Actinomycetes; order Micrococcales; family Promicromonosporaceae; genus Isoptericola; species Isoptericola haloaureus. The sequence goes on along the minus strand of NZ_JBAGLP010000105.1, from coordinate 158,609 downwards.
GCCATGATCGCGTGCTCGACCCGCAGCCCGACGTCGTGCCCGTGGCCCTGATCCATCTGTACTCCTCGGTTGGTCACTGCCCGCTCAACGTCGGACGGTGACCGGGCGTTCCGCCCGGCAGGGCTCACAGGTGGATCGTGACGTCCGCGTCCTCGCGCAGGTCGGTGACGATCGTGTCGATCGCCGCGCTCTGCTGCTGACTGGTGGCCTGCTGGGCGAGCTGGTCGCGCACGTCCTCGAACGGCGGGACCTCGGGTGCCGACGCGCCGTCGCCGCCCTGGGACTCCATCTGCTCGACGAGCGTGTCGTACTGCGCGCGCAGCTCCTGCTCGGACGGCTCCTGCACGTCGGCCTCGGACTCGATGTAGGTGGAGACCTGGAACTGGGTCGCGGCGTCCTCGCGCACCTGCTCCTCCGTCAGGCCCTGCTCTTCCAGCGCGGAGACGACCGCGTCGGCGGACTCGAGCCCGTTCTGCGCGGCGACGTCCTCGAGCGTGGACTGGACGTCCTGCGCGGTGGGCTCGATCCCGGCCTCGGCCGCGGCCTGGGTCAGGAGCCGGTTGTTCACCAGCTGCTCGACGACCTGCTGCTTGAGCGCGTCCTGGTCGACCGCACCGGCACCGCTCTGCTGCTGGGACAGAGCCGCCTGCTGCAGCTGTCCCTCGAAGCTCGTGACGAACTCCTCGCGGCCGACCTCCTCCCCGTTGACCTCGGCGACGACGTCGGGCACGTCCTCGAGGTCGGCCTCGGGCGCGGCGCCTGCCTCGGGCGCGGCTCCGGCGTCCGGCGTGGCTTCGGCGCTGGGGGCGGCCGACGCGGACGAGGTGTCCTCGCTCTCGGAGCCGGCGCTGCAGCCGGCGAGGGCGACGACCGCAGCCAGGGTGGCGGCGGCGAGCGGACGCTTGATCGACATGGGTGACTCCTCCCGAGGGTGCAGGACGGCGAGCGTAAACACACGAGTCTGGGAACGGGAGCAGGTGGTGATCAGGTCGCGTTCAGGTGCGGGTGGGTACACTTCCGGCCGCTCGCGGTCGGCTCAGCACCACGAGCTCGCGGGTGGCCCGGGTCATGCTGACGTACCGGTCCACGGCACCCTCGATCCCGTCACCCAGCCGCTCCGGCTCCACGAGCACCACGAGGTCGAACTCGAGGCCCTTGGCGGTTTCGGGGGTCAGGGACCGCACCCGGTCGCGGCCCGCGACGGCGGCGTCGGCCGACCGGCCCGCGTCGATCACGCACACGGTGCCCTCGGGGTGCTCCGCGAGCCACGCGTCCACGACCGGGACGAGGTCCGCCGTCGTCCCGCACCGCACCGGAGCGCCCCCGGGCCGCACCGACGTCGGGACGTTGGCGTCGGGGACCGCCGCCCGGATCACCGGGGCGGCCACCGCCATGACCTCCTCGGGCGTGCGGTAGTTGATCGTCAGCGACGCCTGCCCGATGCGGTCCAGCCCGACCCACGTCAGCCGCTCGGTCCAGGACTCGGCGAACCCGTGCCGCGCCTGGGCCCGGTCCCCCACGACGGTGAGGCTGCGGGACGGGCAGCGGGCCAGCAGCATCTGCCACTGCGCGTCCGTGAGCTCCTGGGCCTCGTCGACGACGACGTGCGCGAACGGCCCGGCGAGTGCGTCCGGCGTGGGGACGGTCACCCCCGCGTCGCCCACCAGCGCCGCCTGCAGGTCCTGGCCCCGCAGCATGGACATCACGCCGAGATCGGAGTCGTCGGTGGCGATCAGGTGCTCGACGACGTCGGCGATCCGGGCGCGCTCGGCGGCCCGCGCCGCCTCGGCCCGGTGGCGACGGCGGGCAGCGTCGGGGTCCCCGAGCCGGCGGCGGGCCGCGTCGAGGAGCGGCAGGTCGGCCCCGGTCCACCCGTGCGCGTCCGGACGCTGCAGCGCGGCGACCTCGTCCGCCGTCAGCCACGGTGCGCACCGGCGCAGGTACGCGGGCACCGTCCACAGGTCCCCGACGAGGTCGGTGGGTTCCAGCAGCGGCCAGGCGCGTGCCACGGCGCGCCGCAGCGCGTCGTCGGCGGCCAGCTCCTCGCGCAGGTCGACCCCGGGCTCGGGACCGGCGGTCCCGTAGGCGTCGAACTCGTCGTCGCCGAGGCGCACCCCGGGCACGGCGTCCCAGCCGGGGTTCTCGTCGGACCCGAACCCCTCCTCCGCGGGTTCCCCGACCGCGTCGGCGAGCTTGTCGGCGAGGATCGTCAGCAGCGCGCCGAAGACCTCGTCGGCCGCCTCGTTGTGCGGTGTCCCGGGGTCGGGGGCGTCGAACGCCTCCGCCCAGTCGCGCGGGTCGAGCCACACGTCGCCCGACGGGGTCTCGACCAGCATCCCCTCGGTCGGGGGCTGCTCGAAGAGCGCGACGGCCGGGTCGACGACGGTCACCATCCGCGCGTCGGACTTGAGCCGGGCGACGACCGGGTCGGTCTCGGGCGGGGCGTCGTCCCCCTCGGGCACGAGGTCCGCCAGGGTGCAGGTGCGCACCCCCTCCTCACCGAGGCCGGGCAGGACGTCGGCCACGTAGTCGAGGTAGGGCCGGTGCGGGCCGACGAAGAGCACGCCCCCGTGGTGCTCGCCGACGTGCGGGTCCGAGTACAGCAGGTACGCCGCCCGGTGCAGGGCGACGACGGTCTTGCCGGTACCCGGCCCGCCGTCGACCACCAGGGTGCCGGCCGACCCTGCACGCACGATCGCGTCCTGGTCGGCCGCGATGGTCGCGAGGACGTCGCGCATGCGGGGCGAACGGCTGGCCCCCAGGCTCGCGACGAACGCGGACTGGTCGTCCAGGGCGGCGTGCCCCGCGAGCCCGTCGGAGGTGAAGACCTCGTCCCAGTAGTCGGTGACCCGCCCGTCGGTCCACCGGTAGCGCCGTCGGCTGACCAGCCCCCGCGGGTCGCCGTGCGTAGCGCCGAAGAACGGCTCGGCGGCGGGCGAGCGCCAGTCGAGCAGCAGCCGCTCCCCCGCGGCGTCGGTCAGCCCGGTCCGGCCGACGTAGGTGACCCCGTCGGTCCGCACCATGCGGCCCAGGCACAGGTCGACGCCGAAGCGCCGGAGCATCCGCAGCCGGGCGGAGAGGCGGTGGATCTCCTGGTCGCGCTCGAGGGCGGCCTGCCCGGACCGACCCGGGGCGCGACGGGCGGCGTCCAGGCGCGCGGTCAGGTCCGCGACCTGCTGGTCGATCGCGGCGGCGATCGCGGCGAAGTGCGCCTCGTCGGCGGCGATCAGTGCGGGGTCGTCCTTGGCGGCGAGGTGCTCGGACAGGTGGAACGGTCGGCGAGGCAGCACGGGCATCAGCTCCGGTCGGTCGGCCCGTCGGGGCCGGTGAGGCCTGTGATTCTGCGCCCGCCGGGGGGTCTTGCCGCAAGACCCCCTCTCGGCTATAGATTGAAAGTGGCGGGAGGAGCGTCAGCGCTCGAACCCCCACTCCGGATCGGTGAGCATCCGGGCCACGGCCAGCCCGATGGCGAGCGCCGCCACCACCAGCCCGGCCTCGACGGCGTAGGCCAGGGCCTGCGACGTCGCCCCGTTCGACATGTAGTAGATCGCCCGGTACGCCGAGGCGCCCGGGACCATGATCACGACGGCGGGGACCGACACCGTCACGCGCGGCACGTTCATCCGCGGGGCGACGACGGCCGCGAGCAGTCCGACCACCAGCGCGGCGGCGGCCGCGGCGGCCTGGACCGGGACGTCGGCGTCGACCAGCCACAGCCGGCCGACGTTGGCGACCATCCCGATGGACGCCGCCGCCAGCGCCATCGACCACGGACTGTTGAACATCAGCGCGAACCCGAGCACGCCCAGGAAGCTCGCCAGCAGCCGCAGCCCGAGCAGCAGGCCCGGGTCGAGCCCCATCGGCTCGTCCGGGACCGGGGAGAGCCCGACGACCATCGAGACGCCCCACACCGCCAGCGCGGCCGAGGTGAGGATCATCAGCGCGTACGTCAGCCGGGCCAGCCCCGCCGAGAAGTCCAGCTTGGCCAGGTCCAGTGCGCCGGTGACCAGCGGGAACCCGGGCACCAGGAAGAGCACCGCGGAGACGTACCCGGCCTCGTGGTTGGTCGCGGCACCCCCGAGCGCGCCGAACGCCGCCAGGAAGCCGACGTAGGTGGAGGTGGCCAGCGCCGCGGCCAGCATCGTCACCCCGAACTGGTTCCAGCCGCGGTGGATCAGGGCGCGGCGCAGGGCCTGACCGAACCCTGCGCCGAGGAAGACACCGACGATCTCGACGACGCCGCCGTTGTTGAGGAAGGCGAACGCCGCGCAGGCGATCGCGGCCCACAGGGCGTTGAGGACCGCGGGGTACAGCGGCGGCTTGTCCTGGATGCGGTCGAGCCGTGCGGTGGCGTCCTCGACGCTGACCGGCCGGTCCCGCTCGACGTCCTGGGCGAAGCGCTCCAGGGCGCACAGGCGGTCCGAGTTGATCCCGACGCTGCGCACCTCGGTGACCTCGGTGCGGAAGCTCGGTCCGCGGTGCGACGTGGTCGTGATCTCGGTCAGCGTCACGTGGGCCTGATGTCGTTCGATCCCCAGGGCACGCGCGGCGCGGGCCATCGAGGCCTTGACCCGGTAGGACCCCGTCCCGGCGGACAGGGACAACCGGCCGACGCGCAGCGCCACGCCCGAGCGGCGGATGAGCTCGATCTCGGCGTCGTCAGGAGCGGTGGGCACGGGTCCATCCTGGCGGCAGCTCGTCCCCGAGCGCGAGACGACCCACGGGCGGACCCGTCACCCGCCACGGGCGTGGCCCCGGGGGCCGGACTATCGTCGGCAGCATGGCTGACACGGCGTCGGCCCCGGCACAGCCGGTACGCGCCGCCGAGGTCGCCGCGGCGCTCTGCCTGGCCACCGACCTCGGCATGGGCTTCCCCTGGGCGCACGGCCTCGAGGCGACCGCCGCGACGATGCGGCTGTGCGACGTCGCGGGGGTCGACGACGCCGTCCGTCGGCAGGCGTACTACCTCAGCCTCCTGGCGTACGCGGGCTGCGCCGCCGACGCGACCGTCAAGGCGGGCATCTTCGGGGGGCCGATCACCGAGTCGATCGTCGACGTCATCTGGGGCAGCCGGCGCGAGCAGAGGGGCGTGATGCTGCGGTCGTTGCCCGACCCCGGGGCGTCGGTGCCCGTCGTCGTCGGGCAGACGGTCGCGCGACTGCCGCGGGCCGCCGCCTACGAGCCGCGCGAGTACCTGGCCCTGTGCGAGGTCGCCCAGCACCTGACCCGGCACCTGGGCCTCGGCGGCGTCGCGGAGGACCTGCACCACCTGACCGATCGCTGGGACGGGACCGGGGTGCTGGGACGGGGCCGGGGCGAGGAGATCCCGACCGCGCTGCGGCTCACCCTCGTCGCCCGCGACGCCGCCCACCACGCCGCGGCCGGGGGCAGCGCGCACGCGGCCGCCGTCGTCGCCGACCGCGCGGGCCGCGCCCACGACCCGCGGTTAGCCGGCCTGCTCGCTCGCCACCACCAGGACGTCCTGGGCGGGCCGCGGGACGACGGTGTGACCTGGGAGGACGTGCTGGCCGCCGAACCCGGGGAGCCCGTCCAGATCCCGGCCGACCAGGTCGACGACGCCGTCGCGGCGCTCGGGGAGGTCGCCGACGTCGTCGGGCCGGCCTGGGCCGGCCGGTCCCGGCAGGTCGCGGCGCTCGCGGGCGGGGCGGCCGAGCTGGTCGGCATGGACGCGGCGGCCGTCCGGGAGGTTCGTCGGGCCGCCCTGCTGCAGGACGTGGGGCGGATCAGCGTCCCGGCGCGCACCTGGCTCGCACGCCGGCCGCTCACCGCCGAGGAACGGGAGCAGGTGCGGTTGCACCCGTACTACACCGAGCGCGTCTGCGCCGCCTCGCCCTTCCTCGCCGCGCTGGCGCGGGACGCCGTCTGCCACCACGAGCGCCTGGACGGTTCCGGGTACCACCGGGGGCTGCCTGCGGCCGCCCTCGGGGTGCCGGCACGGATCCTCGCCGCGGCGGACGCCATGCGGTCCGCCGTGGAGGATCCACCGCACGGCTGGGGACTCCCGCCGGCCGCCGCCATCCACGCCCTGGCGCGCGACGTGGCGGACGGACGCCTCGACGCCGACGCCGTCGCCGCGGTGGTCGAGGCCGCCGGGCAGGAGCCGCCGCCGCTGGCGCGTCCGGCCGGCCTGACCGAGCGGGAGAGCCGCGTCGTGGGCCTGGTGGCGCGCGGGCTGGCCACCAAGCAGGTGGCCCGGACGCTGGGGATCAGCCCGAAGACGGCGGACCAGCACCTGCAGCACGCCTACCGCAAGATCGGCGTGTCCAGCCGGGCGGCGGTCGCGCTCTTCGCCGCCGACCACGGGCTCCTGGCCTGGGGAGAACTCCTGATACTGGGGCGGCGCACGGCTCCGTAGCGTCGAGGACACGGACCGCACGAGGTCCGGCCCGACGTCCGAGGAGGAGCCATGAGCACCCAGCAGCACGAGGCACCCGTCGTGGTGGTCGGCGGGGGCCAGGCCGGACTGGCCACCTCGTACCACCTCTCGCGGCTGGGCGTCGAGCACGTGGTGCTCGACGCCGCCGCCCGGGCGGGGGACTCCTGGCGACACCGCTGGGACTCCCTGCGCCTCTTCACCCCGCCCCGCGTCGACCACCTGGACGGCCTGGACCTCGGGCGCCGCGGCCCGGTGCCGACGAAGGACGAGTTCGCGGACTACCTGGAGCGCTACGAGCGAGAGTTCGGCCTGCCCGTGCGGCACGGCGTCCGGGTCACCCGGCTCGCGGCCGACGGTGCCGGGTTCCGGCTGGAGGCGTCGGACGGCGAGCACCTGGCGGAGGCCGTCGTCGTCGCGATGAGTGGCCTCCAGGTTCCCCGGGTGCCGGAGCTCGCCGATCGCCTGAGCCCGGGGATCCGGGCCCTGCACTCGACCGGGTACCGCAACCCCGCGCAGCTCGCCGACGGGCCGGTGCTGGTCGTCGGCGTCGGCAACAGCGGAGCGGAGATCGCCGTCGAGGCCGCCCGGGACCACGAGACCTGGTTGGCCGGCACCGAGGCCGGGCACCTGCCGTTCCGCATCGACGGCTGGTTCGGGCGGAACCTCGGCACCCGGGTCGTGGCGTTCGTGTTCCGGCACGTGCTGACGATCGACACGCCCGTCGGTCGCCGGGCGCGGCCCGTCCTGCAGTCCCGGGCGGACCTGCTGGTGCGGGAGCGCCCCCGGGACCTGCGCCGGGCAGGCATCCGGCGGGTCCCGCGCATCGAGGACGTCAGCGACGGTCTGCCGGTCGCCGCGGACGGCACGGTGCTCGACGTCGGCACGGTGGTCTGGTGCACGGGGTTCCGCACGGGGCTCGAGGACTGGGTCGACCTGCCGGTGCTGGACGAGCACGGACGCGTGCGCCAGGTGCGCGGGGTCACCGACGTGCCAGGGCTCTACACCGTCGGGCAGGACTTCCAGTACGCCAAGGCGTCGGAGCAGATCCCGGGCGTGAGCCGCGACGCGCGGTACGTGGCGACCCGGGTCGCGGAGGAGCTGGTCGGGCGGCCGAGCCCGGTGGGCTGAGCCGGCCGGCGGTTCAGTGGAACGTCGTCGCGTAGTACGTCTGCCGGTCGACGGTCTCCACGGTGACGTCCCGGGTCCGCTCCAGGTGACGACGCAGGTTGTCGGCGAACCGCAGGCCGTCGTCGTTGAAGCGGGACACGTCGTAGGCGCACACCACGTGGTGCTCGGCCAGGCGGGCGACCAGCACGTCGATCATGTCCATGAAGGTCCGGGTGGAGCGCCGGCCCGGGTGGGCGAGGGTGAAGCCGATGTACCAGACGGCGTCGCGCGCGGCGTGCTCCGGGTACCGCGCCGCGAAGAACTCCGGGCTCACCCAGGGCACGGCCGCCAGGTCCGTGGCCAGGGTCGTCAGCCCGACGGCCTCGCCGGACTCGTCGTGGGCCAGGAGCTTGAGCACCCGGGGGTCGGCCATCTCCTCGTCGAACTCGTGGCGGTGCAGCACGTGCCGCGCCGCGGCCCGGGTGCGCAGCGGCTCGAACGCCTCGCGGTACAGCCCCCAGAAGCGCTCGGCCAGCTCGCCGTCGACGACGGTCTCGACGGTGACCTCGGTGCTCACAGCGGGAGATCCTGCCACCCGGCGCGCCGGAACGTCGCGACCACGACGGCGGACACCGGCAGGGTGTCGCAGGTGATGCCGGCGATGAGCCGGCCCGCGGGGCGGTAGACGCCGCCGCGGGTGACGGAGAGGTCGTCGAGGCTGTGCGTCAGGTCGACGGCCACCTGTTCGTGCGACGGGCCCTCGTGCTCGACGAACAGGCCGGCGCCGCTGCCGTCCTCGTGGGCCGACCAGGCGATGCCGGCCCACGCCTCGTGGCCCGGCAACGAGGCGTGCGCCTCGGCGTACACGCAGTACAGCGCGTCACCGTGGGCACCCTGGAGCTGGTCGCGACCGTCGACCTCGTGGACGATGCTGCCCGGCGGGACGACCGAGCTGAGCCGGACGAGGTTGAAGTCGCCGACCCCCGCGGCGGACAGGGCGGCGTCGAAGGCGGACAGCGTCGTGCGTCCGGTGCCGGTGCCGGTGCTGACGCGGATGTCGAGGGTGTCGGTCATCAGGTCCTCGGTGGGCGGGGTGCCGGGGGAACGGTGGGCTCGGCGCTCCGGCCGGCGGCCGGGTCCAGGAGGTCGGCGACGAGGTCGCGTCCGGTGACGTCGGGCAGCGTCAGGTCGAGCAGGACCAGGTCCGGTCGTGTCCCGGCCCGCATCGCCCGGCGGGCGGCGTCGAGCGAACCGGCCGGGGTGACCACGAGCCCGGCGCCCTCCAGGGACGTCGCCAGCGCGTGGCGCAACGCGTCGTCGCCCTCGACCACGAGGACCTGCTCGCGGTGGGGCCGTCGGCGGACGGCCTCCCGGACGGCCTCCAGCAGGTCGTCCGGGGCGACCGGCTCGACCAGCCAGCGGTCGGCCAGCTCCCCGATCTGCGCGTCGTGCCGCGCGGTGCCGGAGACGGCGACGACCGGTGTCTCGGCGGCCGTCCGGGCCTCGCGCACCCGCCGCAGCACCTCGATGCCGTCGCTGTCCCGAGTCCCCGGGTCGAGCACCAGGGCGGCGGGCCGGTCGGCGATCACGTGCGCCACGGCCTCCTCGCCGTCGGCGGAGCCGACGACGTCGTAGCCGGCTCCCTCCAGCACGGACCGGAGCGCCCGCACGACATAGGGGTCGGTGGCGGCGACGACCACGCGGTCCGGCGCGGCCGTCGGGGGCGCGTCGTCCGGGCCGTCGTCGGCCCCGACCGCCGTCCCGACCTCCTGCGGGGGTGATCCGTCCGCCCCGTCGACGCCCGCCGCGGCACGACGCAGCGTGAAGCGGAGGCTCGCCCCGGTCCCGGGCCCGTCGCTGACGGCCCAGATGCGCCCTCCGTGCCGTTCGACGACGCTGCGCGCGATCGCCAGACCCAGGCCGGTGCCACCGCGCTCCCGGGCGTCCGAGGCGTCGATCTGCTCGAACCGACGGAAGATCGACTCCAGCTTGTCCGGCGGGATGCCGCGTCCTTCGTCCTCGACGCACACCTCGACGAGGTCGCCGACGGGGACCGCCGTCACCCGCACGGTGCTGCCGGGAGGGGAGAACTTCACCGCGTTGGACAGCAGGTTGGTCAGCGTCTGCACGATGAGGTCGCCGTCGGCGCTGACGATCTCGCCGGACTCGACCGTCACGACGTCCACCCCCGCCTCGTCGGCCACGATCGCCACCTGGTCCACGGCCGTGGCGACCAGGTCGTCGACGCGGTGCTCGGCGAGGTCGAGGGGGGTCGACCCGGTGGCCATCCGCTCGATGTCGAGGATGTCGTCGACGAGCCGGCTCAGGCGCTCGCTGCTGGTCAGGGCGATGCGGATCATGCGCCCGGCCCGCTCGGGAGAGTCCGCCAGCAGGCCGCTGTCGAGCAGCCCGAGCGCCCCGCGGATCGAGGTCAGCGGGGTGCGCAGCTCGTGGGAGACGACCGCGACGAAGTCGTCCTTGATCCGCTCCATCTCGCGACGCTCGGTGACGTCGCGGAAGACGACGACGGCGCCGCGGACGGCGCCGTCGGCGCGCAACGGGCTCGCGGTGACCTCGACGGGCACGTCCTTGCCGTCCGGACGTCGGTAGACGTCCTGCTCGGCCGTGGTGGTGATGCCGTCGCGCACCGCCTCGGTGACGTAGCAGTGCTCCGCCGGGAAGGGGGCCCCGTCCGGGCCCGGTGCGTGGAAGGTGGCGTGCACGTCCTGCCCGACGAGGTCGCCGGGCGACACGCCGAGCGTGCGGGCGCCGGCGACGTTGACGAAGGTCAGGCGGCCGAAGGCGTCGACGCCGTAGATCCCGTCGGCGACCGACTCGAGGGTCCGTTCCCGCTCGCCGGCGAGCGCGCGCAGCTGGGCCGTGCGCGTCCGGACCCTCCGCTCCAGGCTCCGGCGCAGCGACTCGTTGTCCACCACGACGAGGATCTGACGAGCGACGACGGCGACGAGCACGGCGACCCACAGCACGTCCGCCATCCACGGCACGTCCTGCCCGGAGTCGCTGACCCGGACCAGGGCGGCGGCGAGGAACAGCAGGAAGGTCACGACGGTGCCGAGCACCGGCGATCCGTCCGACCGCCGGTGGGTGACGGGGCTGCCCGAGGCGGCGGGGTGGCGGGCGGCGACCGCGATGGCGACGTAGCCACCGATCCAGCCCATGTCGACGATGCTGCCGAACGTGAAGCCGGTCCCCGCCGAGAGCAGCGCGAATGCGACGTCGGCCACCGCGTAGAGCACGAAGCCGCTGCCGACGAGGACGAGCGGGACGCGTTCCGCGGCGCCGGAGCGGGTCATGACCAGGACGGCGAGGGTGGCCAGGAGGGCGTCGACGACCGGTAGCGCATACGTGGTCAGCGCCGGGTCGGTCGAGAGCGCCGGCTCGTCGAGCACGACGGCGAACACGGCGATGTAGAGCACCGAGCCGCCCACGACGATGCTGTCGAGCAGCATGCGCACGAGGTCCTGGCCCCGGGGACGCACGGTCGGGAAGAACGCGAGACCGACGGCGCCGAGGGCGAGCGCGCCGATGTATGCCACGTCGCCCGTGGCCGGGTCCCCGGCGACCGCCGCCCACAGGTTGCCCAGGAGCCCGACGACGGCGCCCAGGGCGAGAGCGCCCCACGCGCGACGGCGGCGCCCCGTCGACCTCACGGCCCGCGAGCCGCAGCTCAGGGCGGCCAGGACGCCGGCCGCGGCGATGGCGGACCGCGCGACCTGCTCGCGGAGACCGGCGTCGACGGGACCGGCGAGCACGGCGACGAGGACGACGAGCATCGTGCCGGCGACCCAGCACCAGCGGACGAAACGGTCCTGGGCGCGGGTGGCGGCGCCTCGGGCGTCCTCCATAGCCAGAGCGTAGGTGAGCGTCGAGGCGCCCGCCGTGGCTCGGGCACACCGTGCGCGTGCGGCGCAGCGACCGATGCTTCGCGCTACCGTCGTCGGGAGGCGGCCGATCGGACGGAGGACCTGTCAGGTGACGACGAGACCCCGCTGCGTGGTGGTGATCGACGACGACCCGTCGATCCGCGAGGTCGCCGAGCTGTCGCTGTCCGCCGTCGGCGGGTACGAGACGCACTCGGCCGGCGACGGGACGGAGGGGGTCGCGCTGGCCCGACGTGTCCGCCCGGACGCCGTCCTGCTCGACGTCATGATGCCGACGCTCGACGGGCCGACCGTCCTGGCCCGACTGCGCGCGGTGGACGTCCTGCGGGACGTGCCCGTCGTCTTCCTCACGGCGAAGGTGGGTGCCCAGGACATCGCGGCCCTCGACGGGCTGGGCGCGGCGGCCGTCATCACCAAGCCGTTCGACCCGCTCGAGCTGGCGCACCGGCTCGCCGCCGCCCTGGGGTGGGACACGTGACCGGCACGCCGGCCTGCCCGGACGACGACCCGCTGCAGGACACCGTCGCCGAGCTCGCCCGCAGCGCAGGGCGGCGCAACCAGGCCCGGTCCGACCGGGTCGCGGACCTGCTGCGCCTCGACGGTGGGGTGCGCGACCCGGACCGGCGGCGCGAGGCCGCCCGGCTGTGCCACACGATCGCCGGGTCCGCCGGCACGTTCGGTGACGAGATGCTGGCGGACGCGGCACGTGCCCTGCAGCACGTCCTCGAGAGCGACGGGGGCGACGACGCGGTCCTGGCCGCCCTCGAGCGGTTCCGCGCCACGGCGTCGGCCCGGCGTCCGGGCGGTGCGGGATCTTGAGCAGATCTTGAGCCCGTCCTGCGGTGGGTAGGACGTGGCCTCGAGGTCGGTCGGCCAGTCTCGTGCTGTGACCACATCGACCGAGACGCGTGGTAGCGACTCCGACCCCGCTGCCCAGGTCACCGACGACGGCACCGCCGCGGTCCCCCGCGCGGCGGTGCCGTCAGTCCGGGAGCAGACCGACCCACCGGGAACCACCGCGGACGTGGTGGCGGTCGCCCGTGCCTGGCACGAGCTGGTGGCCGAGCTCGACGGTGACGAGCGGGCCGTGGAGCGCTTCGCCACGATCTGGCTCCAGCTCCTGCCGCGCCGGCTCGCGGCCTGCCGCCGGGCGCTCGTGAGCGGCGAGGACGACGCGGCCCGTGTCCGGCTGCTCACCCTGCACAGCTCGGCGGTCATGCTGGGCCTCGACCGGCTGGCCGAGGTCACCTGGCGCTGCCAGTCCGCGCTGGACCAGCCGACGGACGCGGACGACGACCGGTCCGCCCGGTGCCAGGGTCGGGAGGTCATCGCCGAGGCGCAGAGCGCGGCGGGTCTGGTGCGGGCGGCGCTCGGTCACGCCCGTTGGTCGAAGCGGTAGCCCACACCGCGGACCGTGCGGATCCAGCGCGGTGCGGCCGGGTCGTCGCCGATCTTGCGGCGCAGGTTGGCCAGGTGGACCTCGACGCGTCGGCGGTCCGAGCCCGTGACCGGCGTCCCGACGTCGTACTCGTCGACCCACAGGACGCGGACGAGGCCGTCCTTCGAGAGCACGTGGCCGGGCTCGCCGGCGAGAGCCGCCAGCAGGTCGAACTCGCTGCGGGTGAGGTGGACCTCGACGTCGTCGACGCTGACCGTGCGGCCGAGCAGATCGATCGCCAGGCCGTCGCTCGTCACCGTGGTGGCGGTCCCCGGGCCCGCTGAGCCCCCCGGGGACCGCGCCTCGGATCGGCCCTGCCGGCGCATGATGGCCTCGATCCGGGCCCGCAGCTCGCGCGGCCGGAACGGTTTCGTCTGGTAGTCGTCCGCCCCGGCGTCGAGGCCCATGAGGGTGTCGACCTCGTCCGTACGGGCCGTGAGCATGACGACGATGGTGTCCGACACCCGCCGGATGCGGCGGCACACCTCGAAGCCGTCGATGTCGGGCAGGCTGACGTCGAGGGTCGTCACCAGGGGGTCCGTCCGCTCCACGAGCTCGACCCCGGAGCGGCCGTCGGCGGCGCTGGACGTCTCGAACCCGGCCTGGCCAAGGACCTCCTCGAGCAGGGCGCGGACGTCGTCGTCGTCCTCGATGATGACCGCGGTGCGTTCCGGGGCCGAGGTCCCGGGCGCACCGGCCGGGACCGCTGCTGCCGCCATGCGCACACGCTAGTGGCCGATTGCCCGGAGCGCACCGCCAGCGGACGGGACGCGCCTCGGGCAACTGTGCAGGTCTTGCGCTTGAAGAAACCGGTGTCTACTGTGAGAAACCGATTCCCACCAGGAGTCGCGCCTCATCCGGGTGACGTGTCGCAACGGCGGGACGGGTCGCTCCGAGGGACCTCCCGATGAGGCATCGCGTCACGACAGCGCGTCCGGTGACCGCGACGGAGCGGTCTGCACCGGCCCTGCCAGGGTCCGGTCGGCGACGTCCCGTGACGTGCCGCACGATCCGCAGTGCCCGATTCGACGACGAAGTGAGGCAACGATGAGAAGTGCAGCCGGACGACGGTTCACCGCGGCAGGGGCCGGACTGGCCCTGGCCGCGACGATGGGGATGACCGCCCTGTGGGCGAGCGACGCCCACGCGGCCAGCGGAACACCCACCGGGTTCGCCACCCAGAACGGCGGGACCACCGGCGGCGCCGGTGGTCAGACGGTGCGTGCCACCACGGGCACGGAGATCCACGAGGCCCTGTGCACCCGCGCCAGCAGCGACACCCCGATCGTCATCGAGGTCGAGGGGATCATCGACCACGGCAACACGTCCAAGGTGTCCGGCGACTCGTGCAACACCGCCGACGACAAGATCGAGCTCAAGGAGATCAGCAACGTCACCCTCGTCGGCGTGGGCGACGGCGCCCTGTTCGACGAGCTCGGCATCCACCTCCGCTCCGCGCACAACATCGTCATCCAGAACGTGCACGTGCGGAACGTCAAGAAGTCCGGCTCCCCCACCTCGAACGGCGGTGACGCGATCGGCATGGAGTCCGGCGTGTCCAACGTGTGGGTGGACCACGTGACCCTCGAGGCCTCGGGCGGCGAGTCCGAGGGCTACGACGCCCTGTTCGACATGAAGGCCGACACCACCTACGTGACGCTGTCGTACTCCGTTCTGCGGAACTCCGGGCGTGGCGGCCTCGTCGGGTCCAGCGACGGCGACACCGGCAACGGCCCGGTGACCTACCACCACAACCTGTACGAGAACATCGACTCGCGCACGCCGCTGCTGCGGGCCGGCACCGCCCACTCGTACAACAACCACTTCGTCGGGCTCGCCAAGTCCGGCATCAACTCCCGGCTCGGCGCGCGGGCCCTGGTCGAGAACAACTACTTCCAGGACTCCAAGGATCCGCTCGGCACGTTCTACACCGACGACAGGGGGACCTGGGAGGTCAGCGGCAACATCTGGGACAACATCACCTGGACCGCCGACGACACCGACAACCACCCCGCCGGGCCGAACCCGACGTCGACGGACTCGATCTCGGTGCCGTACTCCTACGACCTCGACGGTGCCGAGTGCGTACCGAACCTGCTGGACGCCACGGCTGGCGCGAACACCGGGATGCAGGTCTCGGACGGCTCCTGCTCCCCCACCGCACCCGACCCGACGCCGGAGCCGACGGGCGAGCCGACGCAGGAACCCACCCCGGAGCCGACGGAGGACCCGACGCCGGAGCCGACGGGCGAGCCGACGGACCCGCCGAGCGGGGAGAACCTGTCGATCGGTGCCGGCTCGGACGGGTCCAGCAAGGCGAGCGGGACGAGCTACGGCAACGTGCGCGACGGTGACCTGGCCACCTACTGGTCGCCGGAGGGCTCCACGGGCCGGATCTCGGTGAAGTGGGACTCCGCGACGACGGTGTCCTCGATCGTCGTCCGCGAGGCCGCCGGCTCGGCAGGGAACATCGGCTCCTGGCAGGTGCAGAACCACGACACCGGCCAGGTGCTCGCCACCGGCAGCGGCGCGGGCGTCATCGACATCCCGACCACCTCGCTGAGCAAGATCGACTTCGAGATCACCTCGTCGTCCGGCACCCCTCGGGTCGCCGAGCTCGAGACCTACGCGGGATCGCCGTCGGACCCGGACCCCACGCCCGAACCGACCGAGGACCCCACCCCGGAGCCCACGCAGGACCCGACGCCGGAGCCCACCGACGAGCCGCAGCCCGGCGCCGACACGCTCTACGTGGCCCCGGGCGGCTCCGGCGGCGCGGCCGGCACCGTGTCCGACCCGACCACGCTCGCCGCGGCGATCGACCGCGTGAACGCGGGCGGGGAGATCTTCCTCGCGGGCGGCACCTACGACCTGGCCGACACCGTGACGATCGAGCCCGGCCACGACGGGCTGCCCGGTGACCGCACCCTGCTGTCCGCCCTGCCGGGCGAGACCCCGGTGCTGGACTTCTCGGCGCAGGTCGAGGACTCCGCGAACCGCGGCCTGGCCATCGGCGGCGACTACTGGCACGTGTACGGCCTCGTCGTCCAGCACGCCGGGGACAACGGCATCCTGCTCGGCGGTGACCACAACGTCATCGAGCGGGTCGTGACCCGGTACAACCACGACACGGGCCTGCAGATCTCCCGGTTCGTCGCCGGGGCGCCGCGGGACCAGTGGCCGTCGGACAACCTGGTGGTGTCGAGCGAGTCCCACGACAACGCCGACTCCGACGGCGAGGACGCCGACGGGTTCGCCGCGAAGCTCACCTCCGGTCCGGGCAACGTCTTCCGGGACACCGTCGCCCACCACAACATCGACGACGGCTGGGACCTGTACACCAAGTCCGCGACCGGCCCGATCGGCGAGGTGACGATCGAGAGCTCGCTGGCCTACTCCAACGGCACGCTGTCCGACGGCTCCCAGGCCGGTGCCGGCGACCGCAACGGGTTCAAGCTCGGTGGCGAGGACATCGCCGTCGACCACGTCGTCCGCGGCTCCTACGCGGTGGACAACGGCAAGCACGGGTTCACCTACAACAGGAACCTGGGCACGATGGCGGTCGAGGGCAACGTCGCGGTCGGCAACGAGCAGCGCAACTTCAACTTCGACGGTGGCAGCTCGGTGTTCAGCGGGAACGTGTCCTGCGACAGCGGGTCCACCGACCGCTACCTCGGTACCGACGCCGGCGGTAACTCGTTCTGGGACGGCTCGGACGGGTCGGCCTGCTCCGCCTACGACGGCGCCATGGACTGGTCGTTCGCGGCGGACGGCTCCCTGCAGGTGACGTTCGGCGGGTCGACGCCGGACCCGGAGCCGACGGAGGACCCGACGCCGGAGCCGACGGACGAGCCGACGGACCCGCCGAGCGGGGAGAACCTGTCGATCGGTGCCGGCTCGGACGGGTCCAGCAAGGCGAGCGGGACGAGCTACGGCAACGTGCGCGACGGTGACCTGGCCACGTACTGGTCGCCGGAGGGCTCCACGGGCCGGATCTCGGTGAAGTGGGACTCCGCGACCACCGTGTCCTCGCTCGTCGTCCGCGAGACGGCGGGGACCGTGGGGACGATCGGGTCGTGGCAGGTGGTGAACCACGACACCGGCCAGGTGCTTGCCACCGGCAGCGGCGCGGGAGTCATCGGCGTGCCCACCACGACCCTGGACAAGATCGACTTCGAGATCACCTCGTCGTCCGGCACGCCGCAGGTGGCCGAGCTCGAGACCTACGCCGGCTGACAGGGCGTCGCGGAGGAGTCACCGCGGCAGTTCGTCGTCGGTGCGGCACATCGAAGTGCCGCACCGACGACGAACTGCCGCGCAGACGGTTGTCCCGGCAGCCTCAGGACAGCGAGCCGAGCGCGGTGCGCAGCCGGCCGGCGGCGTCGTCGGCCACGGCCTTCAGCTCGGGGCTGTCGGCCACGGACATCATGGCGTGCGGGTCGACGGCCTCGACGGCGGTGCTGCCGTCGCCCAGGTCACGCACGACGACGTTGCAGGGCAGCAGGGCGCCGACGGAGCGGTCGGCCTGCAGGGCCCGGTGCGCGAGCGGCGGGTTGCAGGCGCCGAGCACGAGGTAGGGCTCGATCTCGGCCCCGATCTTGGTCTGCAGGGTCGCGGCCATGTCGATCTCGGTGAGCACCCCGAAGCCCTGCGCGGACAGGGCCTCGCGGACCTGCGTCACGGTCTCGGCGAAGGGGGCGGTCACGGTGGCGGTCAGGGTGTAGCTCATGGTTCGTCCTCCGGTCGGGGTCAGACGGGGCAGGAGGCGCCGGCGGCGTCCCGGCGCTGGAACAGGCCGAAGCCGGTGGCCGCGACGGCCACGAGCGCCATGGTCGCGGTGGGTGCCGGCGCGAGCAGGATCGGCGGGACGACGACGGTCGCGGCCGCGGCGACGTCGCACGGCCCGCACCCGAGCCGGCTGCGCCAGGTGCTGCCGGACGGCGGCACGTAGGTGGCCAGCGTGGCGCCGCCCAGCGCGGCGCTGACGAGCACGAGACCGCCGTACACGGGATCGGGCACCCCGCCCGCGGTGAGGTACCACGCGGCGAGGAGGGCGGCGGCGAGGGCGCCGACGACGACGATGCGCGCCGACGGACGTCGCCGGCGCGCGGATGCCGGAGGGGCGTCCGTGCGACGCTCGGTGGGGTGCTCGGTCGGGGTGGCCACGGGACCATCCTAATACCCCAGAGGGTATCCGGCCAGGACGGGCCCCTCGCGTCCGCCGTCGTCTGGCACCACGATGGACCGATGAGCGACGACACGGGCCGGTTCCCCGACCACGGCGGGCGCCCCGAGACGCCCGAGCAGCGCTCCGACCGCAACTGGAACGAGCTCCTGCAGGAGCTCCGGGTGCTCCAGACGGGCGTCCAGATCCTCACCGGTTTCCTGCTGATCCTGCCGTTCCAGGGGAACTTCTCCGACCTCGACGCCGTCCAGCGCGGCGTCTACCTCGTCGACATCCTCGTGTGCCTGGTGACCTCGGGACTGTTCATCGCCCCGGTGGCGATCCACCGGGGGCTGTTCCGCCGCCAGCTCAAGCTCGAGGTCGTCAGCCTCGGGGACCGCATGACCCGGGTCGGGCTCGCGCTGCTGGCCGTGGCGCTCTCCGCCACCGCGCTGCTCGTGTTCGACGTCGTCGTAGGTCGGGTCGCCGGGCTGGTGGTCGGGGGTGCCGTCGCCGCGATGCTGCTCGGGCTGTGGGCGGTGCTGCCCGTGATGGTCCGCCGCCGCGCCTGAGCGTCGGCCCCGGAGGACGACGAGACCCGCGGGCCGGAGGTCGCCCTCCTGCCACGCTGGACGACGGCGTGGCTCCCGCGGGTCCCGGGTGGTCACGGTCCTCAGACCGCGACCACCTCGTGCGTCCGACGATTCTTCACCGTGCGGATCACCTCCTTTCGCGTACGCCGGGGACACTACGCCCGCCGGCGGGAGGTGCCAAGGGTTTTACGCCGGAGGCCCCTCGGGGCCGCGCCGGCGCAGCGCCTCCCACTCGTGGGGGTAGTCGTCGAGCCACTGCGCGAACGACCGGGCGGGGCGCCCGACCAGCCGCTCCACGTCGTGGGACACGTGCGCCATCTCCCCGGCCGCGATCGCCTCGTAGGAGGAGACCCAGCCCGCCAGCTCGACGGCGGAGGCGTTGAACCGTGCGCGCGACGAGTACGCCTCGGGGACGGTCTCGGCGTGGTACCGGATCTCGCGCCCGGTCGCGACGGTCAGGGCCGCGGCGACCTCCAGCAGACTGATCGCCTCGGGTCCGGTCACGTCGTACACGACGCCGTCGTGACGGGTCGGGTCCTCGTCGAGCAGGACCGCGGTGGCGACGTCCGCGACGTCGTCGTGCGCGACCGACGCCACGCGTCCGTTCCCCGCGGGACCGCGGATGACGTCGTCCGGCCCGACGAACGAGGCGAGCGCCTGGTGGTAGAGGTTGTCGCGCAGCACGGTCCACCGCAGTCCGGTGCTGCGCAGGTGCTGCTCGGTGTGGAAGTGGTCGCGGGCGAAGGTGAACGTGGCGTCCGGTGCGGCCCCCACGAAGGAGACGTAGACGATCCGCTCGACCCCCGCCTGCACGGCGGCGTCGATCGCGGCGACGTGCTCGGCGACGCGGTCGGCGGACTCGCGGGCGCTGACCAGGAACACGGTCTGCACGCCCTCGAACGCGGCGCGCATGCCCGCCTCGTCGTCGTACCCCTGCGCGACGGCGGTCTCGCACTCGGGCAGCGGGCGCCCGTCGTCGAGGTGCGGCACCCGGGAGGGGTCGCGCACGACCAGTCGTTGGTGCGCTCCCTCCGCGGCCAGCCGGAAGGCGAGCCGGGACCCGACGCGGCCGGAGGCTCCCGTCACCGCGATCAGACCGTCGGCGGACCACTTCATCCGGTCACGATACGGCGGTGCCGACGCGTTCGCCGTCCGGCGCCGTCCGGGCGCGGACCGGTGCGCTGCCGGGGCGGCCCGGTGCGCTGACAGGGCGCGACCGGCGTGCGCGCCCGTGCGAGCATGGGCCCGTGAGCGAATCGATCTACCGCGTGATGACCGTGTGCACCGGCAACATCTGCCGCTCCCCCATGGCCGAGGTCGTGCTGCGCGACCGCCTGGAGTCGGCCGGCCTGGCCCACCGGGTCACGGTGGACTCCACCGGGGTCAGCGACGAGGAGCGCGGCAACCCCGTCGACCCGCGGGCCCGCCGCGCGCTCGCCTCCCGCGGGTACCCCGTCGGGGACGGCCACCGCGCCCGTCAGGTCGCGGCCGCGGATCTCTCCGCACGCGATCTCGTGCTGCCGATGACGTCGCGGCACGCCCAGGTGCTGCGGCGCCTCGCCAACGGTACGGATCCCCAGATCGTGATGTACAGGTCGTTCGACCCGGCGGCCCCGCAGGTCACGGGTGCCGGCGACGAGTCACGGCTGGACGTCGACGACCCCTGGTACGGGGACGCGGACGGGTTCGAGATCTGCCTCGACGAGATCGAGGCCGCCGCCGACGGGATCGTCACGCACGTGCGGGCGCAGCTCGCTCGCTGACACCGCGCCTCAGTCCGAGCGCGGAGACAGCGCCCGGAACCACCGCCGCCAGCCCCGCGGCTCCGGGGGCGGCTCCGGCTCGGCCTGCTGCGGCGGGACGTAGGCCCGGAACCAGCGTTCCGTCTCCCGCCGGACGACGGCGCGCACGTCGGGCGCCGACAGCGTCACGTCGTGCAGGGCCCCCTCGATCCGCGCGATGGTCACCAGCCGCCCGAGCCGCGCCGCCCGCTCGGCGATCCCCTCGACGTCGAGCACGGTGTCCGCCCGCAGCATCTCCTCGGACCACCGCACCGGCGGGATCGTCCGCGTCGAGAGCATCACCAGGACCGGCACCTCCAGGTCGAGGCCGACGGCCACCTCCTCGTGGCCGTCGAAGATCGCGGACAGCCAGGCCGGCGTGGCCCGCCAGCCGTCGTCCGGGCGCCAGGCCGGATCGACGTCCCACACCCCCTCGTACCGCGACGAGATCGACCGGACGTAGAACCCCTGGTCGACGTTCACCAGGTGGCTGCGCGGCGCGAGCGCGGCGTGGGCGCGGATGCCGGGCTCCAGGACGCGGCGGCCGACCTTGCGCGTCTGGAACTCGAGCCACGGGCTGTTGAGCACCAGCGCCGCGGCCCGGCCCGGGTGGTGCGCCGTCCACAGGCTGAGGACCAGCCCGCCGGTGGAGTGCCCCATGAGCACCAGCCGCCGGTCCGTCCGGTCGTGCTCGCCGTGCCCGATCGCCGACAGCGCCGCCTCGAGGTCCTCGTCGTAGGTCTCCAGGCGGGTGACGAACCCCGGGGTGTGGTGCTCGCGGAGGCTGCGGCCGTACTTGCGCAGGTCCAGGGCGTGGAACCGGACCCCGAGCCCCTCCCAGAAGTCGGCCAGGTGGGTCTGGAAGAAGTAGTCGGTCCACCCGTGCACGTACAGCAGGTCCACGCCGACGTCGGGCCGGTCCGCCCTGACCGCCGGGTCCTGCGGGGGGCGCGGACGGACCAGCGTGGCGACGACCTCGCCCTCGAAGTCGGGCGCGAGCGGCAGCGTCCACCGCTCGAAGCCGGGCAGGACGTCGGGCGCCCACCCGGGCCCGCGGCCCGGGGCGGCGTCGCCCGCGGTCGGCGTGACCGGCGTGCCCGTCACGCGCTGCGCTCCACCGTCCTGCATGGCGGCCAAGGTAGGCACACCGGGCCGTGGCCGCGACCGGTGGCCTCCCGTGCGCTCAGAGCCGGCGTCGTGCGCGCCACCGGGCGACCTCCTGCTCGACGTCGCGCGTCGGGGTGACCACGGGCGGCCCGCCGGTGAGCTGGCGGCGGGCGTCGACGACACGGGCGTTGAAGTCCTCGAGCAGGGCTCGCACGCATCGCTCGTCGTGCTCGCGGTCGAGCGTGGTGTCGAGCTCGGCGTCGTCCCGGCGCAGCTGGGCCGCGGGCAGCACGCCGGTGATGTGGTCGCGCTCGACGAGGTTCTTCAGCCACCAGTCCGGGTCGTGGGTGCCGCCGATGCCCGGCAGCGGCTTGCCCTGCAGCGGCAGGTCGTCGAACTCGCCCCGCCGGATGGCCTGGTCGACCAGCGTGTCCGCCCACCGCGCACGGCCGTGCTCCGGCGGCCGGGGCCGCTCGGCGCGGTCCGCCGCGGCCTCCTCGGGGGTCCGGGGCGGCAGGCCCTGCTCGGCGCGCTCGCGCTCGATCTCCCGGTCGACCCGGTACTGCGCGGCGCGACGCACCGGGTCGTCGCCGGACCCGCCCGGCTCGCGGGCGGCCGGGTCGGGGCGGGGTCCGTGGTCGTCGGTGCCCATGGCGCCACGGTACGAGACGGCGTGGGCCTCGCGCCGCAGGTCCGCGACGTGCGGCGGGCCGGACGGGCATCATGGGGGCATGAAGGTCTCGCGCCGCAGCCAGGTCCCGCCGTTCGCCGTGATGGAGGTCCTGGCCGCCGCCAACACGCGACGCAGCGCCGGGCACGACGTCCTCAACCTCTGCGCGGGCGAGCCGTCGACGGGGGCGTCCGACGTCGTGCGCGAACGCGCCGCGGAGATCCTGCGGCGCGCCGACCTCGGCTACACCGAGGCGATGGGTGTGCCCGCCCTGCGCGAGGAGATCGCCGGGCACTACCGGCGGTGGTACGGCCTCGACGTCGACCCGGGCCGGATCGCCGTGACCACGGGGTCCAGCGGCGGGTTCGTGCTGACGTTCCTGGCCGCGTTCGACGTCGGGGACCGCGTCGCGCTCGCCCGGCCGGGCTACCCCGCGTACAAGAACATCCTGGCGGCGCTGGGCTGCGAGGTCGTCGAGATCGACTGCGGGCCCGAGACGCGGTACCAGCCCACGGTCGCCCAGCTCGACCAGGTGACGGCCGACGGTCCGCTCGCCGGTCTGATCGTGGCGTCCCCGGCGAACCCGACGGGCACGATGATCCCCCCGGCCGAGCTCGACGCGGTCGCCCGCTGGTGCGCCGACCACGAGGTCCGGCTGGTCAGCGACGAGATCTACCACGGCATCGCCTACGGCACCGAGCTCGGCCAGGCCACGGCGGCCGTGCACGACGGGCGGGGCGCCGTCGTCGTCAACTCGTTCTCCAAGTACTGGGCGATGACGGGGTGGCGGCTCGGCTGGCTCGTGCTGCCCGAGGAGCTGGTCGCCCCGGTCGGGGCGCTGGCCGGCAACGTGGCGCTCTCCCCTCCCGCCCTGGCCCAGCACGCGGCGATCGCCGCCTTCTCCCCCGCCGGCTACCAGGCGGCCTCCGACAACGTCACGCGCTACCGCGCCTCGCGGGCCGCGCTGCTGGAGCGCCTGGACGAGCTGGGCTGGCGGCCGGTGGCCCCGGCGGACGGCGCGTTCTACCTGTACGGCAACATCTCGCGGTTCGGCCTGGACGCGGTCACGTACTGCTCGCGGCTGCTGGCCGAGGCGGACGTCGCGATCACGCCCGGGACCGACTTCGACGGCCGCGCGGGCGGCGACTGGGTCCGGCTGTCGTTCGCCGCCGACCCGCGGACCGTGGCGCGGGCCGTCGACCGCATCGTGGCCTGGCAGGACGGTCTGCTCCGCACGGACGGGGTGCCCCGGACATGACAGCGCCCCCGCACCGGGAGGATCCCGGAGGGGGGCGGTCGGCGGGGTCCGGTCCGCCTACCGCAGCACGGGAGGCGCCACGGCGCCGACGTGCTCGGCCGCGGGCTCGCGGGGCGTGACGTCCACGCGGGTCACGGCGGCGCGGCCGGTGCGGCGCGCCTTGCGGATCACCGCGAGGGTCTGCACGCCGATGACCATCCAGGCCACGTTGGCGAACACCGAGGGCCACACGCCCTCGACGGCGGCCACGAGGAACAGCGTCGAGGTGGCCGTCAGGTTGGCCACCTGGAACGGCAGGGAGTTCGGGGCCCAGCGACCCTTCGAGACCATCGCATACGCGACCAGTCCGATCAGAGCTCCGAACCACCCGAGCCCGGTGATGACGAGCGACAGGGTCTGCGACATGCTTAGCCTCCTTCACAGGTGTGGGGACGGACGTGTCCGAGGACGCGCCGTTGGGGGTGTGCGCCGGGGTCCGGCCCGAGGGGCGGAAAGCGTGTGCTTCCTGCGGCGCGGGCACCATTCTGGAGCACGAATCGGCTTCAGGACAATCGAACAAAACTTTTGAAGCAGGTTAGTATCTCTACATGGCAACCGACCCACGAAGACTTGCCTTCCTCCTTGCCGTGCACCGTTCCGGAGGCGTGCTCGCGGCAGCAGATCTTCTGCATGTCACCCCGTCGGCGGTGTCCCAGCAGATCGCCCGTTTAGAGGCCGAGGAGGGCTTCCCCGTCCTCGACCGGGGGCCGCGAGGCGTGAGCCTGACCCCGGCCGGCCGGGTGCTGGCCGACGCCGCCGAACGCATCGAGGCCGAGCTGCTGGAGGCCCACCAGGAGATCGCCAACCTCGGCGAGGGCGTCAGCGGCACGGTGACCATCGGGGCGTTCCAGTCCGCGATCCGGTCCGTCGTCGCCCCGTTGCTCGGACCGTTCGCCGAGAACTACCCCGGCGTCACCCTGGACGTGCGCGAGCACGAGCCGGCGGACGCCATCCGCATGCTGCGCGCCGGCGACCTCGACGTCGTCCTGCTCGAGCGCGACGTCGAAGTCGACTCCCCCGCGCCCCGCGGCGCGCACGACATCCCCCTGCTCGACGAGCCCTGGCTGCTCGTCGTGCCGTCCGCGCTGCCCCGACCCGAACGGTTGGACGACCTGCGCGACATGCCGTGGATCGGCGCCGTCCAGAACACCGCGGCGGACCGTGCGCTGCGTCGCCTCGGCCGCACGCTCGGCACCACGCTCAGCGTCCGGCACGCCTACTTCGACTTCGACACCGCGCTCGCCCTCGTCGACGCCGGACAGGGCATCGCGATGCTGCCCGCGCTCGCCGTGCGGCGCTCCGAGGCTCCCGAGGGCGCCGAGGTCGTCGCGATGCCGGGCCTCGGCACGCGCCGCATCGTGGTGCGCCACCGCTCGACGCGCCACGAGCCGGGCCCCGCCGTCCGCGCCGTCGTCGACACCATGGTGGAGGTCGCCCGCGACCTGGAGCTCACCTGATCCGCTCCCGGCCGGGAGCGGCGCGGGCGGCCGGGTAGACTGGCGGCGCTCGACCGCTCGACCACAACCGAACACGCCGCTCGAACCGTGCCGGGAGAGTCTGCCGCCCGCCGGCAGCGCCGAAGGAGCAAGACCCCTCCCCGGGAATCTCTCAGGCCCCTGTACCGCCACGGTGAGGCAACTCTGGAAAGCGGTCCGCACCGGCGGGCCCGCCGACGGTGCACACCGCGTCGCCACGTGCGGCACGGCCAAACTCTCAGGCCCATGACAGAGCGGGGAGGGTCCCGGCCCACCGACCCTCGGAGCGCTCCTCGTGACCCACTCCCCCTTCGACCCGGACGTCTTCGCCGACCGTCACATCGGACCGCGCGGCGACGAGACCGCCGCGATGCTGGACCAGCTCGGGTACACCGACCTCGACGCGCTCGTCGACGCCGCGGTCCCGTCCGCCATCCGCCAGCCGGACGCGCTGGACCTGCCGCCGGCGCGGACCGAGGCGGAGGTGCTGGACCACCTGCGCGCCGTCGCGGCGAAGAACGTGGTCAAGCGCCAGATGATCGGGCAGGGCTACTACCCGACGTTCACGCCGGCGGTGATCCGTCGGAACGTGCTGGAGTCCCCCGCCTGGTACACGGCCTACACGCCGTACCAGCCGGAGATCTCCCAGGGCCGGCTGGAGGCGCACCTCAACTTCCAGCAGGTGATCGAGGACCTCACTGGGCTGGAGATCGCCGGCGCGTCCCTGCTCGACGAGGCCACCGCCGTGGCCGAGGCCGTCGCCCTGATGTGGCGGGCCTCCCGGGCCAAGCAGGGCTACGTGGTGCTCGACGCCGAGCTGTTCGGCCAGTCGCTCGCGGTGACCCGCGGCCGGGCGGAGGCCGTCGGGCTGCCCGTCGTCGTCGCGGACCTCTCCGACGGCCTCGACGCCGGCCTGGAGGCACTGGAGGCCACCGGGACCGCGCTGCCGGCAGGGAACCTCGTGGGCGTCGTCGTCCAGCAGTCCGGCGCCTCGGGCCGGGTGCTCGACCTGCGCACGGTGGTCGACGAGGCCAAGGCGCGCGGGGCCCGGGTGACGGTCGCGACCGACCCGCTCGCGCTGACGATGCTCCGCTCCCCCGGTGAGCTCGGAGCGGACGTGGCCGTCGGCTCGGCCCAGCGGTTCGGCGTCCCCCTCTTCCACGGCGGGCCGCACGCGGCCTACATCGCCGTGCGCAAGGGCCTGGAGCGCCAGCTCCCGGGCCGGCTCGTCGGCGTCTCGGTCGACGCCGACGGCGAGATCGGCTACCGCCTGGCCCTCGCCACCCGCGAGCAGCACATCCGGCGCGAGCGCGCGACGTCGAACATCTGCACCGCGCAGGCGCTGCTGGCCGTGGTGGCCTCGATGTACGCGGTGTACCACGGCCCCGAGGGGCTGCGCGCGATCGGTGAGCGCGTGCACGGCCGGGCGCTGTCGCTGGCCGCGGGCCTGCGGGCGGCCGGTGTCGCGGTCGTCCACGACGAGTTCTTCGACACGGTCCGGGTGGCCGTCCCCGGCCGCGCCCCCGAGGTCGGCGCCGCCGCCGTCGAGGCGGGGTACAACCTGTACATCGACGGAGCAGATCACGTACAGATCTCGTGCGACGAGACCACCACCGCCGACGACGTGGCGGCGCTGCTCGCGCTCTTCGACGCCTCCCCGGCCGACGCCGCCGACGAGGCCGCCCTCGGCGACGCGCTGCTGCGCACCACGGACTACCTGCAGCACCCGGTCTTCCACCGCCACCGGTCCGAGACCGCGATGCTGCGCTACCTGCGGGCGCTGGGCGACAAGGACCTCGCGCTGGACCGCACGATGATCCCGCTGGGCTCGTGCACGATGAAGCTCAACGCGACGGCCGAGATGGAGCCGATCAGCTGGCCGCAGTTCGCCGACCTGCACCCGTACGTCCCGGCCGACCAGGCCCGCGGCTACGCCGAGCTGGTGGGCACGCTCGAGGGGTGGCTGGCCGAGATCACCGGGTACGCCGCGGTGTCCGTGCAGCCCAACGCCGGCTCCCAGGGTGAGCTCGCGGGGCTGCTGGCGATCCGGGCCTACCACGCCTCGCGCGGCGAGGAGCAGCGTGATGTGGTGCTCATCCCGGCCTCGGCCCACGGGACCAACGCGGCCTCGGCGACGCTGGCCGGTCTGCGCGCGGTGGTCGTCAGGACCGCCGCCGACGGCGAGATCGACCTGGACGACCTGCACGCCGCGCTCGCCAAGCACGACGGTCGCGTGGCCGGGATCATGATCACCTACCCCTCCACCCACGGCGTCTACGAGCCGCACGTCCAGGACGTGTGCGCTGCAGTACACGACGCGGGTGGTCAGGTGTACATCGACGGCGCGAACCTCAACGCGCTCGTCGGCCTGGCCCGGCCGGGACGGTTCGGCGGCGACGTGTCGCACCTGAACCTGCACAAGACGTTCTGCATCCCGCACGGCGGGGGAGGACCCGGCGTCGGCCCGGTCGGCGTCGCCGAGCACCTCGTGCCGTTCCTGCCCGGCGACCCCACGCCGTCGGGCACGGGGGAGCCGCAGCCGGCCGGCGCGGTGCCGCCCGTCTCCGCGACCCGCCACGGCTCGGCCGGCATCCTGCCGATCTCGTACGCCTACCTGGCGCTCATGGGACCCGACGGGCTCACCTCGGCCACCGAGCACGCAGTGCTGACCGCCAACTACGTCGCCTCCCGCCTCGCCCCGCACTACCCGGTGCTCTACACGGGCGACCACGGGCTGGTCGCCCACGAGTGCATCCTCGACCTGCGCGACATCACCGCGGAGACCGGCGTGACCGTCGACGACGTCGCCAAGCGGCTCATCGACTTCGGCTTCCACGCCCCGACGATGGCGTTCCCGGTGGCGGGCACGCTCATGGTCGAGCCGACCGAGTCCGAGGACCTCGGCGAGCTCGACCGGTTCGTCGACGCGATGATCGCCATCCGGGGCGAGATCGACGCGGTCGGCGCCGGGCGGTGGCCGCTCGAGGACTCGCCGCTGCGCAACGCGCCGCACACGGCCGCATCGGTCATGGTGGAGCAGTGGGACCACCCGTACACGCGCGAGCAGGCGGCGTTCCCCGTGGCGAGCCTGCGCAGCGCCAAGTACTGGCCCCCGGTGCGCCGGATCGACCAGGCGCACGGCGACCGCAACCTGCAGTGCTCCTGCCCGCCCGTCGACGCCTATGCCGAGAGCTGAGGAACCCGTGACCACGAAGAAGTCGCCGCTGCACGACGAGCACGTCGCCCTCGGAGCCCACCTGACCCCCTTCGGGGGGTGGGACATGCCCCTGCGGTACACCTCCGACCTCGCCGAGCACCGGGCGGTCCGCGAGGCGGCGGGCCTGTTCGACCTGTCGCACATGGGCGGGATCAACGTGACCGGCCCGGAGGCCGCGGCGTTCCTCGACCACGCGCTGGTCGGGAACTTCTCGGCGCTGCGCCCGATGCGGGCGCGCTACACGATGATCTGCGCCGACGACGGGGGAGTGCTGGACGACCTCATCGTCTACCACAACGGCACCGACGAGTACTTCGCCGTGCCCAACGCGGCGAACGCGGACGCCGTGCTCGTGGCGATGCTGGAGCGCGCGGCCGGGTTCGACGTCGCCGTGCGGGACATCTCCGCGAGCCTCGCCCTGATCGCCGTGCAGGGCCCGCGCGCCGAGGAGATCCTGCGCGAGGTCCTCACCGAGGACCCCGAGATCTCCGGCGGGACGGCGCTGGACGACCTGCGGTACTACGCGTGCATGGGACTGCGGTTCGGCGAGGAGGGCGTCCTGGTCGCCCGCACCGGGTACACCGGCGAGGACGGTTTCGAGATCTGGGTCGACACCCCGCACGCCGTCGCGCTGTGGCGGGCGCTGCTCGCCGCGGGCGAGCCGTACGGCCTCGTCCCCGCCGGCCTGGCCGCCCGCGACTCGCTCCGCCTCGAGGCCGGCATGCCGCTGTACGGCAACGAGCTCGACACCACCACGACGCCCTACGACGCGGGGGCCGGCCGCATCGTCAAGCTCGACAAGTCGCACGACGACGGCACGCCGGTCGACTTCGTCGGGCGCGAGGCCCTGGCCGCCCGCAGCGAGGCCGAGCCGGAGCGCGTGCTCGTCGGCCTGCGCGGGACCGGACGCCGTCCCGCGCGCGCCGGCTACGCCGTCGTGCGCACCACCGACGACGGCGGCGTGGGGGAGCCGGTCGGCACGGTCACCTCCGGGGTGCCGTCGCCGACGCTCGGCCACCCGGTCGCCATGGCGTACGTCCGCCCCGACGTCGCCGCGGAGGGGACCGAGCTCGCCGTCGACGTACGCGGCCGGGCCGAACCGTTCGTGGTGACGGCCATGCCGTTCTACCGTCGCGGCTGAGCGTCACCGACCCCCGTCCCGAAGACCCCTTCCTGCAACCGAGGAGCCCCAGCATGGCCGACTACCCCAGCAACCTGCGCTACTCCGTCGAGCACGAGTGGATCGACGACGCCACCCCGGCGACCGTCGGCGTGACCTCCTACGCCGTCGAGGCGCTCGGCGACGTCGTCTACCTCGAGCTGCCCGAGGTGGGCGCCGAGATCGAGGCCGGCACCGTCGTCGGCGAGATCGAGTCCACCAAGTCCGTCTCCGAGCTGTACTCGCCCGTGTCCGGGACCGTCGTCGAGGTGAACGACACGGCGGTCGACGACCCGGCCCTGGTCAACTCCGAGCCGTTCGGCGCGGGCTGGCTGTTCAAGGTCGAGGTGTCCGGCGAGGGCCAGCTCCTCAGCGCCGAGGAGTACGCCCAGCACGCGGGATGACGGCGTCCGGAGGCACTCTGGAGATGTCGTGATCGAATCGTGATGTAGGTTCGGGGAACTCGCGGCCATGATTCGCCTCGCGCCTCTGACCTGCGATGACGGCGGGTCGCGGAGGGGTGGCTCGGTGCCGCGGAGGTGTCGTGACGGGGGTCGTGCCGCTGTTCCTCGACGTGATCCGCGTCATGAAGTCGATCCGTTCCCCTCTCACATCCATGACGGCAGATCCCCAGGTCGATCGTCAGCGATCGGCGGCCGTCATGGAGGAACGGAACGATGAGTGCTATCGAACTGGAGCGCCCCTCGCTCAGCCCGAGCCTGACGCGCCGGGAGCAGGTCGTGCTGTCGAACTTGTCCGAGGACGTGACGCTGGAGCAGATCGCCAGCAAGCTGTACGTGACGCGCAACACGGTGAAGTCGCAGGTGCGCAGCGTCTACCGCAAGCTCGGGGTCTCCACCCGGGCTGACGCCGTCGCCTGGGCTCGCCGGGCCGGCCTCGGGTCGAGCTGATCCGCGGCGACGGACGCCTCGCCACCTAGTCGGGGGATGTCGGTGGCGAGGAACGTCCGTCGCAGGAGTGTGACGTCGACGACGGCACGAGTGCGCCGCGGGATGACAGACTCCCGCCATGACTCGTCGCCTCGTCGTCGCCGCCGCGATCGTCGACGCCACCGAGCGTCCGCGTCGTCTGCTCGCCGCACGACGGTCGCAGCCCGCCGAGCTGGCCGGACGCTGGGAGTTCCCCGGCGGCAAGGCCGAGCCGGGGGAGCACCCCGTCGACGCCCTGCACCGTGAGCTGCACGAGGAGCTGGGGGTCGGGGTCGACCTCGGCGACGAGGTCGTGGGTCCCGACGACGGCGGCTGGTTCATCACCGACCGGCACGTGCTGCGGCTGTGGTTCGCCCGCGTGGTCTCCGGGGCTCCGGAACCGCTCGTCGAGCATGACGAGCTGCGCTGGCTGGACGCCGGCTCCCTGTGGGACGTGCACTGGCTCGACGGGGACGTGCGGATCGTCGAGGAGCTCGCGCAGACCCTCCGGCCGAGGTAGGCAAGATCCGGGCGAGGTAGGCAGGATCCTGCCGAGGTAGGCAAGATCCGGCCGAGGTAGGCAACGTCAGCCTGTCCGACGGCGGCGCCGACCCATCGTCGGGAGCCGGGGTGCGAGACTCGGGCGCGTGGCGACCTTCGAGTACGCGGTCGAGATCGAGCACCTGCTCGTGTCTCCCGAGCACGCCTACTTCGGGCGCCCCCGCGACGGCGCTGCGGACGTGCCGACGTCGGACCGGGACGAGGCGGAGGTCGTCGCCGGGAAGGGGATCGTGGGGGACCGGTTCTTCGGCAAGGCGGCGCACATGGATGCCGCGGTCACGGTGTTCGCCGCCGAGGCGCTCGAGGAGATCGCCCGCGAGCTGGGGACCGGGCCCCTCGACCCGCTGCTGACCCGCCGGAACGTCGTGCTTCGTGGAGCCGAGCTCGCGCCGCTCATCGGGCACGATTTCACGCTCCGGTCCCGGGACGCCGCCGTGACCCTGCACGGCGGCCGCCCGGCGAACCCGTGCGCGTGGATGGACCGCGTGCTGGCGCCGGGCGTGCACGCCGCGATGCGGGGTCGTGGGGGAGTGCGGTGCACACCGGTCTCCGACGGGGTGCTGCGGCGAGGATCTGCGGTGCTGGTCAGCCCCGTTGAGCTGGATCCGTCGCGCGCGGGGGAGGCCGTGCGGCGGCCGCGGCTTCCGTGACGTCCTGACCGGCGACGGCGGACGACCGGGCGTGGCCTGCACGGCGCGGGCTACGCTGGTCCCATGAGCGACTTCCAGGTCAACCGCGCCCCGCAGAACGACGCCCCCGGGGCCATGCTCGGGCGCGTCATCGTCTCCTTCGTGCTCTTCGTCGCGGGGCTGGTCCTCATCGGTGTCGGCGCGGTCGCCGACCCCTCGCTCGCCCCGTTCGTGTTCACCGGCGGCATCGTCGCGGTCGGGCTGGCCTTCGGCCTGCCGATGATCGGCGGCACCGAGCGCTGAACCCGAGCGCTGACCGCACGTCTGCTGTGGGCATGAAATCTGCAGTCCCGAGCCATCCAGAACTGCAGATTTCATGCCCACAGCGGTGAGCGGGTCACGCGACGCTGAGTGGGTCACGCGATGGTGAGCGGGTCAGACGGTGCTCCGCACCTGCTCCACGAACGCGGTCACCCGTGAGGTGAGCCCGGCGATGCGTCGCTCGACGACGGCGGCACGGGCGCCGTCGTCGTCGGCGCCGGCCTCGGCCAGGGTCGGGCGACGCCGCACGTTGCGTGAGCACCGGAAGTCGGTGCAGATCAGCGTGCCGATGGTGTTGCCCTTGCGGCCGGACGCCCCGCCGCGCCGGGCGACGAACATCGCGACGTCGCCGGGGTCGCCGGCGTGCTCGCACCAGGCGCACATCGCGGAGCGCCGGGCGCCGGTCTCGGGGGCGCGCAGGATGATGCCCGTCGGTGCGCCGTCGATCTCGGCGACGACGTAGGCCGCGAGCGGCTGCTTGCGGTCGCGCCAGCCGAGGTACTCGAGGCGGTCCCACCGCTGGCTGTCGAGGTCGGGCGGGAGCAGGCGCTGGCGCTCGCTGCGGGTGGCGTTGACGAGGGCAGCGCGGAGCTGGGTCTCGGTGAGGGGAGTCATGGGTCGGCTTTCGGTGAGCGGGGTCAGGGCAGGCTGGAACCCGGGCCCCGCGCCGACCGGCCGATCCCGGCCGTCAGCGTCGTGGGGCCCGCGGGGCGGCGTCGGCCGAGCAGGCCTCGGCGGCCACCCCGCTCCCTGTGACGCGCTGCATCACTCGCTCCTCGATGTCGGACTCTCCGGTGGCCCACCCGGACGGCGGGCCACCTGCGATCGTCACACAGGCGGCCCGCCGCGTCCAGGCCGTTCTCCCGAGCCGTCGGCCCCGCGAGCGGTCAGAGGCCGGCGCGCACCGTCCGCGCCGCCTCGACGAGGTGCCGCAGCGACGGCTCGACCTCGGCGTACCCGCGGGTCTTGAGCCCGCAGTCGGGGTTGACCCACACCAGCGCCGGGTCGATCGACGACGCCGCGAGGCCGAGCAGCTCGGTGACCTCCGCCGTCGACGGCACCCGGGGGGAGTGGATGTCGTAGACGCCGGGGCCGACGCCGCGGGCGTACCCGGCCTCGTGCAGCTCGGGGACGACCTCCATCCGCGAGCGGGCCGCCTCGATGGAGGTCACGTCGGCGTCGAGGCCGTCGATCGCGCCGATGACCTCGCCGAACTCCGAGTAGCACAGGTGGGTGTGCACCTGGGTCGACGCGGCGGCCCCGGCCGTGGCCAGGCGGAACGACCCCACCGACCACGCCAGGTAGGCGGGCTGGTCCGCGCGCCGCAGCGGCAGCAGCTCGCGCAGCGCCGGCTCGTCCACCTGGACGACGGCGGTCCCGGCGGCCTCGAGGTCGCTCACCTCGTCGCGCAGGGCGAGCGCCACCTGGTTCGCGGTGTCCGCCAGGGGCTGGTCGTCGCGCACGAACGACCAGGCCAGGATCGTCACCGGCCCCGTGAGCATGCCCTTGACCGGCTTCGACGTCAGGGACGCGGCGTACCGGGTCCACTCGACCGTCATCGGCGCCGGGCGGGTCACGTCGCCCCACAGGATCGGCGGGCGTACGCACCGCGACCCGTAGGACTGCACCCAGCCGAGGTCCGTCGTCGCGAACCCGTCGAGCAGCTCGGCGAAGTACTGGACCATGTCGTTGCGCTCCGGCTCGCCGTGCACGAGGACGTCGAGGCCGACGTCCTCCTGCAGCGCGACGACGCGGGCGATCTCCTCGCGCATCGCGGTGCGGTAGGCGTCGTCGGCCAGCTCGCCCTTCGCCCACGCGGACCGGGTCCGGCGGATCTCGGCGGTCTGCGGGAACGACCCGATCGTCGTCGTGGGCAGCAGCGGCAGGTCGAGGCGGTCGCGCTGGGCAGCGACGCGCTCGGTGTGCGCCCCCCGCTCGAAGTCGGCCGGGGTGAGGGCAGCGAGGCGCTCGCGCACGGCGGGGACGACGACGCCGGCCGCGGCGGCGCGGTCGGCCAGCGCGGCGCTCGCCTCGTCGAGCTCGGTGCGCACGGACTCCGGTCCGTCGGCGAGCGCCCGGGCGAGCACGGTGACCTCGACGACCTTCTGGTCGGCGAACGCCAGCCACCGGCGCAGCGCCGGGGTGCGGCCCGCCCGCTCGGCGGCGGGGCCGGACCAGGTCTCGTCGTCGACGTCGTGCGGGACGTGGAGCAGGGACGTCGAGGTGCCCGCGGCGAGCGATCCGGCGCCGAGCCCGCGCAGGGCGTCGAGGGTGCCGAGCCGCGCGGCGAGGTCGGTGCGCCACACGTTGTGCCCGTCGACGACGCCGGCCACGAGGGTCTTGGACGCCAGGCCCGGCACGGTCCCGTCGGGGCCGGACCCGGTGGGCACCGCACCCTTGACCAGGTCGACCGCGATGGCGTCGACGTCGGTCGCGGCCAGCAGGGCCAGGCCGTCGCGGGCCGGGGCACCGTCGGCGCCCTCGGTGGCCAGCCCGCCGAAGGGCGCGGCGACGAGGAGGCGCGGCCGCTCGGGGATGACGTCGAGGGCGTCGTCCGCCGACGCGGGCGCGAGGTCGGTCGCCAGGGCGCGGTAGGCCGACGTGATCGCGGCGTCGATGCGTGCGGGGTCGGCGTCCACGGTGTCCGCCACGAGCACGGGCTCGTCGAGCTGGACCCACGGCACGCCCACGGCGGCCAGCGCCCGCAGCAGCTCGGCGTACGCGGCCACGACGTCGTCGAGCCGGTCGAGCGGGTGGAACCCGTCGCCCGCGTCGTCGGCCGCCTTCGACAGCGCGAGGAACGTCACCGGGCCGACGAGCGTCGGGCGGGTGGTGACGCCGGCCTCCTTGGCCTCGGCGTACTCGCGCACGATGCGGTGGTCGGCGAACGAGATCGGCGTGGACTCGCTGATCTCGGGGACGAGGTAGTGGTAGTTCGTGTCGAACCACTTGGTCATCTCCAGCGGGGCGTCCTCACCACGACCGCGGGCGACGGTGAAGTAGCCGTCCAGGTCGAGGGAACCGTCCTCGTCGTCGATCAGGTCCCGGAACCGGGACGGCACGGCGCCGAGCAGCGCGACGACGTCGAGCACCTGGTCGTAGTACGAGAACGACCCGGGGACGGAGCCGTCGTCCGGGTCGAGCCCGAGGGCGACGAGCCGCTGCACGGTCTCACGGCGCAGCGCGCCGGCGGCGACCTCGAGGTCGACGACGTCGGTGCCGCCGGCCCAGTAGGCCTCGACGGCGCGCTTGAGCTCGCGGCGCCGGCCGATCCGCGGGTAGCCGAGGATCGTGCCGTGGGCGAACGGTGTGGTGTCGGTGGGGGTCGGAGAGGTCATGAGCAGTCCTTTCGCGGGCACGTGGGCGGCCTCTGGGGACGACGGCGCACCCCGGCGTCGCGGTGGGCGGCGCGGGGGAGCGGGACGTCGGCTCAGGGGACGGCCGGTGCGGGGGTCGGGATGCTCGGTACCCACGGCCGGCCGGCCAGGTCTCGGACGTCGGGCGCCGCGTCGTCGGGCGTCGTCGTCCGGCCGCCGAGGTGAACACCCTCGAGCAGGTCCAGAGCGGGGCGGTACTTGTTGAACGTGTACACGTGCAGGCCGGGGGCGCCGGCGTCGAGCACGCGCTGGGCGAGCTCGGTGCCGTACGCGGTCCCGTAGGCGTACTGCGCCTCCGGGTCCGGCCGGGCGTCCAGGGCGTCCAGCAGGTGCTGGGGCGCCTGGACGCCGGTGAGCTCCTCGACACGACGGAGCCGGCGCGGCTCGGTCGTGGGCAGCAGCCCGGCGAGGATCGGGATCGTCACGCCGGCCGTGCGGGCCTCGGCGACGAAGTCGGTGTACGAGTCGGCCTCGTAG
This sequence comes from Isoptericola haloaureus, assembly GCF_036689775.1. Classification (NCBI taxonomy): domain Bacteria; kingdom Bacillati; phylum Actinomycetota; class Actinomycetes; order Micrococcales; family Promicromonosporaceae; genus Isoptericola; species Isoptericola haloaureus. The sequence goes on along the minus strand of NZ_JBAGLP010000105.1, from coordinate 123,008 downwards.
AAGAACTGGGTGATGGCGAAGGAGGCGCCGGCCTGCTGCTTCTCCAGCAGGCGGTGCACCTCCTGGGTGCGGGTCGTCCCGGCCTGGACGTTGCCGTCGGGGAAGGTGGCCACCGCGATCGTCAACGGGCGGGCGGCGCCGCGCACGGCGGCGGCCGGGTCCGCGGCGCAGCGGCGGGCCTCGACCTCACGCAGCAGGTGCACGAGCTCCACGGCCGAGTGCACGCCGCCGGCCGGGGGGCGCCAGTCGGGCTGGTCCTGCGGCGGGTCGCCGCGCAGCGCGAGGAACGACCGCACGCCGGCCTCGAGGAACTCGTCGACGACCTCCGAGACGTTCTCCCGCGAGGCGCCCACGCAGGTCAGGTGCGCGATCGGCAGCACCGGAGTGCCGGCCAGCAGGCGGGAGACGACGTCGCGGGCGGTGTCGCGGTCGCCGCCGCCGGCGCCGTAGGTCACCGAGACGAAGTCGGGGCGCGCGGCCACGAGCCGGCGTGCCGTCTCCCAGAACCTGGGTGCGGCGTCGGGCCGCCGCGGCGGCATGAGCTCGAAGCTCACCGTCGGGCGGTACGGGTACGTCGGTGCCTCGGCGACCATGCGTCACTCCATCGGGCCTGGTGTTGAGCACCTTCGTCCTCGGGAGGCTTCCGTCGGAGAACGGGTTGCTGCGGCGTCGTCGAGCCAGGACTCTCGGCCGCTCTGGATGGCTTGTCGTCCGACCCTACGGGGCAGTTCACCTCGCGGACAAGCAATGTCGCATGGTGAGACGAATGTGGTGGGGTGGCTGAACGGGGGGAGGCGACTCAGGGGACGAGCACGACCTTGCCGTCGCTCCGGCCGCTCTCGACCAGCGCGTGGGCGCGTGCCGCGTCGTCGAGCCGCAGGACGTCCCCGAGCGTCGTGGTGAGGTCGCCGCGCGCGAGGGCGGCGACGTCCTCCGCCAGGGCGTCGCGGTCGCGCCGGGCGCCGGAGCTGAAGGTGACCCCGAGGTCGGCCGCCGCCGGGTCGGCGATGGTGACGATGCGCTCCGTCCCGCCGCGCAGCGTGATCGAGTCGGGCAGGACGCCCGCGCCGGAGGTGTCCAGGACCGCGTCGACGCCCGACGGCGCCAGGTCGCGCACCCGCTCGACCAGGCCCGGCCCGTAGGTGGTCGCCGTGGCGCCGACCGTCGTGACCCGCTCCTGCTTCGCCGGCGACGCGGTGCCGATCACCGTCGCACCCCGGCGCCGGGCGAGCTGCACGGCGAGCTCGCCCACCGACCCGGAGGCGCCGTGCACGAGCAGGGTGTCGCCGTCGGCCACCCCGAGCGCGCGCAGCGTGCGGCGTGCCGTCTCCGCCGAGACCGGCACGGTGACGGCCCGGGTCGGGTCGAGGCCGTCCGGGACCGGGGCGAAGGTGGAGGTCAGGGCCAGCTCTGCGTACCCGCCGGTGTCGGCGAACCCGACGACGCGGTCACCGGGCTGCACGCCCGTCACGCCGTCGCCGACGGCTTCCACGACGCCCGCGACCTCCAGACCGGGCACGGCGGGGAACTCCGGCAGGGGGACGCCGGGGATCCGGGCGGCGCGGGTCTTGAGGTCCCAGCCGTTGACGGCGGCTGCCTCGACGCGCACACGGACCTGGCCGGCGGTCGGTTCCGGCGCCGGGACGTCGGCGGGGTGCAGGACCTCGGGTCCGCCGAGCTCGGTGAACACGATCGCACGCACGGGTTCCTCCTGGGGGCTGCGGACGGCAGGTCCGTCGAGCGTCTCACGTCGACGCGACGAGTCGCCGACGGACGAGCGGCCAGGGGCGGCGCCGCAGCGCCGACAGGGCCCGTCGGGCCCTGGGCCGTAGGGTGGGGGCCATGGAACGTGAAGAGCGCCTGGCCGTCTTCCTCGACTACGAGAACCTGGCGCTCGGCGCCCGGGAGCACCTGGGTGGGATGCAGTTCGACTTCGGCCCGATCGCGGACGCCCTGGCGGTGCGTGGCCGGGTGGTCACCCGCCGGGCGTACGCCGACTGGTCGTACTTCGACGAGGACCGGCGGATGCTGACCCGCCACCAGGTCGAGCTCATCGAGATGCCGCAGCGCATGGGCGCCTCGCGCAAGAACGCCGCCGACATCAAGATGGTCGTCGACGCGATCGAGATGGCGTTCGAGCGCGACTACATCACCACGTTCGTCATGTGCACCGGCGACTCCGACTTCTCGCCGCTGGTCACCAAGCTGCGCGAGCTCGACAAGAACGTCATCGGCGTCGGGGTCGAGAAGTCCACCTCCCGCCTGCTGCCGGGTGCCTGCGACGAGTTCCTCTTCTACGACCGCCTCGAGGGCGTCGACGTCCCCGACGAGACCGAGCAGACCTCCCGCAAGAAGTCGTCGGGCAAGCGCTCCGGAGGCTCGACGACGCGTGGTGGCGGACGCCGCAGCACGGCGTCGTCCCCGGCCACCGAGACCGCCGAGGCGCCGGCGTCGGCCGCGAAGAGCCGCAGGAAGAAGACCGAGCCGACCCCGGAGCCCGCGCCCGCACCCGCCGTCGAGCCCGAGCCCGCCCCGGCGCCCGAGGTCGACGAGGACGACACCCCCGCCGTCGAGCCGGCGACCATGGAGGTCAAGGTCGCCCAGACGCTCGCCGGGCTGCAGGCCTCCTCGTCCGGGTCGGTGACCGCCTCCCAGCTCAAGCGCACCCTGGTGCGCAAGGAGCCGACGTTCAGCGAGTCCGACTACGGGTTCCGGACGTTCACCGAGTTCCTGCGGTACCTCGCCGACCGCGACTTCGTCGTCCTCTCCGACGGCCCGTCGTCGGGCGACCCCGTCGTCGAGCTGCCGGCCCAGCCGGACAGCGCGCACGCCTTCGACCTGCTGCGCGTCGTCGTCGGCGAGACCGGGGGCAGCACGCCGCTGTCCGGCCTGAAGAACCTGCTGCGCAAGCAGCGCCCCGACTTCTCGGAGAAGGCGCTCGGCTACCGCGGGTTCCTGCAGTTCTGCAAGGGTGCCGAGGCCGCAGGCGCGGTGCGCCTGGCCTGGGACGACGAGACCGAGGACTACCTCGTCAGCCTGCCCTGACGCCGCGCCGCGAGGTCGGCGCCGAGGGGCGCGGGGAGTCCCTCGGGCACAATGGTCCGGTGACCTACCGCGTCCTGAAGCTCATCCTGTCGCTCCTGGTGTACGTGTTCCTGCGGCCCCAGGTCAACGGGCTGCACAACCTGCCGCGGCGCGGGCCGGTCATCCTCGCGAGCAACCACCTGTCGTTCCTCGACTCGATCATCATCCCGCTCGTGACCCCGCGGCACGTCACCTTCATCGCGAAGGCGGAGTACTGGACCGGCCGGGGGCTCAAGGGCCGGCTCTCGCGGTGGTTCTTCACCACGATGGGCCACGTCCCCGTCGACCGCGAGGACCCGCGCGCGGGGCAGCGCTCCCTGCAGGACGCCCTCGTCGTGCTGCAGCGCGGCGACGCCTTCGGCATCTATCCCGAGGGCACGCGGTCCCGCGACGGTCGCCTGCAGAAGGGGCACACCGGTGTGGCGTGGCTGGCGCTCGCCGGCCCTGCGCCGATCGTGCCCGTGGCGCTGAAGGGGACGGACAAGGTCCAGCCGGTCGGCAAGCGGCTGCCCCGCCCCTACCGCGGGATCCAGGTCGACTTCGGCTCGCCGATCATGCCGCAGCGGCAGCTCCCCGCCGGCATGCGGCCGGCGCAGGCGCGCCGCGAGCTGACGGACGAGGTCATGGCGTCGATCCACGCGATGAGCGGCCAGGAGCTCGACGCCTGACTGACCGGGTCAGCGGTAGCCGTCCCACCGCGGGGAGGGGAACAGGACCTCCTCGAACCGCAGCCACTCGGTGTACATGTCGACGGTGGGCCGGCGGAACGCCCTGACCTGGATGCCGTCCATCGCCTCGATCGACATCTCGACGAGGTCGCGCATGTTCTCCCAGCCGCCCACGGACGGGGGGAGCCGCCACGTCGTCCGTGAGTAGAGCTCCCAGACCTTGGCGGGGCGGTCGGCGAAGTAGTCGTGCGCCGGGTGCTCGGGGGAGATCGACTCGGCGTTGAGTACCGAGTACAGCTGGACGAGCAGCAGGTCGTCGGCGTTGTGGCGGACCAGGAACCGGCAGTAGGCGGGGAACGACACCCCCTCGGGGTGGGTGGCCGCCGGGTCGCCGGAGGCGACGAAGTCGTCCGGGTCGAACCGACGGTCGTAGGCCTGCTCCACGACCAGCGCGAGCAGGCCCTCCTTGGTGCCCACGTAGTGCAGCAGGCCCGCCTCGCTCAGACCCAGCTCCTCGGCCACGGACCGCAGGCTCAGCCCGTGAAAGCCGCGCGCCGCCAGGATCCGCACGGTGGCGTCGATGATCTGCGCGAGCCGTGCCTCGCGCGACAGCCGGGTCCGGGCGCGCGCTGGTTCGTCGGGGCGGGTCACGCAGAGCACGGTACCCGGGGCCCGCCCGTCGCGGTCGTCGAGGACTGCTCCGGGGCGCTTTGACCTACCGACCACTCGGTAGTAATTTGCCATTACCTAGTGATCGCTAGGTAGTGACGGTCGGCTCCCGAGGACGGGGCGCCACGAGGACGCGTCACTCAGGCAGACCGAAGAAGGTAACGATGCAGAGCAGCAACGCGCCGGCGCCGGACGTCGACACCACGGGCCCCCTCGATCCTGCGAGCCTGGCTCCCGACACGGGCCTGCCGGCCGGCCGGGGCCGGATCCTCCGGTTCGGGTCCGGATTCCTCCTGAACGGCGTGCTGTGGGCCGTCGGGCTCGCGATCGTCTCCACCGTCCTGCTGCCGCAGCGCCTCCGTGACGTCGGGTACGACGCCGAGACCGCCGCAGCGCTGTTCGGCACCATCAACGCGGTCGCCGCGGTCGTCTCGCTGGTCGCGAACCTCGTCTTCGGCAACCTGTCCGACCGGACCCGGCTGCCGATGGGCCGCCGCGCCCCGTGGATCGCCGGCGGTGCGGTGCTCGGCGGCGTCTCCCTCGCCCTGACCGGCTTCCTGAACAGCGCCGTGACGATCACCCTCGTCTACGCCGTCGCCATGGTCGGGCTGAACATGATGCTCGCCCCCGCGCTGGCCGTGCTGGCCGACCGGGTCCCGCCGAAGGCACGGGGGACGATGTCGGCCTTCTACGGCACCGGAGTCGCGGTCGGCTACCCGCTCGGCTCGCTCGTGGGAGCGGCCTTCATCTCCTCGACGACCCCCGGGTTCCTCGTCGGTGGCGTCCTCCTCCTCGCCGGCGGTGTCGCGGCCCTCGCGCTGTGGCCCCGGGAGGTGTCCGCCGCGACGCTGCCCCCGGCCGCCGGCGGTCTGCGGGACCTGGTGCGTTCCTTCCGTCCGCCGCGGAACGCCCCGGACTTCTACTGGGCCTTCGCCGGGCGCCTGTTCATGCTGCTCAGCTACCAGATGATCTTCGCCTTCCAGCTGTACATCGCCCAGGACTACCTCGGGCAGACCACCGAGCAGTCCGCCGCGACGATCGCCGTCACCTCGGTCATCGTCCTCGTCGTCTCGCTGCTCGGGTCGGCCGCCGGCGGACCGATCTCCGACCTGCTGCGTCGACGCAAGCTGCCGGTGGTGCTGTCCAGCGTCCTGTTCGCCGTCGGCATCGCCATGCCGTGGCTCCTCCCGACGACGACCGGCCTCTACCTCTTCGCGGGGATCGCCGGGTTCGGCTACGGCGTCTACACCTCGGTGGACCAGGCGCTCAACGTCGACGTGCTCCCGGACCCGGAGACGGCCGGCAAGGACCTCGGCATCCTCAACCTGTCCACGACGCTCGGCCAGACCGCCGGTCCGCTGGTGACCGGCTGGCTGGTCGCCGGGTTCGGCGGGTACGGCGCCGCCTTCCCCGTCTCGATCGCCGCGGCGCTCCTCGGTGCGTTCGCGATCACCCGCATCCGTGCCGTCCGCTGACCTCGACCACGACCCTCTGGAGACACGCACCATGACCACCACGTGGCACACGTCCGACCCGACCGTGCGCTGGCGGGACGCCGGAGCGCCCCGCCCCGGCGCGACGTCGGACAAGGGCCTGACGCTGACGGCCGACCGCGGCCGGGAGCTGCTCGGGTTCGGCGGGACGTTCAACGAGCTCGGCCACCGGGCGATCAGCGCCCTGCCCGCGACGGACCAGGAGCAGGTGTACCGCGAGCTCTTCAGCCCGGAGGAGCTCAACCTGCGGGTCAACCGGTCGCCCGTCGGGGCGAACGACTTCGCGACCGCCTGGTACAGCTACGACGAGACGCCGGGCGACCTGGCGCTCGAGGACTTCTCGGTCGAGCGCGACGAGGAGCGGGTGATCCCGTACATCCGGCAGGCGCAGCGCCACCAGCCCGACATGGTGCTGCACTGCTCCCCGTGGAGCCCGCCGACCTGGATGAAGAACCCGCCCGTGTACAACCACGGCCGGATCGTCACCACGCCGGAGAACCTCGACGCGTACGCCCGGTACTTCGTCCGGTTCGTCCAGGACTACGCCGAGCGCGGCATCCGCGTCGACCAGCTCCACGTGCAGAACGAGGTCTTCGCCGACCAGAAGTTCCCGTCGTGCGTGTGGAGCGCGGAGGACCTGCGCGTCTTCGTCCGCGACCACCTCGGGCCGGCCTTCGAGGCGGCGGGGCTGACGACGAAGATCTTCCTCGGCACCCTGAACGGGCCCGAGGACATGGCCTTCACGGCGTCCGACCAGGTGCTGACCAACTACTCGGGGTACGTCGACCACATCCTGTTCGACGACGACGCCCGCCGCTACGTCGCCGGCGTCGGCTACCAGTGGGCGGGCCAGCACGCGATCGCCCGGACCCACGAGACGTGGCCGGAGCTCGAGCTGATGCAGACCGAGTCCGAGTGCGGGTTCGGGAGGAACAGCTGGCAGGACGCCGAGTACGTGTTCCACCTGGTGCGGCACTACCTGCAGCACGGCGCCACGGGGTACACGTACTGGAACATGGCGCTCGAGCCGGGGGGCCTGAGCACCTGGGGGTGGCCGCAGAACTCGCTGTTCACGATCGACCCGGCCTCGGGCGGGATCGTGCGCAACCCCGAGTACTACGTGCTCAAGCACTACTCGTCGGCAGTCCGCCCCGGCGCCGTGCGGCGCGGGGCCACCGGTCGGTTCGCGGCCCAGGGGTCGGTGTACGAGAACACCGACGGGTCGCTGGCCGTCGTCGTGCAGAACGCGCTCGACCGGCCCGAGGAGTTCTCCTTCTCCGACCCCGAGGACCCGTCGACGGCGTTCACGGCCGAGCTGGCACCGCACTCGCTGAACACGTTCGTCGTGCGTCCGTGACGCCACCGGCGGCCCCGGGTCCGGGGCCGCCGGGAGGACGGCGAGGGCCCGTCCGCCGGGAGCCGCCCGGCGGACGGGCCCTCAGCCGTCGAGCACCCCGGGCAGGCGCCCCAGCCGCTCGGCCAGCACGGCACCGTCGCGGCCCCGGACCACCGGCGTGCCGGGCTCCCCGCCGCCGGCCGGGTCCGCCGTCGTCGGCCCCTCCCCGGTGTGCTCGTGCTCGGCGGCGTCGCTCCCGCTCGCGTGCTCGACCTGCCGGATCGCGACCGCGCACACCCGGTCCGGCCAGCGCTGCACGGCGTCGGCGTAGATCTCCGGGTCGTGCTGCCCGTCGTCGCCCACCAGCAGCCACCGCACGTGCGGGAACCAGGACATGAGCAGGTCGATGCTCGCCCGCTTGTGCTGAGGGCCGCTGCGGAACCACCCCGTCAGGGTCGGCCCCCAGTCGGTCAGCAGCAGCGGGCCGGCCGGGTAGCCGCTGCGCGCCAGGAAGGCCCGCAGGGCCGCGGCCGTGTTCCACGCGCCGTTGGAGACGTAGAAGAACCCGGCGTCCGGGTGCGCCTCCTCCAGCGCACGGTACAGCGCCGCCATCCCCGGCACCGCGCGGCGCGACCCGGCCCGGCGCACGAACGTGTTCCAGGTGGCCAGCAGCGGGCGGGGGACACCGGTGACCAGGGTGGTGTCGTCGATGTCGCTGACGACGCCGAAGCGCGTCGTCCCGTCGAGCACGAGCAGCGGCGCCGGGAGCGAGGGCGCCTCCGCCGACTCCAGGCTCGACAGCACCGCCTCCTGACGACCGGGCGGCAGCGGGTCCTCCTCCGGCAGCGAGAGCTCGAGGTCGATGTACCCCGCCCGGTCGGTGACGCTGTCGACCTCGTGCGTGCCGACGCGGACCCGGACCGGGCTGTCGGGTGCCGGGACCGTGAGGAAGTGCCGGAACCCGCGCCGCAGCGGACGACGGTCGTCCCGCCGCGCCGCGCCGGCCGGACCCAGCAGCACGCGCGCCATCACCCGCACCTTCTCCGGCGTGCCGTACCCCGTGTACACGAGCAGTCGCGGGCGCCAGCCGAGCCGGCGCAGCATCCGTCCCACGACGTCGTAGAAGGCGTCCTCGACGACGGCGGCCAGGTGCGGCCGCTGGGACGGGTGCGCCGTCGGCGCCGCGCGCAGGTCGTGGTGCCGTTCGTGCCCCTCGGATCCGTCCATGGCGACATTCGACCAGGTCGGGAGCGACAGCGCGCGTTGCGCTGCGCCGTCGTCGTGCCGGTGGAACGATCGGCGCATGGATCTCGCCGAGCTCACGAAACCGACCTCCACCTCCCTGCCGCGGACGATCGCCCGGGTCTGGCTCGGGCTGACCCTCGCCGGCGCCGGCGTCTCGCACCTGACCGTCGCCCGGGAGGAGTTCCAGGCCCAGGTGCCGGGCTGGTTCCCCGTCGACGAGGACGTCACGGTGCTCGCCTCGGGCGTGGTGGAGATCGTCGTCGGCGGCTCGCTCGTGGCGCTGTCGCGCTGGAAGGTCGCGGTCGGCCTCGTCGCCGCGGCGTTCTTCGTCGTGATCTTCCCCGGCAACGTCGCCCAGTGGCTCGAGCACAAGGACGGGTTCGGGCTCGACACCGACGCCAAGCGGTTCGGCCGGCTCTTCTTCCAGCCGGTGCTCGTGGCGCTGGCCCTGTGGTCGACCGGCGCCTGGTCGGCGACGCGGCGGGCGCTGGACGACGGCGGTCGCTCCGACGGGTGAGCATCCGCCGCCGTGCCTAGCATGCAGCGATGAGCGACAGCGACCTGCCCGACGGCGAGCACACGACGCCTCCCGGCGTCTCCGACGCCACGGTCGAGGCTCTCGGCGCGCTGAGCGAGGCGTTGGAGACGGTCGAGCGCGCCCGTGGCCACCTGTACACGTTCCACCAGCTCACGGGCGAGGCGGACCTGGCGCTCGGCGCCGCCGTCGACCAGCTCCGCGAGGCCGGGCACGACGACGTCGCGCAGCGGATCGCGGAGGACCTCGTCGGCCGCAACGTGCTGCCGGGCCGGTGGACCTTCCAGATCGTCGAGGACTACGACGACGGGTACTGGGAGGTGTTCCGCGACCACGAGCGGCGTGCCCGCGAGGAGCTCGTCGGAGGCGTCCGGCACCTGGCCGAGGCACGGATGAAGCAGGACCGCCGGACCCCGGGGCGCCCGGGGCACGAGGTGTCACCGGCGGACGTCGAGCCCTAACGGCCGGACGCGACGTCCTGACCGGTGACGACGGGGCACGTGGCCAGGTGGTCGTCGACCAGGCCGCACGCCTGCATCGCGGCGTACGCCGTCGTCGGCCCGAAGAACCGGAAGCCCTCGGACTTCAGTGCCTTGGCCAGGGCCTTCGACTCCGGGGTGGTGGCCGGGACCTCGGAGGGGGACGCCGGCCGCCGGTCGCGCGGCGGCGGCGCGAACGACCAGAACAGCTCGTCCAGGCTCCGGCCGGCGTCGTGCAGCGCGAGGACCGCGCGCCCGTTGGCCACGGTCGCCTCGATCTTGGCACGGTTGCGCACGATCCGGGCGTCGTCCATCAGCCGCTCGACGTCGTCGGGCGTCATCGCGGCCACGGCCCGTGGCTCAAAACCGCCGAACACCTCCCGGAACGCCTCGCGCTTGCGCAGGATCGTCAGCCAGGACAGCCCCGACTGGAACCCCTCCAGCGCGATGCGCTCGAGCAGGGCGGCCTCCCCGTGGACCGGGTGGCCCCACTCGGTGTCGTGGTACGCGGCGTAGAGCGGGTCGTCGTCGCCGAAGCAGCGCGCGGCACGGGGGGCGGGGGAGGCCTCGGTCTCTGTCATGCCCCCAGGGTGCCGTACGCCTCCGACGGCTCGGGCAGGGCACCCCATCCCGCGCTGGCGGCGTGCCACCCCAGCTGGAACCGGGTGCGGACCCCGGCGCGTTCCATCAGGTCGCGCACCCGGCGCTGGACGGTGCGCAGCGACGTGCCGAGGAGGTTGGCGGCGGCCTCGTCGGTGTGCCCGGCCAGCAGCAGCGACAGCAGCCGGGCGTCGGTCTCGTCCACGGCGCCGGCGGCCGGGTGCGTCGCGTCGGCGTGCAGCACCACCGGCACCGCGGTCGCCCACCAGGCCTCGAAGAGCGCGACCAGCCCGGCGAGCAGAGCGCCCGAGCGCACCACGAGGGCGGCCACCGCGGCGCGCTCGCGATCGGCGAGCACGGGCAGGAAGGCGACCTCGCGGTCCACGACGATCATGCGCAGCGGCAGCGTCGTCGTCACCCGCGCCTGCTCGCCGGCGTCCAGCGACGCGGCGAACTCGTCGAGACCCCCCGGGAACTCGTCGAGCATCGCGCGTTCCAGCAGCACCTGGTAGCGCACCCCCCGGGCGACGAGCTGGGACTCGACGGCGTTCTCGTCGGCGCTGGTCACGGCCACGGGGTGCTGGACGAAGGCGAGGACCTCGGAGCGTGCGCCGGCCTGGACCCGTCCGAACCAGCGCGCCACCTCGTCCGGGCCGCGTACGACCTGGACGACGTCGTCCGAGCCGCCCTCGACCCCGGCCAGCCGGTACACCTCCTCGAGCGTGTGCAGCTCGGCCCGGGCCCGGCGGACGGCGCCCTCGTACCCGGCGATCCGTTCCCCGAGGGCCACGGACGGCGGCACGGCGACGAACCGGCGCGACCCCGCGCCGTGCGCACCTCCGGCGAGCCGGGTGGCGAACCCCCGCGACGCCAGCGCGTCCAGCCACGTGCGGACCGGGCCGACCGGGGAGTCCAGGACGGCCGCGAGTCCGCGGGCGTCCGAGGACGAGGTGGCCACCAGGGCCCGGTAGGTGCGCAGGAGGTCGGGGGTCAGCCCGACGGCGGCCTCCAGCAGGTCGGGACCGTGGCCGGGACGTGCGGTGTCGGGCTCCACGCGCCTCTCCGTTCGTCGCGTCGTCGTGCGTCGGCGGGTTCGTGTCATGGCGGGCACCCGCCAACCGGGAGTCATTGTGCCTGCTCCGGGCAACTGGCACTGTCCCGACCACCGATGCCAGACCACACGAAAGGCACCACGATGCGATCACTTGCCCGTGCCGGACTCGCCGCGACCGCGGCGGGCGCCGTGCTCGCGGCCGGAGCCTTCCCCGCCCTGGGTGCGGACGGACCCGGCGCTCCGGACGATCCGACCACGACGACCCTCGTCGACGAGACGACCACCGTCACGCTCGTCACCGGGGACGTCGTGCACGTCTCGCCGACCGGTGACGGCCAGCAGGCCGTCACCGTCGACCCCGCGCCCGGCGCGACCGGACCCGCGCGCACGATGGAGATCGGCGGCGACCTCTACGTGGTGCCCGCCGCGGCCGACCCGTACCTCGCCTCCGGGGCCCTCGACGAGGAGCTCTTCAACGTCACGGGCCTCCTCGAGGACGGGTACGACGACGCGAGCGTGGACGGCCTGCCGGTCATCGCGCAGTACGACACGCGCCTGCGCGGCAAGCCGACCGTGCCGCCGGGCGCGGCGAAGAAGCTCGACCTCGCCTCCGTCGACGGTGCCGCCCTCGTGACGGACAGCGACGAGGCCACCGCGTTCTGGGAGGCGGTCACCGCGGCACCGACCAGCCGCGCGGCGTCCGAGGGCCGCCTCCGTGGCGGCCTGTCGAAGCTCTGGCTCGACGGCCGCATGGAAGCCTCCCTCGACGTCAGCGTGCCGCTCGTCGGCGCTCCGGAGGCGTGGGACGACGGTCACGACGGCACCGGCGCCACGGTCGCCGTGCTGGACACCGGCGTCGACGCCGAGCACCCCGACCTGGCGGACGTCGTCACCCTCACCGAGTCGTTCGTGCCGGGTGAGACGGTCGTGGACGCGCACGGGCACGGGACGCACGTGGCCTCGACGGTCGCCGGGTCCGGCGCCGCGAGCGAGGGTGCGAACACCGGCGTCGCACCGGGTGCCGACGTCGCCGTGGGCAAGGTGCTCGGCGACGACGGCTACGGCCAGGACTCGTGGATCATCGCGGGCATGGAGTGGGCCGCGACGACGGCCGACGCCGACGTGGTCAACATGAGCCTCGGTGACTCCAGCCGGACGGACCAGACGGACCCGATCGCCCAGGCGGTCAACGCGCTGACGGCCGAGACGGACGCGCTGTTCGTCGTCTCCGCCGGCAACTCCGGTGCCGTGGGCACGGTGACCAGCCCGGGCACGGCGGACGCCGCGCTCACGGTCGCGGCGACCGACGACAGCGACCGCCTCGCGTACTTCTCCTCGCGCGGCCCCCGCGGGCTCGACGACGGCCTCAAGCCGGACGTCGCCGCACCGGGCGTCGGCATCAGTGCCGCGCGCTCGCAGTTCTCGTCCGGCTCCGGGGACTACCGTTCGATGAGCGGCACCTCGATGGCGTCCCCGCACGTCGCCGGCGCCGCCGCCATCCTCAAGGCGGCCAACCCCGGGTGGGGTGCGCAGCGGATCAAGGACGCGGTCATGTCGTCCGCCACGCCGCTGGACTACACGCTCTACGAGGTCGGCACCGGCCGGCTCGACGTGCCCGCCGCGCTCGACGGCGTCGACGCCACCGGGTCGGTGTACTTCGGCAAGGTCGCCTGGGGCGACGAGGACCCGGAGCCCCAGACCCGCACCCTCACCTACAGCAACGACACCGACACCGACGTCGAGCTCGACCTGACGTCGACCACCGACGGCGCCGCGGACCTCGTCCGGCTGTCGGAGGCCAGCGTCGTCGTGCCGGCTGGCGGGTCGGTCGACGTCGAGGCCTCGGCCGCGTTCGGCACCGTGCCGGACCCGGGCCACTACCTCGGCGAGGTCGTCGCCACCACCGCGGACGGCACCGTCGTCGCGCGCACCGGCACCGGCCTCACCCGCGAGGACGAGCGCTACGACCTGACGGTCAGCGTGCTCGGCCTCGACGGGGAGCCGCTCCCGGCCGAGGTCATGCTGTATCGGTACGGCACCACGGACTTCACCTACGTGACGCCTGACGAGGAGTCCGGCGAGGGCGTGGTGCGTGTCGCCCCGGGCATCTTCGCCGCGTCCGTCGAGCTGCGCTACGTCGACACCGACGGCACCGACCGCACCTACTGGCTCAACGCGCCGCACCTGGCGGTGACCGACGGCGACGTCGACCTCGTCCTCGACACCCGGGACACGAACCCGGTGCAGCTCGAGACGCCGCGGGCGAGCGCCGAGTACTCGGGTCGCGTCGAATGGTTCCACGACGCCGGTCTCGAGAACACGCCCTACACGACGTTCCTGACGTCGGTCTCCGTCACCCCGGGCGTGGAGGTGTGGACCAACCCCACGGGCGAGGTCGCCGGCGAGAAGTACTCGTTCACCAGCCGGTGGTCACGCACGGCGCCGCTGCTCGACCTGCGGGCCAAGACGCCCGGCTCGGTCGCGCTGGACCCCGTCTACCAGATCGGCAGCAGCCGGCTCGACGGCAAGGTCGACCTCGACGCCGTCGTGCTCTCCACGGGCACGTCCGAGGAGATCGAGGCCGCCGACGTCGAGGGCAAGGCCGTCGTGATCGAGGCCGGCGGGACGACCCCGCTGTACTCCGTGAACCGGGACGCCGCCGCGGCGGGCGCCGCCCTGCTCGTGGTCGTCAACGACGGGCCGGGCACGCTCTACACCTACGCCGGTGCCACCGCCCTGCCCGTGGTCTCGGTGTCGGCCGACGAGGGCGCCGAGCTCCTCGCCGCCGGGTCCGGTCCGCGCTTCCGGGGCACGGCCACGGCGTTCCCGGACTACTCGTACGAGATCGCCCACACCTGGGCCGACGAGCTCCCCGCGGACCTGACGGTCGCCCCGCAGGCCTCGGAGCTCGTGCAGGTCACCGACCGGCTCGCCGACCCGGAGTCGCGGCTCGCGTACATCGGCCGGTACGACTGCCCCGACTACGGGCGGTACTGCTTCGGCGGTGTCACGCCGCGGACCACGGGCGGCGAGACGCTCACGTATCTCTCGGCGCCGGGCGAGTCCTCGGCCTGGTACGCCGAGGTGTCCTCGACCAGCGGCTGGTCGGTGCGCGACGACACCCAGCAGTACGCCCCGGGGGAGCGCACGACGATCGACTGGTTCGGCGTCGCCGCGCCGCACCAGGGGCCGGGCTTCTGGAAGTCGCAGGCGTCCGGCGCCTACTTCCGACTCAACGTGCCGTACGCCAGCAGCAACGGCGACCTGACGGGGACCTTCTCCTCGTCGGGCCGCACGGTGACGACCCGGCTCTACCAGGACGACGAGCTCGTCCGGGAGCGGCCTTCGCAGGCCTTCCAGGGCTGGGTGCCGGAGGTCGAGGGGGCGCACACCTACCGGTACGAGATGGACACGACCCTCGCGCCGGAGACGTGGCCGTACTCGTCGTCGACGTCGACCGCGTGGACGTTCGTCCACGACCAGGCGTCGCCCGAGGGGCTCGTGCCGATCATCTCGCTCGGCTACGACGTGCCCACGGACCTGACCGGCACGATCCCGGCGGGCCACCCGGTGGAGATCGCCGTGACGGCGCACCACGAGGCCGAGGCCGTCGGGACCGGCACCCTCGGTGACGTCGCCGTCGAGGTCTCCTACGACGAGGGGGCGACGTGGTCGCCCGCCGTCACCTCGCCCGACGGCGAGGGCCGGTGGACGCTGGAGCTGGACGCCCCGCGCGGCGCCGACTCGGTGTCGCTGCGGGCCGAGATCCAGGACGACGCCGGCAACGGGGTCACCCAGGAGATCGTCCGGGCCGTCGGCCTGAGCTGATCCCCGCCCGCGCCTGACCTGCCGGCACCTGTCCCGCCGGGACCGAGCGAGCCGGTCCGGTGCACCGTCCCCAGGACGATGCACCGGACCGGCTCGCTCGTCGCCTCCCCGGGGTCACTGCCGTCGTTCGAGGTCAGGCGGCCGAGACCACGAGCGAGGCGCTGTGCCCGCCGAACCCGAAGGCGTCGACCAGGGCGTGCCGCGCCGTCGTCGGCCGCAGCGCGGTCACCACGTCCAGGTCGATCTGCGGGTCGGGCTCCTCGAGGTTGAGGGTCGGGGGCACGGCGCCGTCACGCATCGCGAGCAGTGCGACCAGCGCCCCGAGCGCACCCGAGGCACCCATGAGGTGACCGGTCGAGGCCTTGGTGGCCACCACCGGGGGCGGGGTGCCGAACACGCTGCCCAGCGCCAGCGCCTCGTTGAGGTCGCCCGACGGCGTGGAGGTGGCGTGGGCGTGCACGAGGCCGACGTCGCCCGGGTCCAGATCCGCCGACCGCAGGGCCATGCCGATCGTGCGGGCCTGGTTCCCCGGCTCGCCGCCGACGATGTCGTGGGCGTCGGAGGTCAGGGCGCCGCCGGCGACGGCACCGAGCACCGGTGCTCCGCGGGCCCGCGCGTGCCGCTCGGACTCCAGCACGAGCACGACGCACCCCTCGCCCATGACGAACCCGTCCCGGCCCTGGTCGAACGGGCGGGACGCCTGCTGCGGGGCCTCGTTGCGGGTCGACATCGCCCGTGCCCGGGCGAAGCCGGACAGGCACAGGTCGACGATGCTGGACTCGACCCCGCCGCAGACGACGACGTCGGCGTCCCCGGAGCGGATCATCGCCCGGGCCGTGAGGATGGCCTCGACCCCGGCGGCGCAGGCGCTCACGGGCGCCCGCGCACCGGCCCGGGCGCCGAGGTCGATCGAGGTCCAGGCGGCGGGGCCGTTCGGCATCACCATGGTGATCGCGTGCGGGCTGACCCGGCGGTGCCCGCCGGCGCGGAACAGGTCCTGCTGGGAGACGGTGGTCCCGAAGCCGCCGTTGGCCGTGCCGACGGCCACTCCGAGCCGTTCGGGCTCGACCTCGGGAAAGCCGGCGTGCTCCCACGCCTGGCGGGCCGCGACGACGGCGAGCTGCTCGCTGCGGTCCGTCCGGCGCCGCAGGGCGGTACCGAGGGGATCCGCGAAGGCGTCGTCGACCTCCGCGGCGATGCGCACCGGGATGTCCTGTGCCCAGTCGTACGTCAACCGTCCGACCCCGGAGGTCCCGGCCGTCAGTGCGTGCCACGTCTCCTTGGTGGTCAGGCCGACGGGGGTCACGGCCCCCAGCCCGGTGATCACCGTCTCGTGCACGCGCTCCCAGTCCTCCCTGCCCGTGTCGCGACCGCCGCCCGGCGCAACCTTCTGCCACTGTGCCGCATCCGGGCCGGTTCTGCGGGATGGGGCGTCGGCGCGCCGCTGACCTGCAGTTTTATGGAGGACTGGGCGGGGACGGTGCACCAGAGTCGGCACGCCTCGCCCGCTCCAGCGAGGGCTCAGCCTTCCGCGGTGCGGGCGAACGCCTCGCGGACGTCCTGGCTGAACAGCACGAACCGCACCTCGTCCAGCGCCGCCGGGTTCTCGTCGTCCCAGGCGCGGACGGTGTCGACAGCGATCCGCGCGACCTCGTCGGCGTCCCAGCCGTAGACGCCGGCGCTGACGGCCGGGAACGCGAGGGTGCGGGACTTGGCGTCGGCGGCCAGCCCGAGCGACGTGCGGAAGCACGAGGCGAGCAGCTCCGGGTCGGTCTCGCCCTGGTGACGGTTGGGCCCGACGGTGTGCACGACCCAGTCGGCCGGCAGGTCGAAGCCGGGAGTCACGACGGCGTCGCCCACCCCGAGGCCGTCGGGGAGCGTGGAGCGGCGCAGCGCGCGGCAGGCCTCCAGCAGCCGCGGCCCGGCCGCCGCGTGGATCGCGCCGTCCACCCCGCCGCCGCCCAGCAGCGAGGAGTTGGCGGCGTTGACGATCGCGTCGACCTCGACGGTGGTGATGTCGCCCTGCTCGATGGTGATCTGCACGGGTGCGCCTCCTCGGGTGGGGTCCGTCGTCGACACTCTCGACGGTACGCCCTCGGCCCGGCCCCGGTCAGCGGACGCCGGCCCCGGACCGTCCCTGCAACACCGCCGTGCTTCAATACGGCCATGCACGGGGACACGTCGACGACGGCGGTCCCGCGCCTCCACCTCTCGCTCCTCGGCGGCTTCGTGGCGACGCGAGCCGGAGGCGCCCCGGTGGTCGAACGCTGGCGCCGTCCCCGGGCGCAGACGGTGCTCAAGCTGCTCGCCCTCGCCGACGGACGGCGGATGCACCGGGACGCCGTCGCGGCCGCCTGCTGGCCCGACGCCGACGAGACCGCCGCCCGGCGCAACCTGCGCGTGGCCCTGCACGCCGCCCGCCACGCGGTCGAGCCCGAGCTGCCACCCCGCACGAACTCCTCCTACGTCGTCCAGGACGGCGAGCTCCTGGCGCTGCACCCCGACCTCGTGACCGTCGACGTGCACGACGCCGTCCGTGCGGCGCAGGACGGGCTGCGCGGGGACGCCGACGCCCTGGCCGAGGCCGCGGCGCTGCTGACCCGCGAGCTGCTGCCGGAGGACCGGCACGCCGAGTGGGCGGCGGCGGACCGCCTGCGGCTCTCCGACCTTCGCGACCGTGTCCTGCACGCCGTCGCCGAGGCCCGTCTCGACGCCGGACGGCCGGAGGCTGCCATCACGCCCCTGCTCGACGTGCTGGAGCACGCGCCGGCCGACGAGGCCGCGCACCTCGGTCTCATGCGTGCCCACCTCGCCCTGGGCCACCGCCGACGGGCGCTCGCGCAGTACCACCGGTGCGTGCAGGCCCTGCGCGACGACTTCGGGACCTCGCCCGGGGCCGAGATCGCCGCGCTCTACGCCCGGACGGTCGCCCGGCAGGCCCCGTCGGTGACACCGTCCCCGGGGGCGGAGCCCGACCTGCCGGACGCCGCCCGCGCTCCCGACGCCCGGAGAGGCGTCGACGAGGTGCGGGCGGCGTTGACCCCTGCGCAGCACCGGACGCTCAACCTGGTGCTGGCCCCCGGCCCGCGCGTCACGCTGCTGTCCGGCGAGGCCGGCGTCGGCAAGTCCCGGCTCGCCGCCGCGGCGTCGGACGCGGTGCGCGCGGACGGCGGCACCGTGCTGTGGGGGTCGACCGACGACGCCGTCGTCAAGAGTCCCTACGGGCCGGTCGTCGCCGCCCTCGACGCCCACGTCGCCGCTCTCGACGCCGGGTCCCGGACCGCGGTCGCGACGGAGTACCCCGAGCTGGTCACGCTGCTGCCGACCCTCGGCCCGGGGGCGGAGGCCGTGCCGCGCAGCCGACTGTTCCCGGCGGTGGGCGCTTTCCTCGACGACGTCGCCCGCGGGGTCTCGCTCGTCGTGCTCGAGGACCTGCACGCCGCGGACGTCGGCTCGCTCCACCTGCTGTACCACCTCGCCCGGCGGCCCGGGTCGCGCTGGCGCGTCCTGGCCACGCTGCGCGACGACGAGCCCGGCTCCGCCGAGGAGAGCCGCCAGGTGCTCGACGCGCTCGTCCGGCACGGGCACGGCCGGCGGCTGGAGCTGATGCGGCTCGCCCGCACCGAGTGCGACGCCCTGGTGCGCGAGACCCTCGGCGGGCGGGTCGCGGACCCGCGGACGCTCGACCAGGTCTGGGCGCTCTCGCTGGGCAACCCGATGTTCGCCCTCGAGGTGGCGCGGGCGCTCGCGGACGGTACCGCCGACGACGCCGGGAGCCCCGAGGCCGACGTCCCCGACGTCCCGGCGGGCGTGCTCGACCTCGTCGGTGCGCGGATCGACCGGCTCGACGAGACCGTCCGCAGCGTGCTCGCGGCGGTCGCTGCCCGGCCCGGCACGACCTCGCTGCCGGAGCTGGCGGACGTCGTGCGCGACGGCGTCCATCCCGCCCCCGGCCCCGCCGCGCTGGCCGCGGCGCTCGACCGCGCCGCCGACGCCCGGATGGTCGAGACGCGCAGGACGGTCGTGGCCGGACGCCAGGTGCTCGGCTACGCGATGGCCCACCCGATGACGAGGCTGGTGTGCGCCCGGCGCACGGGCGAGGCGACCCGCCGCGCGATCCACGCCGCCCACCTGGCGACGGTCCGTCACCACCGGCCCGACGCCCTCGACCTGATCGCCTGGCACGCGCTCGGCGCCGAGGACCCCGCCGCGGAGGAGGCGCTGGTGGCCGCCGCGCGCCACGCGTCGAGGGTCGGCGCCCACGACGCCGCGGCCGAGCACCTGCGCCGTGCGCTGTCGCTGCCCGTGCGCAGGCCCGCGGCGCGGCAGGCCGACCTGCTCCTCGAGCTCGCGGTCGAGCAGCGGCTGCTCGCCGAGTACACGGCCGCCGCGGCCACGCTGGAGAGCGCGCTCGACGTCGTCGGGGCCGACGACGGCACGACCCGGCTGCGCGCCGTCGCGATGCTCGCCGAGCTGCACGCCCGCGGTGGACGCCCCGAGGAGGCGGCAGCCCTGCTGGCCGACCACCCGGTCCCGGACCGGGCGGCCACCGGCTCCGCCGCGGAGACGGTCGCCGTCGCCGAGCACCACCTGTCCGCGGCGGTGCTCGCCTTCATGACCGGGCGGTACCCCGACGCCCTCGCGTCCGCACGGGCGGCGGGCGGCCTGGCCCGCCAGGTCGGGGAGACCGGGACGGTCGCCCGGTCCCGGGCGCTGAGCAACGAGGTCACCGCCCTGGTGATGCTCGGGGACCTCACCGCGGCGCGCGACGTCGGCCTCGAGGCGCTCGCGGCCGCCGAGGCCTCGGGCGACGCCGAGCAGCTCACCCGGGTGCTCTCCTCGCTCGCGGAGCTCTCGTCCGCGACCGGCTACCTCACCGAGGCGGTGGCCTACGCCGAGCGGGCCCTCGCCGCGGCCGAGCAGGTCGCCGACCCCACCTCCATCGCCTTCGAGCGGGGCAACCTGGCGCGACTCCTGCACCTGCGGGGACGGACCGCCGACGCCGAACGGCTCGCCCGGGCGGCCGTGGACCTCGTCCGACCGTTCGGGGCCACCTGGTGCCTGCGCTACGTCCTGCTCGGCCTGGCGCAGACGCGCCTGGACCAGGGGGACCCGGACGAGGCCGCGGAGCACCTGCGAGAGGTAGACGGGCTCGGCGTCGGCGGGGACCCGCAGGTGGTGGCCGGGGCGTGCCGGACGCGGGCGGAGCTCGAGCTCGCGCGGGGCAGGGCGGGCGCTGCGCAGGAGATCCTCGACGCCGCCGGGCCGGTCGCCGGCCTCCCCGTCCTGGCACCGGTGCGGGTGCGGGTGCTCGCCGGGCTCGGCCGGCACGACGAGGCGGCGACCGCGGGCGAGGCCGTGCTGTCGACCTGCGTCGACCACGCGGATCGGCTCCTGGAGCTCCGGGTGTCGCTGGCGCTCGCCGAGGCCCGCTGCGCGGCGGGCGACGCACGCGGGGCACGGCGCTACGCGACGGCGGCGCGACAGCTCGCCCGGGCGATGCCGAGTCCTCCGCTGCTCGCCCGTGCCGAGCGTCTGACCTGCGGTGATCGGCCGGGGAACGGCACGGTAACGGCCTCCTCCTAGCCTCCCACCACACGACGTGAGGAGGTGGCCGATGGCCACGCAGGACCACAGGACGACGGCGTGCGTCGTCGTCGAGGCGGGGGACGAGCCGTGGGGGCGGCTCATGCCCCTGCTCGCCCGTCGCCGTGCCGAGCTGCCGGACGACGGCGTGCTCGAGGTGCGGCTCAACGGCCTGGACGTCCTGACCGAGCTGGCGGCGTGGTGCGAGGAGCACCCGCCGCTGCATGCCGAGCTCGGTCCGGACGGCGCCGTCGTCCGCCTCCGCACGGCACCCCACCCCACCACCAGGAGAACCGCATGAGACGCCAGCACGCACGGGTCGCGGGCATCGCCCTCGCCCTCGCGCTCGCCGCTCCGGCCGTCACCGCCTCGGCGCAACCCGCCGAGCCGGCCGCGACCGACGCACCCGAGATCGTCAGCTCCGACACCGTCACGCTCCTCACGGGTGACCGAGTCACCGTGAACGTCGACGCCGACGGGCAGACCACCTACGTGGTCCGACCCGCGGACGGCACGGACCGGGAGGTCGTGTTCCTGCGGAGCGAGGTCGACGGCGACACCTATCTGGTGCCGAGCGACGTCGCCCCGCTCACCGGGTCCTTCCTCGACCGTGAGCTCTTCAACGTGACCGACCTGGTCGCCGACGGCTTCACCGACGAGGCGATGGACAGCCTGCCGCTGATCGTCCAGCGCGACGTGAGCGTCCGCTCGACGCGCGGCGCGGGCCTGCCGCTCGACGGCACGCTGTCGCTGCCGGCCGTCGACGGCGTCGCCGGCGACCTCGACAAGGAGGACACGACCCGGCTCGGCGCGCTGCTCGCCGCCCGGGCGGCGGGCGCGGCCGACTCCTCGGCACGCCGTCTGGACCCGCTCGCCGGCGTGGAGAAGATCTGGCTCGACGGCCGCGTCGAGGTCTCGGCCCTCGACACGAACCTCACGCAGGTGGGAGCACCCACCGCGTGGGAGGAGGGCCTGACCGGCGAGGGCGTCGACGTCGCCGTGCTGGACACCGGCATCGACCTCACCCACCCCGACATCGAGGGCCAGGTGGAGCTCTCCGCGGACTTCACCGGCTCCGGGTCGGTCGACGACGTGCACGGCCACGGCACCCACGTCGCCGCCACCGTCGCCGGGACCGGCGCGGGCGCCCCGGGCGTGCGGCAGGGCGTCGCACCCGAGGCCGACCTCCTCATCGGGCGCGTGCTCGACGACGAGGGCTACGGCAGCGACTCGGGTGTCATCGCCGGCATGGCCTGGGCGGTCGAGCAGGGCGCCGAGGTCGTCAACATGTCGCTCGGCGGGGGCGCCTCCGACGGCACCGACCCGGTGAGCGTGGCGCTCGACGCCCTCGCCGAGGACAGCGACACGCTGTTCGTCGTCGCGGCCGGCAACTCCGGCCCCGGCGTCTCCACCGTCGCGACCCCGGCCGTCGCGGACCGGGCGCTCGCCGTCGCGGCCGTCGACTCGGCCGGCAACATCGCCGGGTTCTCCAGCCGCGGTCCGCGCATCGGCGGTGGCATCAAGCCGGAGATCGCCGGCCCGGGCGTGTTCATCACCGCCGCCCGCGCCGCCGGTACCGGCAACGGCAGCGATCCGCTGTACCAGACGATGTCCGGCACCTCGATGGCGTCGCCGCACGTCGCCGGCGCCGCCGCGATCGTCGCGCAGGCGCACCCCGAGTGGACCGGTGAGCAGATCAAGAGCGCGCTCACCGCCTCGGCCACGCCGCAGGGTGCGGTGAACCACGTCGGCGCGGGCATCGTGGACGTCCCGGCCGCGACCGACCAGACGCTGCTGCCCGCGGAGTCGACGCTGGCCCTGGGCCGGATCGGCGCCGACGACGTGCAGCTCGAGCGCACGGTCACCGTCACCAACACGGGGACCGAGACCGTGGTGGCCGACGTCGAGGGCTGGCTCTCGACGATGTCCCACCGTGACGGCCCGGACGGCCTCTACGAGATCACGCCCTCGGTCGTCGAGATCGAGCCGGGCGGCGAGGCCGAGCTCACGGTGAGCGTGGACAGCACCGGTGTCCCCATCGGCATGTACGAGGGTTTCGTGGGGCTCACGCCGCGCGACGCCGACGTGCCCGGCATGCGGGTGCCGATGACGCTGGACCGTGCCGAGATCGTCACGGCCCGGGTGCTGTCCACGGACGGCATGCCGATGGCCTACGCCCCGGTGTCGCTGATCAACCTGGACACCGGTGAGCGCATGGGTGTGCGGACCGGTGAGGACGGCACGGCGAGCGTGCGGGTCAACCCGGGCCGCTTCGCCGCGGTCTCGACGGTCGCCGTCCCGAAGCCCGACGGCTCGCCGGCGGTCGCGATCCTCACGGCCGACGAGATCGACGACTCGGGCGTCGTCGTGCTGGACGCCCGCGACACGCGGGAGTACTCGCTGACGCTCGAGGGCCAGGAGACCCGGCCGGAGTTCCTCGTGGCCGGGCTGGCGCGCGAGGCGGCGAACGGCGCCACGATCGACACCGGGATCCTCGCGGGCGGCAGCTACGGCCAGTTCTCCACCGACGACATGCTCGTCTCGCCCACGGCGGGGCTCACGGAGGACACCGTCATCTTCTCCGAGCACTGGCGTCTGGCCGAGGCCGGCAGCGACAACCGCGCCGGCGACACCGCCACGATGTGGGACCTCGGGTACGTGCACGACGAGGTCGCCGACGAGCCCATGGTCCTGTCGACCCAGGACCAGGCCGAGCTGGCACGCGTCGAGCACCGGTGGGACGGCCCGGGCGTCGAGACGACGGTCCAGGAGCACACGCTCGCGCGGATCCCCGGCTCGGTCGGGATCGACTCGGCCTCGCCGTCGTTCGTCCCACTGCCCACGGACCGTGTGGACTACATGACGCCGGACATCGTGTGGCAGCGCCTGCTGTACCAGCGGATCGGCACGGTCGAGATGAACGTCGACCGCACCTACTCCCAGTACGAGCCGGGCGAGCGGACGTCCCAGGTGTGGAACGGCGGGCCGTTCACGACCCACGCGATCGCCGAGACCCTCGGGTCCGAGATGCGCCTGCGCCTCAACGACTTCGTGGACAACGGCGGCCACCTCGGGCGGTACGCCGACTGGAGCTGGCCGCCGCAGACCACGGCGTCGCTCTCGGTGCTGCGCGACGGTGAGAAGCTCACGACCCGGACCCTGTCGTACGACACCTACTCCGTGCAGCTCCCCGACGAGATACCGGCCCGCTTCGAGGTGCGCCGCACCTACGACGCCGGCTCGGCATTCCCGTCGGGCGGCCGGGTGGACACGACCTGGGGATTCACGGCCGAGGGCGGTTCCGCGGAGCCGGTCGAGTCGTCGGTGCTCAACGTGCGCTACGACGCGAACCTGGACCGCCTCGGGCACGCGGATTCCGGTCGTGCCCTGCAGGTCGACGTCGAGGTGCTCGACGCCGAGGGAGAGGCGACCGTGACGGCCGCCGCGTGGACGACGGACGGCGGGGAGACCTGGACGAAGGTCAACCCGAAAGCCGTGACGTCGTCCGGCAAGCTCGTCATCGGCGAGGAGCACCTCGCACCCGGTGACGTGGTCGGGTTCCGTCTCGCGGTGGAGGACACCGCGGGCAGCACGGTCGACCAGACCCTGCTGCGGGCGGTGCTCGTGGACTGAGCCCGAGGGCTCGTCCACGACGACGGGGCACGGCGGGTCACGACGCCGTGCCCCGTCGTCGTGCCCGCCGTACCGTGTGCCCATGATCGCCGCCTGGTTCACCCGCGCCCGGGAGTCGTTCTGGTTCCTGCCGACCGTCCTGGGCGTCGTCGCCCTGGTCGCCGCCAAGAGCCTCGTCGCCGTGGACCGCGTCCTGGCCGAGGCCGGGGTCACCGACGTGCCGATGCTCGACACCCTCAGCGCGGCCGGGAGCAGGGCGGTGCTCACGGCGATCTCGGGGTCGGTCCTGACCGTCGCCGCGACGTCGTTCTCGATCACGATCTCCGTGATGGCGACGACGTCGTCGGTGTACGGGCCGCGGCTGGTGCGCAACTTCATGGCCGACCGCGCCAACCAGGCGGTCCTGGCGGCCTTCACGGGCACCTTCCTCTACGCGCTGGTGGTGCTGGGAGACGTCCAGGACGACGCCGCGGCTCCCGTACCGACGCTCGCGGTGCACGTGGCGATCGTCCTCGCCGTCGTCAATGTCGCCGTGCTGGTGTTCTTCATCCACCACATCGCCCAGTCGGTGCAGGTCACGACCCACGAGCAACGGGTGCGGCGCGAGCTGGAGGCGGCGGTGGACGACGTGTTCCCGGCGGATCCCGCCGACCACCAGGTCGCCGCGGTCCCCGAGCTCGACGGCGGGCCGCAGGTGCGCGCGCGGAGCACCGGGTACGTCGAGCACGTCGACCTCGCCGCCCTGGTGCGCCGCGCGGGTGCCGGGGAGGGTCGGGTCGAGCTCGTCGTCGGGCTGGGGGACCACGTGATCGCGGGGGAGCCGGTCGCGCGGGTGCGCGGCGACGTCGACGACCTCGCCGAGGCCGTCCGCACCGCCGTGGTGCTCGGTCCGGCGCGCACGCCCCACCAGGACGTCGCCTACGCGGTGCAGGACCTCACCGAGATGGCGGTGCGCGCCCTGTCGCCGGGTACCAACGACCCCTACACGGCGTCCTCCGCGCTCGACGCGCTCGGCGACGGTCTGGTGCGCGTCGTCTCCCGCTCCCCGGCGCCGCGCGGCCGTGCCGACGCCGAGGGCACGGTGCGCCTGGTCGTGCCGTGGCCGACGGCGGAGGAGCTCGTCCGGTCGGTCGTCACCGCCCTGCGCACCTACGGGCTGGGAGCGCCCGTCGCGCTCGACGCGCTGCTCCGGCTGCTCGACCGGCTCGAGGGCGCGGCCCGGCGACCGGGTGTGCGCGCGGCGCTGCGCGACCAGGTGGAGGTGCTGCGGGCCGCCTACCTGGCGAGCGAGCCGTTGGACGCGGACGCCGCCGCGGTGCTGGACCGGCTGGACGCGTTGCGCGGACGCCTCACGACGGCGCCGGACCCGTCGACTCCCGCACGATGAGCTGCGGGCTGATGGCCACGCGGTGCACGGGCCGGGCGGGGTCGGCCAGGCGGCGTGCCACCAGGTCGACGGCGGCGCGGCCCACCCAGGCCCGCGGCGGCCGGACCGCCGTCAGGGCCGGGCTGAACAGCTCGGCCACCTCGTCGTCGTAGGAGGCGACGGACAGGTCGCCCGGGACGGAGAGACCGTGGTCCACGGCGCGCTGCACCACGGCCGAGGCCTCGGGGTCCGAGTGCACCAGCAGCGCCGTCGTACCGGAGGCGATGACGGTCTCGACGACCTCGTCGACGACGCCCGCGAACTCCGGGGTGCGGCGGTCGGGGGCGAGGCGTTCGAAGTGCTCGTCGGTGGTCAGCCCGAGCTCGGCGCAGGCCGCCCGCCACCCCGCGGCCACCTTGCGCGAGGTGGGGGACTGGCGCGACAGCACGAGGCCGACGCGGCGGTGGCCGAGGTCGGCCAGGTGGTGCACGGCCATCAGGGCGCCGAGGGCGTGGTCGGAGACGACCGACTCCAGGGCCTCCCGGTGCGGGGCCAGGGCGGCCTCGCGCTCGACGAGGACGTGCGGCAGCCCGCTGTCGACCAGCCACCGCGCCGCCTCGGTGCCGTGGCCGGCGTCGGTCCGCGGGGCCACGATCAGGGCGTCGGCCGCCACCGACCGGGCCAGCCGCTCCAGCGTGGGGCGTTCGTCCGTCGTGTCGTAGGAGGACCCGCGCAGGACGATCCGCAGGCCGTGGCGGCGGGCCTCGGCCTCCATGCCGCGCACGACTCCGGGCCAGTAGTAGTCGAGCGAGGGCACGAGGACACCGATCGTCCCCGTGCTCGAGGCCGGGCCGACCGTGCCGGGGGTGTCCGACGGCGTCGCCGACGGCGCGGGCCCGGTGCCCGGGGCCGCCGGCGGTCCGGGCGCTCGGCCCGTCGGCGCCCCCGGGGTGCCCACCGCCACCGCGCCGCCGTGCACGCGCCGCAGCAGGCCCTCGCTCTCGAGCTGGCCGATGTCCCGGCGGATCGTCACCGCGGTGACGTCGAGCTCGGCGGTCAGGTCGGCGACGCGGACGACGCCGTCGCGCTCCAGCGCCGCGAGCAGGTGTGCGCGGCGCTCCGCCGGGAGCGTGGAGCGGTGTTCGGTCCCGGAGCTCACACGTCCTCCTCGATCGACGGTCCCGGCCGGCGCGCACGGTGCTGGAGGTCAGGGTGCCACGACCGGGCAGCGAGGGAGACGAGCCCGCGCCGTGATCGGTTGTGATCACCCCCGTGTGATCCGTGGACAGTTGCCGGGAGCGCCCCTAATCTCACTCATGGAGTGCGCACTGACGACCTCAAACGATCAATAACGATCATACCAGGGGTGGCGCACGAGCGGCACCGCGGCCCTCGACGACGTGGCTCGCGGTGCCGGGACTTCAACGGGGAAGGAACGACCATGAGACGACCACGCGCGTCACGCGCCGCCGTGCCGGGTCTGCTCACGAGCAGCCTGCTGGCCGCCACGCTCACCGCGGCGGCTCTGCCGAGCGCGGCGGCCGAGCTGCCCGAGACCGTCGACGCCGCCGCCCACCTGGGTGCCGGCACGGTCGCCGGCACCTCGCTGCCCGCGACGCTGAGCGACGGCACCACGGACCACCCGGTGACCTGGGAGATCGACGACGACACGTTCGCCGTGCCGTACACGACCGTGCCCGTCACCGGCACCGTCGACGGCGGCACCGTGACCGCGCAGGTCGAGGTGCTGGCACCGGCAGCGAACCCGCTGGTCTACTTCGTCGACGCGGGCCGCAACGGCGACTCGCAGGACCGGCCCTACTCGACCGGGCTGACGCCGTCGC
Source organism: Isoptericola haloaureus (assembly GCF_036689775.1). Classification (NCBI taxonomy): domain Bacteria; kingdom Bacillati; phylum Actinomycetota; class Actinomycetes; order Micrococcales; family Promicromonosporaceae; genus Isoptericola; species Isoptericola haloaureus. The sequence goes on along the minus strand of NZ_JBAGLP010000105.1, from coordinate 95,588 downwards.
GCGCGTTCAGCGCCGTGACCACCCTGGACGACGGCACGCTCGTGAACGACGTGCCCGACCAGGAGTTCGTCGACGGCGAGACGACCTGGGGCTGGACCTCGGACGCCCAGGACAACTACAAGATCTCCGTCACCGGCGGTGACCCCGACCCGTACGACGTCGACACGCTCGCCGCCTACGACAAGTACGAGCTCGGCGCGCGCACCAACGGCGACGCGATCACCTTCCGCCTGGACCTCGACCCGGGGACGTACACGCTGTCCAGCGGCTTCTTCGAGTTCTACACCGGTGGCCAGGACCGCCTGCGCGGCATCACGCCCGTGATCACGTACACGGTCGACGGGTCCGAGCAGAGCACCACCCTCGACGAGGCCACGCTGAGCACCCCGGCCGGCACCGAGAGCCGGCTGCTCGAGACCGACGCCTTCGAGGTCCCCGCCGGTGCCACCGACGTCCGGCTCGCGTACACCCAGAGTGCCGGCGAGGCACCCTCGCTGAGCTGGTTCGCCGTCGCCGCCGGGGACGCCGAGGAGACGATCGACGAGGCCGCGCACGCCGTGCCCGCCGTGACCACCGACATCACCGTCGACGGCGCCGACATCGCCGCCGACAACGTCCACGGCCTCACCTTCAAGGGCTTCGGCGTCCTCAGCGCCAACTCCACCAGCGCCGTCCTGCTCGACTACAAGTCGGAGCACCCCGAGAAGTACGCCGAGATGCTGCGGATCCTCTTCGGCGGCGACCACCCGGTCATGCGCCACGTGAAGATCGAGATGGGCGACGACCGCAACAACTCCACCGGGTCGGACGTCGCCACGATGCGGACCCCCGACGAGCCCGCCAACGTGCGGCGGCACCCCGGCTTCCAGCTGGCCGCCGACGCGATCGCCGTGAACCCGGACGTCCAGGTGTCGATCCTGCGCTGGAACGCCGTGCCCTGGGCGGACACCGACGACAAGATCTACGACTGGTACAAGAACACGATCCTCGCCGCGTACCGCGAGTACGGATACATGGTCGACTACGTGAACCCGGGGGTGAACGAGCACGCCGCCGACCTGGGCTGGACGAAGGAGTACGCCGAGCGCGTGCGCACCGACAGCACGGGCTACGTCAGCGACGACGCCGGGCTCGCCGGCTTCCGTGACGGCGAGGCGGAGCTGTTCCACGAGATCCAGGTCGTCATCTCCGACGAGGTCGGCACCGGCACCTTCGGCGACGAGATGGTCGCCGACGCCGCGCTGCGCGAGGCCGTCGACGTCGCGGGCTTCCACTACAACACCAACGACGACGGCGGCGGGAACTTCACGCGGCTCGCCGAGGAGTTCGACACCGAGATCTGGAACTCCGAGGCGCAGGCGACCTTCAGCAACTCCTCCTTCCGCCAGAACAACAACGTCGCCGACCCGACCTCCGAGGGCACCGGCATCGGCGGCACCGGCAGCTCGCTGGAGATGGCGAACACGATCGTCAAGGGGTTCGTGAACTCGCGGCGCACGCACTTCGTGTACCAGCCGGCCATCGGCTCGTTCTACGAGGGCGGGCAGTACTCCTTCAAGGAGCTCGTCAGCGCCCGTGACCCGTGGTCGGGGTGGATGCACTACGACGCCGGCCTGGCCGTGCTGCAGCACTTCTCGAGCTTCGCGGTCACCGGGTGGGAGAACGCCGACAACACCGCCGGCGTCTGGCGCGCCGTGCCCGAGGCGAGCACCACGACCGCGTCGGGTACCAACCCGGTGAACGGCCGCAACGGCGGTCCGAACTACCTGACCCTGGCCGCCCCGGACGCGTCGGACTTCTCCACCGTGCTGGTCAACGACTCGGAGTTCCCGCGCGCCTACCGGATCACTCCGGAGAACCTCGACCTCGGCGCCGACCCGACGCTCGCCGTCTGGGAGACCCGGGCCGCCGAGGACGGCGAGGCGTTCGACTCCCGCTACAAGCAGCACGTCGCCGACCTGACGGCCGACGTCGACGGCGCGTACACCCTCACCGTCGAGCCGTTCTCCGTCGCCACGGTGACCTCGCTCGACGTCACCGGTGACGCGGGCTGGACCACGCCGCTGCCGGTCGAGGGCGAGCGCACCGTGCTCGACGCGCGCCCCGAGGAGGGCGTGCTCTGGTCCGACGACTTCGACTACACCGGCAAGACCGTGCCGGTCGTCGGGGCCGACGGCACGCTGACCGACGAGACGGAGGACTTCACCGCCTCCCGCGGCGGCGACACCGGCGCGATCCCGCTGTACACCTGGGACCGCAACGGTTCCTTCGAGGCGTTCCTGGCCGACGACGGCGAGCGGGTGCTGCGCCAGCAGGTCGACCGGGAGGGCACCGGCGTCGGCGGCGCGTGGAACGGCGGCGACCCGATCACCGCCGTCGGCGACCGCCGGTGGACGAACTACCGGGCCACCGTCGACGTCCGCTTCGACCGGGCCGCCGCGAGCGACAACTACGCCGTGCTGGGAGCACGCTCCAGCGGAGGCGGCAGCTCGAACAACCTGAACGGGACGCCGTACGCGCTCAAGCTCGTGTCCGACGGCACCTGGCAGCTCGTGCGGTACGGCACGGTGCTGGAGTCGGGCAGCCTCGACGGGTTCGACGCCGCGGCGTGGCACGAGCTGTCGGTCCGGGCCGCGGGCGACGAGATCACCGGCTGGATCGACGGCGACGAGGTGTTCTCCTGGACCGACCCGTCCCCGGTGCTGTCCGGCTGGGTCGACCTGGCCAGCGGGTTCCACTGGACGCAGTTCGACGACCTGACCGTCGAGCGCGTCGACGACGAGGTGCCGCACTACGGCGAGTACCTCGACGGCCTCGAGACGAACGACCTGGCCGACCCGCCTGCCACGGAGCTCGTCTACGACGGCGAGTGGCGGCACGCGAACGGCGGCTCCATGTACGAGTACATGCGGTCCACCTCGACCAGCCAGGGCGAGGGCGCGTCGCTGACGTACACCTTCACCGGCTCCGGCCTGGACGTGCTGGGGCCGAACGACGGCTCCGCCCGCCTCGACGTCACCGTCGACGGTGAGCCCGTGGTGGTCAACGCCGCGACGCGCGACGCCGGGCACTTCCAGCAGGCGTTCGAGCTGCGGGGACTGCCGTGGGGCGAGCACACCGTCACCCTCACGGTCACCTCGGGGACCCTCCTGGTCGACGCCGTCGGCGTGATCTCCTCCCCGGCGTCGGGCTCGACGGACGCCGAGGCGCTCGCCGAGGCGCTCGCGGCGGCCGAGGACGTGGAGCGCAGCGACGACTTCACCGACACCGACTGGGCCGTGCTGCAGCGCAACGTGGCCGACGCCCGGGCGGCCGTCGCGGACCCGGGGGCCTACCGGCTCACCGGCCACGGCGCCGACCAGCTCGTCGACCGGCTCCGGGCCGCCTCCGCGCCCGTCGCGGCACGGATCGTCGGGATCGAGCCGGTCTCGACCGCGACGTACGTCGGCGAGACCCCGTCGGGTCTGCCGGAGACGCTCGAGGCCGAGCTCACCGACGGCACCACGCGGGACGTCCCGATCACCTGGGACCTGGACTCCGTCTCCTTCGACGAGGAGTGGGCCACCGTCCTGGTGCCCGGCTCCTACGGGGTCGCGACCACGCAGGCACGGGTCGAGGTCGTCCCGACCGGGACCGTGGCGTTCGCCGACGTCAACGGCACCGCAGACGGGACCCTCGGGTACGACTCGCCGTCGTACCTCGCGATCGACGGTCTCGTCGGGGGGCTGCTCAACGAGTCGCCCGACCAGGTCCGCACAGACGGGGCGGACTGGGGCCACTGGGGCCAGAGCTCCGGCGGCAACCGCGCGATCAACTACAAGGGCATCGTCGCGGGCGACTACTCCAAGACGTCGACCACGGGGATGTACACCAGCAACCAGGTCGGGGCCGAGGTGTCGTACACCGTCACGCTCCCGGCCGGGTCGCACACGATCGTGGCCGAGTCGCACACCTGGTGGGCGGCCTGGTCCCGCAGCGCCGACGTGTTCCTCGACTACGACGGCGAGAGCCACGAGGTCGGGTCGTTCACCCTCGAGACGGGCAACCCGACCGAGCTGCTGAGCCACGACGTCGAGCTGGCCGAGGACGGGCCGGTGACGATCCGGCTGCGGGCGACGAACAACCAGTCGCCGATGCTGTCCTGGGCGGCGGTCGTCACGCCGCCGGTGGAGGTGACGCCCGAGCGTCCGACCTGGACCGACGAGTGCGGTCCGGCCAACGTCACGGGCGCCCCGCTGCCCGTCGTCGAGGGGGTCGAGTACGTCGAGACCCGCAAGAACGACGGCGGGGTCGAGGTGGTGGCGACGCCGCTGCCCGGCTACGTCCTGACGGACAAGCCCTCGCCGACGAAGAACCCGGACTCGTGGACCTGGACGAAGGGCGACTCCGGGGTGCCGTGCTGGGACGCCGGCACCCGCTACGCGGCGGGTGACCTGGTGGGTCTGGACGGATCGCTGTGGGAGGCCCTGCGGGATTCCGAGGCGAAGCGTCCGGGCGAGCACGCGAACGGCCCGTGGCAGGAGATCGTCGAGACCGCCGACGGCACGGCGGTCTGGACGGAGTCGCGGGTGTTCGTCGCCGGTGACGTGGTGGTGGCCGACGGCGAACGCTGGGTCGCCCTGCACCGCACCCGCGGGCAGGTGCCGGCCGAATCGCCGGACCACTGGGCACCCGTGGAGTGATCCCGGAGGGCCGCCTGCCCTGACCCCGTCGAGCGTCTCTGTTCCTCAGGAATCACCGCTGGATTCCTGAGGAACAGAGACGCTCGACGCGTCTCAGACGATGGGCGTCGGACCGAGCCGGAACCGGGTCAGAACAACGACGTGCCGGTGGCGAGCCTCCGCCGCACGTCACGCAGGCTCCGGGTGAACGGCCGTTCACGCAAACGGCGTGGGGCGAGGCGCATGAAGCGCGTCATGCGCCGGTTGAACCGCGCGAACCTCGCCTCGTCGTCCGGGGTCCACTCGAGGTGCATCAGCTCGCGGAAGCGGGGCTCGAGGTAGCCCGTGACCAGGCGTACGCGCCACCGCATCAGCCACGGCGGGATCTCGCGATCGAGGTACTCCAGGTGGACGACGCGCATCAGGTACTGCCGCGTCGCGTCGTCCATCTCGAGCTCGTCGAGCGAGGCGGACCAGTACGCGTCGAAGTCCTCGCGGGTCGCGGGCCACGCCTCGGCCGGGAGCTGCAGGGTGGTCCCGAACACCATGCCCTGGCGGTAGAAACGCTCCGCGAAGTCACCGGTCAGGGGGCCGTGCACCCGCTGGTAGGCGTGCTCCGCGCCCTTGTACAGGCACGCGGCGACCCAGAGCTGCAGCGCCGGGTCGAAGGCGTCGTAGGTCACCTCGGCACCCTCGGGCGAGCGCACCCGGGCGTGCGAACTGTTCGTGGCGCGGCGGTAGGCCGCGCGTTCCTCCGCGTCGCCGAACATCGCCACCGCGATGTAGCCGATCGTCGTGCGGCGTCGGCGCGCGGGGTTGAGGAACAGGTTGCCCTCGTCGACCGTGCTGTCCTTCACGCCGTGGCCCACGGGTCGTGCCGCGAGCTGCATGACGACGTTCGACGTGCCGGCCAGGAGCTGGAACCAGTTGGCCGACTCGCGCAGCGCCGTCGTCTCGATCGCGTCGAGCGCGTGGCGCCGGTCCGCCTTGGAGAGTCCCACTTCGTCGTCGAGGGCCATGCGGCCCACGATAGCGCACACGTGAATGATTGTTCACTTAGCGAGCGTCCGCCGGGTGCCGGACACCGAGCGACCCCGCTCGACGCGCGTCCGGGCAGGACGGCGACGAGCGGGGTCGCTCGCGGCGCGGTGGTGCCGCCGGTCACGGAGCGGCGACCACCTCCACGGCGTCCGTCGGCGCGACGGTCGTCTTCTTGCCGGACAGCGTGACGTCGAACGTCACCGTCTCGGCGGCGGTCCACGCAGCAGCGGCGGCGTCCGGCAGGGAGAAGGACACCGACGTGCCGGAGTCCGTCACCCGCAGGCTGCGCGCACCGAACGTCTCGCCGTCGTACGCGGCCTCCAGCCGGCCGGAGCAGGCACCGGCACCCGTGCAGTCCACGGCGAAGGTGACCTTGGCCGGTGCCCGGCCCTTCGCCTTGGTGGCGACCGTCGCCGTGGTGTCCAGCACGAAGGCCGGACGCTCGGCCACCGCCTGCGGCAGCGCGGGCAGCGGGTCGACGACCTGGGCCGGAGCGTCGGCGTCGTGCGCGAGCGCCGGCGTGATCTCCGGCAGCACGCGACCGTCCGTGGCCTGGTCGAAGGCGTACGCCATGCCCAGCAGCTCGGCGTCCTGGAACTCCTTGCCCTGGAGCTGGAACCCGATCGGGTTGCCGTGGGCGTTGACGCCGGCCGGGAAGATCGCCGTGGGCACCCCGGCGTACGACGACTCCGGGTTGATCCGTCCGAAGCTCGGGATGATCGAGTCGTTCAGGTGGATGTCGCTGAGCTCGGCCGCGTAGAGCACGGCGTCGACCCCGTGGTCGTCCATCCAGTCACCGAGGTCGGCCCGCCAGTCGGCGCGCCACTGCTCGAACGCCCGCTGGTCCTCGTCGGTCATGCGGCCCGCCCCGGTGTACTCCGAGGTGTTGATGCGGGTCGGGATCCGCAGCGGGCTGCGGGTGATCTCCTCGGGCGAGGTGTAGGGGTTGTCCGGGTGCGCCTCGATCCACTGCGCCCAGCCCTCGTAGTTGGTGTCCCCGCCGAACTCCCGCGGGCCGGCGTCCGGACCCTCCGGGATCTCGATCACGGTCGCGCCGAGGTCCTCGAACACGGAGAACTGGGCGCGCAGCGCGTCGCTGACCACGGTCGTGCCGAACGGGTCGTCGAACGCGCCCTCGGGGACGCCGATGACCTTGCCGTCGAGCACGTCGGGCGAGAAGTACTCGGTCCAGTCGTCCGGGCGGTGGCCGTTGGCGACGTCGTCGAGCACGTCGTCCGGGTTGTCCACCGCGGTGGCCTCCAGCAGGAGCGCCAGGTCCTCGGTGGACTGGCTGATGAAGCCGACGTAGTCCTGGATGATCGTCAGCGGCATGGTGCCCGCGCTGCTCTGCATCCCGTCGGTGCCGCGCAGCGAGAACAGGCTCGCCGCGCCGGCGGGGCCCCACAGCGAGTCACCGGTCTGGGTGCCGAAGCCGGCGGCCGCGAAGCTCGAGGCGACCGCGACGGAGGTGCCGCCGCTGGACCCGATCGGGCTGCGCGACGGGTCGTAGGCGTTCCACACCTGGCCGTAGGCGCTCGGGCTGTAGTGACCGTCGTTCGCGAACTCCGCGAGGTTCGCCTTGCCGAGGATGATGGCGCCGGCCTCGCGCAGCTTCTTCACCTGCCAGGCGTCCTCGGTCGGCTGGTAGCCGTCGAAGACCAGGGAACCGCCCGTGGTGGGCATGTCCTTGGTGTCGATGATGTCCTTGACCAGGATCGGCACGCCGAGCAGCGGCAGCTCCGAGCCGTCCGCCCGGGCGGCGTCGGCCTCCTCCGCCTGCTCGACGGCGGTCGGCGCGACGGCGATGACCGAGTGCAGCCCGAACGGGCCGCGGTCGTAGGCCGCGATGCGGTCGAGGTAGGCCTGGGTGATCTCCGCGGCCGTGGTCTCGCCGGACTCCATGTCGGTGATCAGGTCCGTGATCGTCTTGCCCACGACGTCGTACGAGGTGCTGGTCGTCAGGGTCACCGGGGCGGCGACCTCGTCGATCCCGCCCTGGACCTCGCCCGAGGGCGTCGAGCAGTCGGTGACGCCGAGCGCCACGAGGTCGAAGTTCGCCAGGGAGCAGACCTCGGCGGGGGTGAGTCCCGCGAGGTCGGGGTCCGTGCTCAGCGCGGCGGCCTTCGCCTCCACCAGCTCCACCTGGGAGCCGGGCTCGGGCACCTCGGCGCCGTCCACGACGGCGGACGTCTCGGAGAGGCCCGTGACCACGAAGTGCGCCAGCGAGACGGTCTCGCCCGGGGCGATCGTCAGGCTGTTCACGAAGGCCGGGTGGTTCGCCTCGTCGCCCTCGGTCGGCAGGTCGTTCGTGAACGGGTCGCGGAGGAAGTTGCCCATGCGCTCCAGGGCGGGGCCGAAGCCGGGGCTGCCGAACGCGGTGGCCGAGGGGCCGTTCCGGCTCGCCGACCCCGGACCGTCGCTGGGGGTGTACCAGCTGGCCCACCCGTCGGCGTCGGAGATGGCGGCGTCGCCGTCGGAGGTGCCGGCGATCGCGCTCTGGTTGGTGCCGGTGTCGTACCCGAGCTGGCCGCCGAAGGCGGTCTCGACGGTCACCGGGGCGTCGGTGGTGTTGGTGAAGGAGTCGAGGAACCGGCCGTAGCTCGCGGCCTGGTCGACGCGCAGCTCGCGCTGCACGACGACGCCGTCGACGTCGACGCCCTGCGTGGTGGAGAAGGTGTCCTGCTCGTCGTAGGTGAGCTCGAAACCGCGCAGGAGGATCCCGCCGAGCGGCGAGGTGCCGCCCTCGACCTGGACCCGCAGGCCGCCGTAGCCCATCAGGGCCCGGCTCTCGGTGTCCATCACGCTGCCGGTGTCGACGCCGGGGCTGGCGGCGTCGTGGACGTTCCAGGCGTCCCCGGTGACGACGGGGACGGGGTTGTAGGCGGAGGCGGGGGCGAGACAGAACGCGGCGAGCGTCGCTGTCGTGACCGCGACGCCCGAGGCCTTCCGGCGGACGCGGTGCCGCCGACGGGACTGCTGGTTCATGGGTTCTCCTGCCCGGTCGGCTCACGGAGCGGCCCCGCCGACCGAGCGGCTGGTGGTGTCGAGTGTGCCGCCCGCCGGAGAAACTAAGGTCGTAACGTTTCGATTGCTCGCACGAATTGTTGCGGCGACGTTTCGGATAAGCGCTTTACCTTCCGGGCGCTCTTCCGGTGGCGCCATGCCCACCGCTGCGTTATCGAGTTTCTCCGGGCAGGGTGGAATCCGCAGGAAACCGGGCCGATCGGCCCGTGGTGAGGCGGAGAGATCGTTCGTCCACAGCGATCGACGGCCCGAAATTCTCACACCCTGAGATGGCGTACGGATTTCTTTCTGCCGCGCGTTCTCCCCGCATTGCCCGCTTTCTCCTCCGGGGTGTCGTGGACGAGCGGCTACCGCGGCACCGGGCCGGTGGACTCCCGCACCATGAGCCGCGGGCTGATCGCCTCGCGGTGCACGGGCCGGGACGGGTCGGCGAGCCGCTTGACCAGCAGGTCCACGGCGGCGTGCCCGACGGCGTCCCGCGGGGGGTGCACCGCGGTCATGGCGGGGCTGAACAGGCTCGCCACCTCGTCGTCGTAGGCGACGACCGACAGGTCGCCGGGGACGGACAGCCCCCGGTCCATGGCGCGCTGCGCGATGGCGGAGGCCTCGGGGTCCGAGTGCACCAGCAGTCCCGTGGTGCCGGAGCCGAGCGCCGTGCTGACGACGTCGTCCACCACGCCGGCGAACTCGGGGCGCTTGCGGTCCGGGGCGAGCCGCTCGAAGTGCTCCGCGCTCGTCAGCCCCAGCTCGTGGCAGGCGGCCCGCCACCCGGCGGCGATCTTGCGCGACGTCGGCGACTCGCGGGACAGCACCAGCCCGACGCGTCGGTGCCCGAGGTCGGCCAGGTGGTGCACGGCCATGAGCGCCCCGAGCGCGTGGTCGGAGACGACGGACTCGAGCGCCGCCCGGTGCGGGCCGCGCGCCGCCTCGCGCTCGACGAGCACGTGCGGCACCCCGGAGGCGGCCAGCCACTCGACGACGTCGGGGGCGGTGCGGCCGTCCATCCGCGGCGCGCAGACGAGGCCCCGGACCTCCTCGGACTCGACCAGGCGTCGCAGCGCCGGGCGTTCGTCCGTCGTGTCGTAGGAGGACCCGCGCAGGACGATCCGCAGTCCGTGCCGCCGGGCCTCGGCCTCCATGCCGCGCACGACCTCGGGCCAGTAGTAGTCCAGGGACGGCACCAGCACGCCGATGGAACCGGTGGTCCGCGGGTCGGCGTCCGGGGTCTCGGCGGGGGTGTCCTCGCGGCGGTCCGCCGTCCGCTCCGCCCGGACGGCGACGGCGCCGCCGTGCACCCGGGCCAGCCGGCCCTCGCGCTCCAGGCGCGCGATGTCGCGGCGCACCGTGACGGCGGTGACCCCGAGCTCGGCGGTGAGGTCGGCGACGCGCACGACGCCGTCGCGCTCGAGCACCCCGAGCAGGTGGGCGTCGCGCTCGGCGGGCAGCGGGGCCCGTGCGGTGTCCTGGGTCACGAGCCCTCCCGGGGCGTCAGGGCCACGACCGTGCGCAGGTCGTGTCGGTCGGTGACGTCGAGGTCGAGCCGGGTGAGCCGGTCGCCCCAGACGTCGCGGAGCAGGGGGTCGTCCAGCGGCCGGTCCACGAGCGCGGCCGGCACCTCGGCGGGCCAGGTCAGCTCCACGGGCGCCGCGTCCTCGAGCGGCCGGACGACGGCGCGTCCCGGGGCGAGCGTGACGTCCCCGGCGAGCAGGAACCGCACGGTCGTCGGTCCGTCGCCCGCGTCCGGGGCGAGGTCCCAGGAGTCGGCCACCACGACCCGCGCGGCGCCGTCGGACGGCTCCAGGCGGGCGCTGCGCCGCCAGGACGCGAGCCCCGGTACGGGGTAGGCGCCGGCGAGGTCGAGGGAGAGCCCCTCGACGCGGTCGTCGGTCAGGACCGCGACGTCGCGGGCCGCGAACGCGGGGCCGACACCCTGGGCGGTACCCGCCACCTCGGGCACGCCGTGCCAGGAGGACTGCATCGTCCAGATGTCGTAGCGGTCGGGCCCGAACGTCTGCGCGGTGTACGTGGGGCGGCCGGCGTCCACCACGACCGGGACGCCGTCGGACGCGACGACGACGGAGCCGACGTCGTTGTGGTTGTGCGCCTCGCCGTTGTGGCCGCCCTTGGCGGCCAGCGCCAGCCCGTCGGGCGTGCCGGGGCGCTCGCGGACGAGCAGCACCTGGGTGGACCCCCACCAGGTGCGGCGCGGCAGCGGCGGGTCCGCCCCGGCGGCGACGGCGTCGTGCCAGGCGGTGTCGGTCAGGCCGCGCAGCAGCCGCCCGAGTCCGGCCCCGGGGTCGGCGACGGGGTCGCGGGGACCCACCTGGGCCGCGGCGTAGGCGGCGGCGTCGGCGTCCCCGACGGCGCGGGCGGCGCGGTGCAGCGCGTGCCAGGGGTGGACGTCGGTGGGCCGCGCCTGGGAGTCCGCGACGGACAGGTACCAGGACCCGCCGAGCTGCATGCGGTGCGGGAACGCGACGGTCTCGCGCAGGGCGGGCGGCACGACGGCGGGGTCGAGGGCGTCGAGCGCGCCGCCGGTGGCGTGCCGGAGCACGTCGAGCGCCTCCAGCGTGCGGCACGCGCCGTTCCACCAGTAGCCGTAGCCCTCGTCGATGGCGCCGTCGGCGGGCAGGGAGGCGACGTACCGGTCGATGCCCTGCAGGCACAGGTCGACGACGACGGCGCGGTCGGCGGCGTCGTCGGGGCCGTCGAGGAGGCGCAGGGCGGCGAGCAGCACGTTGCCGTGGATCCACGGGTTCCAGTTGTGCACGTGCCCGTCCAGGCCGAGCCAGTGCCAGTCGCGACGGCGCAGGAACGGCTCGACCACACGGGAGCGGGCCTCGTGGCGCAGGCGGGTGCGCAGGCCGGGGTAGCGGGCGTCGAGGGCCGCGCCGAGCAGGTGGTCGGTCCAGGCGAGCTGGCCGACGACCTCACCGGCCCCGAGGTCGAGGAACGGGTCGGTGACGGTGGGCAGCACGGCGCCGTGGACGGCCCGGGTGTCGTCGTGGGCGGGCCAGCACCACGAGCTCTGCTCGCACAGCATCCACAGGCCGTCGGCGACCTCGTCGGTCCAGGCGTCGTCGCCGGTCACGGCGGCGGCGACCACGGCCCGCGACAGCCGGCGCTGGCGGGTGAAGACGAGCTGTTCGTGGGTGTCGCGGTCGCCGTCGCGGTGCACCCGCACGGCGGTGCTGGCCAGCGGCTGCGGCCACGGGGTGCCGAGGTCGGAGCGGGCATGGTCGACGACGGCCGCGGCGGACGCGCGGTGCACGGCACCGGTGCCGGGTCCCCACACGTCGCGGTCGGTGGCCGGGGCGAGCGGGAGCGCGGTCTCGGGGGAGCGCAGCAGCTCCCGGAGCGCGGTGTGGTGAGACCCGTCGGCGCCGACGGCCGCGGCCAGGGGTCCGGTGAAGCGTTCTGCGGTAGCCATCTCTCCTCGTTGAGATCAGTTCAGCAGCCAAACGATCGGAAACGATCATCACAGTACAGCAACACGGTTGACATGGCGAGAACGTGCCCGATTTACTTCGAACGTGTTCGGTCAGGGATGACCGCATCTGATCGCTTCGGCGACCAGTCCATCGACGAAGAAGGACGAGATGCTCGAGTCGACGACGCTCGCCGCAGGGTCCGCCGCCGCGGACGCCTGGGACCGGGACCGGTGGGCCGCCCACGCGGACCGGATGCTCGCGGCCGTCGTCCCGTTCACCTCTCCCGGTGGCTCGCTGGTCACCCTGCCCGGTGCCGAGGGCGGCTACGGCCGGTCGATCGACGGCCTCGAGGGTTTCGCCCGCACCTTCCTGCTCGGCGGCTTCCGCCTCGCGGGGGAGCGGGGCGCGGACCCCCACGGGTACGCCGACCGGTTCGCCGCGGGCCTGGACGCCGGCACCGACCCGCACCACCCGGAGCGCTGGCAGCGCCTGTCCGAGCACGCCCAGGCCAAGGTCGAGGCCGCCTCCGTCGCGCTGGTGCTCGACATGACGCGCCCCTGGATCTGGGACCGGCTCGACGCCAGGGTGCAGGAGCAGGTCGTCGACTACCTCGCCGAGGCCGTCGGCGACGACACCTACCCCCGCATCAACTGGGTCTGGTTCCGCCTCGTGGTGCAGACGTTCCTGCGCGGCGTCGGCGGGCCGCACTCCGTGGCCGAGATGCGCGAGGACCTCGCCACCCACGACACCTTCGCCCGTCGCGACGGCTGGCTCGCCGACGGCGCGGAGCGGTCCTTCGACCACTACAACGGCTGGGCCCTGCACCTGTACCCGACGCTCTGGGCGCGGATGGCCGGTGCCGCCGACCTGGCCGCCGCGCGACGCGCGGACGACGTCGCCCGGCTCGACCGGTTCCTCACCGACGCCCTGGCGCTGGTCGGCGGGGACGGCTCCCCGCTGGTCCAGGGCCGGTCGCTCGCCTACCGCTTCGCCGCCGCCGCGCCGTTCTGGGTCGGTGCGATCGCCGAGGTCCCCTCGCACGCGCCGGGCCGGCTGCGCCGTGCCGCCTCCGCCGTCGTCGGCCACTTCGCCGACCACGGCGCCCCCGACGACGACGGGCTGCTCACGCTGGGCTGGCACCACGCCTGGCCCCGGATCGCCCAGGCCTACTCCGGTCCCGGCTCGCCGTACTGGGCGAGCAAGGGGATGCTCGGCCTCGCGCTGCCCGCCGACCACCCCGCCTGGACGGCCCCCGCCGAGCCGCTGCCCGTCGAGTCCGGCGACGTGCTGCGCACCGTCGCCGCCCCCGGCTGGATCGTCTCGGGCACCCGCGCCGACGGGATCGTGCGGGTCGTCAACCACGGCACCGACCACGCCCTGCCCGGCGCCGACGTCGGCGACTCGCCGCTGTACGCGCGGCTCGGCTACTCGACGGCCACCAGCCCGTGGCTCGACGAGGCGAGCTGGGCCTCCCCGGCCGAGCAGTCCGTGACCCTGCTGGACGCCGCGGGACGGGCCAGCCACCGCGCCGGGTTCGAGACCCTCCGCGCACCGGACCTCGCCGCCGACGGCGGTACCCCGGTCGCGGTCGCCGCCTCCCGCGCCGCCGCGCACTGGCTCGACGTCGCCCCCGGGCAGCGCGACCACGGCTCCGGACGCCACGGCACGACGGCGCCGGCCGGCACGATCACGACCGTCTCGCTGGTCCGCGGCCCCTGGGAGGTGCGCTGCGTCCGCGTCGAGGAGGTGCCCGACGGCGCCTCCCCGGTCGCGCTGCGGGTCTCCGGCTGGCCCACGGTCGCCGGCGACGGGCTCGACTCCCGCGTCGACCCGCTCCTCGGCGACTGGCAGCCGGTCGTCACCGAACGTGCCGACGCCAGCCCGATGGGCGACGACGCCCGCGTCCCGGCCCTGGACACGCACGTCCAGGTCGGGCGGTGGCTCGCGGCGCTGGTGACCCTGCGCGGCGCCGTCCCCGACCGACCCGACCCCCCGGCGGACGATCCCGCCGCCCTCACGCTCGACGGCACCGACGCCGTCGTCCGATGGCCCGACGGCGTCACCACGACGACCCGGCTGGTCTGACCACCGAACCGATCCCAACACCTGTCACGACGGTCTGACGAGGGACCGTCCACTCGAAGGAGAGAGCACAGATGAAGCGCACGATCCCCACCGCGGCCGGTGCGGCCGCCGCGGTCGTCCTGGCCCTGACCGCGTGCAGCGGCGGCACCGCCGACGAGGCCGGTGGCGGCGGCGGTGACGACACCGCGGCGCCCGCCGAGGACGAGGCCGTCACGTTGTCCCTGGCCGGGTGGAGCCTGTCGACCACGCCGGAGTTCCAGACCCTCGCGGACGCGTTCCACGAGGAGAACCCGGACGTGACCGTCGAGCTCCAGGAGTACGACGCCTCGGAGTACGACACCCAGATGACCGCCGACCTGGCGGCCGGCAGCGCCCCCGACATGTACGTGCTGAAGAACCTCAAGAACTTCTGGACGTACTACGACGGCGCGCAGCTCCTCGACGTCTCCGACGTCACCGCGGAGCTCGACCCGGCCACCGGCGGCGCCGACTTCTACGAGGTCGACGGCGCGAGCTGGGCGGTGCCCTACCGCCAGGACTCCTGGTTCCTCTACTACAACCAGGACCTGTTCGACGAGGCCGGCGTGGACGCGCCGGACGGCTCGTGGACCTGGGACGACTACGTCACCGCGGCGAAGGACGTCACCGAGGGGCTCGGGGACAGCGACGCGCTCGGCGCCTACCAGCACTCCTGGCAGTCCGTGGTGCAGGGCTTCGCCCTGGCCCAGAGCGAGGGGGCCGAGCTCACCAGCGGCGACTTCGGCTACCTCGAGCCGTTCTACGACCGTGCCGTCGAGCTGCAGGACAGCGGCGCCCAGGTCGACTTCGGCACCGTGACCACGAACCAGCTCACCTACCAGGCGCAGTTCGGCACCCAGCAGGCCGCCATGATGCCGATGGGCTCCTGGTACGTGGCCACGCTGCTGGCGCAGCAGGAGTCCGGCGACGCCGACGAGTTCAACTGGGGCATGGCCCCGATCCCGCAGGTCGACTCCTCGACCACCGGCATGGACGCCACCCCGGTGACGTTCGGCGACCCGACCGGTCTGGGCATCAACCCGGCCATCGACGAGGCCAAGGTCGACGCCGCGAAGGAGTTCCTGGCCTTCGCCGCCGGTGAGGGCGGCGCGGACGCGCTCGCCGCGATCGGCATCACCCCGGCCCTGCTGAGCGACGGCGTCGTGGACACCTACTTCGGCCTCGACGGGGTCCCGGGCGACGAGCTGTCGCAGTTCGCGTTCGCCACGCACGACACCCGCCCGGAGAACCCGGTCGACCCGGACACCGCCGCCCTGCAGAACATCCTGGGCGACACCCACTCGGAGATCATGTCCGAGTCGTCGTCCGTGGCCGACGCGATCGCCGGCGCCGAGGACCGCGCCGCCTCCGAGGTCGGCTGACCCGGAAGCGGAACCGCAGGGTCGGCCGAGAGAGCACAGGCTGACCCACAGGCTCCCGGGGGCACCGCGACGACCGCGGTGCCCCCGGGCCACCACACCGCCCAGACACAGGAGTCACCATGGCGACGATCGCCGTCGACGACCGCAGCAGCGGGGCGTCCGGCCCGAGCCCCGCGGCCCCGCCCGGCCCCCGCCGGCGCCGGCCGGGCAGCCGGCTCAAGCTGCGCAACACCCTCATCGGGTGGAGCTTCATCCTGCCGAACTTCCTCGGCTTCGGTCTGCTGACCCTCATCCCCGTCGTCACGCTGTTCTACCTGTCGCTGACGGAGTGGAACGTGTTCGGCGGCGCCGAGTTCATCGGCCTGGACAACTACACGCGGATGATCGGCGACACCAGCTATCACACCGCGCTGTTCAACACGATCTACTACTCCGCCGTCCACATCCCCGCCACGCTGGTGGCGTCGCTGGGCCTGGCGCTGCTGCTCAACCGCAAGCTGCGCGGCGTGGCGTTCTTCCGCACGGTGGCGTTCTTCCCGTACATCACCTCGATCGTCGCCATCGCGGTCGTGTGGAACATGCTGTTCAGCCCGGAGTACGGCCCGATCAACCAGTTCCTGACGTTCCTCGGTGTGGACGACCCGCCCGGGTGGACGACGTCCGCGGACTCCTCGATGCCCGCCGTGATCATCGTCGGCGTGTGGCGCGAGATGGGCTACTACATGCTGCTGCTGCTCGCCGGTCTGCAGACCGTGCCGGGCGAGCTCTACGAGGCCGCCCGCGTCGACGGCGCCGGCGCCTGGGGCCGCTTCTGGAACGTCACGCTGCCGTGCCTGCGCCCCACGATGTTCTTCGTCACCGTGATCCTGACGATCAACAGCCTCAAGGTCTTCGACCTCATCCTCGTCATGACCGACGGCGGGCCCGGCCAGTCGACGCTGGTGCTGAGCCAGTTCATCTACTCCAAGGGCTTCGAGGAGAACCAGTTCGGGTACGCCTCCGCGGTGGCCGTGACCCTGTTCTTCATCTGCATCGCCGTGACGATCTTCCAGTTCTTCTGGAACCGCAGGAAGGACGCCTGATGACCACCGTCTCCCCGACGACCTCCGTCGACGCGTCGACCTCGCCGCTGCGGCCCGCCCAGGTGCGCGCCCGGTGGAAGCGCCAGGCGTCCCGCGCCGTCGGCTACGCCGCGCTGCTCGTGGCCGCCGCCGGCATCCTGCTGCCGTTCGTGTGGATGGTCATCTCCTCGCTGAAGGAGAACAACCAGGTCTTCACCGTGCCGCTGCAGTGGATCCCGGATCCCGTGGTCTGGCAGAACTACGTCGAGATCTGGGCCAAGTCCGACATGGTCACCTGGATCAAGAACACGCTGATCCTGTCCGTGAGCGTGACGTTCCTGCAGGTGCTGACCGGCAGCTTCGCCGCCTACGGGTTCTCCAAGATGCGGTTCCCCGGCCGCGACGCGCTGTTCCTGCTGTACGTGGCGACCATCGCGGTGCCGTGGCAGGCGTACATGATCCCGCAGTTCGTCATGCTCTCGAACATCGGGCTGTCGAACACCCTGTGGTCGATCCTGGCGCTGCAGACCTTCAGCGCGTTCGGCGTGTTCCTCATGAAGCAGTACTACGAGTCGATCCCGGAGTCGCTGTCCGAGGCGGCCCGGATCGACGGCATGAGCGAGTACGGCATCTGGCGGCGCATCATCCTGCCGCTGTCCACGCCGGCGATCGCCAGCCTGACGCTGCTGACCTTCGTCAACACCTGGAACGACTACCTCGGGCCGCTGATCTACCTGCGCAGCCCGGAGCTGTGGACGCTGCAGCTCGGTCTGCAGACGTTCGTCGGGCAGTACAACGCCGAGCACGCGCTCATCATGGCCGGCTCGGTGATCTCGGTGCTGCCGATCGCCGTCATCTTCCTGCTCGGGCAGAAGTTCTTCGTCCGCGGGATCGCCACCACGGGGGTCAAGGGATGAGTGCGAGCACCCGCCACCGGGGCCGCCGCCGGCTCGTCAGCCAGGAGATGTACGAGACGGTGTTCGGCACCGTGTACATCGGGCTGGCCACCAACGTCCTGCTCGTCGCGGCCACGCTGCCGCTGCTGGTGGTGCTGCTGGCCACCGACCCGACCGTGTCGTGGCCGGCGCTCGCGCTGCTCGCCCCGCTGCTGGCCCCGGCCCTGGTCGCCGCCTTCGCGGTGTTCACGGCGTTCTCCACCGACGGCTCGACCGCCGCGGTGCGGACCTTCTGGCGCGCCTACCGCCGGCACGCACGCCGGGCGCTGGCGATCGGTGCGCTGACGAGCGCCGTCGTCGTCGTCCTGGCCGTGGACGTCGTCGCCGTCTGGGGCGCACGGATCGGCGCCGCCGCCATCCCGGTGTTCGCCACGCTGCTGGTGCTGGCCGTGCTCACGGCCCTGGTCGCGCTCGCCGCGACCCCGGTGCTGCCCGGGGTGCGGCTGCGGGACCTGCTGCGCACCAGCCTCTACCTCGCGGTGCGCCGCTGGTACCTCAGCGTCACCGCGCTGGCGGTGCTCGGCCTGCTCGCCGGCGTGGTGGTCACCAGCCCGGCCATCGGGCTCGGGTTCGCCACCGCACCCCTGCTGTTCGTCGTCTGGGGCGGCTGCCGCGTCGCGCTGCGGTCCGTCGTGCCCGACGGCGCCACCCCGGCCGCGCACGGCACCGCCGTCCCCTCCTGAACCTCCCCACGGTGCCCCGGCGCCGGAAAGCGAGACCCACCGATGTCCTCCACCGACGTGCGCGACTCCGCGCCGGGTGCCGACCCCCGACCCGCCGACCGCCCCGGGGCGCTCGCGGCCGCCGTCGACGCCGCCGTGGCCACCGTGCGCCGCAACGCGGCCGCGTTCGGGTCGCTGTACCCCGACTCCACGACCCGCGACGACCGCTACCCGCTGCGCCCGGCCACCGACCGGTTCGCCGAGGGCGCCAACCGCGACTGGACCACCAGCTTCTGGCCCGGCATGCAGTGGCGTGCCGTCGAGCTCACCGGTGACGCCGACCTGCGGGCCGCCGCCCTGGCGCACGCCGCCGACTTCGCCCGCCGCGTGCACGCCGGGGAGGACCTCGACACCCACGACCTCGGGTTCCTGTACACGCTGTCGTGCGTCGACGCGTGGCGGCTGGCGGGCGACGAGGCCGCCCGGGACGCGGCGCTCGCGGCGGCGGACCACCTCATGACGCGGTTCCTGCCCTCGGCGGGGATCATCCAGGCGTGGGGCGACCTGTCCGACCCGGCCCAGCGCGGCCGGACCATCGTCGACAGCCTCATGAACATGCCGCTGCTGACCTGGGCCACGGAGATCACCGGCGACCAGCGGTACGCCGACGTCGTGGCCCGGCACGTGGTGCAGGTGCGCACCCACCTGCTGCGCGACGACGACTCGACCTTCCACACCTTCTACTGGGACCCGGAGACCGGTGAGCCGCTGCGCGGCGGCACCGAGCAGGGTGCCGGCGACGACTCCTGCTGGGCGCGCGGGCAGGCGTGGGGCATCTTCGGGTTCGCCCTGCACCACCGCACCTCGGGCGACCCGGAGTCGCTGCGGGCCTCGGAGCGGTGCGCCGAGTACTTCCTCGCCCACCTGCCCGCCGACGGCGTGCCGTTCTGGGACCTGGTGTACTCCGACGGCGCGGACGCGCCGCGCGACTCGTCCTCCGGGGCGATCGCGGCCTGCGGCCTGCTGGAGCTCGCCTCGGTGTCGCCCGACGCCGACCGCGCGGCCCGGTACGCCGCCGCCGCGCGGCGGATGGTCGCCGACCTCATCGCCGGGTACACCCCGGCCGCGCCCGAGGACGCCGACGCGCTGCTGCTGCACTCGGTCTACGACGCCCCGAAGAACAAGGGTGTGGACGAGGGCTGCCTGTGGGGCGACTACTACTACCTGGAGGCGCTGACCCGCCTCACGCTGCCCGGCTGGGTCTCGCCCTGGTGGCCGGCCGCCGCAGCCGTGCCCACACACGCCACGCTCACCGACACCGCCACCGAACCCGACGGAGGGACCGCATGATCCTCGACCAGTTCCGGCTCGACGGGAAGGTCGCGCTCGTGACGGGCACGAGCCGCGGCCTCGGCCAGGGCGCCGCGGTGGCGCTCGCCGAGGCGGGGGCCGACGTCGCGCTCCTGGACCGCAGCGAGCCCACCGAGACGATCTCCCGCATCAAGGCCCTGGGCCGGCGCGTGCACAGCGTGCAGCGGGACCTCGCCACGGCGACGGCGGAGGAGCTCGACGCCGCCGTCGCGGAGGTCGAGGACGTGCTCGGCCCGGTCGACGTGCTCGTCAACAACGCCGGCACCATCCGTCGGGCGCCGGCCGCCGAGCACCCGGCCGAGGACTGGGACACGGTGCTGGCCGTCAACCTCGACGCCGTGTTCCACCTGTCCCGCGCCGTCGGGCGGGGCATGCTCGAGCGCGGCTCGGGGAGCATCGTCAACGTCGCCTCGATGCTGTCCTTCCAGGGCGGCATCCTCGTCCCCGGCTACGCGGCATCCAAGCACGCCGTCGTCGGCCTGACCAAGGCGCTCGCCAACGAGTGGGCCGGGCGCGGCGTCAACGTCAACGCCGTCGCCCCCGGCTACATGGCCACCGACAACACCGCCCCCATCCGGGCGGACGCCGAGCGGGAGCAGTCCATCTCGGCGCGCATCCCCGCCGGACGGTGGGGCACCCCGGAGGACCTCGCCGGGATCTTCGTCTACCTCGCCTCGCCCGCCTCCGCCTACGTGCACGGTGCCGTCGTCCCCGTCGACGGCGGCTGGCTCGTGCGCTGAGCACCGACCGAAGGAGCATCATGGAACAGCGTTACGCCACCAACCCGGAGCAGATCCCCGGCCTGACGACGCAGGAGCTGCGCGACAAGTTCCTCGTCGAGGACCTCTTCGTGCCCGGCGAGGTCCGGACCGTCTACACCCACCACGACCGCATCGTCCTGGGCGGGGCCTTGCCCGGCGCCGAGCCGGTCGCCCTGCCGAACCCGGAGGAGCTGCGTGCCGAGTACTTCCTGCAGCGCCGCGAGGTGGGGATCGTCAACGTCGGCTCGCCGGGCACGGTCGTGGCCGACGGCGAGACCTACGAGCTGCCGACCCGCGCCCTGCTGTACATCGGCAGCGGAACCCAGGACGTGACGTTCGCGGGGGAGGGCGCGGCGTTCTACCTGTTCTCCGCCCCGGCTCACACCTCGTACCCGACCGTGCTCACGCTGCCCGGGGAGGGCAACACGCTCGAGCTGGGCGACCAGGTCACGTCGAACCGGCGCTCGCTGGAGCAGGTCGTGCACGCCAAGGGCGTGCAGTCCTGCCAGGTCGTCATGGGCGTCACGCGGCTGCACGAGGGCTCGATGTGGAACACGATGCCGGCGCACACCCACGACCGGCGCACCGAGTGCTACCTGTACTTCGACCTGCCCGAGGACGCCCGGGTGCTGCACCTGTGCGGCGAGCCCACCGAGACGCGGCACCTGACCGTGGCCGACCGGCAGGCGATCATCTCGCCGTCGTGGTCGGTGCACTCCGGGGTCGGCACGGCCAACTACTCGTTCGTCTGGGCGATGGCGGGGGAGAACCAGGACTTCACCGACATGGACGCGGTGCCGCCGACCGAGATCCGCTGACGTCGTCGCCCGCCGCGGTGCGTCGTCTCAGGCGGCCACCGCGGCGAGGCCGAGGGCCGCGCCGAGGATCATGGCGGGCCCGAAGGGCAGGTCGTCGCGCAGCGAGGTGCGACGCGCGGCCAGGAGCATCAGCGCGCCGACGGCGAAGACGACGAACGCCGCCAGCGTCCCGTACGCGACGGCCTGCCACCCCCACCAGCCGAGCAGCAGGCCCAGCACGCCGGCGAGCTTGACGTCGCCGAACCCGAGGCTGCTGGGCGAGATCATCGCGAGCACGAGGTAGACGGCGAACAGGGCGACGCCGCCGAGCACGGCCGTGAGCAGCCGGGACCAGTCGTCGCCGAGCGCCGCGGCGACGACGAGCCCGGCCAGGAGCCCGAGAGCGGCCGACCCGACGACGACGTCGGGCAGGCGGTAGGTCACCAGGTCGATCGGGATCAGCAGGCCGGCCGCGACGGCCACGACGGCGACGGCGACCAGCTCCGCCCAGGACGACGTGACGAGCGCGGCGCCGACGCCTCCCAGGCCGGCGAGCGGGCCCGTGACCCATCCGCGGAGCAGCCGGGACTCGCTGACGACGAACCGGCGCGCCCAGGGCGTGAGGAGGGCGGCGAGGAGGGCGCAGCACAGCGCCGTGGCGACCGCGGCGGCAGGGAGGGGGAGAGTCACTGGAGATTCAAGCCTCGGGCAATCATTTGATCGATCTATTAACGATGTTCTGTCCTGTTTTGTCCGCTCTATCCGACCAGAGGGACGGAAGGGGAGCGGGTGAAAACGCGGGAATCAGAGATTGTTCACCCGCTCATCGGTTGATCGATGTGAGTGCATCTACTTAGCGTCTTCACCAACACCTGGGTGACCCGTGGTCCGCAGCATCGAACCAGAATTGGACGAATCATGCACCTCCTGAACCTCATCTCTGACCGTTTCATGACCGTGGCGGCGCGTCGCAGCGACCGCGGCGCCACCGCCGTCGAGTACGGCCTGCTGGTCGGCCTGATCGCCGTGGCGATCATCGCCACCGTGCTGCTGCTGGGCAACCAGCTGGAGCAGCTGTTCGGCCTCGTCACGGACGAGCTTGCAGACGTCGACGGCGTCGTCGCTCCCTGATCTTTCAGCGCGGCGTCCGGCACTAGGGCCGGACGCCGCGTTTGGTTGCCTGTGCTCCTATCCGTTCGGTGGGGGCGAAGACAGTCTCTCGGAAGGGCCATGACCAGCATTCGTATTCGCCCGGCGGATGACCGCGGCGCCGCCGCTGTCGAGTTCGCGCTCGTGGCGCCGGTGCTGATCGCGCTCCTCCTCGGCATCGTGAGCTTCGGGTACGCCTACCACGTCCAGACGGTGCTCGGGAACGCCGCCCGCGACGGGGTGCGCGTGCTCGCGCTCTCCGACGGTGCCGATCCGGCGGCCGAGGCCCGTAGCGCGGCGATCTCCTCAGCCGCGCCCTCGGTGGCTCTGACGACCGGGCAGATCAGCGTCACGCCCGCCGCGGGATGCGACGCGGACGGTGCCCCGGAGAACGCCACCGTGGACATCACCGTGGCCGACGTGTCACTTCTCGGCGGCTTCCTCGCCGTCGACCTCACCGGATCGGGGACCATGCGATGCAACGGCTGACCGACCGACTCCGTCGGCTCCGCGCGACGGCCGACCGCGGGGCCTCCGCAGTCTTGGTAGGCCTGCTGGCCATCCCGCTCTTCGCCGTGGCCGCGATCGCGGTCGATGTCGCCGCGATGCACGCGGACAAGCAGATCCTGCAGACCGGTGCCGACGCCGCGGCCCTGGCCGTCGCCCAGGACTGCGCTCGCGACGAGTGCACGGACACCGCCGCCACGGCCGAGGAGCTGGCCGACGCCAACACCCCCTTCGGTGGTGACCCGACGGCGACGATCACCACGCTCGACACCGCAGCCGGTGTGGTCACCGTGCGGACGGACTCGTCGCGGAACCACTTCTTCGCGCCGGTGATCGGCCAGGACGAGGGCGACATCGCCGCCGTGGCCACTGCGCAGTGGGGATACCCCACGACCGGCGCCGGCATGCTGCCCTACATCCTGTCGTACTGCGAGGTCGTGCATCAGGCCGGGGCCGTCGAGGTGTACGACGACGGCGTCCTGGTCGGGGTCGACTTCCCGCAGGATGCCGATCCCGTGACCTTCGAGTTCACCAAGACCAGCGACTCGGACTGCACCGGGCCGTCCGGGAACGTGCTGCCGGGCGGTTTCGGGTGGCTCGAGGGGTCGGACGACTGCACCGGCCCGGTGGGGTCGGTCGGCGACTGGGTGCCGTCGTCCCCTGGAGCGTCTCCTCCCAACGAGTGCGACCCGAGCGACTTCGACGACATGCTCGGCGAGACGATCCTCATCCCGATCTTCTCCGAGGAGAACGACGCGGGCGGGTCGAACGGCGAGTACCGCCTCCTCGGTTTCGCGGCCTTCACCCTGCTCGGGTACGACTTCACCGGCCAGTACCACAGCGAGGGTGACTCGAAGCTGTGCAAGGACGAGGGCCTCGACCCCTCGGCCCGGTGCCTGCAGGGCACCTTCGAGCACTTCGTGGACGCGACCGGTGGGTTCGATCTCGGCACTGACGGACCCCAGCTCGGCGCCGCCGTCGTCGAGCTCACCCTGACTGAAGACTAGGAAGACCCCTGTGAACCGTCGCATCATCGCGGCCGTCGTGGCCGCACTCCTGGCGCTCGCCGGGGGCGTGCTCACCTACACCTACGCCGCCGGCGCCGACAGCCGGGCCATGGCGGACCTGGAGCCCACCGCGGTGCTGACCGTCGTGGAGACCGTCTCCGAGGGCACCCCGGCCGACGCGTTGACGCTCGACGAGGACGTCGTGAGCACGGAGGTGCCGGCCGGGACGGTCGTCCCGGGGGCGGTCAGCGACCTGGCCGACCTCGAGGGTCTCGTCGCCACCGCCGACCTGCTTCCCGGCGAGCAGGTCGTGGCCGAGCGGTTCGTCGACCCCGAGGACCTCGACGGCCCCGTCGAGGTCCCGGAGGGTTTCCACACGCTGAGCCTCCAGCTCACCACGGAGCGTGTCGTCGGCGGGGCCGTGCAGCCCGGCGACACGGTCGGCGTCTTCGTCTCGATGGAGAGCACAGGGGACGGTGACGACGGGAGCGAGGACGGTGAGGACACGACGTCGTCGACGCACCTCGTCTTCCACAAGGTGCTCGTCACCGACGTCCGGGGCGGGATCCAGCAGCAGCGCACCGAGGACGGCGAGGAGACCGAGACGGCTCCTGAGGACGCCATCATGGTCACCATCGCGCTGTCCCCGCCGGACGCCGAGAAGTTCGTGTTCTCGGCCGAGTACGCCAGCATCTGGCTCTCCCTCGAACCCGAGGAGGCGAAGGAGGGGCAGACGCGGGTGGTCGACCCGGAGGTGATCTTCGAGTGAACAACGTCCTGCTCGCCACCGACTCCCGGGCGCTCCTCGACCGCGTGCACGCGGCGGCCGACGGCGCCTGCATCGGGGTGCACGCCAGCCCGCTGCCCACCGACCCGGCCGTGTTCCTCGGCCAGGTCCGTCGCACCGAGCTGCCGGACATCGTCGTCCTCGACGCCACCCAGGCTCGTCCGCAGGCGGTGGCCCTCGCCGGCAGCTTCGACCGGCTCTTCCCGGGTATCGGGCTCGTGCTGGTCGCCGAGCCGGACGACAGCCTCGTCATCGAGGCCCTACGGGCGGGCGTGCGCGACGTCGTGCCTCCGGACGTCACCGTCGAGCAGATGCGCGAGGTGCTGGCCCGCGTCGGGGACGCCACGCGCGTGCGGCGGGGGGCTGGGCACTCGGGCGAGATGGCGCTCGGCGCGGCGAGCTGGGACCCGGTGGTCGACGCCTCCGGTCCCAGCCGGGTCATCTCCGTCCTGTCCCCCAAGGGGGGCGTCGGCAAGACCACGGTCGCGACCAACCTCGCCGTGGGCCTGGCTGCCGCGCAGCCCGGGTCGACGGTGCTCGTCGACCTCGATCTGCAGTTCGGGGACGTCGCCACCGCCCTCGGGCTCGAACCGGAGTCGACCCTCGGGGACATCGTCACCCACGGCGGCCACCAGGACCCGATCGCGCTGAAGACGCGGCTCACCCAGCACTCGTCGGGTCTGCTCGTCGCCGGGGCGCCCAGCGACCCGGCCTCCGCCGACGTCGTCACGCCCGAGCACGTCGGGGCGCTGCTGGACCAGCTCACCGAGCTGTTCCCCTACGTCGTCATCGACACCGCCGCCGGCCTCGGCGCCCACACGCTCGCCGCCGGGGACCACACGACCGACCCGCTGCTCGTGACGAGCATGGACGTACCGGGCGTGCGGGGACTGCGCAAGGAGCTCGACGCCCTCAACGACCTGGGGATGATGACCGACTCGCGGCGCATCCTGCTCAACTTCGCGGATCCGCGGGCCGGTCTGAGCCTCGGGGACGTCGAGGCGACGCTCGGGGTCCGCGTCGACCTGTCGATGCCGCACACGCGCGCCGCGGTCGTGTCCATGAACATGGGCGAACCGCTGACGACCCGCCAGCCCCGCGACGCCGCAGCGAAGGTGCTCCGCAAGCTTCAGGCGACCTACCAGGGCGCCAACGCCCCGCGGGGCCGCAAGTCCGGCAAGAAGGTGAGGTCCTGATGGATCTGGCATCCCGCCTGGCCGCCGCCAAGCGCGTCTCCGGCCAGACGCCCGTCGACCCCGCTGGCCGCCACCGGCTCGACGAGCAGCCGCCCGCCGACGCCGAGCTGACCGTCCCGCTGCCCCCGCAGCAGACCCCGCAGCCGGCGATCCCGGAACGTCCCGAGCGTCCGGCCGTCGAGACCGGCGCCCGGCCGACCCGTCCGGCGTCCCCGGACGAGCGCGACCCGCTGACGCAGCTCAAGGAGCGGGCCACCAAGGAGCTCTACTCGCGGTTGGGCTCCCGGCTCACCGACCCGCGGCTGGACGAGGAGCAGCTCCACCAGCTCGTACGCTCCGAGCTCGCCTCCGTCGTCGAGGCGCAGCGGTCCCCCTTGTCGAGCGAGGAGCGTCAGCGCCTCATCGAGGAGGTGCGCAACGACGTCCTGGGGCTGGGGCCCCTGCAGGTCCTGCTCGACGACCCGGAGATCAGCGAGATCATGGTCAACGGCCACGACTCCGTGTATGTCGAGCGCGCCGGCCGCCTGCACCGGTCCACGGCCCGGTTCAGCTCGGAGGAGCACCTCCGGCAGATCATCGAGCGCATCGTCTCCCGCATGGGCCGCCGTGTGGACGAGGCCTCGCCGCTCGTGGACGCGCGCCTCGACGACGGGTCGCGTGTCAACGCGATCATCCCGCCGCTGGCCTTCCACGGTTCCGCGCTGACCATCCGCAAGTTCGCGCAGAACCCCTACACCGTCGAGGACCTGCTGCGGTTCAACACGATGACCTCGGAGATGGCCGACCTGCTGCGCGCCTGCGTCGAGGCCAAGCTGAACGTCATCGTCTCGGGCGGGACCGGTACCGGAAAGACGACGTTGCTCAACGTCCTGTCCGCGTTCATCCCGGGCGACGAGCGCATCATCACGATCGAGGACGCGATCGAGCTCCAGCTCCAGCAGGAGCACGTGGTGCGGCTCGAGTCCCGCCCGCCGAACCTCGAGGGCCGGGGCGAGATCACGATCCGCGACCTGGTGCGCAACTCCCTGCGCATGCGCCCCGACCGCATCGTCGTCGGTGAGGTCCGTGGCGGGGAGACCCTGGACATGCTGCAGGCCATGAACACCGGTCATGACGGGTCCCTGTCCACCGTGCACGCCAACTCGCCGCGCGACGCCATGTCCCGCCTGGAGACGCTCGTGCTGATGGCCGGGATGGACCTTCCGCTGCGAGCCGTCCGTGAGCAGATCTCGTCGGCCGTCGACGTCGTCATCCAGCTCAGCCGGTTGCGCGACGGCACCCGCCGGATCACCTCGGTCACCGAGGTGCACGGCATGGAGGGCCAGACGGTCACGCTGCAGGACATCTTCACCTTCGACTACGCCGCCGGGACCGACACGGCGACGGGCCGGTTCCTCGGCCGCGCCCGGCCGACCGGCGTGCGCCCGCGGTTCTCCGACCACATCCAGGAGCTGGGCATTCCGCTGTCGCCCACGATCTTCGGCGCCGACGCGGTCAGGGCGCTGTGAGCCCGGCATTGTGGGGGCCGCTCGCCGTCGGCCTCGCTCTCGTCCTCGGCGGGTTCGTGCTGGTCGCACCCCACCGGGCACACCTGCCGAAGTCTCGGCGTCGCCCGGAGGCCGCCCCTGAGGACGGCGCGCTCGCCGAGGCCGCGGCGACCGCGACCCGGCTCGTCGCCAAGGCGATGCGTCGTCGCGAGGGCAGCGTGGCGATCGCGCTCGACCTGGCCGGCGTCCGCCGCCGGCCCCAGGACGTGGTGTTCCTCGTCCTGGTGGCGTTCGTGGTGCTCGGCGCGTTGGGCCTGCTCCTCGGCGGGCCGTGGCTGATGATCCTCTTCGCGATCGTGGCGCCGGTCGCCACCGTGCTCTGGGTGCGCGTGCGGACCAGTCGGCGGCGGGCGGCCTTCGCCGACCAGCTCGACGACACCCTCCAGCTCATCGCGGGCAGCCTGCGGGCCGGGCACAGCCTGCTCCAGGCGCTGGCCGGCGTCGCGCAGCAGGCCGACGACCCGACCAGCTCCGAGCTCGCGCGGATCGTCAACGAGACGCGCGTCGGCCGGCCGCTGTCGGTGGCGCTGGAGGAGGCGGCGATCCGCATGGCGAACGAGGACTTCAGCTGGGTCTCCCAGGCCATCACCATCAACCGCGAGGTCGGCGGCAACCTCGCCGACGTGCTCGAGGGTGTCGGCGTCACCATCCGGGAACGGAACCAGATCCGTCGGCACGTCGAGGCGCTCTCCGCCGACGGACGCCTCTCCGGCATCATCCTCGTCGCCCTGCCCTTCCTCGTCGCCGGGTTCCTGCTGCTGACGAACCCCACCTACCTGGCCCCGTTCATCCAGAACCCCCTGGGGATCGCCGCGCTCGTCGTCTGCGCGATCCTGCTCGTCATCGGGACGCTCTGGATGCGCAAGGTCGTGACGATCAGGTTCTGACATGACGACACCCGTGATTCTTGCCGTCCTCACCGTCTCGCTGGCCGTCGGGCTGGGCATCTGGCTCGTCTTCGGTGCGTTCGCTCCTGAGCGTCGCCGTGCGGTGGAGAACCTGCACCGTGGCCACGTCGCGACACCCGTGGCCCGGTCGCTGACCGCGCCCACCGCGACCCGTCCCGCGCAGGCGTCGCTCGGCCGCCGACTGACCGCCGCGCCGCTGGTCGGCCTGCTCGAACGGCAGTACGTCCGGGCCGGTCGTCCGCCGGACTGGCCCGTCGACCGCCTGCTGACGGTCAAGCTGCTCTGGGCGCCCGTCGGCATCCTGCTCGTGCTGTGGGCGGTGGCGAGCAACGCGTCGCCCCTGCTCACCGGGACGGTCTTCGTGGTCGCCGTCGTCACGTACTTCCTGCCGGAGCTGCTGCTCCTCAGCCGGGCGCAGAACCGGGAACAGCAGATCCAGATCGAGCTCGCCGACACCCTCGACCAGCTCACCATCGTCGTCGAGGCCGGCGTCGGGTTCGAGTCGGCCCTGTCCCGCGTGGCGCAGAACGGCCGCGGGGTGCTCGCCGAGGAGCTGACGCGCACCCTGCAGGACATGCGCATGGGGCTCTCGCGGCGACAGGCGCTGGAGGACCTGGCCGAACGCACCGCCGTCGTCGACCTGCGCCGGTTCGTGCGCTCGCTGCTGCAGGCGGACGCCCACGGCGTGTCCATCGGCGACGTGCTGCGCACCCAGGCGGCCGAGATGCGGGTGCGGCGGCGTCAGCGCGCTGAGGAGAAGGCGCAGCGGGTGCCCGTGCTCGTGCTGATGCCGCTGATGCTGTGCATCCTGCCGGTGCTGTTCATCGTCATCATGACGCCGGTAGTGCTCGACATCATCAGCGCCTTCATGTACGTCTGACCTGTAGGAGTCCTGACTCAGGCGGCAAACGCCTTGCGCTCGTCCGGCATGAGGATCCAGAAGACGATGTACGCCAACACCTGCGGGCCGGGGATGAACACGGACGCGACGGTCAGGACGCGGACCAGCGTCCGGTCCCAGCCGAGGTAGTCCGCGATGCCGGCGCACACGCCGCCGAACACACGGCCGTGGCTCGGGCGGTACAGCTTGCGGGGTCGGGCTGCGGGGACTGCTTGAGGGGTGCTCATGCCTCGACGATAGGCATGACGACGGTCCCGCGGAATCGGGGGATACCCCGACTTCACCCCGGAGTCCGTTCCGGGGGCGGGAGTGACGAGCGGGGAACGGTGCGGCACACAGGAGGTCAAGGACCTCTCGACACCCTTGAATCTCCGTCCGAATTGGCCGTAATGTTGCCGCCATCACCCGATGTTGGGTCATGGGACGGGGTCGAGACGGTGGCTCCTGTACGGATCGACGAGGAGCTTGCATGGTGTTGCCCCCTTCCCCGGTGTCCGGTCGGCCTGGTCGCTCGGGGGTGGTCGCGGCGAGCGCTGCCCTGGCACTGACCGGCGGGATGCTGGTGCCGGCGAGCGCGGTGGCCGCCGAGGTGGAACCGTCGGCCTCGCCGTCGAGCTCGGCGTCTCCGTCGCCCAGCGCTGAGCCGGAGCCGGCGAGCACGCCCTCGGTGGACCCGTCCCCGACGTCGCCCCCGTCCGCGTCGCCTTCTCCGGAGCCGTCGGCCACGGCGTCGGCCGACGAGGCGACGGGGACGAAGATCTGGGTCGACGGACAGCTCTGCGGCGAGGCGATGCCCGAGGTGGGGCTCGACGGCCGCGACTACTTCGAGATGTCGATCGCGGCGACGCTTGCGGACGCGGGTGCATCCGAGGCGAAGGTGGCGATCTGGCTGCCGGACGGCACGGTCAAGGAGCAGTGGAGGACGGAGGTCGTCGACGGCCAGATCGCCGACAAGACCTGGGGTACCTGGCGCTACGGCGGGGACGGCATCCACACTGTCGCCGTCGCGGCGGTCCAGGAAGACGGCACGTACGGTGACCCGGCGAGCTGTGAGGTCGACGTCACCTGGGGGCCGCAGGGCGTGGTGCGGCCCGCACCGGTGCTGGTCGCCGACGCGGTCTACGCCACCGGGCGGTCCCGCGGCGGCGTCGGCGTCCCCGGTGCGTTCGTCGTCGCGGAACCGAGCGAGGCGAACGTCGTCGCCTACGAGTACGCGTTCACCGACGGCCCCGTCGACGACTCGTTCACCGGGTGGACCAGGATCGAGGCCGAGCCGAACACGGTCATTCCCTTCACTCCGACGCACGCCGGGGAACAGCGGCTGACGATCTCCGAGGTGAACGACGCCGGCCTGCACGGGTGGCAGTTCACACATGGCATCGAGGTCGCCGACGGCGACCCGGAGCCGACGCCACCGGTGTTCACCGTTGCCGAGCCGGCGGACGAGGAGCCCGACGACGGCCGGATCCCGGTCGAGGCGGTGCTCTCCCGGGAGATCGGGACGCGGGCGATGGGGGAGGTCGTCGTCCGCCAGAACGACAGGCAGGTCGGCCGGGCCGAGGTGGAGCTGCGGACGCAGGAGATCGTGCTGGAGCAGGAGGAGGTCGGGAGCGGGTTCCAGACGCTCGAGGTCGAGTACCGTCAGTTCCCGGACGCCGAGCCGGCGACAGTGACCCAGCAGATCTGCGCCGCGGCGTGCGACTTCTCCGGGGGTGACGTCACGATCTCGCGGATCCGCGGCGAGCTCCGCGCCGAGCCGGCCGGGTTCTCCCCGGAGCCGGCGGCCTACACCTACCAGTGGCTCCGGGACGGGGACCCGATCCCCGGGGAGACCGACGAGAGGTACCTCACCGTCCCCACCGATGCCGGGCACCGCATCACCGTGCAGGCCACCGCGACCGGTCCACGGATGAACGGACGGACACTCGAGTCGGCGCCGGCCGACCTGCCCGGCTACGACGTCGGCGCCCGTTACGGGGTGGTCACGACCGGCGACGACGACCTCCCCCAGATCTTCCTCGACTTCGCCGACGGGCAGACGGCCGGCGACCCCGGGGAGCGGCGGGAACTCGCGGCCGTCGCGGTGGAGCCCACCTCCGACACCTACCGGGTGTGCCGCGGCGGGAGCCCGTCGGACGGGTGCGACCTGTGGTTCGAGATGGAGGGCTTCGTCCAGGGCCTGGGATGGCAGGGCTGGAAGCGTTACGGCCAGTGGGGGAACTACTACGTCGGTTCGGTCGGCGAGAACAGGATGCTGAAGGCCTTCCGGATCGATGCCGCTGGTCCGGTCTCGGAGTACTACGACGTGTACTACAAGGCCTTCGTGCCGCAGCTGGGCGGCTGGCTGGGCTGGGCGAAGAACGGTGAGCGTGCGGGCGCCCGCGGTCACGGCTACCGCGTCGAGGCGGTGAAGATCAAGGTGCTTCCCCGGGGCCAGGAGCCTGGAGCGTCGTGGACCGGCAACGCAGCCTTCTACGACCGGTGGGAGCAGTCTCAGCTGACGGTGCGGCCGTACCTGGAGCCGGTGGGCAAGTGGTGGAAGGGGCAGTGGAAGTCTGCTCAGATCGGCGGTCACACGGCGGGATGGCCGAAGACGCACAAGCGCCTGGACGCCCTGCGGGTGTCGGTCGACGGGCACCGGTACTCGGGAGGCATCAAGGTCAAGGCTCGCGTCAAGGGCGACGGGTGGCGGTCGTTCTCCTGGAACGGCAGGACGGCGGGCTCGACGGGCCGGCCCGTCACGTCGGCGTACAAGATGACGCTGACCGGGCAGATGGCCGAGCACTACGACGTGTACTACCGGGTACGGGTCGACGGCCACGGCTGGCTGGGCTGGGCGAAGAACGGGGGCAAGGCCGGCACGCGGAGCTACGGTGAGCGTCCGACGTCGGTGCAGGTCCTGCTGGTCGACAAGGGCGGTCCTCGTCCGGTCAGCCCGTTGCGCAGCACGGCGTCCTTCATCCGCTGAGGTCCGGCGTCACCGAGCGCGGGACACCAGGTGCTCGGGAACGAGCTCCTCGCCGTGGATCCCCTCCAGCAGCGCGGCGTCGATCGGCGTGCCGCGGCGGAGCACGCTGATCGACCCGGTGGACTCGAGCAGGGCCACCGCGACGTCGTCGTACCGGTGGACCCCGGCGAGCCGGAGCGTCGAGCGCAGCTCGCTCAGGGTGACGTGGGCGCGGCGGAGCTGGGCGGGCAGCACCGTCCCGTCGGCCATGAGCAGGACTGGCTGGGACGTGATCGCCCGGGCGCCGAACGGCCGCACGATGAGCGCCCCCGCGATCGACTGCAGCGCGATGAGCGTCAGCATGGCGACCAGCCCGCCGCCGAGGACGGCGACGTCACCGAGGGCCGCGCGGCCCAGGATCGCGCCGAACGCGATGATGGCGACGAGGTCGTAGTTCGACATCGCGCCGAGCATGCGCTGCCCGATCACCCGCACCAGCAGCATCATCGCCAGGTACATGCCGGTGGTCGCGAGCACGACGGCGACCGCCTCGGTCGGGGAGAGCCAGAGCAGGTCGCTCAGGGACTGGTCGAACATGGCAGACGCTTTCCTCTTCTCGGCGGGGGCTTCCCACCGAGAATGCCACGGCGAGTCCCTCCGGACCGCCGCCGGCCCATGACCAGGTTCAGACCAGGGACACCTTGCGCTTCCACGAGTGCAGGGTCCACCCGAGGCACACGGCACCGAGGAGCAGCAGCGCCGGCACGAACCCGACCGGCACGGCGACCAGGGACGCGAACGTGAGGATCTGACCGGCGATGTACAAGCCGACCCAGACGAGGATCGGGCCGCCGACGCCGAGCCGGGTGACACACGCGCCGGACGTCGTCAAGCGGCGTGGCTCGCGCAAGGAACCCCGGGCACGCGACACAGTCAGGGCATGAGACGCGCGGTGGCGGCCCTGGCCTGCACGATCGCCGGCACGACGACGGTGCTCGCGGCGGGGTGCGCCGGTCTCGGTGCGCCCGGCGCGTCGGGCGGCGCTGCGAACGACGTCGTCTACACGTGCTGGGGTCAACCCGTGCCGGCGTCCGCGCTGGACGAGCAGCGGTCCGCCGAGACGCTCGGCGACGACGGTCGGGCGGCGCTCGACGGCATGGAGGTGCCCGCCGTCGACCCCGCCGACTGGTGGGTCGTCACCGAGACCCCGGAGCGGCTCGCGCTCGTCCGTGAGCTCGACGCCGTCGACGACCGGGGCGCCGGGGACGTGCGTACCCACGAGATGCTGACCGTCGACAACCTCGAGGCTGCCGCCGTCGACCCCGTCGAGGACTGGATGCTGGACAGCTACGGGTCGTGCGCCCTGCACCGCGACGTCGGCGGCGACGTCGCGATCGTGACCCTCGACCCGGACCGGCCGCCGGACCCGACCTCGCGCGAGCTGAACCTGCTGGTCACGGAGATGGCGTGCAACTCCGGCCAGGACGCCGCGGGCCGCGTGCGGGTGGCCGAGCAGCGCGAGACGACGACGGCGGTGCACCTGGCGGTCGTCGTCGACCCGCACGGTGGTGCGCACGACTGCCAGTCGAACCCGGCGACCCCCTACGCCGTCGAGCTGGACGAGGCGTTGGGGGAGCGGGTGGTGCTGGACGTGGGTGTGGCGCCGCCGCGTGAGCTCAGGATGCCGGACGCGGCGGCGCCGTAGGGCGACGGGCGCTCGGTCCTGAACCCGCCCTCCGGTACCGTAGATAGACGTCCAGCGGTATAGTAGAAAGCTGGCGAACGGTACAGTAGAGGTCTGCGAACAGGAAGGCGTCGATGGCTGACCAGCGAGTTCCTGTCAGGCCGTACCGGCGTCGGGTGGTCGACGACTTTCTGGACGATTTCCAGCCGGAATCCCCCGCGATCACCATCGCCGGCCCCAAGGGGGTGGGCAAGACGGCGACGGCGCTGCGTCGGGCGGCGTCCGTGATGTCGTTCGACCTCCCGGCGGACCGTGCCCGTCTGGACGCGGACCCGACGCTCCTGACCGCTCTTGACTACCCCGTGCTCGTCGACGAATGGCAACGCAAGCCGGAATCGTGGGACTACGTGCGCCGCGCTGTCGATGCCGGTGCACCCGCGGGTGCCTACCTGCTGACGTGCAGTGCGACGGCCCCCCGGGGCGTGACCGTCCACTCGGGCGCCGGGCGATTCATCGACGTGCGCATGCGCCCGCTGAGCTTCTTCGAACGCGACGTCGAGTTCCCCACGGTCAGCATGTCGGCGCTGCTGCGCGGATCCTCCGAGATCGGCGGCGAGACCGACGTGGGACTGGCGGAGTACGTCGAGGAGATGACGGCTTCGGGGTTCCCGGACATCAGACGCCTGTCGCCGCGGGTGCGCCGCCGGCGGCTCGAGGCGTACGTGGACAACATCGTGCAGCGGGAGTTCGCCGAGCACGGCTACCCCGTGCGTCGTCCGGCGACGCTACGGGCCTGGCTCCGTGCCTACGCCGCGGCGACATCGACCACCACGAGCTACAACGACATCCTCGACGCCGCGACGGCGGGGGAGAACGACAAGCCGAGTCGGACGACGACGACGGTGTACCGCGATGTGCTCGCTCAGCTGTGGCAGCTCGATCCGGTCGAGGCGTGGCTGCCGAGCCGAAACCACCTTGATCGCCTCACCCAGGCGCCGAAGCATCACCTCGCGGACCCGGCGTTGGCGGCTGTGCTCCTTGGACTGGACGCCGAACAGCTGATGCGTGGCACGGCCTCTGCCGCAGATCTGCGCGACGGAGCCGTTCTGGGGCACCTGTTCGAACACCTGGTGACCCTCAGCGTCCTGGTGTATGCGGAGGCAGCGGAGGCCCAGGTCCGGCATCTGAGGACCAAGGGAGGTGACCACGAGGTCGACCTCATCGTCGAACGGCGCGACGGGCGTGTCCTGGCGTTGGAGGTCAAGCTCAAGGCGACGCCTGCCGAGAAGGACTTCCGGCATCTGCGGTGGCTGAAGGAACAGCTCGGCGACGATCTCGTCGATGCGGCCGTCGTCACGACCGGACAGCATGCCTACCGGCGCAACCAGGACGGAATCGCGGTCGTCCCCCTGGCGTTGTTGGGCCCGTGACGGGAGCGCCCGTGAGCCCGGCGTCGCGCTACCAGCCGCCGGGCCGGAGCACCTTGCGGATCCGCTTCTCGCTGACCGACCCGTCCGTGCCGAGCTGCTGGGCGAACAGCGACACCCGCAGCTCCTCGAGCAGCCACCGGACCTCGGCGAGCTCGGCCGCGCGGGCCGGGTCGGGCGCCCCGGCGGCGTAGGCCTCGCGGGCCTGGTCGTAGACCCCGGTGACGTCGTGGATCTTCCAGGCGAGCTCGGCGTCGCGGTGCGGGTTCGACTCCGCCTTCTCCAGCCGGTACGACGCCGCCCGCAGGTAGCGCACGAGGTGCGGCACCCGCCGCGGTGGCGTCGCGGCGACGAACCCGTCGTGGACCAGCCCGGCGACGTGCTCGCGGATGTCCTGCAGGGTGTTGAGCAGGGCGAGCGAGGACGACGCCTTCACCGCGGTCTCGACGGTCCGCCACGCGGTGAGGGCCGCGACGACGTGCCCGACGATCCGGTGGACCTCGTCCTCCAGGTGCTGGCGCACGAACCCGAGCGCCGACTCGTACGAGTCGGCATCACAGATCTGTACCGCCACCGGCCCGCCGGTCGGCGTCCCCGGCGCCTTGTCCGCGTCCGTGCTGGTCAGCGCGATGACGGCAGCCAGCTGCAGGTCGGCGACCAACGCGTCGGTGTTCCGGTACGGCGCGGCCGCCAGCGTCAGCGACTGCTTCGCCGACCACCGTGACGTCACCCGGCCGGTCTGCAGCGCCGTCTGCGACAGCAGCAGCCGCCGCACACCGGCCGCGTGAGCGGCGTCCCGACCCGCGGCGTCGGCCAGCACCCGCAGCGCCACGCTCGGAGCGGCACCCTTCGCACCGGCCTCCTCGACCAGCGCCGGGTACCCCTGCACCACGACACCCCCACCGAGATCCGTCGACACCGACCCGGGCAGCACCCCGCCCGGCAGCCCCTCCGGCCACGTCGTCAGTCCCGTCTGCTCGGCCACGACGGCTCCGGCGACGGACGTCCCGACGCCGGGACCGCCGTCGGGCCGCCCGGACCCGGACGAGTCCGCGGAGCCCGGGGTCGCGGTGTCGGACGCGCCGCCGTCCAGCCGTAGCGGAGGGCCCCCCGGGGCCCGTGAGCGAGGCGGCGCGTCCGACGCCTCGACGCCGGGCGTGCCCGAGTGACCCGAGGTGGCCCGGGCAGCCTCCTCGAGCGCGACCCCGACCGCCCCCTTGACGGCCGACCGCACCGCGGCCTCCGCCTGGGGCGCCAGCTTCTTCTGCAGCGACAGCAGGTCCTTGGACTCGTCGAGCACGACGGGACCGGCCGGCCGCGTCGCACC
This sequence comes from Isoptericola haloaureus, assembly GCF_036689775.1. Lineage (NCBI taxonomy): Bacteria > Bacillati > Actinomycetota > Actinomycetes > Micrococcales > Promicromonosporaceae > Isoptericola > Isoptericola haloaureus. The sequence goes on along the minus strand of NZ_JBAGLP010000105.1, from coordinate 58,951 downwards.
CTGGCGGCGGCCCTTCGTCGGACCGGACTTCCGCCGTCGTCCACCCCCGGCGGGTCCGCCGCGACCGGCGGACCCGGAGCTGTCCGCGGCACCGGAGGCGTCCTCGACCCGGAACGTCATGCGCAGGTGCGCGGGCAGCCGTTCGACGCGCTCGGCGTCCCACACGTCGTCCGGGATGACGACGTCGCGCAGCGCGCGCACGGCGCGGGTGAACTCGACGTGGAACGGCGTGGCCATGTCACCGGCGCGCGTGAGGTCCTCCCACGCCGGCACGTTCGCCCGCATCCACTCGGCGACGGCGGCGCCGACGTCGGGCGCGGGGACGAGCTCGCGGCGCACCGTCTTGGGCAGCGACCGGATGGTGGCGACGCACAGCTCGTCGAGCAGGCCGGGGACCATCCAGTCGAACCCGTCGGGGGTGACGCGGTTGAGGATCGACAGCGGCACGTGGACGGTGACGCCGTCGGCGTCGGTCCCGGGCTGGAACTGGTAGGTCAGGGGCAGCGTGACCTCGCCCTGGGTCCAGGTCTCCGGGAACTCGGAGGTGTCCACGGACTCGGCGTCGACGAGCTGGTCGAGCGTGAAGGTGAGCAGGTCCGGGTCGTCGCGGCGGGCCTTCTTCCACCAGGAGTCGAAGTGGCGCGCGCTGACGACGTGCTCGGGGACGCGCTCGTCGTAGAACGCGAAGAGGTCGTCCTCGGACGCCACGAGACCCCGCTGGCGCGACCGTGCCTCGAGTTCCTCCGCCTCGGCGAGCAGCCGGCGGTTCTCGGCGAAGAACGCGTGGTGGGTGGTCCACTGCCCCTCGACGAGGGCGTGCCGGATGAACAGGTCGCGCGCGCCCTCCGGGTCGATCTTCCCGAAGAGGACGGGCCGGTCGGCGACGATCGGCACGCCGTAGAGCAGCACCTTCTCGACCGCCACGGCCGCACCCTGCTTGGTGGACCAGTGCGGGTCGGAGTAGGTGCGCTTGGCCAGGTCTCCGGCGAGGTCCTCGGCCCACTCGGGCTGGATCTTCGCGACGTCGCGCGCCCACAGCCGGGAGGTCTCGACGAGCTCGCCAGCCATGATCCACGCCGGCGGCTTCTTGCTCAGCGGCGAGCCGGGGAAGATCGCGAAGCGGGCGCCGCGTGCCCCGAGGTACTCGTTGCGGGCCCGCTTGGCGGCCTGGCGCAGGGCGCGTGCCCGGGCCTCGCCGCGCAGGTGCGCCACGGAGGACGCCTTGATCTCGCCGGTGTCCTGCATGCCGATCTGGGACAGCATCCCGGACAGCAGGGCGCGGTGGATGGTGTCGCCGTCCCAGGGGCGCCGCCAGTCCGTCTCGTCCGGTGCGTCGTCGTCGGCCGATCCCGTGGTCGCGGGCCGGTAGCGCATGTCCACGCCGAGCGGCTTGGCCATCTGCCGCAGCTGGGCGACGACGTCCTGCCACTCGCGCACGCGCAGGAAGTTGATGTACTCGCTCTTGCACAGCCGCCGGAAGGCCGAGGAGCCCATCTGGTGCTGCTGCTCGCGCAGGTACTCCCAGAGGTTGAGGTAGGTGAGGAAGTCCGACGTCGGGTCGGTGAAGCGGGCGTGCGACTGGTCGGCCTGCGCACGCGACTCGGCGGGGCGTTCGCGCGGGTCCTGGATGGACAGGGCGGCGGCCACGATGGCGACCTCGCGGGCGACGCCGAGCCGGGAGCCCTCGACGACCATGCGGGCCAGCCGCGGGTCCATGGGCAGCCGGGCGAGCGTCCGTCCGACGTCGGTGAGACGGGTCGTGCCGTCCCGCAGCGTCAGCGCGCCGAGCTCGGACAGCAGGTTCACGCCGTCGCGCACGGCCCGGGTGTCCGGCGGCTCGACGAAGGGGAACCGTGCGACGTCGTCGGGGGAGCCGACCACGCCGACGGAGATCATCTGCAGCAGCACCGAGGCGAGCGAGGTGCGCAGGATCTCGGGCTCGGTGAACTCCGGCCGTCCCTCGAAGTCCTCCGGGGAGTACAGCCGGATCGCGACGCCGTCCGCGACACGTCCGGAGCGCCCGGCACGCTGGTTCGCCGAGGCCTGGCTGATCGCCTCGATCGGTAGGCGCTGCACCTTGGTCGCCTTGGAGTACCGCGAGATGCGGGCGGTGCCGGGGTCGACGACGTAGTGGATGCCGGGCACCGTCAGCGACGTCTCGGCGACGTTCGTGGACAGCACGATGCGCCGGCCGGGGTGGGACTGGAACACGCGGTGCTGCTCGGCGGACGACAGTCGCGAGTACAGGGGCAGGATCTCGACGTGGTCGGGGCGCTTCGGGTCGCGGACCCGTTCCTTGAGATGTCCTTCGAGGGCGTCGGCGGCGTCGTGGATCTCGCGCTCGCCGGAGAGGAACACGAGGATGTCGCCGGACCCCTCGCGCATCAGCTCGTCGCACGCCTCGACGATGCCGGTCACGAGGTCCTTCTCGTCACCGCTCTTCTTCTTCCCGGACCCGGCGTCGGCGTCCGGGGCCAGCGGGCGGTACCGGATCTCCACGGGGTAGGTGCGTCCGGAGACCTCGACGACGGGGGCGGCGTCGGGCAGCACGTCGACGACAGCGTCCGGTGCGCCGCCGACCTCGGCCAGGTGGGCGGGGGAGAAGTGGGCGGCGAACCGCTCGGAGTCGATCGTCGCCGAGGTGATGACGAGCTTGAGGTCCGGGCGCCGCGGCAGCAGCCGGGACAGGTAGCCCAGGAGGAAGTCGATGTTCAGCGACCGCTCGTGCGCCTCGTCGATGACGATCGTGTCGTAGGCGAGCAGGTCCGGGTCCCGCTGGATCTGGGCCAGCAGGATGCCGTCGGTCATCACCTTGACGAGCGTGGAGTCGGAGGAGGTGTCGGTGAACCGCACCTGGTAGCCGACGACGCCGCCGGGGGTCAGCGGTCCAGCTCCACAGAGTTCTTCATGCACGCGCTCGGCCACCGACCGCGCCGCGATCCGGCGCGGCTGCGTGTGCCCGATCTGTCCGGCGCGGCCCCGGCCGAGCTCGAGGAGGATCTTCGGCAGCTGCGTCGTCTTGCCCGAGCCGGTCTCGCCGGCGACGACGACGACCTGGTGCTCGCGGATCGCCTCGGCGATGTCCTCGCGCCGCGCAGAGACGGGCAGCTGCTCGGGGTAGGTGATCTCGGGCACGACGACGGCGGCCCGGAGCTCCGCGGCACGGTCCAGCTCCGCACGGCTCACCCGCGACGGGCCGGTGCGCTGGGCGCCGGGACCGCGTCCCTTCCCGCGTCCGCGCCGCCGTCGTCGGCTACCGCCCGAGGAGCCCGTGGGACGAGCGGGGTCGTCGACGGGCTGCGGGGCGGAGGAGGACTCGGTGCTCACGACCTCTCATTGTCGCAAGAGACGCAAGCTGATAGTTCAGACGGAGGTCGACCACTCCGTCGACGTGCTCATCACGCCGAACATCGAGATGAAGAACACCAGGTAGGCCACGAGGATCAGCAGGCCGATCGCGGTGAAGACGATCGACAGCCACAGGCCCCACTTGCCGAGCACGTTGTCGTAGCCGACCTTCTTCGAGTCGGACAGCGCCAGGGCCGACACGACGATGCCGGCCGGGGCGAAGACGAAGGCGAGCACGAACCCGATGATGCCCATGATCTTGCCGGGCGGGTCCGGCGCGTACGCCGGCGGGTAGGCGCCCTGCGGGTAGCCGGGCTGCTGCGGCGGGTAGCCCGGCTGCTGGGGGTAGCCCTGCTGCTGCTGCGGATAGCCCTGCTGGGGATAACCCGGCTGCTGCGGGCCGGGCTGCTGACCGTGCCCGGGCGGCGGGGTGCCTCCCGGCGGCGGTGTCGGGTCCTCGGGCTGGTTCACCTGGTACGGGTCGCTCACCAGCCCAGTCTCGCCGACGGGGCTCCGGCACGCCAGATCCCGGCCCTCCGGGTACCGGCGGCGCTGCCACGGGCGGGCGTGATGGAATCGAGAGATGTTCTCCCGCCCTCGGACATCGTTCGACCTCGTCCCCCGCCGGGTCCGCGTGCACGCCGTGCGCGAGCTGACCGGCTCGCTGGTCCGGACCACCGTCCGCGACGTGCCCGGCGCGGACCCCGACGCGCCGTCGTCCCTCGTCGCGCTGCGGGCCCCCGGCCCGGAGGACCACGTCACCGTCTTCCTGCCGGACCCGGCCACCGGGGAGCTGCACGCCCCGACGCTCGCCCCCGACGGCGGGCTGCAGCGCACCAGCTCGGGCGTGTCGATCTCGCGGGACCTCACGGTCCGGGACGTGCGCACGGTCGACGGCGTCGCCGAGGTCGACCTGGACTGGGTGGTGCACGACGGCGGCGGGCAGGCCGCGGCGTGGGCGTCCCGCGCCGCCGCCGGCGACGAGATCGTGCTCGCCGGGCCGCGGCACAGCGTCGGCGTCCCCGACGGCGTCGGGCGGCTCACCGTCGCCGTGGACGAGACCGGCCTGCCCGCCGCCGCCCGCTGGACCGCCGCCGTCGGCCCCGACGTCCGGGTGACCGCGATCGTCGAGATCGGCGACGACGTCGCCGAGGACGTGGTCGAGTCCGAGCTCGGCCACGCCGACGTCGAGATCCTGTACCGCACCGACGGGCCGGGCCAGCTCGCCGAGGCGGTCCGCTCCCTGGGGATGCCGGAGGACGGCGAGTTCGTCGTCGCGCTGGGCGAGGCCGGCGACCTGGTGCCCGTGCGGCGGCACCTGCGGCGCGAGCTCGGTCTGGACGCGGACCGGATGTCGGTCGCGGGCTACTGGCGGCGCGGCACGGTCAACCACGACCACGAGCAGCCGCTGGACCCCGCCGACCCCGACTGAGCGCCGGGCATCCTCCGGGGCCGGACGGGAGGGTCAGAAGTCCCGGGCGGTCTCGGCGTGCGGCGACCCGAGCCGTTGCAGGTGCAGGCGGCGCCGGAGCCGGATGGCGGGGCGCAGGAGCATCTGCACGCTGCCGAGGAGGAACAGCCACGTGCCGGCGGTGGCCGTGGACTCGGAGAAGAACAGGGCCGAGCCGACCACGAACCACACGCCGATGAGGATGTCGTTGACGATGCTGAGGGTCTCGTAGCGCTGCCGCACCACGAGCTCCTCGTGGCCGATGCGCAGGGTGAGGTCGTCGTCCTGGGGCACGGTGCCATGGTGGCCCCGTCGGTCGGCAGCCGCACCCGCGGCACGGCATCATGCGCGCATGACTGCGCTGACCACCGCCGAGCTGACGGCCGTCTACACCGACCTGCACGCCCACCCCGAGCTCGCCTTCGCCGAGCACCGCACCGCAGGCGTCGTCGCGGACCGGCTGCGCCGCGACGGCTTCACGGTGCACACGGGGATCGGCGGCACCGGCGTCGTCGGCGTGCTGGCCGACGGCGAGGGTCCGACGGTGCTGCTGCGCGCCGACATGGACGGGCTCCCGGTCACCGAGGACACCGGGCTGCCGTACGCCTCGCGCGAGGCCGGCACCATGCACGCCTGCGGACACGACGTGCACGTCACCTGCCTGCTGGGCGCGGCCACCGAGCTGGCCGGACGCCGGGCGGAGTGGTCGGGCACGCTGCAGGTGCTGTTCCAGCCCGCCGAGGAGGTCGGGGCCGGCGCCCGGGCGATGCTCGCCGACGGCCTGTACGACCGCGTCGGGACCCCCGACGTCGTGCTCGGCCAGCACGTCATGCCGTTCCCCGTGGGCACGGTGAGCCTCACGCCGGGGCCCGCGATGGCCGCCGCGGACTCGCTGCGCATCACGTTGCACGGCAAGGGCGGGCACGGCTCGTCCCCGGAGGGCACCGTCGACCCGGTGCTGATGGCCGCCGCGACGGTGCAGCGGCTGCAGGGCATCGTGTCCCGCGAGGTCGGGGCGGGGGAGAAGGCGGTGGTCACCGTCGGGTCGCTGCGGGCGGGGACCCGGGCGAACATCATCCCCGACCGGGCCGAGCTGCTGGTCAACGTCCGCTCCTTCGACGAGGGCGTGCGCGAGCGGGTGCTCGCGGCGGTCCGCCGGATCGTCGACGCCGAGGCCGCGGCCTCCGGCGCCCCGCGGGCCCCGGAGTACGAGGAGATCGCCACGTTCCACCTGCTGGTCAACGACCCCGCGGCGTCGGAGCGCACCGGAGCGGTCCTGGCCTCGGCCCTCGGGGCGCACCGCGAGGCGATCCAGGAGGCCGGCAACGTGCCCACCGTCGTCGCGCTGCCGCCGCTGGCGGGGTCGGAGGACGTCGGCGACTTGGCCACCGCCGCGGGAGCGCCGCTCGTCTACTGGCACCTGGGCGGGTTCGACCCGGCCCTGTTCGCCGGCTTCGACCCCGGGGCGGCGACCGGGATGGGATCCCTGCCCGACGGCGTCGCCCCGAACCACTCCCCGCAGTTCGCGCCCGTGGCGGAACCCACGCTCGGGCTCGGCGTCGCGCTGCTGGTGGCCGCGGCGACCGAGTGGCTGGACTGAGCCCGGCCGCCGGACCGGTCAGGCCGCGGCGTCCTCGGTCTCGCCGCGCAGGTCGTCGATCTGGGTCTGCAGCTGCGCCAGCAGGTCCGCCACCTGGTCGGCGCCGGCGGTGCGGGCCTCCTCGGTGACGTGCTTGACCTCGGCCGAGGCGGCCTCGAGCGCCACCTGGGCGTCCTGCAGCGCCACCATCGCGCCGTCCTCGGACTCGGTGGCCTGCTCGAGAGCGCCGCGCGCCTCGTCGGTCGCGGCCTGCGCCGAGGCGACGGCGTCGGTCACGGACCCCTGCAGCTCGTCGGGGACACCGGTCACCTGCTCCTCGAGCTCGCGCAGGTCGCCCTCGATGGCCTCGGCCTGGCTCTGCGCGTCGTCGATGAACTGCTGCACGTCCGTCGGGGCGGAGCAGGCGCCGAGCATCATCGCCAGGGCGACGAGACTGGCGGCGGCGAACCGGGTGGTGGCCCCGCGCTGCCTCGTCGGGGCGGTCTGAGTGGTCGGCACTGACGTCATGGACCGATTCTGCCTGGTCAGGGCCGGGATCCCCAGCCGTTCTGCGGTGCGATTCGTGGAGATCCTGCGTACAGGTCAGGCGGAGGTCGTCACGCCTCGACCAGCCGGCAGCGGATCCGTGCTCCCGGCGGGACCTGCCCGAGCAGCCACCGGTGCGACGCCGCGACCGTGGCGATCACCGGGTAGCCGCCGGTCAGGGGGTGGTCGGGACCGAACAGCACCGGCTGCCCGTCGGGTGGGACCTGGAACGCGCCGGTCACGGCGGCCTCGCTGGGCAGCTCGGCGTCCCACGCGGCGGCCGTCCGCGTCAGCGGGCGCTCCCCGTGCAGCCGTAGCCCGATGCGGTCCGACCGCGGCGTGACCTCCCACTCCTGGCTCGTGAGCAGCGCGAGGGCGTCGGCCGGGAACCAGTCGGCGCGCGGGCCCGGCACGACGGGCAGGGTGACGACCTCACCGGGGGCCGGCAGGCGGTCCGGGTCCGGGGCGCCCGGGTCCGCGGTCGCGACGGCGCCGACGTCGTCCGGTGCCGCGCCCAGGACGTCCCCGGTGGCCAGGGCGGCCGGACCCAGACCGGCGAGGAGGTCCGCCGAGCGCGATCCCAGCACCGGCGCCACGTCCAGGCCGCCGCGCACCGCCACGTAGGTGCGCAGCCCCCGGCGGGGCGACCTCAGCGACAGCTCCTGACCGGCGCCCAGCACGAACGGCCGGCCGAGGGGCGGCACCCGCGGGGGCGCGTCGTCGGACACCACCTCGAGGTCGGCCGGGGCGCCCGTGACCGCGACGACGACGGTCCGCAGGGCCCGCAGGCGGAGCCCGCCGAGCGTCTCCAGCGCGGCGGCGTCGGTGCGGTTGCCGACGGCCCGCTGCGCGGCCCGGGCGCTGCGGGGGTCGGCCGCCCCGGAGGCGGACACGCCCAGGTCGACGCTCCCGGGACGGCCGAGGTCCTGCACCAGGGTCTGCAGGCCCGGGGACACCACCTCGAGCACCGGGTCGGCGGGCGAGGGGGTCGACGGCGGGGCGGACGCCGCGGGCCGGGACATCGTGACGAGCTCGCGGGCCGGCCGGAAGCGGACGGCGTCGCCGGGTGCCCACAGCGCCGGTGCCTCGCGGGCGACGTCCCAGACGACGGCGTCGGTCCGGCCCAGGAGCTGCCACCCGCCCGGGCTCTCCCGCGGGTAGACGCCGCTGTAGCCGCCCGCCATCGCGACCGCCCCGACGGGGACCCGCGTGCGCGGCGAGGAGCGGCGCGGGAGCTCCAGCGCCGGGTCGTCCCCGCTCAGGTAGCCGAACCCCGGGGCGAACCCCATGAAGGCCACCCGCCAGGTGGCCGCGGCGTGCCGGCGGACGAGCTCGTCGACCGACCAGCCGAGCAGCTCGGCCGCGGCGGCGAGGTCCTCGCCGTCGTACACCACCGCGATCTCGTGCCGGCGGACCTGTGCGGCCCCCGCGGAGGCGGGCTCCGTGACGCGGGCCCGCAGCTCCCGGGCGAGCCGGGCGGGGTCGGCGCGTCCCGGGGTGAACGGGACGAGCAGCGTGCGCGCCCCCGGCACGGTGGGGCCGACGCCGGGCACCGGACGCTCGCGCAGGGACCGGTGCAGTGCCACGGCGGCCTCGGCGGTGTCCAGCGTGACCAGCAGCGCGTCGTCGCCGACGGGGCGGACCTGCGTCGTCATGGCGCGACGAAGGGCCGCAGGCTCACCCCGGCCCCGGTCAGCACCTCGCGCAGGCGGGCCGCCATCGCGGCGGCGCCGAGCGTGTCGCCGTGCACGCAGATGGAGTCGGCGACGACCTGCACGTCGGTGCCCTCGATCGAGCGGACGACACCCTCGTGGACGAGCCGCAGCATGCGGGCGGCGACCTCCTCGGGGTCGTGCAGGACGGCGCCCTCGACGCTGCGGGGCACGAGCCGGCCCTCGGCGGTGTAGGCCCGGTCGGCGAACGCCTCGCTCGCCGTGACCAGGCCGGCCGCGCGGGCGGCGTCGAGCGCGACGCTGCCGGGCAGGCCCAGCAGGACGAGCTCGGGATCCACCGTGACGATCGCGGCGGCGACGTCCTCGGCGACCTGCGGGTCGACGGCCGCCGTGTTGTAGAGGGCGCCGTGCGGTTTCACGTAGCGGACCGAGGTGCCGGCGGTGCGGGCGATCTCGCGGATCGCGCCGAGCTGGTAGACGAGGTCCGCGCGCAGCTCGTCGCTGGGGACGGCGAGGTCCCGGCGCCCGAACCCCTCGCGGTCGTTGTAGGCGACGTGGGCGCCGACGGCCACCCCGCGCCGGACGGCGGCGTGCACGGTGCGGTGGATCGTCGCCGGGTCGCCGGCGTGGAAGGCGCAGGCGACGTTGGCGCTCGAGACGATCTCGAGCATGCGGGCGTCCCCGGCGTGCTCCGCGGGGTCGGTGCCCTCGCCGAGGTCGCTGTTCAGGTCGATGCTCCGCGGGGCGGTCGCGTCGGACGTCCTCATGACGCCAGTGTGCCCCGTCCGGCGGGAGGAGAAACTTCGCCCGCTCCCCGGGCGCGACCGGGTGGCGTACGTCACAGCCGTCCACGAGAGTGGGTGGTGGAATGTGACAGCGGCCACGTATCCTCGGGATCCTGTGCGAGGATGCGACCAGCCAGAACGGGCGGCGGGCGAGAAGGGTAGACGTGGCGGACGAGGGTGAATCGACGGAGATCGACGGCGGGCACGCGGTGCGGGCGGAAGCACCCCGCGGCGCCCGCGGCGTCGCCTCGCGTCCAGGTGCCCCGCGCCGGGGCTGGCGCGTCGTCGGTGCCGGTGCCGGTGCACTCGTCCTCGCGACCGGCTTCATGGTCGGATCCGTGGCCAGCACGCCCTGGAACGACTTCTCCCAGCACCCCACCTTCACCGCGCCGGTCGAGACGGAACCGCTCGAGCTCGGCGTGGTCGGCGGCGCCTCCCCGACGGGTCCGACGTCGATCGACCAGCTCCTCGGCGTGATCGAGGAGGCCGAGCTCGCCGCTCTCGAGAGCGGCCGTGAGCTCGGTCCCGAGGTGCAGCAGGCGGCCGCCGAGCTGGGGGGCCTCCTGACCACCTACGTCGCCCAGCAGCAGGCCGACCACGTCCCGGGTCTCGGCGACCTGGACCTGCCGCAGGCTCCCGACCCGGCGACCCCCGCGGTGCCGGACGAGATCCCGCCGGCCGGACCGCCGTCGTCGGACGACCAGCACCTCGACCCGCCCGAGAGCACGCCCGGAGACTCGCTGCGCCCCCCGGCCGAGGCCACGCCGGAGCCGTCCCCCTCACCGTCGCACGCACCGGCACCCTCAGCATCTGCGGCCCCGTCCGCGTCGCCGCAGCCGTCGGCGTCGCCCGAGCCGTCCGTCGCCCCGGACCCGTCGGCCGCGCCCGACGACGACGCGGACGTGCTGCAGGCCGGCGGCCCTCGCGGACCGGTCGACGACGCACCCGCCGAGGTGGACGACCTGGCCCCGCTGCCGCAGGAGGTCGGGACGTTCCAGGGCGCCGGGCTGCAGCTGCCCACCTGGGAGGGTCTCGTCGGGGGCGACGGCACGTTCCAGGTCGGCAACGGGTTCGACCAGGACGTCGCCACCGACGACGAGACGACGTCCGACGCCGGGCTGGAGCTCGCGCACGCCGAGGACGGCGAGGAGCACGACCACGCGCACGGCGACGAGCGCGTCACCTTCGACGACATCGTCGTGGCGGCGACCCACCTGGCCTCGCTGTTGAACCCCGCCACCGCCTCCGTCGTCGTCGACGTCCGACCCGCGGTCACCCAGCTGCCCGACGGCAGCTTCGTGTCGGACGACGGCGTGGCCGTGGCCTCGAACGGCCTGCCGCTGGCGAGCGGTGCCGTCGGCAGCGGCTCGCTGTCCGCGACCCTGCAGGCGGTCGTGGACCAGCACGCCTCGTCCACCGCCGGCTACAGCAACGGACGGATCCCGGCTTCGGTGCTGTGCAGCATCACCACGGCCCCCTGGCACATGCTCCGGTGCGACGCCGCGGCCCAGTTCGCCGCGCTCAACGCGGAGTACCGGGACCGCTTCGGCGTGAACATCCCGATCACCGACTCCTACCGGTCGTACGACGCGCAGGTCGCGGTCCGCGCCGCGAAGCCGCACCTGGCGGCCGTGCCCGGCACGTCGAACCACGGCTGGGGCCTGGCCCTGGACCTGAGCACACCGATCTCCGGCGGGTACTCCGCCGAGTACGTCTGGCTGCGGGTGCACGCCCCGGACTTCGGGTGGGACAACCCCGTCTGGGCCCGTCCGAACGGGAGCAAGCCCGAGCCGTGGCACTGGGAGTTCTTCGCCGCGGGCCCGGTCCCCGACCGCGCCACGTCGCACGCCGACGTCACCACCGCCAGCGGCTCGTCGAACGGGTCCGGCTCGTCGAAGGGTTCCGGCGCGAAGGCCCCCAGCGGGAAGGGCGACGGCGGCGCGAAGGGAACGTCGCAGGGCGACACGGCGGGCAAGGGCTCGAAGGGCGACAAGAGCGACAAGAGCGACAAGAGCGACGGTGAGAAGCCGAAGCCGACGCCGAAGCCGTCCACGAGCCCGAGCCCGAAGCCCTCGGCGAGCCCGTCGCCGAAGCCGTCGGCCGAGCCGGAGCCGTCCACGAGCCCGAGCCCGAAGCCGTCGGCCAGCCCGAACCCCTCGGCGAGCCCGTCGCCGGCGCCGGAGCCGTCCACGAGCCCGAGCCCGGAGCCGTCGGCCAGCCCGTCCCCGGGGACGGACTCCTCGCCGGAGCCGTCCTCGGAGCCGTCCTCGGAGCCGTCGCCGACGGCGGGGCCCGGTGACGAGGGCAGCACGGAGCTGTCGGACCCGGAGTCGTCGAGCACGGAGACCTCGAGCACGGAGTCGTCGAGCACGGAGACCTCAAGCACGGAGTCCTCGGGCACGGAGTCCTCGAGTTCGGCCACGTCGAGCACGGAGTCCTCGACCTCGGGTGAGGACGCGACGGCGCCGACCGACGACAGCGAGGTGGCGCAGCGCGAGGACGAGACGCTCGGCTCGCGGACCGACGGCAGCGGTGACGAGGGCGACGCGGTTCCCTCCGGGGACGGCGACGACTCGTCCGGCGACGGGTCCGTGGACAGCACCGACGACGGTGCCGTGGCGGACGGGGCCGACGGGACCGAGTGAGCCGGATGGGCCATGCCGACGACCCGCGGCGGTTCCTCGTCGACGGACGCCTCGACCGCAGCCCGCGCCGGTGGCGCGACAAGGTGGCGGTGACCCGGTACCTGGCGACCGTGGCGATGCCGCGGCTGCTCGAGCCGATCTCCGAGCGGGACCTGACCGACCGCTTGGCCGAGCTGGCGCGCGACCCGGTCGCGCTGCGCCGCGCCATGGTCGACCTGGGGCTCGTGAGCCGGACCCGTGACGGTGCCGAGTACTGGCGCACGGAGCGGACCGAGCACGACCCGGAACCCGACGCGGTGGAGATCGTCGACCGCGCGCTCGGCGAGTCACCGTGACCGGGGGCGAGTCGGAGCCGGAGCGCCGTGCGCGGGAAGCTCTCGAGGCGTCCGGCGCGGAGTTCGTCATCACGCGCCACGGACGCGTGGGTTCCCTGGCCGAGGCGGCGGCCGCGCGCGGCGTCGCACCGGACCGCCTGCTCAAGACGATCGTGGTGCGCCGGGCCGCCGACGACTACCTCTTCGTCCTCGTCCCCGGGGGCCGGACGATCTCCTGGCCACGGCTGCGGGCGCTGCTGGGGGTGAACCGGCTCTCCCTGCCGGACGCCGAGGTGGCCCGCGAGGTCACGGGGTACGAACGCGGCACGATCACGCCGTTCGGGTCGTGGCACCGCTGGCCGGTCGTGGCCGATGCGAACATCCCGGCAGGGGGTACCGTGTCTGTCGGGGCCGGCGGTCACGGTGTCGGGGCGACGCTGGACGCGGACGTCCTGCTGCGGGTGCTCGACGCACAGGTGGCGGACGTGACCGACCCCGAGGCATCACCCGCGTGAACTTCTTCCACTTCCTGACCGTGTTCCACTGGACGCATCGGCGCGGGGGGTGAACACTCGATCCGTGGTCCGGGCGGTGGGGGCACCCCGGTCACGTGGCCACCGTTGGCACGACAGGAGTACGACACCCCGATGGATATCGACAGCGCGACGGATCTGGACCCTGACGCAGGGTCCGGTATCTCCTGCCAGCACGATGAGAACGGGACCCTGCTGACGCTGTGGGGCGAGGTCGACGCCGCCCTGCGCGAGTCGGCCAGCGACGCCATGGCCTCGGTGGCGGCCCGGCCCGGGGCGGCCCCGATCGTGCTCGACGCCCGCGACGTGAGCTTCATCGACTCCTCGGGCGTCGCCTTCGTCCTGCAGATCTACATGTTCGGCCAGGAGATGGGTGCTCCGGTCCAGCTCCTCGCACCGTCGGAGGCCGTGACCGAGGTGCTCGAGATGGTCGGGATGGCGGGGCGGATCCCCGTGATCCCCGAGGAGCAGCCCGCCGGCACCTGACGCGCGGCCGGCGGTTCACGGCGACGGGGCCGCCCGCGATGCGCGCGACGTCCCCCGCTCGACCAGGTGCACCGGGCTGACGAGATGCTGGGGCGCGCTGTCCCGGTCGGCGATCCGACGGTCGAGCGCTGCCACCGCGTTCTCGACGATCCAGGCGTTGCTGGGGTCGATCGTCGTCAGGCCCGGCATCGTGAACTCCCCGAGCGCGAGGTTGTCGAAGCCGACGACCTGGACGTCGTCCGGGACGCGGAGGCCCGCGTCGTGGATGCCGGCCAGCACGCCCATCGCGACCTGGTCCGTGATGGCGAAGAACGCGTCGATCGACGGGTCGCGGGCGAGGAGCGCCCGCACCGCGATCCGGGCGCTCGACATCTCGAAGCGGTCGAGGGGGAGGACCGCGGCGTCGTCCACGGGTACGCCCCGCTCCTGCTGCGCGAGCTCCCATCCCCGCGTCCTGAGCGTGACCATCGAGGCGTGGCCCTCGTCGCCCCCGCCGACCATGACGATCCGTCGTGCGCCGCGGTCGAGCAGGTGCTCCGTCGCGAGCCGGGCGCCGGTGATGTTGTCGATGTGGATCTGGTCGAAGCGCGGCGGCATGTGCTGCTCACCCAGGAGCACCACCGGGAACGACGGGCGGATCCGGTCGATGTCGGCGTAGCCCAGGCCGACGACGCTGAGGATGACGCCGTCGTAGGTCTGCAGGCGCGCGAGCGAGAGCGCGGCGAGCTCGCCCTCCTTGCTCGCGTCGCTCTGCTCGACGGCGAGGTGGCGTCCTGTGGACGCGAGCGCCGACGACAGCCGCGCGGCGAGATCGCCGAAGTACGGGTGGTCGAACCGCGGGACGACGAGCCCGATCGCCCCCGTGCGTCCTGAGCGCAGCCGCCGCGCGCTGAGGTTGATCTCGTAGCCCAGCTCGTCGACCACCTCCAGCACGCGCAGACGCGTCTCGGCCCCCACCCGCGGCTTGCCGTTCAGCACGTTCGAGACGGTCATGACGGAGACGCCGGCGGCACGGGCGACGTCGCTCATCGTGGGCATGGCTCCCCTTCTCCAGCGGGTGTTGGCGCCTTGGACGCTGTGGGGTTACAGTGTCTCATCACTGGGGTATAACGATAAACCTCAGCCGTTCAGGGCACAGCCGCCCGATCGAAGGAGTTCGAAGATGAAGTCACCCATGCGGATGGTGGTCGCAGGTATCGCCGTGACGGCGCTCGCAGGCTCGCTCGGTGCCTGCAGCGGCGACTCCGGCGAGGCCGACGGCACCACCACGGTCTCGTTCCTCTCCTGGACCGGTCAGGAGCAGATGGAGCCGATGATCGAGGCGTTCGAGGCGGAGAACCCCGACGTCACGATCGAAGCCTCCTACTCGCCCCCGGTGGCCGAGTACATCCAGACCCTCCAGACGCGGGTGCTGTCCGGCACCGCGCCGGACGTGTTCGTCGTGGCGGCCGAGAACAAGACCAACCTCATCGAGGCCGGCGCCGTGGTGGACCTGAGCGGCGAGCCCTTCATGGAGGGCATCCAGCAGTTCAACCTCGACACCTACGGCAGGGACGGAGCCGAGTACGGGCTGTCCCTGTCCTCCTGGGCGGCGGGCTACGCCTACAACAAGGAGATGCTCGCCGACGTCGGGTACGACGGCATCCCCGAGACCTGGGACGAGTTCCTCGTCATGCTCCAGGACCTCCAGGACGCCGGCTACACGCCGTTCCTCGAGAGCGTCGACCAGATGCCGACCACCGTCTCGGCGATGCTCGGCGCCAAGACCTCGCAGAGCGACCCGAGCGTGGACGACCAGATCTTCGACGGCTCGTCGACCTTCGCGGAGCAGTGGACGCCCATCCTCGAGGAGTACAACCGCCTCTACACCGAGGGGCTCGTCTCCGCGGACGTCGTCGCGCTCGACGGCGACCAGGTGCGCGACGAGTTCGCCAACGAGCGGGTCGCCGTCATCAACGCCGGTCCGTGGATCATCAACGCCGTCCAGGAGGCCAACCCCGAGCTGGACTGGGAGTTCGGGCAGGTCCCCGGGCTGCCCGACGGGATGCCGTTCCAGGCGGGAGCGGCGGCCCCCGGCTACGCGATCAGCGCGAGCTCGGACGAGGAGACGCAGGAGGCGGCCAAGACGTTCCTGACCTGGCTCGCCTCCGAGCAGGGCGTGGAGATGTTCCACGAGGCGACGAACGACGTGACGGTGACCGAGAACTTCACCCCGGAGGTCGACCCGGTCTTCGAGCCCATGGTGGAGCCGATCCGGGACGGTGACCTCTACCTGCCGATGATCGCCTGGCAGCGTGACGAGGACGTCCTGAACGTCGAGGCGGTGGCGCAGGTCCAGCGCATGATCCAGGGGCAGATCGGCCCCGAGGACGTCGCGGCCGCGCTCGACGCGAAGCTCTCGAGCTGAGTCGATCGGATCCACGAGCGCCCGGGGCCGACGGCCCCGGGCGCTCGCCGAGAGAGGTCACCCCATGACGACACTGACGACTCCGACGTCGAGCGGCGCGCCCGCGCCCACCGCCAGGCAGCGCCGACGCCGATCCGTAGAGGGCGGCTGGAAGCAGATCACGATCAACAGGGCGTTCCTGATCCCTGCGATCGTCGTCTTCGTCTTCCTGTTCGTGGTCCCGCTGCTCCAGGGCCTGTACTGGAGCTTCACGGACTTCACCGGCTACAGCCCCGAGGCGAACTTCATCGGCTGGGACAACTACGTCCAGATCCTCAACGACCCCTCGATGCTCTCGGGGCTGACCTTCACGCTGCTGTTCGCCGTCGGCACCACCCTGCTGGTCACCTGCCTGGCCATCCCCCTCGCGGTGCAGCTCAACAAGGCCTTCGTCGGGCGCAACGTCGTGCGCTCGCTCTGGTTCTTCCCGGCCGTGCCCAGCATGGCCATCCTGGGCCTGGTCTGGAGCTACATCCTGTCCCCGCTGCCGTCCGGGGTGCTCAACACCCTGCTGTCCAACTGGTTCGGCATCGAGGCGGTCTCGTGGCTGTCGGACAACACCCTGGCGCGGTTCTCGGTGATCATGGTCGGCGTGTGGGCGCAGACCGGCTGGCACGCCGTGCTCTACCTCGCCTACCTCCAGTCGATCCCGCAGGAGTACTACGAGGTCGCGAAGATCGACGGTGCGTCGCCGCGCCAGCAGTTCTTCGCCATCACCCTGCCGCTGCTGATGCCGGCGATGGTGGTCAGCTCCTTCCTGCTGCTCACCAACGGTCTGAAGGTCTTCGACCTGCCGTACACGCTGACCAACGGCGGACCCGGGTTCGCGACGTACACCATCACCCAGTCGCTCGTCGTCACCGGCGTCGGCCAGGGGGAGTACGGGCTGTCGTCGGCGCTCGCCGTGATGTTCACCGTGGCGGTCGGCGTCATCGGGTTCACCCAGCTCCGCATCACGAGCCGCATCGGGAGGCGATTCGCATGACCACGGCCCTCTGGCGGCGCACGCTGCTGAGCATCGGGATGATCGCGCTCGCGCTGATCATCGGTGTGCCGCTCTACTACATCGTCATCAACACGTTCAAGACCCAGGCCGACATGGTGTCCTCACCGCTCGGTCTGCCGGAGACCTGGTCGTTCGCGAACTGGTCGTCCGCCCTGGGCGACATGTCGATCTACCAGGCCTTCGGCAACACGCTGTACGTAACGGTCCTGGCGGTGCTGGCGCAGCTCCTCGTGGGGGCGATGGCCGCGTACGCCATGATCATCGCGCGCAACCGGACGACCAGGATCCTCGGCAGCCTGCTGCTCGTCGGGTTCATCATCCCGCCGCAGTCCACGATGATCCCGCTCTACCGGACCCTCGTCGGCTTCGAGCTGGTCGACAGCCTGAACGGCCTGGTCATCATGTACATGGGCGGGGCGATCTTCTGCTTCTTCCTCATCCAGGGCTACATGCGCACCCTGCCGTACGAGGTGATCGAGGCCGCGCGGATCGACGGGGCCGGGACCAACCAGATCTTCTGGCGGATCGTCCTGCCCCTCATCAAGCCGATCCTGGTGACCGTGGGCGTGTTCCAGACCATGTGGGTCTGGAACGACTTCCTCCTGCCGACGGTCTTCCTGTCCTCGCCGCAGAAGGAGACCATCGTGCTCCAGGTGTACAGCGCCGTCTCGGAGTTCACGACCGACTGGCCGGCCTTCATGACGATCACGGTGATCGCCCTGGTCCCGATGGTGATCTTCTTCGTCTTCACCCAGCGACACATCGTCAGCGGACTGCTCGCGGGAAGCGTCAAGGGCTGACGAGCACGCACCACCCACACCAGAACTCCAGGAGCACCATGCCGCAGGACCAGTCCACCGCCATCATCGACCTCGACGTCCCGGGCCCGCGCATCTCCCGGCACGTCTACGGCCACTTCGCCGAGCACCTCGGCCGCTGCATCTACGACGGCTTCTACGTCGGGGAGGATGCCGACGTCCCGCACGTCCGGGGGATCCGGACCGACGTCGTCGAGGCGCTGCGGGCCCTGCAGATCCCCAACCTGCGGTGGCCCGGCGGCTGCTTCGCCGACGACTACCACTGGCGCGACGGCATCGGCCCGCGCGACCAGCGTCCCCGCATGGTCAACTCCCACTGGGGCGACGTCGTCGAGGACAACTCGTTCGGCACGCACGAGTTCATGGACCTGTGCGAGCTGCTCGGTGCCGACGCCTACATCAGCGGCAACGTCGGGTCGGGATCCGTCGCCGAGATGAGCGAGTGGATCGAGTACCTCACCCGCGCCGACGACTCGCCGATGGCGGCCCTGCGCCGCGAGAACGGGCGCGACGAGCCGTGGAAGGTGCCGTTCTTCGGCATCGGCAACGAGGCGTGGGGCTGCGGCGGCAACCTGCGGGTCGAGCAGTTCGCCTCGCTGGCCCGCCAGTACTCCACCTACGTGCGCAACCACGGCGAGAACACGACGTACCGGATCGCCGCGGGCGCCTCCGACGCCGACCTGCACTGGACCGAGGTCCTCATGCGGTCGTTCGACGCCCTGGACGACCCCGCGGACGCGGACAAGCCGGGCGACCCGTTCCAGGCGATCTCGCTGCACTACTACACGATGACCGGGCCGTGGCAGGACAAGGGCAGCGCGACCGAGTTCAGCGAGGACGAGTGGTACCTCGCCCTGCAGCGCGCCGCCTTCATGGAGCGCCTGCTCACCCGCCACGGCCAGGTGATGGACCGCTACGACCCGCACCGGCGCATCGGGCTGGTCGTGGACGAGTGGGGCACCTGGTGGAACGTCGAGCCGGGGACCAACCCCGGGTTCCTGTACCAGCAGAACACCCTGCGCGACGCGCTCGTCGCGTCGGTGCACTTCGACGCCTTCCACCGGCACGCCGACCGCGTGGTGATGACCAACATCGCCCAGACGGTCAACGTGCTGCAGGCGATGCTGCTCACCGACCCCGAGACGGGCGCCCTCGTGCGCACGCCGAGCTACCACGTCTTCGCGATGAACACCCCGCACCACGACGCGGACTCGCTCGCCGTCCACCTGCAGGGGGTGCCCACGCGGACGACGGACGGCGCGGAGCTGCCGCTGGTCTCGGCGTCGGCCTCGGTCTCGGGGGACCGTGCGCACGTGTCGCTGACCAACCTGGACGCCGAGGCCGAGCGCACGATCGTGCTCGACCTGCGCGGTCGTGAGGTCACGGGGCACGAGGGTCGGGTCCTCACCGCGCCGGAGCTGGCCACGCACAACAGCCCGGACGCGCCCGACGCCGTCGCCCCGGTGGCCCTGGAGTCGGTCCGTCCGCACGAGCGTGGGCTCGAGGTGACGCTCCCGGCGCACTCCTACGCCACCGTGTCGCTCACGCTCGCCTGACCCAGACAAGCCCAGCCGAGCCCCGTCCCGCCCCGCCCGGCCCTTCCCCCGCCCGTCCCCGACGCTCCCCGGCGCTGTGGGCATGAAATCTGCAGACTCACCTCCCTGAGGACCTGCAGATTTCATGCCCACAGCGCGGGGCGGGGGCGGCCGGTCCGCCGGGCGCCTCGTGCGGCCGTCGGGCCGACGGACTTCCTGCGCGCTCCCTGACCAGCCATGGCACCCTGGGGCCCATGCGGAACTGGGCCGGGAACCTCGCCTACGCCGCGCACGACCTCGTGCGCCCGACATCCCTGGAGGAGCTCGCCGACGTACTGGCCGTCGGCGGGCCCGTGCGCGCGCTGGGCTCGCGCCACTCGTTCAACGACCTGGCCGACACGACCGGGACGCACGTCCAGGTCGACGGGCTGGACGACGGCCGGCCGGCCGTGGACCTGGACACCGGCACCGGCGTCGTCTCCGTCAACGCGGGACTGCGCTACGGCGAGCTGTCGCGCGCCCTGGAGGCCGAGGGGCGGGCGGTGACCCAGCTGGCCTCCCTGCCGCACATCTCCGTGGCCGGGGCGGTCGCCACGGCCACGCACGGGTCCGGGGACTCCAACCGGTCGCTGGCGAGCGCCGTCGTCGGGCTCGAGCTGATGACCACCGCCGGGGAGCTGCGCCGGATCACCCGGGACACCGACCCGGAGGTCTTCGCCGGCACGGTCGTGTCCCTCGGTGCGCTCGGCATCGTCACGCGCCTGGAGCTCGCCACGGTGCCCGCGTTCCAGGTGCGCCAGGACGTCGCCCTCGACCTGCCGTGGCAGACGGTGCTCGAGCACTTCGACGCCGTGACCGGGTCGGCCTACTCCGTCAGCCTCTTCACGAGCTGGGACGAGCCCACCGTCCGGGCGGCCTGGTTCAAGTCCGTCGTGTCCGACGGCGGTGGTCGCCGTCCCGAGCCTGTGCCCGGTCTGCCATGGGCCGAGCACGACGTGCACCCGGTGCCCGGCGTCGACCCGGCCGCCTGCACCGCGCAGCACGGCGTACCGGGGCCCTCGCACGAGCGGCTCAGCCACTTCCGGCTCGACCACACGCCGTCGGCCGGGGAGGAGCTGCAGAGCGAGTACCTGCTGCCGCGGCGGCACGCCGCCGAGGCGATCGAGGCGATGCGCGCCCTCGGGCCCCGGGTCGCGCCGCTGCTGCTGACCGGGGAGATCCGCACGATCGCCGCCGACGACCTCTGGCTCAGCCCCTTCGGCGAGGACTCGATCGGCCTGCACTTCACCTGGCACCCCCGGGGTGCCGAGGTCGCTGCGCTGCTGCCGGTGATCGAGGACGCCCTGGCACCGTTCGGCGCCCGGCCGCACTGGGGCAAGGTGTTCGCCGCGGACCCCGTCGCGCTGCGCGCGGCGTACCCGCGGTTCGAGGACTTCCGCGCGCTGGCCGACCGGTTCGACCCGCAGGGCCGGCTGCGCGGCGGGTACGTCGCGCGACTGCTCGGCTGACCGGCGCCGACGCACCTGTCGCCTCGACATGCCGGGGACCGCGATGTCGCGCATGATCACCAGGAGAGAACGGTTTGACGAAGCGGCGACCAGCGCGGAAGGTGTGTGACCCGTGAGTGCACAACACAAGTCCGCCCCGCGGGAGCAGTTCACCGGGCAGGTGGGATTCATCCTGTCGGCGATCGGCTCGGCCGTGGGTCTCGGCAACATCTGGCGGTTCCCCGGCGTGGCCTACGAGAACGGTGGCGGCGCGTTCCTCGTGCCGTACCTCATCGCGCTGCTGACGGCGGGCATCCCGATCCTCTTCCTCGACTACGCGATCGGCCACCGGTTCCGCGGCGGCGCCCCGCAGGCGTTCCGCCGGATCAAGGGCTGGCTGGAGACCCTGGGCTGGTTCCAGGTGATGATCTGCATCGTCATCGCCGTCTACTACGCCGCGGTCGTGGCCTGGGCGGCGAGCTTCTTCGTCTACTCCTTCGGCCTCGACTGGGGCGACGACCCGCAGGGCTTCTTCTTCGGCGAGCACCTGCAGCTCGCCGACGTCGGCGGTGCCGACCCGTGGCTCACCTTCGACTTCGTGGCCGCCGTGCTGATCCCGCTGGTGCTCGTCTGGCTGGTCGTCGTCGCGGTGCTCGCCGCCGGCGTGGTCAAGGGCGTCCAGCGCGCCAACATCGTCTTCATCCCGCTGCTGCTGGTGGCGTTCGGTGCCCTCGTGGTCCGTGCCCTCACGCTCGACGGGGCCGCGGACGGGCTGAACGCGCTGTTCACCCCGCAGTGGGACGCCCTCGGCGACCCGGACGTGTGGATCGCCGCCTACGGCCAGATCTTCTTCTCGCTGTCCGTGGCGTTCGGCATCATGATCACCTACGCCTCGTACCGGCGCCGTCGGTCGAACATGACCGGCCCCGGCCTGGTGGTGGCGTTCTCCAACTCCGGCTTCGAGATGCTGGCCGGTCTCGGCGTGTTCTCCGCCCTCGGGTTCCTCGCGCTGGAGTCCGGCGGCACCGTGGACGAGCTGGGCATCGCCGGCGTCGGGCTGGCCTTCGTCACCTTCCCCGCGATCGTGTCCGAGATGCCGGCCGGCGCCCTGTTCGGTGCGCTGTTCTTCGGCTCGCTGGTGATGGCCGGGTTCACGTCGCTGGTCTCGATCCTCCAGGTCGTCTCCGCGGCCCTGCAGGAGAAGTTCGCCCTGTCACGCACGGCGGCGGTGCTGTGGCTCGGCGGTGTCCTGGGTGTCGTCTCGGTGGTCGGCTTCAGCACCACGACGGGCCTGATCCTGCTCGACACGGTCGACTACTGGGTCAACAACATGGGCATCGTCGCCTCGGCGATCCTCATGTGCGTCTTCGTCGTGTGGGTCTACCGCCGGGCGCCCGAGCTGCGCTACCACCTCAACGCCGTCTCGACGACGCAGCTCGGCGCGTGGTGGTACGCGTGCGTCGGCGCCATCATCCCGGTGATGCTGGGGATCATGCTGGTGCAGACGATCCTCATCCGCATCGACGAGCCCTACGGCGGATACGATGAGACGTACCTGCTCTATGCAGGCTGGGGCACCGTGGCGCTGCTGGTGGTCGGGTCGCTCGTCTTCTGGGCGTTCCGTTGGCGCGGACCGGGTCTGTACCGCGCCTGGCCGCCGTACCCGCCGGTCGAGGACCCCGCCGTGCGGAAGGAGGCGTCGCGATGAGCACCACCGCGATCATCATGATGGCGGTCGCCCTGATCGTCGTCTGGGGCGGCCTGATCCTCGCGATCGTGGCCCTGCGCAGCCGGCCGGAGCGGACGGAGTTCCCGCCCGGCGGCGAGGACGACCACCGCGAGGACATGGGGATCATCGAGCACGACACGTAGGTCTCGCTCCGGTTCCGAGGCCCGTTCGAGGTCCGGGTCCTTCCGTGGCGCCGCCGCGCTCACGGGCGCTGTGCGCCCTGCGCTTCCCGTCCGACGACGGCGCCACGGAAGGACCCGGACCTCTGTCGTCCGTCCCCGTGTTTCGTCCCTGAACCGCGTTGCGTGCTCGCCTCGGGACGCGGGCTGGGCGGGAGGTGACGGAGGTGCGTGATCGATGTCATGGGGCTCGGGTTTGGGAACGCGATGTATAGGTATGCATACTGCCGCATAGACGCTCCGAGGTCCGGACCGGGCGCGGGCGTCGTCCCCCCTCCACGCGATCCCTGGAGCCGTCATGCGCGCCCGTACCGTCCTGCCCCTGTCCGCCGTCGCCGTCGTCGCCCTGCTCGCCGGCTGCACCACCGCCTCGGAGGACCTCGGGTCCGCCACCGGCGAAGCCGCGTCGGACGGCTCCTCGGCCGCGCCGGCCGCGGCGTTCGACGCCTCGACGGTCGAGGCCGACGACGAGCTGGCCGCGCTGGTCCCCGCCGCGGTGGCCGAGGACGGCGTGCTCACCGTCGGCGCCGAGCTGTCCTACGCCCCGGCCGAGTTCCTCGCGTCCGACGGCGTCACCCCGGTCGGGTTCGACGTCGACATCGCCCACGCGGTCGCCGCCACCCTCGGCCTGGAGGCCGAGATCGAGCCGTCGACGTTCGACGCGATCATCCCGGCCGTCGGCACCAAGTACGACGTCGGCATCTCCGGCTTCACCATCGACGCCGAGCGGCTGCAGGTCGCCCACATGGTCAGCTACTTCGACGCCGGCTCCCAGCTCGCCGTCGCCACCGGCAACCCGGACGGCGTGGACCCCGCCGACCTGTGCGGCGTCACCGTGGGCGTCCAGACCGGCACCGTCCAGCAGGGCGCGCTCGAGGACGTCTCGGCGAGCTGCGAGGCCGACGGCGCGGAGCCGGTCGAGGTGCTGCCCTACGACTCCCAGGCCGACGTGACCACCAACCTCGTCGGCGGCAAGGTGCAGGCCATCTACGCCGACTCCCCGGTGACGGCCTACGCCGTGGAGCAGACCGAGGGCTCGATCGAGACGCTCGGCGAGATCGCCGACGCCGCGCCGTACGGGGTCGTCGTGGCCCAGGACGACGACGCGCTCGCCGAGGCGATCCAGGGCGCGCTGCAGCAGCTCATGGACGACGGCACCCTGACCGAGATCCTCGCCGGCTGGGGCAACGCCGAGGGCGCGCTGGCCACCGCCGAGCTCGACCCCGGCGTCTGACGATGACCACGCACGTCACGGGCTCCCCGCACACCGGGGCGCCGTCGTCGGACCTGCCCGCGCCCCTGCGCGCCCGGCCCGTCCCGCGCCCCGGGCGCTGGCTGTCGGCCGCCGTGCTGCTCGTGCTCGCCGCGATGGTGGTGCACGCGCTGGTCACCAACCCGAACTTCCGCTGGGACACCGTCTGGCTGTACCTGCGCGACGTCAACGTCGTGCGCGGGGTGGGCTGGACGCTCGTGCTGACCTTCGGCTCCATGGCGATCGCCGTCGTGCTCGCGGTGCTGCTCGCGATCATGCGGCGCAGCGACAACCCGGTGATGCGCGCGGTCTCCTGGGCCTACATCTGGTTCTTCCGCGGCACCCCGATCTACACCCAGCTCGTGTTCTGGGGACTGGTCTCGGTGCTGTACCCGCGCCTCAGCCTCGGCATCCCGTTCGGGCCCGAGTTCTTCGTGTTCGACACCCGCGACGTCATCACCGCCTTCTGGGCGGCGCTGATCGGGCTGGCCCTCAACGAGGCCGCCTACCTCGCCGAGATCGTGCGCGCGGGGCTCGGCTCGGTCGACCCCGGCCAGGCCGAGGCGGCCCGCGCCCTGGGGATGAAGGAGCCGCGGATCCTGCGTCGCATCGTGCTGCCGCAGGCGATGCGCGTCATCGTGCCGCCCACCGGCAACGAGACGATCTCCATGCTCAAGACGACGTCCCTGGTGGTCGCCGTGCCGTTCACGCTGGAGATCACCTACGCCACGTCCGCGATCGGCACCCGCACCTTCCAGCCCATCCCGCTGCTCATCGTGGCGGCGCTGTGGTACCTGCTCATCACGTCGGTGCTCATGGTCGGCCAGTACTACGTCGAGCGGTACTACGGGCGCGGGTTCGACGGCGGCGCCACCGGACCGCGGCGCGCCACCGGACCGCGGCGCGCTGCCGGACGGCGCGGCCCCGGCAGCGCCGGCGGCTCCGGCAGCTCCGGTCGGCGTGCCGGGCGACTGAGCCGGCAGGCGGCGATCCGCGGTGCCGGCACCACGAAGGACGACCCGTTCGCGGAGGTGACCCCATGAGCGCGACGACCGTTCCGTCGTCGGACGCGACGCCGATGGCCGAGACGCCGATGGTCGAGGCACGCGGCGTCCACAAGGTGTTCGGCCAGGGCGCCGACGCGCTGCACGTGCTGCGGGGCGTCGACCTCGTGGTGCCGCCGGGGTCGGTGACCGTGGTGCTCGGTCCGTCCGGCTCCGGCAAGTCCACCCTGCTGCGCTGCCTCAACGAGCTGGAGCAGATCACCGCCGGCTCCGTGCACGTCGACGGTGAGCTGCTCGGCTACCGGACCGACGCGAAGGGCGTCCTGCACCGGCTGCACCCCCACCGCATCGCCGCGCAGCGCTCGCGGATCGGGATGGTGTTCCAGCGGTTCCACCTGTTCGGGCACATGACCGCGCTGGAGAACGTGGCCGAGGCGCCGGTGCAGGTCCGCGGGCTGTCGAAGGCCGCGGCGCGCGAGCGGGCGGCCGAGCTGCTCGACCGGGTGGGACTGTCCGACCGGGTCGACCACTACCCGGCCCAGCTCTCCGGCGGCCAGCAGCAGCGGGTCGCCATCGCCCGGGCGCTGGCGATGGAGCCCGAGCTGATGCTCTTCGACGAGCCCACCTCGGCGCTGGACCCCGAGCTCGTCGGCGAGGTGCTGGCCGTCATGCAGGACCTCGCCCGGTCCGGGATGACGATGGTCGTCGTGACGCACGAGATCGGGTTCGCCCGCGAGGTCGCCGACCACGTCGTCTTCATGGACGACGGCGTCGTCGTCGAGCAGGGCCCGCCCGGCGCGGTGCTGGAGAACCCGAGCGAGCCGCGGCTGCAGGAGTTCCTCGCCCACGTCCTCTGAGCCGACCCCGGCCGCCCACCCCCGCCGCGAGATCGACCCTCCCGGCTCGAGATCGACGCACTGTCGGTCGATCTCGGACGGGAAGGTCGATCTCGCGGGGCTCGCGGGGCTTGCGGGCTCGGAGGTGCCGGGGGCTCCGTGGTGGCGGGGCTCAGAGCCTCGAGCAGGTGCTGCCCCAGTCGGTGTGCCCGTGCCACACCTTCTTCCAGATGTGCGCCGAATAGCCCGAGTACGTCGTGCGCGTCTTGGAGATGCTGCGCGTCATGCCGCTGCTCCACGTCCGCGACGGGCCCGTGAGCCACGTGCTGCCGCGGTAGCAGCTCGAGGCCGACGTCGAGATCTGGTAGATCCGCAGGAACCCCGAGACGCTGCCCGACCCGCGGTACTTCCACGAGGAGTAGATCCGCCCGCTGGACTTGTAGATGCAGATGGTGCCCGGGCCCTTCGTGCTGTCGCAGTCGCTGCCGGACCCGATCGCGGTCGTGCTCGCCGTACCGTCCCCGGTCTCGAGCGTCATCCCGCCCGACTCGGCCGGGCCCTCGCAGCTCTCCACCATCTCGACCCGGTGCGTGGCCAGGTCGGCCGGGGCGCCCATCGCCTCGTTGTAGGCGGCGTCGACCTCGTCGACGATCGAGACCTCCACCAGCTCGCACCCGCGGGCGGCCGAGTCGGCCTCCCAGTCGGTGGCTTCGGCCTCGGCGCGCTCCGCGGCGGCCCAGGCGGCCCACTCGTCCGCGGCGCTGCCGGGCTCGGGCACGCCGGGCAGGTTCCCGTCGGGCAGGTTCTCGCCGTCGGACGACCCCTCGCCGATCGTGCCGATCGGTTCGCCGATGTCCGCCGTCGCCGGTGCCGTGGCGACCAGGCCCGTCCCCAGGGCCAGCACCGTCGCGCCGACGCCGGCAGCCACGGTCCGGGAAAGTCTCGTGCGCATCCTGACGCTCCTCACGTCGTCGTCGAGGACGCGCGTCGGCGTCCGCCGTCCTGCACGAGGGTAGCGAGGGCGTCGAGAGGGGCAACCGTTTCCCAGTACGGTGTAGCAGCACCGGCCCTGCCGGCCATGAACGGGACGAGGGATCGAGAGGACGACCGTGGACGACGCCTCGGCCCGCGAGCGCCTGACGCGCCTGTGGGTGGACCATCGCGAGCAGGTGGTGCGGTTCGTCGCGCGCCGGGCCGCGCCGGAGATCGTCGACGACGTCGTCTCGGAGACCTACCTGGTCGCCTGGCGGAGGGTGGAGGACGTGCCGACCGAAGCGCGCGCGTGGCTGTTCGGCGTCGCGCGCAAGGTCCTGTCCACCCAGGTCCGCACACGGGGCCGCTGGCAGGCCCTCGGGGTGCGGCTGGAGCGGGAGCCGACGGCGCAGGTGCCGGGGGCGGACGACACCGCGGCCGAGCGCGCCGACCTGCGCCGCGCCTGGGACCTGCTCAGCGACGCCGACCGGGAGGTCCTGGCGCTGGTGGCCTGGGACGGACTCTCCGCGCGGGAGGCCGCCCAGGTGCTGGAGTGCCGCCCCTCCACGTTCTCGGTGCGGCTCACCCGCGCCCGCAAGCGGCTGCTGGCGTACTCCGAGGTGCGCCGCGACACCGCGACCGTGCTGCGCAGACTGCAGGAGGAGAGGCCATGAGGTCACCGCTGCTGGACGACCTGAGCGGCCTGGACCCGGCACGGCACCTGCGTGCCCCGGGACACCCCGACGACCCCGCCCTGGCACGGGTGCTGGCCGCCGACCGGACCGTGCCGGACCGGTACCGCGCCCCGGTGCGGCGCTCGCGGACCGCGGTGGCCACCGGCGCCGTCGCGGGGGTCGCGGTGGCCGTGGCCGCGGGGGTCGTGGTGACGACGACGTTCGGGGGCCCCGAGGCGTACGCGTCGTGGACGCCGACCCCGCAGGTCGTCGACCCTGCCGCCGCGGTGCAGGACGCGGCCTCGTGCCCGACGGCGGCCCACGCCATCGACGAGGACGCCGCCGACCAGGGGTCGCCGATCACCGAGATCCCGGTGGACCCGGTGCTGGCCGAGGTGCGCGGCGACTACACCTACGTGCTGCTGTCCGGGGACGGGGCGCTGGCGGAGTGCTTCGTGACGACGACGGACGGTTCCTCCCAGGTGTACTCCTCGGAGTCCGTCGGCGGTACGCCCGTCCCGCAGCCGGGACCGCGCGAGCTGGTCGTGGCGGAGTCCGGGACGGCGTCCTGGTCGGACGGTCCCAACGGGGAGGGCGCGGTGACCGCCGCGTTCGGCCGCGTCGGCGACGAGATCGAGGCGGTCACGGTCGCCACGGCCGACGGCGAGCAGGTCGCGGCGTCGGTGGACGACGGCTGGTTCGCGCTGTGGGCGCCGGGGGAGGAGACCTTCTCCGCGCTCGCGCAGGTCACCTACGCCGACGGCACGACGGAGGAGGTCCCGCTGGAGGTCAGGCCGGCAGGGTGAGGGTGAAGCGGCAGCCGCCTCCGCCGTCGGCCCGCTCGACGTTGTGGACCTCGACGCCGCCGCCGTGCGTCGCGGCGA
This sequence comes from Isoptericola haloaureus, assembly GCF_036689775.1. Taxonomy (NCBI): domain Bacteria; kingdom Bacillati; phylum Actinomycetota; class Actinomycetes; order Micrococcales; family Promicromonosporaceae; genus Isoptericola; species Isoptericola haloaureus. The sequence goes on along the minus strand of NZ_JBAGLP010000105.1, from coordinate 30,770 downwards.
CCGACCGCACGATGGACAGCCCGATGCCCGCCCCGCCCGAGCCGGGGGTGCGCGCGGCGGTGCCGCGCCAGCCGGCCTCGAACACGCGCGGCAGGTCGTCGGCGGGGATGCCGCCGCAGCCGTCGGTGACCTCGACGACGGCGGCGGGGCCGTCGGTGTCGCGGGTGGACACCCGCACGTGGACGGTGCCGCCGGCCGGGGTGTGCCGCACCGCGTTGGACAGCAGGTTGCCGAGCGCCCGGGCGACCTCGCGGGCGTCCACGGGTACGACGACGGGGGCAGCCACCTCCCCGGTGAGGCGCACCCCGGCGGCCTCGGCGGCCGGTCCGGCGGCCGCGAGCGCGTCGGAGGCGAGGTCGCCGACGTCGGTCGGGGTGCGGGTCAGTTCGAACCCGGGCGACTGCAGCCGGGACAGGGCGAGCAGGTCGTCGACCATGTCGCTCATGCGGCGGTTCTCCGCCAGGATGCCGGTCGCGGCGTCGGCGGGGCGGGTCACCTCGTCCTCCATCGCCTCGGCCAGCGCGCGCACGGCGGCCAGCGGGGTGCGCAGGTCGTGGGACACCCACGCCACCAGCTCGCGGCGTCGGGCCTCCACCTCCCGGTCCCGGTCGCGGGCGGCGACCGCCGCGGCCCGCTCGGTGGCGAGGTGGTGGGTGCGCCGTGCGAGCGCGAGGCCGATGACGAGCGCGACCGGCACCGTGGCCAGCAGCAGCCACAGCACGGTGGTGGAGTCCTGCTCGGACAGGAACATCGCCCGCGCGCTGGCGTAGACGCCGGCCGCGACCGAGGCGACCACCACGAGCGGGGCCAGCACGGCGGCCGCCGAGGGGCGCCGTCGTCCCAGCGCCAGCACCCCGGCCGCCCCGGCGAGCCCGACGGCGGCGGCGACCCCGGCCGAGAGGGCGACACCCTCGAGCGGGGTCACGAGACGCTCCCGGCGTCCGCGGGCGGGGCCGGGACGGACGGTTCGCGGGCGTCCCAGCGGTAGCCGACCCCGAACACGGTCACCAGCCGCGTCGGGGCCGACGGGTCGGCCTCGACCTTCTCGCGCAGGCGCCGCACGTGCACCGTCACCGTGGACCGGTCGCCGTACTCCCAGCCCCACACCTCGCGCAGCAGCGCCTCGCGGTCGTGCACCTGGCCGGGGTGGGCGAGGAACCAGGCCAGCAGGTCGAACTCGCGGGCCGTGAGCGCCAGCTCGTCGCCGCCGCGCAGCACCCGGTGGGCGGCGACGTCCAGGGTCAGGTCGCCGTCGCGCAGGGTGCCCGACGGCGCGGCGGGCGCCGGGTGGGTGGCGCCCGGTCCGGCGGTGGCCGGGGTGCCGCCCGCCGGGGTGCCGTCGTCGGGCCGCGTGCCGCCGTCGGCCGGGGTGCCCCGGTCGGCCGGGGTGCCCGCGCGCCGCAGCACCGACTGCACCCGCAGGGTCAGCTCGCGGGGGCTGAACGGCTTGGTCACGTAGTCGTCCGCGCCGACCTCCAGACCGGTGATGCGGTCGTCCTCCTCGCCGCGGGCGGTGAGCATGAGCACCGGCAGCCGGGGGCGGTCCGCGCGCAGCCGCCGGCACACCTCGATGCCGTCCAGGCCCGGCAGCATGAGGTCCAGGACGACGGCGTCCGGCGGGCGCTCGCGGGCGGCGACGAGGGCGTCGACGCCGTCGGCCACGTGCTCGGCCGTCATCCCGGCGCGCTCCAGGTAGGCGACCACCACGTCGGCGACGGTGGTGTCGTCGTCGACCACGAGGACCCGGACCATGCGTTCAGCCTAGGCCGCGCACCCGGCCTCAGGGGCTCGTGACCGGCCGCGTCAGGACCCCGTGAGGACCCCGTAAGACCCCCGTCATGGACCTGGGCCACCCTGCGCGGTGGGCTGGAGGCAGCGGGTCGGCCACCGGGGCTCGGCCCCTCACGAGGAGGACGATCATGCACCGCAACCGCACGCTCGCCGTCGCCGGGTCCGTGGCGCTCGCCGCCGGAGCCGTCCTGGTGCCGGCCGCGGCCGCCCAGGCCGGGGTCAGCGAGGGCACTGCGTTCTACGTCGACGGGGTGGCGTACCGCACCGTCGCGACGCCGAACGACCTGTCCGGCACGGGGGCGCCGGACCACTCGTTCGACGTCATCTACGCCCTGGGCACCGACACCCAGGCCAACGTCGCCGAGGCCGCCCCGGGCGACACCGACTACAACGGCGGCCGGTGGCAGGTCCACGCCCTGGTGTACGACGACTTCGACGCCGTGCTGGCCGCCGGGGACACCGACGGGGACGGCATCCTCGGATCCGTCGAGGAGGTCCACGCCGCGATCGACGCCGGGGTGGCGTCCGACGGCGGCGTCGTCGCGTCGTTCACCTGCCCGGTCATCCCGTTCCCCGGCGGGCGCTGAGCCGGGGCCGGCGCCTCGGCGTCTCCGGTCGGCAGTTCGTCGTCGGGGGCGGCATGCCAAAGTGCCGCCCCCGACGACGAACTGCCGACCGGATCGCTACGCGGTCGGCCTACTCCCCGCCCTCGCAGGCGATGCCGTTGCCGTTCGGGTCGAGACCGCCGCGGTAGCCGGGCTCGCCCTGCCGGATCGGGGCCGCGCCGTCCTGCCGCGCGTCGTCGCAGCTCCAGTACCACCACTGGCCCTCGCCGCCGCCGTCGTCGTCGCGCTGCTCCTGCTGCTCGCGCTGGCGCTGATCCTCCTCGGCCTGGGCCGCCTGCTCGTCGAGCTCGTTCTGGCGGCTGACGAGCTGGGACTCCTTCTCGGCGACGGCCGACTCGCGGTCCTTGAGCTCGTTCTCCCGCTCGTCCAGGGAGGCGGCCCGCTCGTCGAGCGCCGCCTTGTCCTCGGTGACCTCGGCCTCCAGCGCCGCGGCGGCCTCCACCTCGCGCTCGGCGTCGGCGACGGCCTGCCGGGCGTCGGAGGTCTGCACCATGGAGAACATCACGCCGAGGATGACGCCGAGCGCGAGGCAGGCGACCGCCACGCCGGCGACGAACACGTTGGACGGGCGGCGCGACCGGGTGCCGCGCGACTCGGTGCGGGTCGCCGCGGGCTGCTGCGGGGCGGCCCCGGGTGCGGGTCGGGCCGCCTGCTGCGGCGGGGGCACGGGAGCCGTCCCGCGGAGCGTCGGGTGCGCGTCGCCGCCCGACGGCGGACCGGGCGGCGGCGGTGTGGCGGCCGCCGGCGTCGGCCCGGAGGGCACGGGCGCCATCACGGTCGTCGCCGACGGGTCCGGCGCGCTCGCGGGGCGGATCGTCGAGGTGCGGGCAGGCTGCGGCGCGGGGGCGGCGTCCTCCACCCAGTACTGCCATCCCGGGGGCGCCGGCGGCCACGCAGGGTCGGGCGTCCAGCCGGCGTCGGGCCGGAATCCCGGGGGGACCTGCCAGCCGGGCGGGGGGTTGAATCGCACGGTCATGGCTCTCCTTCGGCGTCGTGCGGCCCCACTATGGCCGAAACATCCCCCTGAGGTCCATGTCGGCGGCCGCTGGTAGACCTGGGACATGTTCCTCCTGGACGGTCCGGACGGGTCCCGGCTCGTGCACTCGGCCAGCGACCTGGTGGTCGCCGCGGAGTGCGAGCACGCGCTGCTGCGACGGCTCGACGAGGTCCTCGGGCGCGCTCCGCAGCGGCCGCGCGAGACCGACGAGATGCTGGCGCGCACCGTCGCCCTCGGGGAGGCGCACGAGCAGGCCGTCCTGGAGGACTTCCGGTCGCGGTACGGCACGGCGCCCGACGACGGCGGCCCGGGCGGGGTGCTGGAGGTCCCGCCGCCGCAGCACCTGACGTACGAGGGGCTGGTCGCGGCGCACTCGGCGACGCTGGCCGCGCTCGAGCAGGGGGCCGACGTCGTCTACCAGGCGGCGTTCTTCGACGGGCGGTTCCACGGTCGGGCGGACTTCCTGGTGCGTGACCCCGGTGCGGCCGGGGACGGGCGGCCGCGCTACGCCGTGTGGGACACGAAGCTCGCCAAGCGGGAGAAGGTGCGCGCGGTGCTGCAGCTCGCGGCGTACGCCGACCAGCTCCTCGCCGCCGGGATCGACCCGACCGAGCACGCCCACCTGGTGCTCGGCACGGGCGAGCTGACCGAGCACGCCCTGGCCGAGGTGCTGCCGGTGTTCCGGGCTCGGCGCGACCGGCTGCTCGACGTCGTCGCCCGGCACGTCGACGCCGAGGCACCGGTGGCGTGGGACGCCCCGGGGCACGCGGCCTGCCAGCGGCTCGGAGCCTGCCCGGACTGCGCCGAGTCCGCGGCGACGCACGACGACGTGCTGCTCGTGGCCGGGGTGTACGCCCCGCAGCGGGCGCGGCTGGCGGCGTCCGGCCTGACGACGATGAAGGACCTGGCCGGCGCGGAGCAGCCGCCGGCGGGGATGACGGCGGACCGGTTCGCCGGCCTGCAGCGGCAGGCCGCGCTGCAGCTGGGCACCGACCCGGGTGACGGCTCGGTGCTGCTGGAGACACCTGAGGGCCCCCGCGAGCTGCGCTGGGCGTTGACCGACCCCGCACCGGTGGAGCGGCTGCCGCCGCCGAGCGAGGGTGACGTGTTCTTCGACTTCGAGGGCGACCCGCTGTGGACGCCCGACGACGCCCTGACACCGGGGGAGTCGGGGATCGACTACCTGTTCGGCTGGGTCACCCGCGACCTCGACGCCGAGGGTCGGCCCGCCTTCCACGCCCTGTGGGCGGACACCTGGGCCGAGGAGGCCGAGGCGCTGGTGCGGTTCGTCGACGACATGGCCGAGCGCCGTCGTCGGTGGCCCGACATGCACGTCTACCACTACGCCGCCTACGAGCGGACGCACCTGCTGTCCATCGCCGCCCGGCACGGGGTCTACGAGGACGAGGTCGACGAGCTCCTGCGCTCCGGGGTGCTCGTCGACCTGTACGCGACGGTCCGGTCGGCCATCCGGATCTCGGAACGGTCCCGCTCGATCAAGAAGCTCGAGCCGCTGTACATGGGCGACGAGGCGGCGCGCTCCGGGGTGACCGACGCCGCGACGTCGGTGGTCGAGTACGCGGAGTACTGCGACCTGCTCGCCGCGGGGGACCAGGAGGAGGCGGCCCAGCGTCGCGAGGAGATCCTCGACTACAACCGCTACGACTGCCTGTCCACGCTGCGGCTGCTGGACTGGCTGCGCTGGGCGTACGACGAGGTCGTCGGGCCGGTCGAGCGTCCCGTCGCCGAGCCGCTGCCCCTCGAGGAGGAGCCGCCGGAGAACCCCGAGCGGGCCGCCCGGGAGGCGCTCGAGGCCGAGATCCGTGACGCCGTCGCGCACGCCCACCCCCACGAGCCCGCCGACCGGGCGGCCGCACGCGCGCTGAGCCTGCTCGGTGCCGCCGTCGGCTACCACCGGCGCGAGAGCAAGCAGTTCTGGCAGGCGCACTTCTCCCGCATGCAGCTCCCGCCCGCCGAGTGGCCGGGTCGCCGCGCCGCCGTCGTCGTCGAGAGCGGTCGGGTGCTGAGCGACTGGGAGAAGGAGCCCGGACGCCGGGCGCCGTCGCGGATGCTGGCCCTGCGGTGCGCGGCCGTCGAGGGCAGCGAGCTGCGCGCCGGGGCGAGCGCCTTCCTGCTCTACGACGTGCCGTGCCCGCCGGTGATCCCCGCGACCGACGTCGGGTCGCTCGCCCAGCGCTGGTTCCACAGCAAGATGGCGATCACCGAGGTCGAGCGGGTCGCCGACGGCGAGCAGGAGTGGGACGTGTTCACGGTGCGCGAGCACGTGGGGCGGGGGCAGGACACGCACGACGACCTGCCCTGCGCCGTGGGCGTCAACAGCCACGTGCCCGCCGGCCCGTTGGAGACGGCGACGGCCGAGGCCGGCCGCACCGCCCTGGAGGCGTGGCGGTCCGGGGAGGCGGCAGGTGTACCGATGGCGGACCGGCTGCCGGCCGGGCCGATGACGGACCTGCTGCAGCGACGTCCCGCCCGGGTGGCCGGTGGCCTGCCCGCGGCGCCCGTCGGGCCCGACGGCGAACCCGACGTCGTCGCCGCCGTCGAGCGGGCGGTGCGGGCGCTCGACCGGTCCTACCTCGCCGTGCAGGGACCGCCCGGGACCGGCAAGACGTACCTGGCCTCGCACGTCATCGCTGCGCTCGTCGCCGACGGCTGGCGCGTCGGAGTGGTCGCGCAGTCCCACGCCGTGGTGGAGAACCTCCTGCACGGCGTGCTGGGCGCGCAGGTGCCGCCCGAGCAGGTCGCCAAGAAGGTGCCCTCCGGAATCTCCCCGGCCCGGGCCGACTCCCCCTGGCAGGACGTGAGCGCCGACGGGCTCGAGACGTTCGCGGCCGAGGCCGACGACGCCGGGCGCGGCTGCGTCGTCGGTGGCACGGCCTGGGACTTCGCGCACGAGCGCTGGGCGCCCGACGGGCTCGACCTGCTCGTCATCGACGAGGCGGGCCAGTTCGCGATCGCCAACACCGTCGCCGTCGCGCGGGCGGCGTCGCGGCTGCTGCTCCTGGGAGACCCGCAGCAGCTCCCGCAGGTCTCCCAGGGCGCGCACCCCGACCCCGGGGTCGCGGGGTCGGCGCTCGGGTGGCTGGCCGACGGCCACGAGACGCTGCCCGAGGAGTTCGGCTACTTCCTGCCGGCGTCGCGGCGCATGCACCCCGACCTGTGCTCCGCGGTCTCCGAGCTCGCCTACTCCGGGAAGCTGCACGCCCACGCCACGGTCCACGGCCGGACCCTGGACCCGGTGCTGCCCGGCGTGCACGAGGTACTGGTCGACCATGCGGGTCGCGCGGTGTCGTCTCTCGAGGAGGCGGACGAGGTGGTCCGGCAGGTCCGGGCGGTGCTCGGGCGGCCCTGGGTCCGGTCCGCCGGGGCGGAGCCGCGCGCGCTCGGGCCCGCGGACGTCATCGTCGTGGCGGCCTACAACGCGCAGGTCCACACGATCCGGCGTGCGCTGGCCGCGGCCGGGCTGGAGGACGTCCGGGTCGGCACGGTCGACAAGTTCCAGGGGCAGGAGGCGCCGGTCGCGGTGCTGTCCATGGCGGCGTCGTCACCGGACGAGGTGCCGCGCGGCATGGGGTTCCTGCTCAGCCGGAACCGGCTCAACGTGGCGGTCTCGCGGGGCCAGTGGTGCGCCGTCGTCGTCCGCTCACCGCGGCTGACGGACTACCTGCCGACGTCGGTCACGGACCTGGAGCAGCTGGGCGCGTTCCTGCGCCTCACCTCCCCGCCGAGGTAGGCAATGTTCAGCCGAGGTAGGCAACTCTCCCGCGAGGTAGGCAAGTTTTCGTCGAGGTAGGCAAGTTTCGGCCGAGGTAGGCAACTTCCCTGCGAGGTAGCACGGGCTCAGAAGTCGAACCCGCCTCCGCCGTCGCCTCCGAAGAAGTCCCCGAGGCCACCGCCGCCGTCGTCGCCGCCGAAGAAGCCACCGAACATGCCGCCGTCGCCGGCCGCGTCGGCTCCACCGGCGTCGGCCCCGCCGTCCGCGAAGGCCCCGCCGTCGCCGCCGTCGGCCCCAGGATCTCCGGCCCCAGGATCGCCTTCGCCGCCGGCGTCACCGCCGGCCGCCGCGTCCTCCGCGACAGGCGTCGTCGGGTCGCCGAACGCCGGGCCGAACATCGCGTTGGCCACGGCGGACCCGATGACCACACCGGCGACGGTCCCGAGCAGGCTGGACCCCATCATCGACCCGAAGCTCGGGCCGCCGGCGCCCGCCATCGCACCGGGGCCGCCGGAGCGGAACGTGTTCTCCAGGGTGCCGGGGCTGCGCATCTCGGCACGCGTGGCCATCCGGGCCAGCGACTGCGGGTCGTCGGAGGTGGCGCGCTCGGACGCGGGCACCGTGGCGCCGACCTCCGAGAGGACCTGGCGCCGCTGCTCCGGGGTGAGCTGGGCGAACGCCTCGGCGTGCGCCTGCTCGACGGCGTCCGGGGGAGCGGTGCGCAGCAGGTAGCGGTAGCGGTCGATCGCCACGTCGTCCGGCGAGCGGTGCGTCGACGCCGCGGGCGCGGCGCCCGGCCCGGAGCCGGAGGGTGTGGGCGGGCCGTACCCGCGCGGAGTGCCTCCGCCGGTCATGCCGGGGATGGAGCGCTCGTCACGTGACCTGCCGAGGAGTCGGTCGAGGAATCCCATGGTGGAGGAACGATCTGCCGTGCCCGCGGGTTCCCGGCGGCACGCCCGGCGGCACGCCCGGCGGCCCGTCCGACGGCAGGCCCGGCGTCGACCCGGGCCCGTGCGGAGACGACGACGGCCCGCACCCCCTGCCGTGAGGCAGCGAGTGCGGGCCGTGCGAGTCTCAGGTGCGGGCCGCCGTCAGGCGGCCCGCCGACGAGATCAGAGCGGGCGGACGTTCTCCGCCTGCGGGCCCTTCGGGCCCTGCGTGACGTCGAACTCGACCTTCTGCTCCTCGTCCAGGGTGCGGTAGCCCTGCGTCTGGATGGCGGAGAAGTGGACGAACACGTCAGCGGTGCCGTCCTCGGGGGCGATGAAGCCGTAGCCCTTCTCGCTGTTGAACCACTTCACGGTACCGGTGGCCATGGGTACTCCTTCAAGAGCTCGCGGGCCCCGCCTGTCGGGGACCGCGCATCACGGTGTTCGTCGTCAAACTCTTGTGGAACCAAGGTCCGCCGGTGTGCGTGGTCAATCCTGAACGACCCCGCCTCCCGACGCAGGACGGGGGTCCGTCCGGTACGAGCAAGACACTGCAACGCCCTTACGGTACGCGAGGGGATGACGTCGCACCAGCACAACGGCAAGATTGCTGGCATGAGTGTCCCCAACATCACCCTCGACAACGATGTGAAGATCCCTCAGGTCGGTCTCGGCGTCTTCCAGGTGCCCGACGACGGCACCCAGCGGTGCGTCGAGAGCGCCCTGGAGCTCGGGTACCGGCACATCGACACGGCGGCCGGCTACGGCAACGAGGCCGGCGTCGGTGCGGCGCTGCGCGCCTCGGGCCTGCCGCGCGAGGAGGTCTTCGTGACCACGAAGCTCCGCAACGGCGACCAGGGGTACGACAACGCCTTGCAGGCGTTCGAGCACTCCCGCCGCGAGCTCGGGCTCGACCAGGTCGACCTGTACCTCGTGCACTGGCCGGTGCCGAGCCTCGACCGCTACGTGGAGACGTGGAAGGCCTTCGAGAAGCTGCTCGCCGACGGCGCGGTCCGGTCGATCGGCGTGTCGAACTTCCTGCCCGAGCACCTCGAACGCCTGGTCAGCGAGACGGACGTGGTCCCGGCGGTCAACCAGATCGAGATCCACCCGCGGTTCCAGCAGGTCGCGGTGCAGGCCGCGTGCCGCGAGCACGGGATCGCCGTCGAGGCGTACTCGCCGCTCGGCCGCGGCGCCGACCTCGACGCGCCGGCGGTGACCTCGATCGCCGCCGAGCTGGGCGTCACGCCGGCCCAGGTGGTGCTGCGGTGGGAGGTGCAGCAGGGGATCGTCGTCATCCCCAAGTCGGTCTCGGCGCACCGCCAGGAGACCAACCTCGACCTGTTCTCGTTCGAGCTGAGCGACGAGCAGATGGCCGCCCTGACGGCTCTCGAGGCGGGCACGGAGGGCCGCACCGGAGCCGACCCCGCGACGATGGCGGCCATGTAGCTCGGCGCGTGATCCGGGTGGGCGTCTCATGATGCGGCCCGGAGGATGAGACAGATCACAGGTTCGTCACGATCTTTCCGGAGTGACGCATCTGACACATGAACGTCACACAACCGGACTAGTTTCAGCGCCACTACATGCGGCATTGAGTGCCGTGGCACGTCCGACCCCGAAAGGGAAACTGATGACTCGACGCATGACGGCCGCCAAGGGCCTCGCCCTCGCTGCGGCTCTCAGCCTGGGCCTCACGGCCTGCGGCTCCGACGAACCGGCCGAGGAGACCTCCTCGGACGAGTCGACCGAGGAGTCGATGGACGAAGGCTCAGCCGAGCCTCTGACCATCGGCACGATCCTGCCGGTCACCGGCACGCTGTCCTTCCTCGGGCCCCCCGAGATCGCCGGCGTCGGTCTGGCGATCGACGACATCAACGAGGCCGGGGGCGTGCTCGGCAACGACGTCGTGGTCGAGTGGGGCGACTCGGGTGACAACACCGACATGACGGTGGCCAACTCGACCGTGACGGACCTCGTGAACAAGGGTGCCGACGCGGTCATCGGTGCGGCCTCCTCGTCGGTGTCGCTCGGTGTCGTCGACGCCTTCGCCGAGGCCCAGATCATGCAGATCTCCCCGGCGAACACCGCCGCGGACCTGTCGGGCTACGGAGACTTCTACACCCGCACCGCGCCGCCGGACACCGTCCAGGGCGCCGCCCTCGGCTCGCTGATCCTCGACGGCGGTCACCAGAGCGTCGCGATGATCGTCCTCAACGACGCCTACGGCACCGGCCTGCGCGACCACACGCAGGACGCGATCGAGGCCGGCGGCGGCGAGGTCGTCTACGGCGCCAACGGCGCCGGCGAGGAGTTCCCTCCCGGTGAGACGAACTTCGGCTCGCAGGTCTCGGCCGCTCTGGCGACCGAGCCCGACGCCCTCGTCATCATCGCCTTCGAGGAGACGGTGGCCGCGGTGAACGAGCTCGTTGCCCAGGGCTGGGACTTCGACGGCACCACGTACTTCACGGACGGCAACCTGTCCGACTACTCCGAGGACTTCGACGAGGGCACCCTCGCCGGCATCCAGGGCACCCTGCCGGGCGCTCAGGCCGACGACGACTTCAAGGAGCGCCTGAACACCTGGCACTCCGAGAACGAGGGCGCGGAGCTCGACGGGTTCTCCTACTCCGCCGAGTCGTACGACGCCACGATCCTCGCGGCTCTGGCCGCCGTGCGTGGCGAGGGTACCGACGGTGTGACCATCTCCGAGAACATCCGCGCCGTCTCCGGCTCGGAGGGTGGCACCGAGGTCACCACGTTCGCCGAGGGCGTCGAGGCGCTCGAGGCCGGCGAGGAGATCAACTACACCGGTCCGTCCGGCACGGGCCCGCTGAACGAGGACAACGACCCGTCGTCCGCGTTCATCGGCATCTACGAGTACGACGGCAGCAACGCGTACTCCTACGTGCGGCAGATCGAGGGCCAGATCGGCGGCTGACGCCGGTCGAGCCCGCTGAGAGGCATCGCCTCTCGGTCTGACCCACGACGGCCCGGTCCCCTCCGCGGAGGGGGCCGGGCCGTCGCCGTGCCCGCGAGGTAGGCAACCTTCCGCCGAGGTAGGCAGATCTTCCACGACGTAGGCCGGTCCGCGCCGAGGTAGGCGCCCCTCCGCCGAGGTAGGCAACTTTCTTGCCAGGTAGGCGAGGTCGGTACGACGGCGTCGGGCCGTCCGGCGCTCGTCCACAGGGTGGTGTTGTCCACAGGACGCGTCCGACGGCGGTCCCTGCCCGGCGCGGTTCGGCCAGAGTCGCCCCATGGCCCCTCGCGAACCCGCCCACGCACCCGCCGTCCGCCGTCTGACGACGATCCTCGCGCAGATGCGAGCACCGGACTCGCCGCTGCGCGGGATGCTCTCGGCCGACCGGCTGCCGCCGCTGGTGCCGTTGACCGTCGAGCCGGCGCTGGCGGACGTGGCCGCGATCCGACGACGTCTCGAGACCGGGCACCTGGCGGCCGTCCGCGGGTCGCTCGTCCCGACCTCGCCCGACGACGGGCACGAGGGGCTCATCCTGCGCGAGGTGCGTGGCCTCGCCGCCTCGGCGCGCGGCGAGCACTGGTTCAGCCACTCCACGGCGGCCCTGCTGCACGGCGCCTGGACCTACGCGACGCCGCCGCTCGTGCACGTCACGCACGAGGCCAATCCGCACGTCCGACGGCGGCTCGAGCCTGACGTGCGGCGTCACCACACGCGGCTCCTGCCCCGCGATCGCGACGTCGTCGACGGGATCCCCGTCACGTCGAAGGAGCGGACGCTCGTCGACTGCCTACGGACGATGTGGCCCGCGGCGGCACTGGTCGTCGCCGACTCCCTGTTCCGGCTGCGAGCCGACCCGGCCGAGGTGAGCCGGATCATGGCCGACTCGGTCGGCAAGCGTGGCATGGTGCAGGCTCGCCGGCTCCTCGAGCTGTGCGACCCGCGCTCCGGGTCCCCCGGCGAGACGGTGGCCCGCCTGGCGGCCGTCGACGACGGTCTGCCCCGCCCGGTGTGCCAGATGCCGGTGGAGACCCGCTCGGGCACCCGGTACGTGGACTTCGGATGGCCGGAGGTCGGGGCCGGGGTGGAGTTCGACGGCGACGTGAAGTACTCCGGGGGCGAGTACGGCCTGCCCGACGACGTGCTTCGTCGGCAGCAGCAGCGGCACGAGGACATCGAGGCTGCCGGCGTCGACCTCGTGCGCGTGCGGTGGCCGGCACTGCGCGACACCGCGCAGCTGGGGCTGGAGATCCGGGGCCTCTACGAGAGGGCGTTCTTCCGCGCGCAGAAGGGCCGCCGTCGTCCCGCGTGATCCTGGTGGACTGCTGGACAGCGCTCGCGCCCGAAGATGCCTACCTCGACCGGATGTTGCCTACCTGGGCGAGAGGTTGCCTCCCTCGGCAACGACGGCGGCGGCCCGCGGTCGAAACCGCGGGCCGCCGCCGTGCTACCTCGCCGGAGGGTTGCCTACCTCGCCGGAGGGTTGCCTACTTCGCGGGGGTGTCGCCCGGGTCGCGGGACTCGGCGTCCGCCTCCGCAGCGGCCTCGGCCTCCTCGACGTCGTCGGCCAGCGTGCCCAGGTAGAGCGAGATGACCTTCGGGTCGTTGAGCAGCTCGCGGCCCGGACCGGAGTAGGCGTCCGTGCCCTGGTCGAGCACGTACCCCCGGTCGCAGATCTGCAGGCAGCGGCGCGCGTTCTGCTCGACCATGATGACCGAGACGCCCGCCTTGTTGATCATCCGCGTGCGCAGGAACGTCTCGTCCTGACGCACCGGCGACAGACCGGCCGACGGCTCGTCGAGCAGCAGCACCGACGGGTTCATCATGAGCGCCCGGGCCATGGCGACCATCTGACGCTCACCGCCCGACATGGCGCCCGCCCGCTGCGACCGGCGGTCGTGCAGCACGGGGAACAGGTCCCCGATGAACTGCCAGCGCTCGGCGAAGATCTTCGGCTTGAGGAACGTGCCCATCCGCATGTTCTCCTCGACGGTCAGCGAGGGGAACACGTTGTTGTTCTGCGGCACGAACCCGACACCCTGGGCGACCAGCTTGTTGGCCTTCATCCCGGTGATGTCCTTGCCCTGCAGCGTCACGGTGCCGGAGTGGATCTTCACCAGCCCGAAGAGCGCCTTGAGCAGGGTCGACTTGCCGGCGCCGTTGGGACCGATGATCCCCACGAGCTCGCCCTGGCGGACCTTGAGCGAGCACTCGTTGAGGATGTTCACCCCGGGCAGGTAGCCGGCCACGAGGTTGTCGGCGTGGAGCAGCAGCTCGTCCGCGGGCACGTCGTCGATCGACGTCTCCTGCGGCGCGGTGGTGGTCTGGCTCATCGCTTCTCCTCCTCGGCCTCGAGCCGGGCGAGGACCTCGGGATCGAGCAGGGCGTCGTCCCCGAGGTCGGTGTCGTGGTGCGCGCCGAGGTAGGCGTCCACCACGGCCTGGTCCTTCATCACGGTGCTGGGCGGGCCCTCGGCCACGATGCGGCCCTCGGCCATCACCACGACCCAGTCCGAGATGTGCCGCACGGCGTGCATGTCGTGCTCGACGAAGAGCACGGTCATGCCCTCGTCGCGCAGCGCCTGGACGTGTCCCAGCAGGGACTGCACCAGCGCCGGGTTCACACCGGCCATCGGCTCGTCCAGCATGATCATCGTGGGGTCGGTCATCAGGGCGCGGGCCATCTCGAGCAGCTTGCGCTGACCGCCGGAGAGCGAGCCGGCGTAGTCGGCCGCCTTCGCGTCCAGCTTGAACCGAGCCAGGATCTCCATGGCCTTCTCGGTGGCCTCGGCCTCGTGCTTCTTCCACAGGAACGGCAGCCACGACAGCCCGAGCTTCTCGCCCGGGTTGTTCGGCGAGGCCAGCAGCATGTTCTGCAGCACCGTCAGGCGGCCCAGCGCCTTGGTGAGCTGGAAGGTGCGCACGACGCCGGCCTTGGCCACGGCCGCGCCGCTCTTGCCGCTCAGCGAGTGGCCCTGGAAGCTCCACTCGCCGGTGTTCGGGGTGTCGAACCCGGTGAGCAGGTTGAACAGCGTCGTCTTGCCGGCACCGTTCGGCCCGATGAGGGCGGTGATGACGCCCTCCTGGACCTCCAGGTGGTCGACGTCGACCGCGGTCATGCCGCCGAACCGGCGCACGACGTGGTCGGCCTTGAGGATGGGGTCGTTCTTGGCGGCGCCGGGCTTGTGGGCGACGTGCGCCAGAGCCTCGCTCCGGGCCGCCGTCGTCGTCTCGTCAACGGACATTGAACGCCAGCTCCTTCTTGTTCCCGAGGATGCCCTGAGGTCGGAAGATCACCAGGCACATCAGGGTGATGCCGACCAGCATGCCGCCGATGAACTCCACCTGGGTGGTCGAGATGAAGTTCCCGAGCGCCGTGTCCTCGGACAGGGTGCGCATGCCGGTGCGCATGAACATGTAGGCGGTGAAGAAGATCATCGACCCGAGGACCGGACCGAACACGGTCGCGGCGCCACCGAGCAGCAGGATCGTCCACACGAAGAAGGTCATCGTGCGGCCGCCCATCGCGTCCGGCGAGATCGCCGTCGGGATCGCGTAGACGACGCCGCCGAGGGCGCCGATCGCGCCACCGATGACCAGGGCCTGCAGCTTGTACGAGTAGACGTTCTTGCCCAGCGCGCGCACGGCGTCCTCGTCCTCACGGATGCCCTTGAGGACACGGCCCCACGGGCTGCGCGTGATGAGCCAGACGAACAGCAGCAGCAGCGCGACCAGGCCCCAGGCGAAGATCCGGGTGAACCAGGAGTCCGAGCCGGTGTTGATGTACTCGAACGGTCCGAGGGCGAACCGGCCCTCCGGCAGGAACGACAGGGCGTGGAACGGGTCCTTGAAGTAGCGGCCCTGGAGGCCCGACGCGCCGCCGGTCCACTCCTGCCAGAGGGTGGAGCGGCCGAACCAGCGGACGATCTCCGCGGCGGAGATCGTCACGATCGCCAGGTAGTCGCCGCGCAGCTGCAGCGTGGGCATGCCCAGCAGCAGCGCGAACATGACGCCGGCGGCGACGGCGATGAGGAAGGCGAGCCAGATCGGTCCGCCGAGGGTCAGCGTGATGCCGAAGCCGTAGGCGCCGAGCAGCATGAACCCGGCCTGACCCATGTTGAGCAGTCCGGTGTACCCGAAGTGCAGGTTGAGCCCGATCGCCGCGATGGCCATCGCGGCCGTCGTCGGGGCGAGGATCTCGCCGAGCGACTGGGTGAGGATGCGCAGGAACTCGTCCATGATGTGTCTCCCTTCAGCCGATCCGCTCGCGGCGGCCGAGGATGCCCTGGGGCCGGAACAGGAGCACCAGGATGAGGATCACCAGCGCCGAGGCGTACCGCAGGTCGCTGGGGATGAAGAGGTTCGACAGCTCGACGACCTGGCCGATGAGCAGCGACCCGACGAACGCGCCGAGCGCGGTGCCGAGGCCGCCCAGGGTGACGGCGGCGAACATGAGCAGCAGGAGCTGGACGCCGAGCTGCCAGTTGAAGGACCCGAACGAGGCGCCCCACATCAGGCCGGCCAGAGCGGCGAAGCCGGTCGCCATGACCCACACGATGCGGATGATCTTGTCGGGGTCGATGCCGGTCGCGGAGGCCAGCGCCGGGTTGTCCGACACGGCGCGCGTGGCGCGGCCGATACGGGTCCGGGTGAGGAACCAGGCGATGCCGAGCACGCACACCAGCGCGACGACCATGGAGATCCACGACGCGGCGCTCAGCGTGACACCCGCGATCGTGAGCGGCCGCGGGTTCGACGAGAGGATCCGCTCGGACCCGCCGCCGATCAGCAGCTGGATCACGTACTGCAGCGTGATCGACAGACCGATCGAGACGATCATCAGCTGCATCACCGGCACGTTGCGCTTGCGCAGCGGCCGCCAGATGCCGGCGTCCTGGGCGTAGCCGCTCAGCCCGCAGACGGCGATCGTGACGATCCCGCCGAGCCACAGCGGCATGCCCATCTGGTTGATGGTGATGAACCCGAGCGCGGCGCCGAGCGCGAACTGCTCGCCGTGGGCGAAGTTCGACAACCCGGTCGTGCCGAACACGAGGTTCAGTCCGATGGAGGCCAGTGCCAGCAGGAGCCCGAACCGGAGTCCGGAGCCCATCTGCTGCCACACCTGGCCCCAGTTGACGTCCACCAGGGAGGCGTCGCCCTCGGGGGCGGCTCCCACGCCGTCGTCGCCACCCGTGGTGCCGGCTCCGGCGGTCTCGCCGTCCTCGGCCGTCTCCGACGGAGCGGCCGGGGCCTCGACGCCGGCACCGACGCGGAAGGCCGCGCGGGCCGTGGCGCCGGTCTGGGCGACGACCTCGATCTCGGTCTCGGCGCCCTCCGGCAGCGGCTGGTCGTCCGGGAGCGTCGAGGCGTCGATGGCGACGACGTACCTGCCGACGTCGGGCACGGCGACCGCGACGGGGCGTTCGTCCGTGGTGACCAGGTCCGCGGTGAAGCCCTCGCCGGTGACGGTGAGGTCCACACCCCCGACCTGGTCGTTGTCCTCGTTGAGCACCATGCCGGCCACGCAGGCCGTCTCGGCGTCGGGCTGGCAGGTGGCGTCGTCGGTGCTCGCCGTCGCAGGTGGTGCGACGAGCATCGCCGGTAGCAACGCGAGGGCGACGGCGGTGATGGCGCGCCGCGTCCTCCTCGCGAGGTCGAGTCGGTCCGCTGTCATCGGACGAGTCCTCCGGTGGGTCAGGTCGTGCGCCCGGGGGCAACCCGGGTCTGCGCTGCACCGACGTCCGCCATACAGCGCCGCTGAAGGCCCTGTTGACGATTTCGTGGTGCCAACGTGCCGGGCAGTGTAGCGGCGTGTTGTGACCTGGATGACACGCGCAGATCACACCGTCGAGTCGGACAGGGCCGACGGGGCGGACAGAACGGTCGGGACGGGCCTTCTGCGGCTCTCGGGGCGCCGAAACCGTTGCTGAGCCGTAATCAACCCGGGCCGCGTGGCGTCGGCGCGGCACAGCACCGCTGTGACGCCACGCACAGCAGCGGTCGTCCACCGCGCGGTCCGACGGCGGTCCGACGGCGGTCCGCGCCCGGCGCTCGACCCGTACGCTGGCGGGGTGCACGACGACGCCGCCACCGCGAGCCCGCACGAGCTCGCCGCCCCGCCGACCGCCGACCGCCGACCGATCTCCCGGACCCACCACGGCCACACGGTCGTCGACGACTACGAGTGGCTGCGTGCCAAGGAGGACCCCGAGGTGCTGGCGCACCTGGAGGCCGAGAACTCCTGGACGCAGGACCAGCTCGCCGGGCTGCGACCGCTGCGCGAGCGGATCTTCACCGAGATCAAGGACCGGACCCAGGAGACCGACCTGTCGGTCCCGACCCGTCTCGGCGACCACTGGTACTACGGGCGGTTCACCGAGGGGCAGCAGTACCCGGTGCACGCCCGCGTCCCGGTGACCGACCCCGACGACTGGACGCCGCCCGCGCTCGAGCCGGGGGAGGTCCCCGCCGGCGAGCAGGTGCTGCTCGACCAGAACGAGGCCGCGGCGGGTCACGACTTCTTCTCCCTGGGTTCGTTCTCCGTGGCCCCGCAGGGGGAGCGGCTCGCCTACGCCGTCGACACCACGGGCGACGAGCGCTACACGCTGCGCGTCCGCGACCTGAGCACCGGTGCCGACCTGGCGGACGAGGTCGTCGGCACGTTCCCCGGCGCCGTGATCACCCCCGACGGCCGGTACGTCTTCTACCCGACCGTCGACGAGGCGTGGCGGCCGTGCACGATCTGGCGGCACGAGGTCGGTACGCCCGTCGCCGACGACGTGCAGGTCTTCCACGAGCCGGACGAGCGGTTCTGGGTGGGGGTGGGTCTGTCCCGCTCCCAGCAGTACCTGCACGTGGAGCTCGGCTCGAAGATGACCAGCGAGTGCTGGGTGCTGGAGACCACCGACCCGACCGGGGAGTTCCGGCCCGTGTGGCGCCGCCGCGAGGGGGTCGAGTACACCGTCGAGCACGCCGTCCTGCCCGGACACGGCGACGCGCTGCTCGTGCTGCACAACGACGGCGCTCAGAACTTCGAGCTCGCCGTGACCGATGTTCCCCCGCGCCCGGCCGCGGGCGACGCCGGGGCGGCCGACGCGCTCGACCCGGGCGCGGCGCGCGTCGCCGTGGCTCACGACCCGCAGGTGCGGCTGGAGTCCGTGGACGCCTTCGCCGACCACGTCGTGCTCGGTGTGCGGCGGGACGCCACCCCTCGCGTCGCCGTGGTCACGCTGGCGACCCTCGCCCCGGACGCCCCCTGGACGCCGCGCGAGCTCGACTTCCCCGAGGCGCTCTACAGCGCGGTGCCGGGCGAGACGCCGGAGTTCGCGGCCCCGCAGGTGCGCGTCGAGTACACCTCGTTCGTCACGCCCGCCACCGTCCTGGACGTGGACGTGGCCACCGGCGAGCGCACGGTGCGCCGCCAGCAGCCCGTGCTGGGCGGCTACGACCCCGCCGACTACGTGCAGCAGCGGGAGTGGGCGACGGCCGAGGACGGCACCCGCATCCCCGTCTCGCTGGTGTGGAAGCGCGACGCCGTGACGCTGGACTCGGCCGGGACCGGCGCCGACCCCGCGCCCCTGCTGCTGTACGGGTACGGCGCCTACGAGATCAGCGTGGACCCGTACTTCACGGTGCCGCGGCTGTCGCTGCTGGACCGTGGCGTCGTCTTCGCCGTCGCGCACGTCCGCGGCGGCGGCGAGATGGGCCGGGCCTGGTACGAGGGCGGCCGGCTGGAGCACAAGCGCAACACGTTCACCGACTTCGTCGCGTGCGCGCACCACCTGGTCGACGCCGGCTGGACCACGCCGCAGCGCATGGTGGCCGACGGCGGCAGCGCGGGCGGGCTGCTCATGGGCGCGGTGACGAACCTGGCGCCGGAGATGTTCGCCGGGGTGCTCGCCGGCGTGCCGTTCGTCGACGCGCTGACGTCCATCCTCGACCCCTCCCTGCCGCTGACGGTCGTCGAGTGGGAGGAGTGGGGGAACCCGCTGGCAGATCCCGAGGTGTACGCGTACATGCGCTCGTACAGCCCGTACGAGAACGTGCCCGACGACGCCTCGCACTACCCACGCATCCTCGCGGTGACCTCGCTGCACGACACGCGCGTGCTGTACGTCGAACCGGCCAAGTGGGTCGCGCGGCTGCGGGCCGCGGGGGCTCCCGCGCTGCTGAAGATCGAGATGTCGGCCGGCCACGGCGGCGTCTCGGGACGGTACGCCCGCTGGGAGGAGATCGCCTTCGAGCACGCCTGGACGCTGGACGTGCTGGGGCTGGCCCAGGAGGACTGAGCCGCCCGGTGCTCAGCCGTCGAGGTCGGCCTTGACGGCGAGGACGCGCTCGACGGCGGCGTCGACCTGTGCCGCGAACTCCGGGTCGTCCTGCGCACGCGCCACCAGGGCGTCGGCCATCTCCGGGACGACGGACGGGTCGGCGGAGGCCAGCACGAGGTCGACCCCGGCCTCGACGGCCGACACCGCACGGTCGGCCGGCTGCCGGTCGTCGACCGCGGCGGCTGCCGAGACGTCGTCGGTGATGATCACGCCGTCGAACCCGAGGTCGTCGCGCAGGATCGCGACCACCGCCGGGGAGAACGTCGCGGGGCGGTCCGGGTCGATCTGCGTGTAGACGGCGTTGGACAGCATGACGAACCGGGCTCCGGCGTCGATCCCGGCGCCGAACACCTCGACGTCCTCCGATCCCGCGGTGATGGTGTCGTCGACGACGTCCTCGGTGGTGTCGGTGTTCTCGGTGACCCGGCCGAGCCCGGGGAAGTGCTTGATCACCGGCTCGACGCCGGCGGCCTGCATACCGGCCGAGAACGCCGTGGCGGAGTCGACCACCGAGCGGGCCGTGGTGCCGTAGTTGCGCGAGAAGTAGCCGATCGGCGCGTTCGCGGACTGGTTGGCCGCCGGGACGAGATCCATCACGGGGGCGAGGTTGAGGTTGATGCCCGCGTCGGCGAGCTCGGTGCCCCAGGTGGTCGCCTCGCGCTCGAGCCGCGCGGGCCGCCAGGTCGCCTGCTCGGTCGCGCGGGGGAGCTCGGAGAACCCGGGCCCGCGCAGCACCTGGACCAGGCCGCCCTCCTGGTCGGTCGCGACCAGCATCGGCGGGGCCGACGGCGGAGCGAGCGCCGTGGCGGCGTCCACCAGCTCGCGCGTGGCGTCGAGGCCCGCCTCGCTGCGTCCGTGCAGGAACACGTTGCCGACGTGGTGGTCGACGACGGCGGTCCGTGTCGCCGGGCTGACGGCGTCGTCCGCGGCGGGCGTGCCCGCGACGAGCAGCTGGCCGACCTTCTCCTCCAGCGACAGGGCTGCGGCGGGGTCGTCGGGTTCCGGGGCGGCGCCGTCGGACGGGGCGGGCGTGGGCGACGGCGCCGGGCTCGGCGCAGCGGACGGCGACGCCGACGGTCCGGGCGTGCGCGACGGGCCCGCGCTGGGTTCCGGCGTCGTGCCCGGGGTGCTGCAGGCCGCCAGCGCGAGCACGGCCGTCGTGAGCAGGACCGTCGCGCGCCGGCGCGCGCCCGTCATGACCCCGGGGTCGGGGCGGCGTCGCGGTGGGCGAGCGTCGCGAGCGCCTCGCACCAGTGCTGCTCGGACCGCGTGGCGTGCTCGGCGGTGTCGATGTTCTGCTGGACCACCGAGACCCGGGTGCCGCCGTCGTCGGGCTCGAGGGTGATGCGGATCTCGTGGTAGTTCTCCGGCACGTCCGGCAGGTCGCCGAGCGGGGCGAAGTGCGTGAAGTGCAGCAGGCGGGGCCGCTCGACGGCGATGACCTGACCCTTGTCGGCGAACTGCCGGCCGAAGAAGTGCCCCTCGAAGGTGACCGGGCTGCCGGGCCGGAAGTCGGTCTCGATGTTGGCACCCAGCATCCAGCGGGCCCCGGGGTGCATGAGCTCGGCCCAGACCCGCTCCGGGGGCTCGGCGATGTGCGTGGACGCGGTGGCGGTGTGTCCGGTGGTGCCTGCGTCGGTCATGGCGCCTCCTCGGCCGGTGGTGCGGTCCGGACCGCACCGTCGCGACCCGTCGGCACGACGTTAACCCTGCTCGGCAGAGACCGCCGAATCAGCCGGCCCCGGTCAGCGCGGCAGTTCGTCGTCGGGTCGGCAGTTGATGGTGCCGACCCGACGACGAACTGCCGACGTGACATGGCGGCCCAGCGCCACCCACAGCGGGCGTCGTCCACAGGTGGCGGTGGGCGGGTCGCCGAGGCTCTGCTCGAGCCGGCCCGTCGGCGGCAGGCTGGCGCGGTGACGTCCGACCGAAGAGTCCTCATCGCGCGTGAGCACGACCCCACGCGCCTGCAGCGTGCTGTCGCCCGTGGCGAGATCCGACGCATCCGCCGGGGCGCGTACCGACCGGCGGGACAGGGGTCCGCCGGGGACGCCGGCGCCGACCGGACGCTGGCGCTCGACCGGCTCCGTGCCGTCGACCGACAGCTGCGCAGCCCGCACGTCTTCAGCCATGCCAGTGCGGCGCTGCTGCACGGCGCGCCCGTGTGGCGGACGCCGCGGCGCGTGCACGTCCTCGTGCGCTCGCGACCGAGCGCTCGGTCGGCTCTGGACATCGTGCGTCGACGTGGGCTGCCGGACCGAGCCGGTTCCGTGGACGGGCTGCCGGTCACGGACCTGGACCGCACGGTGGTCGACTGCGCCCTGACGATGCATCCCCTGGACGCCCTGGTCATCGCCGACTGGGCGCTCTCCCAGGGCCTGCACCGTGCCGGGACGCTCGACCGTCTCGCCGCGGTGCGCCGTCGCAACGGCACGGCCCGGGCGCGCTGGGTGATCGAGCACGCCGACGACGGCGCCGAGTCACCCTGGGAGACCTGGGTGCGCTACCTGGCTCTGCGGTCCGGCCTCCCGCGCCCGCGCACGCAGCTGCCGGTCGTCGTCGACGGGCGGCGCTACCGCGTGGACGTCGGCTGGCCCGAGCATCGCGTCCTGGTCGAGTTCGACGGCCGGGTCAAGTACGTCGACGGCGCGTTCGGCGCTGGCTACGACGCCGACCGGGCACGGTTCGCCGAGAAGCTGCGGGACGACGCGATCGCCGGGAGTCTCGGCGTCCGACCGTTGCGGTTCACGGCGCGGGACCGCGCGGCGCCGCTGTGGGTGACGTCGAGGTTGCTGTCGCAGTTCCCGCGGTCCGTGCGCGAGGAGGCGCGAGTGCTGCGCCTGCTCCCTCTCCCCGACGAGGCGTGGTGAGTCGATCATGTCGGCAGTTCGTCGTCGGGTCGGCAGTTGATAGTGCCGACCCGACGACGAACTGCCGACAAGATCGGGGAGGGTCACGCCAGCTCGGCGGCGACGGCCGCGACGAACGCGTCGACGGCGTCGGCCGGGGTGTCCCACGAGCACATCCACCGCACCTCGACGCGGTCGGGGGTCTCCCCGGGCGCCCAGTCGTAGAACCGCGCCCGCTCCCGCAGCCGGTCGGCGGCCTCGCGCGGCAGCGTGGCGAAGACGGCGTTGGCCTCGACCGGCCGGGTGACGCGCACCCCGCGGGGGACGACGACGTCACCGGGCTCGGTCGACGACGGTCCGGTCAGCGTGGGGTCGAGCACGCCGGCCGTCTCGAGCCCGTCGCGGAGCCGATGGGCCATCGCGTTGGCGTGGGCGGCGTTGCGGTGCCACAGCGGCGCCGTCGCACCGTCGGCGCTCGCGGCCTCGGCGCTCGCGGCGTCCACCGGGCCTCCCGGCTCGCCGAGCAGGGCCAGGAGCTGGGCCGAGACGTACCGCGTCTTCGACACGAGCTGCATCGTCGCCTTGCGCAGGTACGGCACCGCCGCGGCCGCGGCGGGCCGCAGCCGGGCGCCGTCGTACCCGGACCCCGGCACGTGCGGGGCGTCCTCGGGGGCGAGGACGACGACGGCCTCGCCGAGCATCCCGCCGTTCTTCGCGGCGCCGAGGGAGACGACGTCGACGCCGAGGTCGCGGGTCAGGGCGCCCAGCGAGCAGCCGAGGAAGGCGGCGGCGTTGGCCAGGCGGGAGCCGTCGACGTGCACGGCCATGCCGAGCCCGTGCGCGGCCTCGACGAGGGCGCGGGTGGCGTCGATCGAGTAGACGGTGCCGAGCTCGGTCGACTGCGTCAGCGTCAGCACGCCGGGGTGGGCGCGGTGCACGTCGTGGCGCTGCCCGGCCCAGCGGGCGACGTCGTCGGGCACGATCCGTCCGTCGCGCGACGGGCAGGCGAGGATCTTCAGCCCGCCGACCCGCTCGGGCGCCCCGTTCTCGTCGGTGTTGGCGTGCGCGAGGTCGGAGGCGACGACGCCGCCCCACCGCTCGGACAGCGCCATGAGGGAGACGACGTTGGCCCCGGTTCCGTTGACCAGCGGGAACGCCAGCGCCCCGGGGCCGAACACCTCGGCCACGCGCGCGTCGAGGCGCGCGGTCCACGGGTCGTCGCCGTAGGCGACGGCGAACCCGTCGTTGGCGGCGGCGACGGCCGCGAGCACCTCGGGGTGGGTGCCGGCGTAGTTGTCGGAGGCGAACGGGGGCAGCGCGGTCGGTGTCTCGGGCACGCGTCCAGACTACGGGCGGCGGACGGTCCGGCCGCTCCTCGGACTCGTCCCGGTCTGCGCCGGTTCGCCCCCGTTCCCGAGCGCCGTGGTGGGTGACACAACAGCCGGACGGAACAGCGGGCGGCCCTCGAGCGTCCTACTCTCAAGGGCGGGTGTCCTTGCGCCCGCGAAACCGACCGCCACGTGACGGTCCGGTGACATGTCGTCGTTCCGGCGCCGCACGGGCGTCCGGATGTCTGGAGCTCGTGTGTCTGGAAACGCCACCACCCGGTTCGGCAACGTCGCGCTGCTGTCCGTGACGCGCCGACTGCCGTCGCGGGTCACGTCGTCGTCCGAGATCCAGCAGCGGCTCGCTCCCGCGCTGAAGCGGTTGCGGCTGCCGCGCAACCTGCTCGAACGGGTCGCGGGCGTCGAGGAGAGGCGCAACTGGGGACCCGACGAGGACGCCGACTCGGCCACGATCGCGGCCGGCCTGGACGCCCTCGACCGGGCCGGCGTCGAGCCGGACGAGGTGGGGCTGCTCATCAACACCTCCGTGACGCGCAAGCACCTCGAGCCCTCGGTCGCCGTCGGTCTGCACCACGGGCTGGGGCTGCCGAGCTCGGCCGTGAACTTCGACGTCGCCAACGCCTGCCTCGGGTTCATCAACGGCATGACGCTGGCCGCCGGCATGATCGAGTCCGGGCAGATCCGCTACGCGGTGATCGTCAACGGTGAGGACGCCGACGACATCCAGCACCACACCGTCGACCGGCTGCTCTCCCAGGACGTCGGCCGCGAGGGCTTCATGGAGGAGTTCGCGTCGCTGACCCTGGGCTCCGGGTCCGCGGCCGCCGTGCTCGGCCCGGCCGACGCCCACCCCGAGGGCCACCGGGTGCTCGGCGGCGTGACCCGCGCCGGCACCCAGCACCACCGGTTGTGCGTCGGCAGCCCGGAGGGCATGTTCACCGACGCCGAGGGGCTGCTCGAGGGTGGCCTGGAGCTGGTCGTGGACGCCTGGAAGGACGCCATCGCCGAGTGGGACTGGGAGGCGATGGACCGCTACGTGACCCACCAGGTCTCCCGGGTGCACACCAACGCGATCGTCGAGGCCGTCGGCCTGGACCGCGCCAAGGTCCCCACGACGTACCCGACGCTCGGCAACGTCGGCCCGGCGTCGGTGCCCATCACCCTCGTCCAGGAGGCCGAGACCCTCAGCCGCGGCGACCGCGTGCTGCTCATGGGGGTCGGCTCCGGCATCAACACCGCCATGCTGGAGCTGGCCTGGTGACGCTGCGCCCCGCGAGCACCGTCCCGCCGGACCTGCCCGGCCTCGAGTCCCGCTTCAGCCACGTCCGTGGCGACTGGCACTACCTGGACAACGGCGCCGAGCTGTCCGCTCACGGCATCGAGCCGGTCGGCACCGTGCTGGCCGTGCACGGCAACCCCACATGGTCCTACCTGTGGCGGGACCTGATCGAGACGGTCACGGAGCGGGCGATCGAGGCCTCGGCCGCGCTCGGCGAGTACCCGGACGGCGTCCGGGGCGCCTGGCGCGTCGTCGCCGTCGACCAGCTCGAGATGGGGCTGTCCGCCCGCACGGGACGACGCCGCACCCTGGCCGACCGCGTCGCCGACCTGTCCGCCTTCACCGCCGACCTCGGCCTGGACGGGCCGGTCGTCACGCTCGGGCACGACTGGGGCGGCGTCGTCTCGCTCGGCTGGGCCGTCGACCACCCCGACCGGCTCGCCGGGGTCGCGCTGCTCAACACCGCCGTGCACCAGCCCGACGACGCCGCGATCCCTGCCCCGCTGCGCCTCGCCCTGGCCCGGGGCGTCCACCGCTGGGGCACACGCACCACGCGCGCCTTCCTGGAGACGACGCTCGGCCTCGCGCGCCCGCGGCTGGACCGCGACGTCGCCGACGCCTACCGGCTGCCCTACCGCGCCGCCGACGACCGCGACGGCATCGAGCAGTTCGTCGCCGACATCCCCGCCGCGCCGGACCACGTCAGCCGCCCCGAGCTGGACCGCATCGCCGACGGCGTGGCCGCGCTCGACGTCCCGGCGCTGCTGCTGTGGGGAGCGCACGACCCGGTGTTCTCCGACCGCTACCTCGACGACCTGCTGCGTCGGCTCCCGCACGCCCGGGTGCACCGGTTCGAGGACGCCGGGCACCTGATCGCCGAGGACGTCGACTACGCGCCCGCCGTCCTGCGCTGGTTGGGCTCGGCGGTCTCGGGGGACGACGCCCGCGCGGACGGTGTACGCAGCGAGCCGGTTCGGTCGGAGGACCCGCGCGCGGAGGTCAGTCCCGAAGTGGAGGGCCCCCCGGGGCCCGTGAACGCCTCCGCGCGCGGGTCCTCCGACCGGGCCGCGCCCGAGACGACGTTTCGGCCGATCTGGGCGGGGCTGGACGAGCGCGCCGCCGACCCCGTGTCGCGCACCGACCAGGCCGTCCTGGACCTCACCGCCACGGGCGCCGGACGCGTCGTGAGCTGGGGAGCGCTGGACCGGCAGGTGCGGCGCCTCGCCGCCGGCCTGCACGAGATCGGGGTGCGCCGCGGCGACCGGGTGTCGCTGCTGGTCCGGCCCGGGCCCACGCTGACCGCCCTGGTGTACGCCTGCCTGCGGATCGGCGCGGTCGTCGTCGTGGCCGACGCCGGTCTGGGCCTGCGCGGGCTGACCCGCGCCCAGCGGGGGGCGTGGCCGCAATACCTGATCGGGCAGACGACGGCGCTCGCGGCCGCCCGTACGGCCGGCTGGCCCGGCGTGCGGATCGCCGTCGACCCCCTCGACCCGGTCCGACGCCGGGCGCTGGGTGTGGACCACGAGCTGATCGACGTCGCGCGCGCCGGTGAGGGCCTCGAGCTGCCGCCCGAGCCCGGGCCGGACGACGACGCGGTCGTGCTGTTCACCTCCGGGTCGACGGGTCCCGCCAAGGGGGTGCTGTACACGCACCGCCGGCTGTCCGCGCTGCGCGACGTCCTGGCCGAGCACTTCGCCGTCGGCCCGGACACCGGGCTGGTCACCGGGTTCGCGCCGTTCGCGCTGCTCGGTCCGGCGCTCGGCACCCGCTCGGTGACCCCCGACATGGACGTCTCCGCGCCGCGCACGCTGACGGCTCGCGCGGTGGCCGACGCCGTGAAGGCCACCGACGCGCGCATGGTGTTCCTGTCCCCGGCGGCGATCCTCCACGTGGTCGACACGGCGGACCGGCTCACCGCCGTCGACCGGGATGCGCTCGGGCGCGTCGAGACGTTCCTGTCCACGGGTGCGCCGATCGGCGCCGCGCTGCTCCAGGCCGCGCAGTCGCTCATGCCGGCGGCCGAGGCGCACACCCCGTACGGGATGACCGAGTGCCTGCTGGTCACCGACATCACGCTGGACGGCATCCGCGACGCCGCCGGCGCGCCCGACACCGGCGTCTGCGTGGGCCGGCCGATCGTCGACCCGGCCGACGGCGGCGTCCTGATCAGCGCGCTGGACGACGACGGCGCGGCCACCGGGCCGCCGTCGGCCGACCCCGGGGCGCTGGGCGAGGTGCTGGTCAGCGCGCCGCACCTCAAGGAGCGGTACGACCGGCGGTGGCTCACCGACGTCGCGGCCGAGCGGGACACCCCGCCGGGACACTGGCACCGCACGGGCGACGTCGGCCACCTGGACGACGCCGGGCGGCTGTGGATCGAGGGGCGGCTCGCCCACGTGCTGACGACGTCGGCGGGTCCGCTGGCCCCGGTCGGCCCGGAGCAGTCGATCGAGCGGGTCGACGGCGTGCGCCGCGCCGCCGTCGTCGGTGTCGGACCGGCCGGGGTCCAGCAGGCCGTGGCCGTCGTCGAGCCGGAGCGCGGGAGCGGTCGGGTGCGGCCGGGGCTGGCGCCCGAGGAGCTCGACGCCGCGGTGCGGGAGTCCTCGTCCGTGCCGCCGGCCGCGGTGCTCGTGGTGCCGGAGATGCCGACCGACGTCCGCCACAACTCCAAGATCGACCGGGCCCGGCTCGCGGACTGGGCGTCCGGCGTCCTGGCGGGCGGCCGGGTGACCGCGCCGTGACCGTGCTGGTGACGGGCGCGTCCGGGATGCTCGGCACGGGCGTGGCGCGCGCGTTGGTCGCGCGCGGCGAGTCCGTGCGCACCCTGCAGCGCCGTCCCTCCGGGGTGCCGGGCGTCGAGGACGTCGCGGGGTCGCTGACCGACCCGGCCGCGGTGGCCGACGCCGTCGACGGGGCCGACGCCGTCGTGCACCTGGCCGCGAAGGTGTCGCTGGCCGGGGACCCGGACGAGTTCACCGCGGTGAACGTCGACGGCACGCGCACCCTGCTGGACGCCGCCGAGCGGGCCGGGGTGCGGCGGTTCGTGCAGGTGTCCTCGCCGTCGGTGGCGCACGCCGGGACGTCGCTGGTGGGCGTCGGGGCGGGACCGGCCGACCCCGAGCGGGCGCGCGGCGAGTACGCCCGGACCAAGGCGGTCTCCGAGCTGCTGGCCCTGGCACGGGACGGCGCGGGGTCCGACGGCGGGCTGCGGGTCGTGGCCGTCCGCCCGCACATCGTGTGGGGCCCGGGAGACACCCAGCTCGTGGAGCGGGTCGTCGACCGGGCGTCGTCGGGGCGCCTCCCGCTGCTGGGCCACGGGGCGGCACTCATCGACACCACGTTCCTGGACAACGCGGCCGACGGGATCGTCGCCGCGCTCGACCGCCTCGGCGACACACCGGGGGCCGTCCACGGTCGGTCGTACGTGATCACCAACGGGGAGCCGCGCCCGGTGGCCGACCTGTTGGCCGGCATCTGCCGTGCCGCCGGGGTGGAGCCGCCGCGGTGGCGGGTGCCTGCCGGCCTGGCGCGGGTCGCGGGCGGGGCCGTCGAGGCCGTGTGGCGGGTGCGCCCCGGTGCCGACGAGCCGCCGATGACACGGTTCCTGGCCGAGCAGCTCTCCACGGCGCACTGGTTCGACCAGCGCGAGACGTGGGCCGACCTGCGGTGGCGTCCCGCCGTCAGCATCGACGAGGGATTCCGGCGGCTGGCGGCCTACTACGGAGGCACGGCGCCCTGAGCGCCGGGGCTGCGGCGGCGTCCGGAAATCCCGTGCGCACCGCGGCCCCCGCTCGGCAGACTGCCCGCATGCCGATGGTCCTGCGCCCGCCCCGCTCCGACGACGAGTCCACCCTGCGCCGCATCCACGCCGAGATGCTGGACGAGGGATTCTCCTTCCTGCTCGCCGAGGGCACGTGGGACGAGATCCTCGAGAGCGTCGCCCGGGACGCGGCCGGAGAGGACCTCCCGCCGGGGTGGGTGCGCGCGGACTGGCTCGTCGCCGAGGTCGACGGCGTCCCGGTCGGGCGGGTCTCGATCCGCCACTCGCTCGGTACCGGGTTCCTGCGGGAGATCGGCGGGCACGTGGGCTACGGCGTCGCGCCGGAGCACCGTCGCCGCGGGTACGCCACCGCGATGCTGCGGCTCGCCGTCGAGCGGCTGGCCGGCCTGGGCGTCGAGGAGGTGCTGGTCACGTGCGACGACGACAACGTCGGCTCCGCCGCCGTCATCGAGGCCTGCGGCGGCGTGCTCGAGGGCCTGCGCCCGGTCGCGGGGGAGTCGCCCAAGCGGCGCTACTGGATCACCGCGCGGTGACCTGCCGGGTGCCGCCCCGCGCCCGCAGCGCGGGACGGCACCCCCGGGGCCGGTCCTCAGAGGGCCAGGTCGACCCAGACCAACCGGTGGTCGCTGCTCGGGAACGGGTAGGTGCCGGTCAGCGCGGACAGCGGGTCGGCCTGCACCGGCCAGAAGACGCCCGCGTCCTGGACGCGCAGCCGGTGCTGTGAGGGCAGCACGTAGTCGACGCGCAGGTTGCCGGGTGCCCCGTCCGCGAAGTCCGCGGTGTCGTACGCCGGGTCGCCGGTGTGGTCGTCGTTCGCTCCGCCCTGCAGCGCCGCGGCCTCGACGGCTCCCTCCGACGTCGGCTGCGGGTCGGTGATCCGCGGGTGCTCCAGGAGCTGGTCGATCGCGGCGTCGTACGAGTCGCCGTCCTCCGGGTCGGCGTTCTGGTCGCCGAGGATCACGAACGGTGCGCCGGGCTGCAGACCGCCGCGACCGCCGTCGTCGTCGTAGATGTAGCGCGAGGCCTGGCCCGGGGTGACGTAGTCCGCCCAGAACCGGATCTCGTCGTGGTTGCGGCGACCGTTGCGGTCCTCCGGACCGTCGAACGTGGGCGGCGTGGGGTGCGAGGCGAGCACGTGCACCGTCGTGCCGTCGACCTGCACCGGCACGTCCCAGTGCGACTTGCTGGACAGCCGCACCACCTCGAGCTCCTCCGCGCTGAACCAGTCGGCCGGCTCCGGGGTGTCGAGGTCGTCGGGCAGCAGGGCGCCCGGCATGTCCTTCCACAGGAAGTTCTGGAAGGTGCGCACCTCGTCCGTCGCGATCGGGTGCTTCGACAGCACCGCCATGCCGTACTGGCCCGGGAAGAACCCGAAGCCGAACGCGTCGTCCGGCCCGCCGACCGAGCCGTCGTTGTTCAGGTCGTACCCGCTGGCCACGCCCGTGTTCGACGGCGCGGTGTAGGCGTACGGGTACTCCACCGGGTCGGCGCCGCCCTGGTAGACCTCCAGGTAGTGCTCGCGGAACAGGTCGACGGCCTCGCCCGCGGCGTCGACGTCGAACTCGTTGAGGAGCACGACGTCCGGGTCCGTGCGCTGGATGATCTCCGCTACCGTGCGGGCCTGCGGGTTCGTCGGGGTCGAGAGGTCGGTGACCAGCTCGCCCTCGGTGCTGCGGTTCAGCGACAGGTTGTAGGTCGCCACGCGCAGGGACTGCTGCCCGGGGGCGTCGCCGGAGCGGCCGTGGTCGGCGGCGTGCGCGGCGGCCGGGACGAGACAGGCGGTCAGGGCCACGGCGGTGGCCGTGGCGGCGGACAGGGTGCGGCGTCGCATCGTCATGACGCCACGCTAGACATCACCGCAGCGCCCGGGAAGGGCCTCGGGGCGACGGCTGCGTGAACAACCGGTCCGCCGTCGGTGCGGGGCACCGCCGGGACTACTCGCCGTCGGCGGGGATCGCGCCCTTGCCGCTGGGGCAGTTCAGGTGCGGCACAGCGAAGGTGACGGGGTAGGAGACGTCGTCGCCCGCGCGGACGAAGACCGAGGCCGTGGTGGCCGGGGTGTTCTTCTTGCCGGAGAAGATGCGCATCACGGTGGACTCTCCGGACGAGAAGGCGGGGATGAACCCGGAGTCG
>NZ_JBAGLP010000058.1:0-313 GCF_036689775.1 Isoptericola haloaureus | reverse complement strand
GTAGGCGCCGAAGCCTCCCCCCGCGTAGACGGACACGCCGTTGCCCAGCGGCGGC
Organism: Isoptericola haloaureus; assembly: GCF_036689775.1. NCBI lineage: Bacteria > Bacillati > Actinomycetota > Actinomycetes > Micrococcales > Promicromonosporaceae > Isoptericola > Isoptericola haloaureus. The sequence goes on along the minus strand of NZ_JBAGLP010000058.1, from coordinate 258 downwards.
CTGCGCAGCGCGAGCTTCGGGAAGACGAACGCGAGCGCGGGCATGCCCCGACCGGCGCTCCCCCAGGAGATCAGTGCCCCGTAGGCGCCGGGCTCCCCGGCGAATCTCTAGGACAGCTGGAACACTCCCGCGCCGACCAGCGAGCCCACGACCATCGCGGGCAGTTCGGGCCGGCCGAGGGGGGGGGGCCGCGGGGGCGTTGAGGCCCGGCCAGCACCCTCGGTGCTGTCGGCCGGCCGGCTCTCGGTCGTCGTCAGG
>NZ_JBAGLP010000089.1:0-464 GCF_036689775.1 Isoptericola haloaureus | reverse complement strand
CACCGCACCCTCGGCCGCAGCCGGCCGTCGCGCCGCCGTGATGGCCACGGCCGGTGGTCTGCTCGTGTCGACGATCGGCGGGGCGACCGCCGCGCACGCGGCACCGGTGGACTCGGACGCGGCCAAGAAGCTGAGCACCGGGGACCTGGGTGCGCTGACCGACCAGGCCAAGCAGGCGCCGGGGGCGGCGCCCGTGGTCACGGGCGACGCCACTAGGCTCTGCATGGCCTGGGCAGTCAGCGCAACCAGGGCCAGGGTGCTCAGCTTCGTTGCCGCGTCCGAGGCCACCGGAGCCGCGTGCGCGGCGGGCGCGCCGCCGATCGGCGACACGAGCAGGCCACCGGCGGTCGCCACCACAGCAGCCCGACGGCCGGCGGCCGCGGAGGGGGCCGCCATCATCGGGCGGCGGGCGGCGCGGTGCTTACCGCGCATGCTGCGAGCAGTCACGTTCAACCTCTCCGTTC
>NZ_JBAGLP010000075.1:0-302 GCF_036689775.1 Isoptericola haloaureus | reverse complement strand
GTGCACCGGGGGTGCCCCGCCGCGGCGCCGGGCCGGGCGGGCGCCGCGACGGCGGGGCCGGGGCCCAGGTGGCGGGCGGGCCCTGCGCGGCGCGCCCGGGCGCGGTGGGCCTGGCACGGTGGGCGCGGCCCGGGGCCGGCGAGCGGCTCGGTGGCCGCGACGGGCGGGGCGCGGGACGCGTTGCCGACCTCGGCGCAGGCCCGGGCGGGCGCCGGGTTCTCGGACAGGGAGCCGTGCCCGGGGTGGGCAGCCTCGGCGCCGGACGCGACGGCGGCCGCCACGCCGGCGGCCGGGTCCAGGTC
>NZ_JBAGLP010000066.1:0-416 GCF_036689775.1 Isoptericola haloaureus | reverse complement strand
CACCTTGGCGATGGACTCGACGATCACGTCGAGCTCGCCGGCGAGCCGATCCAGCTCGTCAGGGCGCAGCTCGATCCGCGCCAGCGCGGCGACACGCGCGACCTCGTCACGGGAGATGGTGGACATGGCCGCCAGTCTAGGGGGCCGACGTGACGGCCCGATGGCACGGAGACGACTGCGGAGGTGACACGCGTCCCGTCCGGGACGGGGGTCGGTCGGCCGACGGTGGGAGACCGGTCGGGGGCCCGGCCCCCCCCCCCCCCCGGGCCGGTGGGCGGGGGGGGGGGGGGGGGGGGCGGGGGGGGGGGGGCGCAGGGCGGGACGCGAGGCGTGGTCATCGGATCCGGCGACGGGGTCGGGGAGGTCGGGCAGCGGCTCGAGGCGGCCGGCGTCGAGCACGCCGTCGTCCCGGGGAC
>NZ_JBAGLP010000052.1:0-441 GCF_036689775.1 Isoptericola haloaureus | reverse complement strand
TGCGCTCGTCGGCCTTCTGCTTCTTGGTCTTGCCTTGCTCGTCGCTCACGCACCGAGATTACGCGACCCCGCGCCCCCCGAGGTAGGCAAGGGTCCGGCCAGGTAGGCAACTTCCCCACCAGGTAGGCACAGGGTCGGCGCGGTAGGCCACTTCCCCACCAGGTAGGCAGCCTCCGGGCGAGGTCGGCGGTCCCACCGTGCTCCCTCGCAGAGTTCTTGCCTCCCTCGCCGGAGCGTTGCCGACCTCGCCGGAGCGTTGCCTGCCTCGCCGGATGGTTGCCTACTTCGCGCGGGCGACCTGGACCGAACGCTCGCCGCCGTCGACGGCGGCCACGGTCATCGATGTCGCCAGGGTCTCGCGCATCACCAGGTCGCGGTGCGCCTCGACGGCGGCCACGTGCTCGGCCGGCACCCCGAGCGACAGGTCGATGCGGTCGCTCA
>NZ_JBAGLP010000022.1:0-341 GCF_036689775.1 Isoptericola haloaureus | reverse complement strand
CGTGACGGCCCGATGACACGGAGACGACTGCCGATGTGACACGCGTCCCGTCCGGGACGGTGGTCGGTCGGCCGACGGTGTGAGACCGGTCGGGGGCCCGGCCCCCCCCCCCCCGCGGCCGGGCCCCGGGGGTCGGCCGGGGGGCGCGGTGGGCGCGGGGGGGGGGGGGTAGAGCAGTCAGGCCCCCAACCCGCGAGGGGGTGGGGGCCTGCTGTGAAGGGTGTCCGGCGGCGTCCTACTCTCCCACCCCGTCTCCAGGGCAGTACCATCGGCGCTGAAGGGCTGAGCTTCCGGGTTCGGTATGGGACCGGGCGTTTCCCCTTCGCTGTGACCGCCGTAAC
>NZ_JBAGLP010000087.1:0-355 GCF_036689775.1 Isoptericola haloaureus | reverse complement strand
TGCGGTCGTCACCTTCGTGCTGGTCGGCGCGGCGGCCTCGTCGGTGTGATCCGGAGTGCTGCCGAGAGCGGCAGCATCTGGGCGACGCTCCTATGGTTCGTCAAGGGGTGGTGGGTCCGGCTTCGAGTAGTCGGTAGAGGGCGCGGGCGATGTAGCGCTTGATGCAGCGTCGTATCTCCCGGGGGGTCTTGGTTGCGGAGGTCCGTTGCTGTGCGTACTGGCGGCTGCGGTCGTCGTAGCGCAGCCGCGAGATTGGGATGGTGTGCAACGCGCGGTTGAGCTGTCGGTCGCCGTAGCGGTTGAGTCGGTGTCGGTTGGTGACTCGTCCGCTGGTGGCGGGGATCGGGGCGACGCT
>NZ_JBAGLP010000083.1:0-319 GCF_036689775.1 Isoptericola haloaureus | reverse complement strand
CCACGGCGGCGGGGCGTTCTCCGGCAAGGACCCCCCGCAGGTGGACCGCCCGGCCGCGTCCGCGCTGCGGTCGGTGGCCAGGCACGTCGCCGCCGCGGCCCTGGCGCGCCGCTGCGAGGGGCAGGTGGCCTACGCGATCGGCGAGGCCCAGCCGGTGGGGCTCTACGTGGAGGCCTTCCGCACCGAGCCCGTCGACCCGGCACCGATCGAGGCCGCCGTCCGCGGGGCCTTCGACCTGCGTCCGGCGGCGATCCCCCACCACCTGGCCCTGCCGCGCCCCGCCTCCCCCGCCACGCCCGCCTACCGCCCCTTCGGCCGC
>NZ_JBAGLP010000079.1:0-335 GCF_036689775.1 Isoptericola haloaureus | reverse complement strand
GCACGGTGACGCCGGTGGCGTCACCCGGCCTCAGCGTGGGCCTGGACCTCGCCGCCCCCACCCCGCCCCCCCCCCCCCCGGGGGCCCGCCCTCCCCCGCGGGCCGCGCCCCCCCGCCCGCGCCCGGGCCGGGGGGGGGCGGGGCGCCCCCCCCACCCGGGCGGGGGGGGGGGCCTCGCTCCGCGTTGGGGTGGGGGGCGGGGGGGCCGCGGGCGGCGGGAGGCGCCGCGCCCGGCCGGGCGGCGTGGGGGCCGGCGGGGCGGGCGGGGGGCCCGGCGGGGCGGGAACCGCTCCCCGGCCCGGGAGGACGGGGGGCCCGCGGGAGGGGACGAGGCC
>NZ_JBAGLP010000071.1:0-523 GCF_036689775.1 Isoptericola haloaureus | reverse complement strand
GGCGAAGGAGAACGCGGTCGTCTGGCCGGTGTGGGTGCCGGTGAGTCCGGTGGCCTCGAAGACGGCGGGCTGGTGCGGGGTGCCGTCGTGGTTCTGGCCGCCGGCGGAGGTGAGCTGGACGGTGCCCTCGGGTCCGGCCTGCGCGGGGAGGGAGCCGTCGCCGCCGAGGTAGCGCACCGGCCCTGCACCCGGGTTCTCGCTGGGTTCCGGGCTGGGCTCCGAACTGGGCTCCGGCGACGGCTCCGGAGTCGGGTCCGGACCTGGCTCCGTCGAGTCGGTGAACGGCAGGGTGAGGGTGGAGTCGGGGCCGGTGGTCACGGTCGGGGTGGCGGTGCCCAGGGCGCTCCAGATCTCGAGGCGGACGGTGCCGTCGTCGAGGTCGCCGAGGGTGCCGTCCTCTGCCGCGAGACGTCCCTGCGAGGTGTAGGTCTCGTTGCCGGGGACGGGGTCGGTGGCGAAGTAGCCGTAGGTCTCGATGCGGTCCCAGGTGCCGTCGCCGGTGAGGTCGTAGCTGACGCGGGCC
>NZ_JBAGLP010000050.1:0-369 GCF_036689775.1 Isoptericola haloaureus | reverse complement strand
TACCTCATCGACTCGGTCCTCATGCCGTCGATGTGATCCCACCTCCCCGGATCCCGGACGCGCAGGGGGCGATCGGGGCCCTGGGCCTCCACCCGCACCGGCCCGTCTCGTCGCACGACGAGACGGGCCGGTGTCATGCGGGGCGGACCGGCTGTGGGGTGGGGAGGAGCGAGCGGGTGGGTGGAGTGGCGTCGCGTGCCGGCCAGCCAGGGGGATGTCCCGGAGCGCGCGTGCGGGTGCAGGGGCGTCCCGACCAGGCCAGCCCGTGGGATGACCCGGAGCGAGCGTGCGAGTGCAGGGGCGTGCTGACCAGGCCGTCCCGTGGGATGACCCGGCGCGAGGGTGCGAAGTTGGCGAGACCCTAGTGCG
>NZ_JBAGLP010000047.1:0-448 GCF_036689775.1 Isoptericola haloaureus | reverse complement strand
TACTCTCCCACCCCGACTCCAGGGCAATACCATCGGGCCTGACGGGCTGAGCTTGCGGGTTAGGTATGGGACCGGGCGATTCCCCTTCGCTGTGACCGCCGTAACAGTAACGAGATTTCGGGTCCCCCACGTATTTGCCCCGGCTGCCACGGATGGTGGCGGGGGGGGTGGGGGTGGTGCCCGTTTTTCGGGAACCGCACAGTGGACGCGGAGCACGCAGTGTAGGTGTGTTGAAGTTGTCGGCTGATTAGTACCGATCAGCTGTTACAGTCGTTGGTACTGATTTCTACTACCGGCTTATCTACTCGGTGGTCTAGCTGGGTGCCTTCACAGGTCTAGCCTGTTGGAAACCTCATCTTGAAGCAGGCTTCCCGCTTAGATGCTTTCAGCGGTTATCCCTCCCGAACGTAGCGAACCAGCGGTGCTCCTGGCGGAACAACTGGCATAC
>NZ_JBAGLP010000013.1:0-308 GCF_036689775.1 Isoptericola haloaureus | reverse complement strand
CTCCATGAAGACCACGGTCCTGTCCGCCACCGTCGCGGTCCCGGCGCACCTGCTGCCGGGCGGCGAGTCCGCCATGGTGGACCTGCGCGGCGCGGGCCGCGTCACCGGCCCCCTCCTCGGCGAGCAGGCGGGCGGCGCCCCGGGCGGCCCCGGCGTCCACGGCGCGGTCGACGTCTCGGAGCACGCGCTGGCTGTGCCGCCGGCCAAGACGCCGCGCGGCTGACACCGCCCCGACCCGGCGACGGGGAGGGTCGCGGCACGATCGCGTTCACGGGCGCTGCGCGCCCTGCACTTCGCGATGGACGATC